>NZ_JBNPUO010000002.1:0-853107 GCF_051168215.1 Bradyrhizobium sp. HKCCYLRH2015 | reverse complement strand
TCGCAGCCGACGATCAGGATCCGATGACCCATCTCGGCGAGCGCCGCGAGCGTGTTCTGCGACGTCGTCGATTTGCCGATGCCGCCTTTGCCGTAAAATGCGATTTGTCGAAGTGATGACATTCTGCTCTCCATCAACCGATTGCCAATGTCCCGCATGCGCCTTGCATGACGAGACCGCGTCCTCTCTCCAGAACCGGCAGACGGGTTATTGGGAAGGAGAGCATCGCTCGTCCGAAGCGTCGGCGTGCACTCAGCCCTCAACCTTTGCCTGAGCCCAGTTTTGCAACTGATGTGCCAGAGCTTTGGAATCGTTAAAAAGGCCATGTTTTGAAAGAGATGCGGCCAAGCTCGGCGCTAGGATGTACTTGTTGCAAATCCGACATCGGGGGTTTTCACCCGACGCTCCCGCGCCGTGCTGTCCGAAACGACACATGCCGCCGCGGCTCCGAGCGACGCTTCCGTAGAGAACACCGCGGAACGCTCGCCGAGGCCGGCCAGGAGCGGCGGTACGGAGTTTGCTTGATGTAGATCAAACCCGCTTTCGAACGGGCCAGCAGGAGTACTTTTGATGGCGAGCAAGGCGCGCGTCTTTGTCATTGAAGCCGATCAGGTGATCCGCTCGGCGCTCGGCTACATTCTCAGCGAGCGTCACGAGACCTTCACCTTCGCGGAGACCGCGGATGCACTGAGCAAGGCCGTGCGGGCCACACCCGATGCCGTCCTGGTCGGGAGCAGCATCCTGGAGGACGACGGCGCCGAGACCGTCGGCATGCTTGCCCGGAAGATGCATCAGGCAGGCATCATCGTGGTCGCGGGATCGACCCGATCGCCGCTCGCGTTGGCCGGCCTGCAGCAGGGCGCGGAAGCCGTCATCGCCAAGCCGATCACCTTCGACGGCGTCACGCACGCGGTCGATTCCGTGCTGGCACGGCGCGGGAGCGAACCGGGCCCGACGGCATCGCCGGCCCGCATATCCACGGAGATCAGCCGGTGACACGGAGAGCCTGATGTTGAAGATGACCCAGACCACGGCGCCGGGGGCGCCGGACATCGAGGACATCGTCGAGAATTTCGCGCTGCTCGACGACTGGGACGACCGCTACCGCTATGTGATCGAGCTCGGCCGCGGCCTCTCGCCGCTGCCCGACGCCGACCGCAATGATGGCAACAAGGTGCAGGGCTGCACCAGCCAGGTCTGGCTCGCCACCACCGTGCGGCACGACGCCGCAGCACCGGCGCTCCACTTCATCGGCGACAGCGACGCCCACATCGTTCGCGGCCTGGTCGCGATCCTCCTGGCCATGGTGTCGGGCCGCACGGCAAGCGAGATCCTGGCCGCCGATCCGATCGCCCTGTTCGAGAAGCTCGGCCTGCGCGAGCATTTGACCCCGCAGCGCTCCAACGGTTTCCGCTCGATGGTGGCCCGCATCAAGGCGGATGCCCAGGCGGCGCTGGCGGCGGCGGCGTAGGTTTGATTGGCTTATTTTCTGGCTTGATTGATCCGTCTTGTGGCGGCGATCTCGGTGCACCCTCTCCCCTTGTGGGAGAGGGTGGCGGCCCCTGGCGATGCGAAGCATCGCCCTGGGTCGCCGGGTGAGGGGTTGTCTCGGCATATTCAGACGGTCGTGGCTCGCGGAGACAACCCCTCACCCGAGTTTGCCTGGGACTCACAGCGGTGCTGCCCTCTCCCACAAGGGGAGAGGGCGCATCAATCAGCACCGTCTCTTTGCGATCATCAAGCGTAGGGCAAGTCGTCTCTACGCGAAAAACTCCTGCGCCTTCCTCAGCGCGCGCACGAGGACATCGACCTCTTCCCGCGTGTTGTACATCGCGAACGAGGCACGGCAGGTCGCCGTCACGCCGAAGCGTTCCAGCAGCGGCATGGCGCAATGGGTGCCGGCGCGGACCGCGACGCCGGAGCGGTCGATGACGGTGGCGAAGTCGTGGGCGTGGGCGCCCTGCATCTCGAACGAGACGATCGCGCCCTTGTCGGCGGCATTGCCGATGATGCGCAGCGAGTTGATCTCGCGCAGCTGCTCGGTGGCATAGGCGACGAGATCATGCTCGTGCGCCGCGATGCGCTGCTTGCCGATCGAGGCGACGTAATCGATCGCCGCGCCGAGCCCAGCCGCTTCAACGATCGGCGGCGTGCCGGCCTCGAAGCGATGCGGCGGGTCGCCATAGGTGACAAAGTCCCGCGATACCTCGCGGATCATCTCGCCGCCGCCGTTGAACGGCGGCATCGCGGCCAGGAGCTCGCGCTTGCCGTAGAGCGCGCCAATGCCGGTCGGACCATAGATCTTGTGCCCGGTGACGCAGTAGAAGTCGGCGTCGAGATCGCGGACGTCGACCTCCATGTGCACGGCGGCCTGCGAGCCGTCGACCAGCACGGGAATGCCGCGGGCGTGCGCGATGCGGATGACCTCCTTGACCGGAACGACGGTGCCGAGCACGTTCGACATCTGTGTCATCGCCACCATCTTGGTGCGTGGCGTCAGAAGCTTCTCGAATTCGTCGAGCAGGAAGTTGCCATCGTCATCGACCGGAGCCCATTTGATGACAGCACCCTGGCGCTCCCTGAGGAAATGCCAGGGAATGATATTGGCGTGGTGCTCCATGATCGAGAGCACGATCTCGTCGCCCGGCCCGATCCGCTCGCGCCCGAAGGTCTGCGCCACCAGATTCACCGCCTCGGTGGCGCCGCGCGTGAAGATGATCTGCTCCGGGCTCTCAGCATTGAGGAACGCCGCGACCTTGGCACGGGCGCCCTCATAGGCCTCGGTGGCGGCGTTGGCGAGATGATGCAGGCCGCGATGCACGTTGGCATATTCGGACGTATAGACCTGGTTCATCCGGTCGAGCACCGCCTGCGGCTTCTGCGCCGAGGCGGCGTTGTCGAGATAGACCAGCGGCTTGCCGTGCACCTGCATGCCGAGGATGGGAAAATCCGCCCGGATGCGGCCGACGTCGTAGCCGCTTCCCTGCACCGCTGCATGCATCATCTACTCCCGTCGTCCGAGCCAGCCCAGCATCGCCTCGGTCAGCGCCGCCCGCACGCTCTCATTGGCCGCGCCTTCGATGATCTCGCCGATGAAGGCCTGGATCAGCAGCGCCTTGGCCTCCTTGGGCGGAATGCCGCGCGCCATCAAGTAGAACAACAGCTCATCGTCGATGGCGCCGGTGGTCGTGCCGTGACCACACTGCACGTCGTCGGCGAAGATCTCGAGCTCCGGCTTGCTGTCGGCCTCGGCCTCGTCGGACAACAGCAGCGCCCGCGACATCATCTTGGCGTCGGTCTTCTGCGCGCCGGGGCTGACGGTGATCTTGCCCTGGAACACCGCGCGCGCGGTATCGCCGACGACGGCCTTGAAGGTCTCGCGGCTCTGGCCGTTCTCGGCGGCGTGCTCGATAGCGAGCGTGGCATCGGCATGCTGCGTGCCCGACAGCAGCGCGCCGCCGCGGATATCGGCGACGGTGCCCTCACCCGCAAGGCGGACGAACAGCTGATTGCGCACCAGGCCGCCGCCGGCAACGAAGCCGAGCTGGTTGAAGGTCGCGCGCGCGCCGATATTGGCGAGCAGCGAGCCGATATGCAGCGCGCTGTTGCCCTCGCTGACGACCTTGACGTGATCGATCCGCGCCTCGTCGCCGACGACGAGTTGCATTGCGGCGTTCACCTGATACTCGCTGCCGTCGGGTCCCTGATGCGTCTCGACTATGGTGGCGCTGGCGCCGGCACCGATATTGACCAGCGACCGCGTGAACATCGAGGTCGCGACCCAGTTGGTCGTGACGAAGGCGACATGGATCGGCCGGCTCAGCACGGTGCCCGGTGCGACCAGGATCACGACCCCATTGGCGGCCAGCGCGGTGTTGAGCGCCAGCGCCGGATCGTCGTCCGGCACCATCGGGCCGAGACGCTGCGACAGCAGCGGCTTGTCGGCGACGAGCGCGTCGGCCATCGGCTGGATGGTGAGGCCAGTCTCGAGATCGGCGAGGTCCGACAGCTCGGGCACGAAGGCGCCGTCGACGACCATCAGCTTGCGAAAGCCGGCGCCGGCGAACAAGTCGCGCGCCTCGCGCGCCTTGGCCTTCGCAGCATCGTCCGGAAGCGAAGCGAGACGCTTCGCCTCCTTCATCTGCGTGCGAAGATCGGTGTAGCGCCAGGCTTCGACGCGCCGATGCGGCAGGCCGACCGCGTTGAAGCGGTCGAATGCGGCGGCGCGCACCGCCGTGATCTCCTCGCCACCCGGCAGATAGCGGCGGGCGCCCTGATACAGATCGGCCAGTCCGAGCTCGGCCTTGGTCTTGCGGATCGCGACGCCCATGCTCGTGCTCCTCGCGCTCTTACGCCGCTTCGCTCTGATACTGGGCGTAACCGGTCGCCTCGAGCTCGCGCGCGAGGTCCGCGGTCCCGGTGCGGACGATGCGCCCTGCCGCGAACACGTGGACGATGTCGGGCACGATGTAGTCGAGCAGCCGCTGATAATGGGTGATCACGATCATGCCGCGCTCAGCGGAGCGCAGCGCGTTGACGCCGTTGGCGACGACCTTCAGCGCATCGATGTCGAGACCGGAATCGGTTTCGTCGAGCACGCAGAGCGAGGGCTGCAGCAGCGCCATCTGCAGGGTCTCGTTGCGCTTCTTCTCGCCGCCGGAGAAGCCGACATTGAGCGGCCGCTTCAGCATGTCGGCGTCGATGTTCAGGGTCTTGGCGATCTCGCGCACGCGCTTGATCAGGTCGGGCGACGACAGCTCCTCCTCGCCGCGCGCCTTGCGCTGGGCATTGAAGGCGGCGCGCAGGAACGTCAGGGTGGCAACGCCGGGGATCTCCAGCGGGTATTGGAACGCGAGGAACACACCCTTGGCGGCGCGCTCGTCGGCCGCCATCGCCAGCAGGTCCTCGCCGTTGAGATAGACCTCACCGGCGGTGACCTCGTAGCCGGGCTTGCCGGCGAGCACGTAGGACAGCGTCGACTTGCCGGCACCGTTCGGCCCCATGATGGCGTGGATCTCGCCCTTGTTCACGGTCAGGTCCAGGCCCTGGATGATCTTCCGTCCGCCGGCGATCTCGGCGTGGAGTCCCTTGATTTCGAGCAGGGCCGTCATCGAACACTCCTTCTGATGTTGTCGCCGCGCGACGCCGTCATCCAACCGAACCTTCGAGCGAGATCGAGATCAGCTTCTGCGCCTCGACGGCGAATTCCATCGGCAGCTGTTGCAGCACGTCCTTGACGAAGCCGTTGACGACGAGGCCGACCGCTTCCTCTTGGCTAAGGCCGCGCTGGATGCAGTAGAACAGCACGTCCTCGGAGATCTTGGACGTGGTTGCCTCGTGCTCGAACACCGCCGAGGAATTCTTTGCCTCGATGTAGGGCACGGTGTGTGCGCCGCATTTGTCGCCGATCAAGAGCGAGTCGCAGGCGGTGAAGTTGCGCGCCCCCGACGCCTTGCGATGCGCGCTGACCAGGCCGCGATAGGTGTTCTGCGACTTTCCGGCGGCGATGCCCTTGGAGATGATCCGGCTCGACGTGTTCTTGCCGAGATGGATCATCTTGGTGCCGCTGTCGACCTGCTGGAAGCCGTTGGAGATCGCGATCGAGTAGAACTCGCCGCTGGAATTGTCGCCACGCAGGATGCAGCTCGGATATTTCCAGGTGATCGCCGATCCCGTCTCGACCTGGGTCCAGGAGATCTTGGAATTGGTGCCGCGGCAGTCGCCACGCTTGGTGACGAAATTGTAGATGCCGCCGACCCCTTCCGAATTGCCGGGGTACCAGTTCTGCACCGTCGAATATTTGATCTCGGCATCATCGAGCGCGACCAGCTCGACCACGGCGGCATGGAGCTGGTTCTCGTCGCGCTGCGGCGCGGTGCAGCCTTCGAGATAGGAGACGTAGGCGCCCTTGTCGGCGATGATCAGGGTGCGCTCGAACTGGCCGGTGTTGCGCTCGTTGATGCGGAAATAGGTCGACAGCTCCATCGGACAGCGCACGCCCGGCGGGATGTAGACGAACGAACCGTCGGAGAAGACCGCCGAATTGAGCGTGGCGAAATAATTGTCGGTGGTCGGCACCACCGTGCCGAGATATTTCTGCACGAGGTCCGGGTGCTCGCGCAGCGCCTCGGAGATCGGCATGAAGATCACGCCGGCCTTTTTCAGCTCCTCCTTGAAGGTCGTCGCCACCGATACCGAGTCGAACACGGCATCGACCGCGATCCTGCTGCGCGGCGCCGCCGCCTCGCCGTCGACATTGGTTTCCGCCGCCGCAGGCCGCTCGACGCCCTCGAGGATTTCGACCTCACGCAGGGGAATGCCGAGCTTTTCGTAGGTCTTCAGGATCTCCGGATCGATCTCGTCGAGCGAGGCCACCTTCTTCTTCGGCTTCGGCGCGGCGTAATAATAGAGATCCTGATAGTCGATCCTGGGATAGCCGACCCGCGCCCAGGTCGGCTCGGCCATGGTCAGCCAGCGGCGATAGGCCTCCAGCCGCCATTCCAGCATCCAAGCCGGCTCGTTCTTCTTGGCCGAGATGAAGCGGATGGTGTCTTCCGACAGCCCCTTCGGAGCCTTCTCGGATTCGATGACGGTCTCGAACCCGTAGCGATATTGATCGACGTCAATGCCCTTGACCCGATCAATGGTCTCCTGAACTGCTGCCATCGCTCACTCCGCTTGCAATGTTTCCGCCGCGGCCCGCGTCAGGCAGGGACGCAGGTGTCCGGCACCGGACAGACGGCAGCGCATTGCGGCGCGTCGAAATGGCCTTCGCACTCCGTGCACTTCTTCGGATCGATGATGTACATGTCGTTCTTGAGCCGAATGGCTGCGTTCGGGCACTCGAATTCGCATGCCCCGCAGACCGTGCATTGTGAGGCGATGATCTTGTAGGTCATGTGCAGCTCCCGCGATTCCTGCGACATCGAGCGATGTCATTCGCGCGTTATCTTTCAAGCGCCGTGCCAGAGAGCATTTGGTTGATTTCTAAGGAGGATTCTAAAGTTCGCCGGTCACGGCGAGCTGTCGCTCTCCCGACAGCATGTCGCAAGTGCGACAGGACGCGAAGTAAGCGGTAGTCTCCGAAATCGGACTGCCAACCGCGACGACGGTGCGCTCCCCTCCCCCTTGCGGGGAGGGGTCGGGGGTGTGGGTCCACGCGCACGCGGCATGTGATGCGCGCTGATGCTCTGTCGAGGACACCGGCCATCGTTGATACATCGAACCGCTGAGCAACCGAGCGTAAGCCGCGGCAAGACCTGCATAACGATCGAATGCACTCACAACGATTTGCGTTCGGAGACCCCCACCCCCAACCCCTCCCCGCAAGGGGGAGGGGAGTCGACCGCCACCGTGGTTGAAAGCTCGACTCTCACGATGACTGCAGCGGTCGACCGCAGCGTGCGCCCAAACAAAAGGGCGCGCCAGCCGCGCGCCCTTCAAAGAGCCGAAGCCAGGCCGCTCAGAACCGCTTGACCTCGATGTTGTGCTTCTTCAGCGCGTAGCCGATCTGGCGCGGCGTGAGGCCGAGCAGGCGCGCGGCCTTGGCCTGGACCCAGCCGGACCGCTCCATCGCCTGCACGATGCGGTCGCGTTCCGGCACAGCGCCGCCCTCCATGCTATCGGAATACTCGCCGTCATCGGCATCGATCGCCGGCAGCTCGACGGGAGCCTCGACCGGCGCCGACGTCCGCGGCAGGATCGGCAGCGGCACCATCGGCTGGCCGCGCGGCGGCGGAGGCGTCACCGTATTGCCCTTCCACAGGATCGCCGACATGCACTCGTTGCGACTGCAGGCGAAGTCGTCCATGCCGATCGCCGAGCCCGTCGCCATGGTCGCGGTCCGCTGCACGCAGTTCTCCAGCTCGCGCACATTGCCAGGAAAGCCGCAATGCATCAGCACCTCGATGGCGCTGACGTCGAAGGTGAGATCGCGCTCGTTCTCGCAATTGAAGCGGCGCAGGAACTCGCGCGCCAACTGCGGGATGTCGCTGCGCCGCTCGCGCAGCGGCGGCAATTTGATCGGCACCACGCTGATGCGGTAGTAGAGGTCGGCGCGGAACTCGTTGCGCGACACCGCCTCCTCGAGATTGCGGTTGGTGGCGGTGACGATGCGGACATCGACCTTGATGGTCTGGTTGCCGCCGACGCGCTCGAACTCCTGCTCCTGCAGCACGCGCAGCAGCTTGGCCTGGAACGCCGGGGAGATCTCGCCGATCTCGTCGAGGAACAATGTGCCCTTGTCGGCCAGTTCGAAGCGGCCCTTGCGAGCGTTGATCGCGCCCGTGAAGGCGCCCTTCTCGTGGCCGAACAGCTCCGACTCCAGCACCGTCTCCGGCAATGCGGCGCAGTTGATCTTGATGAACGGCCGCTTCGCGCGATTGGACAGTTCATGGATCGCCTTCGCCACCAGCTCCTTGCCGGTGCCGGATTCCCCGCGCAGCAGCACCGGCGCATTCGACTTGGCGACGACGTTGATCTTCTCCAGCAGCGCGCGCAGCGCCGGGCTGTCGCCGACGATGCCGTCGACCAGCACCCTCTTGCGATCCTTCGGCACCGGCTTCAGTTCCGAGAGCTCCTTCTGCAGCCGGTGGCTTTCCGCCATCAACCGCTCGCGGTCGCGCGCCACGACGCGATGCAGCTTGATGGTCTGGCCGATCAGATTGGCGACCATGGTCAGGAAGCGCACATCGGAATCCAGCCGGAAGACGGCGCGGCCGTCCCAGACCCGGTCGATCGTCAGGGTGCCGACGACGCGCTGGTCGATGCGGATGGGAACACCGAGGAAGGACACACGGGTGTCGGCGCCGGCGCCGAGCGTGGCCGCATCCGCATCGCTGAAGGCGGGATGATCGGCGACGTTCTCGGCGATCAGCGGCACGGCGGTGGCGACGATCTGGTCAATGGCCTTCTGCGGCAGGCGCTCGCGATAACGCTGGTCGCTGCCTTCGCTCCACCCGGCCCCGACTGCGAGATCGGGAATGCCGTCATCGGCGAGCAGCGACACCACGCCGTGGCGCATCTGCATGAAGGACTGCAACAGGTTGACGACATTGGCGAGGGTGATCTCCAGCCGCGTCGGCGCGGCGAGAATTTTCGAGATTTCGAAAATTCCGGTCAGCGCGATCTCGCTGAGCGGAATCGGCGCGGCGTTGGACCTGACGTCCTGAGCTTCGACCTGACGTGTTTCCGTTTGGACCATCGTCGCTTCTCTGATCGTCACGAACGCCTTGGTGAAGCCGCCCGTGATTGTAGGTGTTCTAACATCCTCCCTTAACCGCAGATGATTGTCGTGCCTAACTTTGCTGCATTGCCGCAGAAGTAGTGTGCAACGGACAGATCAGAAAAGCTGCAGGCTTTCATGATGTTAACAAATTAGTTTGCACCCGTGACGATGCGTGCATTGCACGTCCGCCCGGGCGGCAAAGACGATGCGCCTGACGATTTCGCGTTGTCTTCTCGACATCTAGTATTCGCGTATCCGCCGGCATGTTTGCGACCGGATCGCAACGGACAACACCTGAACACCAACTTTCCACGTCCGGCCCGCCGCTCGACTCCTTCGGCTGCCAGCCGCGGCATGACGCGTTCACATCCACGTGTCGGCCGCGCGCGGCTGTGATCAACCTAGAGGTGCTGCCCCCCGTTGATCTGAATCTCCTCGCCGGTCACGTAGCTCGCCGCATCCGAGCACAAAAAGAACAGCACCTTGGCGACCTCTTCCGGCGCGCCGATCCGGCGCATCGGAATCAGCGGCGAGAACCGCGCCTCGGTCTCCGGCGACACCATCTCGGTCTTGATCTCGCCCGGCGCGATGGCGTTGACGCGGATGCCATGCGGCGCGAAGTCGTGCGCCATCTCACGGGTGAGGCAGGCGAGCGCCGCCTTCGAGGTCGCATAGGCTGTGCCCGCAAACGGATGGACGCGGGTGCCGACGATCGAGGTCACGTTGACGACCGCGCCCTGCCCGCGCTTCAGCTCCTCGAACAGCCCGCGCGCCAGCAGGATCGGTCCGAGAAAATTGACGTGAAAGACGGTCATCCAGGTTTCGACCGAGGTCGACAGCGAATCCAGCCGGCCGCCGTCGCCGGCCTTCGGAGAGATCGCGGCATTGTTGATCAAGGCATGCAGCGGCGCGCCGTCGAGCCGCTGCTTGATGTCGGCAATCGCACGCGGGATCGCCTTGCGATCGCTGAGATCGACCTGGACGTGATTGTCGGGACCGGCGTCCCACGGACAGCGGCCGCCATCGAAAGGCTGGCGCGAGCAGGTGATGATGCGCCAGCCGGCGTCGGAGAACAGCTTTGCGGTCGCATGACCGATGCCGCGCGAGCCGCCGGTCAGCACGAGCGTTTTCTGCTCGGTGCGCGCGGGCCGCTCGGCGGCGGCCATGTCTCGATGGAACGGGCACGCCGTGATGGTCCCGGCCGCCTCGATGACGGGTTCGCGGACGTCCTGGTCGAGATCGAGGCTCACCTCATCCGTCCTGATCCTGCGCCGCAACGCCACCAGGACGCCGGCTACCGAGCTTCGGCTGCTGCCTTTGCCTCAGACGTGGTCTGGGCGCAGGCTCCGCGACGATCGGAAATACCAGTGGTATCGCCATGCTCCGGTTGTGCAGATTCCGGGCCAGCGAAAACAGCGGGCAAAGCAGCCTTTTCCTGTCGGGTTCGCGACAGATTGGCGGGTTCTGGACACATCCCGCGTCGGCTTTGGACCGCGTCCTTCGCAAGACCGTCAAAGCGCGATCGTTTTCAGAACGATGGCCGATGGTCCAACTCTTGCTCGACGGAACCGATCATTCGAACTGGAAGACCGCTTGTCAGTCGAACGATGGACAGCCACGAGACGCCAACAGCGTATGGACCAGGACATGGGGACGAATGCAGTGCGCTTCGCCGTGGTCCTCGGGACCAACGACGTCGCGTCGGCGATCGGCGTGCATCTGCATCGTGCCGGCTTCTGCGTGGTGCTGTCGCATGATCCCAATCCGCCGGTCATGCGCCGCAAGATGGCGTTTCACGACGCCCTGTTCGGCGACACGGTCCGCGTCGAGAACGTGACCGGCGAGCGCATCGAGAGCACGATGGAGGTGTTCAAGGCGCTCGGCAATCCCCGGCACGTCCTCGTCACCCCACTCGGATTGCTCGATCTCCTGCCGGTCCGTACCATCGACGTCCTGATCGACGCGCGGATGCAGAGGCGCGAAGTGACCCCGGACCTGCGCGGCATGACGCGGCTCTCGATCGGCATCGGTCCGGGTTTCTCGCCGTCGGCCAATTGCGATATCGCGATCGAGACCCGGCCGGACCGGGTCGGCCAGATCGTACGCCAGGGCTGGACGCTGGCAACGGATGATGTCGGCGCGCTCGTCGGCGTCGAGTGCCTGGTGCATTCGCCGCATGAGGGCCGATGGCATACTCCGATCGAGATCGGCACGCGCATCTACAAGGGCTTCGTGATCGGCCATCTCTCCGGCGCGCCGGTCACGGCCCCCCATGACGGCATCCTGCGCGGCATCGTCCGCGACGGCAGCGACCTGCCGGCCGGCATCGCGCTCGCCGAGATCGATCCACGCGGCCGTCATGCGCAGTGGACCGGGATCGATGCGCAGGGACAGGCACTCGCCCAGGCGACGCTGGCCGCCATGCGGCTGCATGTCGCGCACTGCATCAGGACGAGCGCGAGCCTGCCCGCGGACCTGCCCGCGGATCAGATCGTTTCGAACGATTCTGATTAGCCCGCGCCCTGCGCGCCGGCCTTGGCATCCCGGTTGCTTATCGTTTGCAGGAGCGAGCAACAGCCATGATCATCTGTTCCTGCAACGTCATCAGCGACACGGCCATTCGCGACGTCGTCACGGCGGCCGACATCACCTTCGGCTCGCCGGCGCAAGTGTATGATTGTCTCGGCTGCACGGTCCAATGCGGCCTCTGCTCGCGCTCGGTGAAACGGATTCTCGACGAGCGGCAGGCTGACACGGCCGTCGCGGCGGTGTGGCCGGTGCAGCCCGAGCCGGCGCCGTGCGCGATGATGTCCGCCGCGTAGCTCCGACACGGATTTGTCGGATGTCGGACAAAGGCGACAACGCCGAGCTGCACACGTCTATCCGCATCGCAGTCCGTCACCTCAATGCGTGTTGCTCTCGCTCCACGTCTCCAGGTCCTTGGCCGCCTCCGAGCGCTGCTCCTTCTCCGGCTTCTCGGCCCAGGGCTTGTCGGTCTGCTTCATCGAGCCCCAGTCGCTTTTCTGGCGCGGATCGTCCTTCGGCGTTTCCTTGCTCATCAGCTCGCTCCTTGTCCGCTCGCGCTCACCCGGCGGGATCCTCGGTGGCACGCCTCGACGGTGTGACCTGCGTGGCAATCATCGGGACGAGACGAAGTTCCAAGGCATGCTCGCCATAGGCGATCTGCCGCGGAGCTGCCGCCGCGTGCTCCGCGCTGCAAATTGCGAATAGCCGGTCGGATGGTTCGTTGCGGCCGGACTCACGCCGCGTCGGCCGGCACCATCGCCTCGATCGTGACGCCGGCGCCGGTGGTGGCCACCGTCAGGGTGCCCCCCAGCGCCAGCAGCCGCTCGCGCATGCCGGTGAGGCCGAAGCCGAGCTTGTGCTCCGGGCTGAACCCGCGGCCGTCGTCGCGGACGCGCACCCGCGTATAGCTGCGGCGATGGCCGGCCGTCGTCTGCTGCAGCGGCTCGATGGTGACGTCGACCGCGGTGGCCTCGGCGTGGCGGAACACGTTGGTCAGCGCCTCCTGCACCACCCGGTAGATCGTCAGCTCCGCCGTCTCGTTGCTGCGCACGACCGTGTCGGTGAAGCTGGTCTCGATCGCGACCTCCGGGCGCGACTCCCGCCACAGCCGCACCAAAGCGCCGAGCGCCTCGCGTAAGCCAAGCTCGGCGAGGCCGACGGGCCGCAGCCGCTCCAGGATGCGGCGGTTGAACTGCTGCACGGCGTTGACCTGGTCGAGGATCGCCTGGCCGTGCCGACGCATCGCGGCGACGTCGAGCGTCGCAGCCTCCGGCAATCGCATCAGCGCGCTGGCATGGGCGCGCAGCGCGAACAAATGCGGCCCGAACTCGTCATGCAGCTCGCGCGCGATTTCCTTGCGCTCGTGGTCCTGCAGCGACACCGTGCGCTCGGCGAGGCGGCGCTTCTCCTCCACCGCCTCGCCGAGCGCGCCGGCGAGATGGTTGAGCTTGGCGCAGAGCGCCGCGAGCTCGGGCGCGCCGCCCGGCTTGACGCGGGTATCGTAGGCGCCGGCCTCGATCCGGCTCATCGCGTCCGACAGATCCGAAAGCGGCGCCAGCGCGCGGCCGACCACGAGCATGGTGATCGCGAACAACGCCAGCCCGACCAGCGAGCCGACGACGAGCTGGGTGACGATGCCGTCCCAGATCTCCGCGATCTCGTCGTCGGGATGCGAGGTGATCACCAGCGAGTCACTCTGGCCGGCGACGATGACCGGCATGCTGACCGAGGTCTTGTCGGGATGCACCAGTGCGATGAACCACGCCGGTGCCGCGCGGCCGACGCCGGGAGAGGGCGGAGTCTGCGCCGGCATTCCCTGCCGTCTCACGCTGACGTGACGAAGCTGTCGGAGATCGCCGACGATCCGGTCCAGCCGCGCGTTCGGATCCGGCGCGTCGTTGACCTCGTCCATGATGGTCTCGACGAAGGCCCGCGTCAGGCGGATGACGCTCTGGTCCTCCGCCAGCACGCGCGGCGCCGCCTCCAGCACGAGACGGCCGATGTTGATGGCGAGGCCCAGCGTCAGCAGCAGCGCCAGCAGCACGTTGATGCGGGTCCGCAACGACCAATTCTGCCACATTCTCTCCGCCTCACCGCCACCGGGTTTCATGCGCACTCACATTGACAGACAAATCCGCCGGCGATCTAATTGCAACATCATGCAATACCGCGCAGCATGCATTAATGATGCATCGCAACAATGACGCGAGTTGGAAGTCCGGGACCCCAAGGCCATGCGCGTACTGATCGTCGATGACCATCCCATTGTGGCATCAGGCTGCCGGGCCCTGCTCTCGACCGATCCGGAGCTCGAGCTGATCGAAGCCGCGGACGCCGAGAGCGGCGAAGCCGGCTTCATCGCGCGCCGGCCGGACGTCTGCGTCGTCGACATCAACCTGCCGACCGTCTCCGGCTTCGAGCTGGCGCGGCGCATCCTCGCCCACGACGGCAATGCCCGGCTGATCATGTTCAGCATGAACGACGATCCGGTGTTCGCGGCGCGCGCCATCGACATCGGCGCCAAGGGCTACGTCTCCAAGAGCGGCGATCCGAACGATCTCGCCGAGGCGATCCGCGAGGTCGCCCGCGGCGGCAGCTATCTGCCGCCGGCGATCGCGCGCAGCATCGCGTTCGCGGGCGCCGCCGTCGCGCAGAGCCCGCTGGCGAAACTGACCTCGCGCGAGCTCGAGATCCTGCGCCTGCTCAGCGCCGGCAAGAGCCTGTCCGAGATTGCCTGGCTGATCCACTCGTCCTACAAGACCGTCGCCAACACCTCCTCGATCATCCGCCAGAAGCTCGGCGTGCGAACATCCGGCGAGCTGGTGCGTTTGGCGATCGAGAACGGCGTTGCTTGACTCGTCCCGATTGAACGACGCAGCCTGACACGCGTTGGCGATAGCCACGCCAACAGCCCGACATCATTGCCGAACAGGTGATCCCATGACGCTCACGACCGTCTCCCAGAACAAATCCCATGGCGGCGTCCAGGGCGTCTACCGCCACGCCAGCCAGGAGACCAGGACCGAGATGACGTTCTCGGTGTTCGTGCCGCCGCATGCCGACGGCGCGAAGCTGCCGGTCGTCTGGTATCTCTCCGGCCTGACCTGCACCCACGCCAACGTCACCGAGAAGGGCGAGTTTCGCGCCGCCTGCGCCGAGCTCGGCCTGGTCTTCGTGGCGCCCGACACTTCGCCGCGCGGCGACGGCGTGCCCGGCGATCCCAACAACGCCTATGATTTCGGCCTCGGCGCCGGCTTCTATGTCGATGCGACCGAGGCACCTTTCGCGAAGAACTACCGGATGTGGAGCTACGTCACCGAGGAGCTGCCGAGCGTGGTCGCGGCGAACTTCCCGGTCGATCCGCGCCGGCAGTCGGTGATGGGCCACTCGATGGGCGGCCATGGCGCGCTCACGGTGGCGTTGCGCAACCCCGACCGCTACCGCGCGGCAAGCGCGTTCTCGCCGATCGTCGCGCCGTCGCAGGTGCCGTGGGGCGAGAAGGCCCTGGGCGGCTATCTCGGCGCCGACAAGGCGGCGTGGCGCAAGCACGATGCGGTGGCGCTGATCGAGGACGGCGCGCGCGTCTCCGACCTGCTGGTCGATGTCGGCACCGCCGATCAGTTCCTGACCCAGCAGTTGCGCCCGGAGTTGCTCAAGGCCGCTTGCGACAAGGCCCACATCCCGCTGCTGCTGCGCAAGCAGGAGGGCTACGACCACAGCTACTACTTCATCTCGACCTACATGGCCGATCATCTGCGCTGGCACGCCGCGCGGCTCGGCCGCTGACATCAGCCGCGGCCTTGATTTGCCCGACGGGCGCGATCGCGCGCCGTCGAGGCAATGTCATGATCTTCACCGTCCGATCATCTCCTGCGCGCGCAGGCCGATTTCCGCAGGCCGCGCAAGGCGATCACCGTGTCCAGTGCGTCGGGGAAAAAGATTCTGCTTTCGCTTTTCCAGAAAACATGATTGTATCGCGCCATCCCGCCTCGTCGAGAGGGCGTATCGCGGTCGTCACGAACGTGGAGGCGGGATGCGGTGGACGCCGGCGGCGCGCAGCATGCTCGCGAGAGCATGCGGACGAACGCGCCGCGGCGTACGGCCAAGTCGCGTGGTCCTGGCATCCCGATGCCGATGCCCCCGTGGCGGCGCGTGAGAAGCGTGTCGTCGCGCACGGTGACCAGAAAGCCCGGCGCACCGGGGAGAACGCGAAGCAACCGTTAAGACCATCCGCGCAGGGAGGGCCGGGATGTCCCAGCCGAACCTGTGGTACCTGCCGCCTGCATTTTCTTCTGCAGGCGGGCCATGGGGGCGGCAGGCTCCCGGCCTTCCCTGCGCCTCTCTGCTTTTCGAGGGGCGATCGACATGCACAGCTCGGGCCTCAGCGGGCCGCGAGGATACGCCATCATGTCCAACAATGGCCTTGGTTGATCAAATCGACGCGGCATCGGGGCCTCATGGTTCGAGACGCGCCTTCGGATGCATCGATGACGTGGCTGGCTTCAGCGCACGGCGCTCCTCACCATGAGGGGCGCGAGCAGCAGTCTCGGCGAGGAGAGTCTTGGATGTCACCACGCGCTTCGCCCTCATCCTGAGAAGCCCGCCGCAGGCGGGCGTCTCGAAGGATGGCGGCGGGCGCGGCAGGCGCCACGCTCAACGCGATCACTGCCTACTGCGCCTGCGGCGCGCCGTAGTTCGGCGCCAGCAGGCGGTTGCGGATCAGCCAGGCCATGGTGCGGGTCCAGGATTCGTCGGTGTTGCCGCGCATGTCGGCGGTAACAGCCGCGACCGGCTTCCCGGTATGCGCGTCGCGCAGATAGATGTTCATGTTGAGGATGAGATTGGAGACCTTCTGCACCGTCCCGGTGATGGCGAGATCGGCACCGATGTCGCCCGCGAGCTTGACGTCGCAGCCGCCGCAGGCCTGCAGATTGCTGTGGTGCGCCGCATCGTTGACGGGGGCGATGTCAAGGACGCGAAAACGTCCGGAATCCTGCAGCGCCGATCGCAACTGCTCGGCGGCGTGCGCCAGCCTGGTCTGCTCGTCCTGGCGCGGGCCCTGCACCTCGCCCTGCAGGCTGGTGTCGATCAGCTCGAAGTCGAACACCGCCACCTTGGTCGGCTCGGCATGCACTGATGTCGCAGACATCAGGATCAGGAACGCGAAGAGAACGGCAGGTTTCAAGGTCGTGATCCGAAATGACGCGACAGCGGCCAAAAGTGGGGTTGAAAGCTAGGCCAATTCGTTCATCTTGCAAGACGAAACCTCGCCGGAAAAGGACGAGGGAACAGTGGGAGGACATGTGGTCCTGGGAGTTCTGGCCCGATCTCTGATCGGCGCGATCGGCCTCATCGCCGCCGCAACCGCCGCCAGCGCGGCGGAGCCGGTCGACATCGCGATCGGTTATCTCGGCCGTAGCGGCGTGCCGCAGACGTTGTCGCCGCTCGACCAGCCAGCGGCCGATGATGGCGTGGCCGGCGCGAAGCTCGCGATCGAGGACAACAATACCACCGGCAAGTTCCTCAACCAGCGCTTCACTTTGATCGAGCGCCGCATCAAGGACGACGAGGACGCGGCGCAGGCCGTCAATGAGCTCGCGGGAAAGGCCGGCTTCATTCTCGCCGACCTTCCGGCGGATGCGCTGCTGAAGGTCGCAGACGCCCTGCGCGGACGTGGCACCACCCTGCTCAATGTCGGCGCCACGGACGACCGCCTGCGCGAGCAGGACTGCCGCGCCAACGTCATCCATGTCGCCCCGACACGCTCGATGCTGGCCGATGGGCTTGGGCAGTATCTGGTATGGAAGCAGTGGAAGCGCTGGCTTCTGGTCACCGGCTCGCACGACAACGACAAGCTGTTCGCCGACGCGCTGCGTCGCGCCGCCACCCGTTTCGGCGCTAGAATCGTCGAGGAGCGCACCTTCGAGGACACCGGCGGCGCGCGGCGCACTGACTCTGGCGTGACCCTGATCCAGCGCCAGATGCCGGTGTTCACGCAGAAGGCGCCGGCCTATGACGTGCTGGTCGCCGCCGACGAGAGCGAGGTGTTCGCCAACTACCTGCCCTATCGCACCTGGGATCCGCGCCCCGTCGCGGGCTCCGCCGGCCTGCGTCCGACCAGCTGGGATCCGGCGCAGGACCAGTGGGGCGCGACGCAATTGCAGAACCGCTTCATGAAGCTGGCATCACGCCGCATGGACGCGTTGGACATGCAGGCCTGGATGGCCGTGCGCATGATCGGCGAGGCTGCCTCGCGCACCAACTCCGGCGACGCAAAGACGTTGACCGACTATCTCAAGGGCCCGAACTTCACCATCGCCGCCTTCAAGGGCACGAGGCTCTCGCTGCGCGACTGGAACCTGCAACTGCGCCAGCCGATCCTGCTGGCTGACGGCCGCATGATCGTCTCGGTCTCGCCGCAGGAGGGTTTCCTGCATCAAGTCTCCGAGCTCGACACCCTCGGTGTCGACCGCCCCGAAACCAAGTGCAAGCTGCAATGATGTCGGATTGGAAGATGTTGATGACGATGCGCAGTCCGACAACCAATGTGGCTATCGGTCTGGGGCCTCATGGTTCGAGACGCGCCCAAGACGGCGCTCCTCACCATGAGGGTCAAGAGCCGAGGGCGGCACTGCACACCGACCATGAACACGCCGAGAGGCGTGTTCATGGAGAGGGGCGAGATCACGGGGAGGTTCAGCAGCAAGGTCTCGAGCGCGCATGGCTTGGATCTAACCGCGCACACCGGCCTCGTCCTGAGGAGCCCGCCGGAGGCGGGCGTCTCGAAGGACGGCCACGGCTTCGCAGGTATGTCGGCATGGCAGCCAGCCTGCTCACCGCCGCGCTGTGGCTGGCCCACGCGTCGCCCGCCTCCGCCTACGTCGCCTTCGTCTCCAACGAAAAAGGCAACACCGTCTCCGTCATCGATACCGACACATGGACCGTCACCAAGACCATCAAGGTCGGCCAGCGGCCGCGCGGCATCGCGTTCACGCGCGACGGCAAGTTCGTGATGGTCGCCGTCGGCGATGACGACACCATCCAGGTGATCGACGCCAGGAAGATGGAGGTGGTGGACACCCTGCCCTCCGGCCCGGATCCCGAGCTGTTCGCGCAGGACGCCGCCGGCAAGACGCTCTATGTCGCCAACGAGAATGACAACACCGTCACCGTGCTCGACCTCGAAAAGCGCGTGCGCATCGGCGATGTCCAGGTCGGCGTCGAGCCCGAGGGCATGATGCTCAGCCCGGACGGCAAGATCCTGATCTGCACCTCCGAGACCACCAACATGGCGCATTTCATCGACACGTCGACGCGCCAGATCGTCGCCAACGTGCTGGTCGATGCGCGGCCACGCTATGCCGAGTTCAAGAGCGACGGCTCGGAACTGTGGGTGTCGGCGGAGATCGGCGGCACGGTGTCGATCATCGATCCCGCCAAGCGCGAGGTCACCGGCAAGATCAAGTTCGCCGTGCCCGGCCTGCGCAGCGAGGCCATCCAGCCGGTCGGCATCGCCCTGACCAAGGATGGCAAGACCGGCTTCGTCGCACTCGGCCCCGCCAACCGCGTCGCGGTCGTCGACGGCACCACCCACGAGGTGAAGAAATATCTCCTGGTCGGCCAGCGCGTCTGGCACATGGAATTCACGCCGGATGAGAAATATCTTCTGGTCACCAACGGCGTCTCCAACGACGTCTCGGTGATCGACGTCGCGGCGCAGAAGGTGATCAAGACCATCCAGGTCGGCGAGCTGCCCTGGGGCATCACGATCGCACAGCCATGACGACGCAGAACGCACCCGCTCTCGACGCGACAGGCGCCACGCCGCAAACGGCTCCCGACCAGGTACCGGCACTGTCGGTCGCCGGCGTCAGCCATTCCTACGGCGCACGCAAGGCGCTCAACGACGTCAGCTTCGCCGTGAGGCCTGCGAGCTTCACCGCCCTGCTCGGCCTCAACGGCGCCGGCAAGAGCACCTTGTTCTCGCTGATCACGCGGCTGTTCGCGGTGCAGACCGGCCGGATCGGCATTTTCGGCCATGACATCGGCCGCACGCCGGGCGAGGCGCTGCGGCTGCTCGGCGTCGTGTTCCAGCCGCGCACACTCGATCTCGATCTGTCGCTGACGCAGAACCTGCTCTACCACGCCGCGCTGCACGGCATCTCGCGCCGCGAGGCCCGCGCCCGCAGCGAGGAGCTGCTGACACGGATCGGCCTCGCCGACCGCGCCGGCAACAAGGTGCGTGACCTCTCCGGCGGCCAGATGCGCCGCCTTGAAATCGCCCGTGCCCTGCTGCACCGGCCGCGCCTCCTGCTGCTCGACGAGGCCACCGTCGGTCTCGACGTCAAGGCTCGCGCCGACATCGTCGGTCATGTCCGTCAGCTCGTCACCGAGCAGGGCATCGGCGTGCTCTGGGCCACGCATCTGTTCGACGAGATCGCGCCGACCGACGATCTCGTGGTGCTGCATCAAGGCCGCGTGCTGGCGCGCGGGCCGGTGCCGCAGGTGATCACCGAGGCCGGCGCGTCCGATGTCAACGCCGCGTTCGCGCGGCTGACGACGCAGGCCAGCCCGGCGCGGAGTGCAGAGTCATGACCGTCACGACCGTCCACTCACCCGCCCCCACACGCAGCGGCTTCTCGGCCGGCGAATACATCACCTGCCTCACCGGCATCGTCTGGCGCGAGGGGCTGCGCTTCCTGCACCAGCGCGAGCGCTTCGTCTCGGCGCTGGTGCGGCCGCTGGTCTGGCTGTTCATCTTCGCCGCCGGCTTCCGCCAGGTGCTGGGCATCTCGATCATCCCGCCCTACGAGACCTACATCCCCTACGAGGTCTATATCGCGCCCGGCCTGATGGCGATGATCCAGCTGTTCAACGGCATGCAGTCGTCGCTGTCGATGGTCTACGACCGCGAGATGGGCAACATGCGCACTTTGCTGGTGAGCCCGCTGCCGCGCGGCTATCTCCTGTTCTGCAAGCTGCTCGCCGGCACCGCCGTCTCGGTGCTGCAGGTCTACGCGTTTCTCGCGATCGCCTGGTTCTGGGACATCACCCCGCCGCCGATGGGCTATCTCACCGTGCTGCCGGCGCTGGTCCTCTCCGGGCTGATGCTCGGCGCGCTGGGCATGCTGATCTCCTCCGGCATCAAGCAGCTCGAGAACTTTGCCGGCGTCATGAACTTCGTGATCTTCCCGATGTTCTTCGCCTCGTCGGCGCTCTACCCGCTGTGGCGCGTCGAGGAAGGCAGCCCGTGGCTCGCTTATCTCTGCGAGGCCAACCCCTTCACCCACGCGGTCGAGCTCATCCGCTTCGCGCTCTATGGCAAGCTGAACTGGGTTTCGCTCGCGGTGGTCGGCGGCTGTACCGCCGTGTTCATGATCGGCGCGATCCTGGCCTACGATCCGTCGCGGGGTCTTGTCAGGCGTGGTCCCGGAGGCGAGGCATGAGGTTGAGAACGATCCTGGCGGCCGTCGCCATCGCAGCGTCAGCAGGCGCTGCGATGGCCGCCGATCCGCGCTATCCGGATTGGCCCTGCCCGCAGGCCAAGGTGCCGGAAATCTCCATCGCGGCCGTGTGGTCCGGCCCTGCGATCGACGATGTCGGCGCGAGCTGGAAGGACGACGCCAAGATCGCGGAGCTGGTCGCCAGGCTGGCGGCGCGCCGCATCCCGCTGGAGCAGGCGCAGAAGGACGTCGCCGATTTCCTGACCGGTACGCCTGAGGAGAAGACCCGCAAGGGCAAGCTGCTGTTTGCCGGCCTGTTCGATACGCTGAACGCCCAGCGGACGTCGGTCATGAACGGCCTCGAGCGCGTCATGCGCAAGCAGCGCGAAGCGGTCGAGAAGGTGCGCGGCGACACCATCGCGTTGCAGGAGATGCACAGCGGGCCCAACCCGGATCAGGCCAAGGTCGAGGAGATGACCAACCAGTTGAACTGGGAGACGCGCATCTTCGAGGACCGGCGTCGCGTGATGAAGTTCGTCTGCGAGGTCCCGACCGCGATCGACCAGCGCCTGTTCGCCCTGGCCCGCGAGATCCTGCAGGACATGGAGTAGATCCGCGGATGCCGTTCGCTCCCGACCAACGACGCAGAGAGCGAGCACACCAGTGCCTCCACGACGTCATGGCCGGACTCGTCCCGGCCATCCACGTCTTTCCACGCCGCACCACGTGGATGCCCGGGCCTTCGCCGCGCCGAAGCGGCTTCGGCCGCGCAGGCGGGTCAAGCCCGGGCATGACGAGCAAAACAACTGGCGACGTCGCGCGCGGTAGCGGGCCGGTGCAATCACTCCTCAGGCCGCGGCTCGGGCTGCGTCTGCTGCAGCGGCAGGTCGGCGCGGCTCCAGCCGTCGGTCCCGTCGGGGTACCAGGCGATGTTGCGATAGCCGTAAGTCAGCGCGCGCCGCGCGGCATTCCACGACATCCAGCAATCTTCGAGGCAATAGAACACGAGCAGACGACCGAAATCGCCACCCGATGCATGGGCGAGGCCACGCTTGAGATAATCTTCGGTGGCGGCGGCAAGGATGCCGTAGCCGGTGTCGGGCAGCCAGATGCTGCCGGGAATGTCGAGCCGCGGCTGCTCGCGCCATACCGTCCCGGCCGGCAGGTTCTTCGGCTTGGGCGGCCGCGGCAGCACATCGACGAAGGCGGCCGATTTTGCGCGCCAGATCGCCTCGGTCTCCCGCGTCGACAGCACGCGTGCACCAGCGAGCGTCGTCGGCACCGGCGCGCGGTAGTTCTCGGTGCGATAGCTGTCCGGCTCCGGCACGAGATCATCGGCCCGCACCGCCACGGCGATCAGCAGCACGCCTGCCAATGCCGCAGCGGTGAGCCGACCGATCATGGCTTCGCCGCAGCCTCGGCGGTGATCAGATGATTGCTCTCGTCCAGCAGCGGCACCCCGAAGTCCAGCAGGATCTTGTTGATCTCACCCTGGTTCTCCTGGATCAGCTTGTTGAGCTGACGGCGCCAGTTCTGGTCCGCGCCACGGACGCCCATGGCGATGCGATAGATCAGCTTCGGCCCGCTGGTCTCTTTCACCAGCGGCGTGACGTGCAGTTGCGGGCTCGCCTGCTTGGCATAGTACCCGGCCATCGGCCCCCACAGCACCCCGGCATCGATCTCGCCGGATTTCAGATCATTGATCATCGCCTCCGCCGAGGAATCGACGCGGGTGTCGATCATCAGCGGATAGGGCTTTGCGGTCGGCATCAGGCCGGCCAGCGCCATGTTGGTCGCCGGCGGCGTGCCCGCCACGATGCCGATGTGCTTGCCCTTGAGCTTGGCGTCCTCCAGCGTCGCCACATCGGCGAGATCGGAGCCCGGCTTGGTCACGATCGCATAGGCCGTCCGGTAATAGGGGCTGGTGCTCTGCACCAGGTCGTCCCCTTGCGGAAAGCCCATGATCACGTCGCAGCGGTGCGAGCCGAGCGTCATGCGCACGAAGCCGGTGGCCTGCGGGAAGAATGTGTAGTCCACCTTCTTCTGCAGCTTGGCGGCAAAGAGCTCGGCCAGCTTGTTCTCGAAGCCGTCGCCCTTCTCGTTCGAGAACGGCAGGTTGCGCGGATCGGCGCAGACCCTGAGCACCTTGGGATCGACCAGCTCGATCGACAGGTCCAGGCCGTCGTTGCTCTGCGCGAAAGCGGCGGCCGGTCCGAGCAGAGTGAGCCCCGCGGCAACAGCCAGCGAGCAAGCAAGTTTGTGACGCTTCGTCATCCGTATTTCCATCCCTATCGAACGCATCGCGGTATTTTTGAAAATGCTAGGCCGCCGGCCGCGCGGGTGCAACAGTCGCCGTCATCGCGAAGAGTTGACCCAGTGCTGCGCCGCAGCGTCCATGGCCTGATGCACAGGTCCCACGCGAGCAAGGCAAGCCGATGGTGAGGCATCCGATCATTGCGATCATCGCCTGGTGTGCGCTGGCGCTCGGCGGCGCCGCTCTTGCCATGCCCCCGGAACTCGAGGTGAGCGAGATCGCGCCCGGCGTGTTCGTTCACATCGGCCAGACCGCGCTGATGAACGCGGCGAACGAAGGCGCCATCGCCAATGTCGGTTTCATCGTCGGCGGTGACGCGGTCGCAGTGATCGACACCGGCGGCAGCGTCCGCGAAGGCCGCGCGCTGCTGGCCGCGATCCGCGCCCGTACCGACAAGCCCGTGCGCTACGTCGTCAACACCCATGCTCATCCCGACCATCTGTTCGGCAATGCCGCCTTCGAGGCGGACGGCACCCGCTTCGTCGGCGCCAAGAACCTGCCCCGGGCGCTCGCCCTGCGCGGGCCGCACTACATCGAGGCGTTCCGGCGCCTGATGGGCGCCGAACTGATCGACGAGGTCCGCCTCGTCGCTCCGTCGATCCACGTCGATGACGAGATGGCGCTCGACCTGGGCGGCCGCACCCTCACGCTGAAGGCCTGGAGCACCGCGCATAGCGACTGCGACCTGTCCGTCTATGATGACCGGAGCCGGACCTTGTTCGCCGGCGATCTCGTATTCCTGCGTCACATCCCAGTGATGGATGGCAGCCTGCGCGGCTGGATCGCCGACATGGCCGCACTCGCGGCCATTCCGGCCGAGCGCGTCGTCCCGGGCCATGGACCTGTCAGCCCCTGGCCACTGGCGCTCAGTGACGAGCGTCGCTACCTCGACACATTGGCCCACGACGTTCGCCGGCTGATCAAGGCGGGCAGGCCGATCGCCGACGCCGCTGGGGCCGCTGGATCGGAGCGCGGCAAATGGGAGCTGTTCGACGACTACAATGCCCGCAACGCAACTGCAGCATTCTCGGAAATGGAATGGGAATGAGGCGGGTGACGCGCTATGATCGTTAATCCACCAGACTGCCTTGGGAGGACTGCGCCATGATCGGGCTCCGCTTGCCGTCCACATTGCTTCTCGGGGTATGCCTCGCGTTTGCCTTCGCACCTGCGAAAGCCGCTGATGGTTATGATCCATGGCCGGGACTCGTCCAGGACATCTTCAACAACAAGGCGATGCAGGACGGCACCAATGTGCTGTCGATCGAGATGCCGACGCGCGCCGAGGATGCCTCGGTGGTCCCGGTCACCCTGCGTAGCAAGCTGTCGCCCGCCGACGAGCGCCGCATCAAGACCATCACGCTGGTGATCGACCAGAATCCTGCGCCGATGGCCGCCAAGTTCACGCTCGGCGCGGACGCCAATGTGACTGCGATCTCGACGCGGGTGCGCGTCAACAACTACACGGACGTGCATGCCGTGGCCGAGCTGACGGATGGTCAGCTCTATGTGGTCAAGACCTTCGTCAAGGCGTCCGGAGGCTGCTCGGCGCCGGCGGCGAAGAATCCGGACGAGGCCAAGGCGCGCATCGGCCAGATGCGCTATCGGCAGTTCACGCAAAGCAGCGACGGCGCCACGAGCGGCATCCGCGAAGCGCAGGTCATGGTCGGGCATCCCAACAATTCCGGCCTCCAGATGGACCAGGTGACGCAGCTCTACATCCCGGCCTTCTTCATCGACCGGCTGACGCTGTCGCAGGATGGCAGCCTGGTGCTGTCGGTCGAAGGCGGCATCTCGATCTCGGAGGATCCCAATATCCGCTTCACCTACGTCTCGAACGGCGCCAAGCAATTCCATGCGGAAGCGAAGGATACGCAGGGCCACGTGTTCGAGCACGATTGGCCGGCCGACGGTTCAGGAACCTGATGCGGCAGAGCGGCAGCGCTTCAGAAGCATCTCACTTCGGCTTCGGCCTGCGCCCGGCGAAGATCGTTCAGCGCGTTGGCGGCCTGCTCGGACGTGCGGAACTGGGTGCCGAGATTGCTGTGCACCTGGGACATGCTGAGGACGGTCTCGGCCGTGACGTAGCGCTCATAGGGGATGATCGAGGCGATCACGTCGATCGAGCAGGAGCATTGCGCGATCGCCTCACGGGTCTCGCCATTCGCCTTCATGCAGCCGAACACATATTCGGCCCGCGCCGAGGTCGGATAGTCGTTGAGCTCCTCGGCACGAGCCGGCCCGGCGACCGCGATCATGGCAACGAGGGCGGCGACAATCGGTCCTACCGGAACAGCACTACGCATCACAGTCCTCCACGGCATCGCAGCCGAAGCTATGCTAAGGGAATGAGGCTGAAAAGAACACATCTCGAGGAATTGCAGACGGGCTCATGACGCAGATCGGTCGTTTGTTGATGGCGATTGTCGCCTGCGCCCTGCTGCCGGTCACGGCATGCTGCGCCGCCGAGACCGTCAAGGTTGCGGTGCAGAAGACCGGGACCTTCGCCTGGGAGCTGGGGGTGATCCGCGCCCACCAGCTCGACAAGCAGGCGGATATCGCGATCGATGCGGTCGAGCTGGCGAGCCCGGAGGCCGGCAAGATCGCGCTGCGTGCCGGCAACGCCGACATCATGGTATCGGATTGGCTCTGGGTGTCGCGCGAGCGTGCGCTCGGCGCCAAGCTGACCTTCTATCCCTATTCGAGCGCGCTCGGCGCCGTGATGGTGCCGGCGGCCTCGCCGATCAAGACGCTTGCCGATCTGAAGGGACGCAAGCTGGCGGTGGCCGGCGGCCCGCTCGACAAGAGCTGGTTGCTGCTGCAGGCCACGCTCAAGCGCGACGGCGTCGACCTGAAATCGCAGGCGACCATTACCTACGGCGCGCCGCCGCTGCTGGCCGCCAAGCTGGCCGACGGCGAGATGGATGCGGGCTTGAACTACTGGAATTTCTGCGCGGCGCTGGAGGCCAAGGGCTTCCGCCGTCTCGCCGGGGTCGAGGACCTGCTGCCGCCGTTCGGTGCCAAGGGCCGCACCGCGATGATCGGCTACGTCTTCGACGAGGACTGGGCCGCCAAGCACCGCGATCTCGTGGCACGCTTCCTGTCCGTCACGGCCAAGGCCAAGGAGATCCTGGCGACATCCGACGCCGACTGGCAGACGATCGCCCCGCTGACCGGCGCGCAGGACGACGCTACCTTGCGCGCCTATCGCGACCGCTATCGCGAGGGCATTCCGCGCCGGCCGATCGCCGAGGAAGAGGCCGACGCGCGCATCCTCTATGGCGTGCTCGCTTCGATCGGCGGCCGCGATCTGGTCGGCCCGTCTCCGGAGCTCAGTCCCGGCACCTATTACAGGGCGGATGCGAGGGATTAGTGCTGCGCTTGTTGTCCTTTGCGCTCCTGCTGGCCACGTGGTGGATTGCCGCGGCTGTCGCCGGCAGCGCCAAGCTGCCATTGCCATCGGCGGTGCTTGCGGTTGCGGTGGCGGAAGCGCGGTCCGGCGCGCTGTTTCTGCATCTCGGCGCCACGCTCGCCCGCGTCGCCCTCGCTTTCACGCTGTCGATGGCACTCGGCTCGGCGATCGGCTTTTTAATGGGGCGCAGCCAGCTCGCCAACCGCCTGGGCGATCCCTGGCTGATCCTGCTGCTCAATCTGCCCGCGCTGGTGGTGATCGTGCTCGCCTATATCTGGGCCGGTCTCACCGAGGTCGCAGCGATCGCGGCGATCGCGATCAACAAGCTGCCGACCGCCGTCGTCACCTTGCGCGAAGGCGCCCGCGCGCTCGATCCATCGCTCGACGAGATGGCCAAGGTGTTCGCCTTCCCGCGCGGACGCATCCTCCGCCATGTCCTGCTGCCGCAACTTGCGCCTTATATTGCGGCGGCCGCGCGCTCCGGCCTGTCATTGGTCTGGAAGATCGTGCTGGTCGCCGAGCTGCTCGGGAGGCCCAACGGCATCGGCTTCGAGATCGGCGTCGCCTTCCAGCTGTTCGACATTCCGCTGCTGCTCGCCTACTCGCTCAGCTTTGCCGCCGTGGTGCTGGTGATCGAGGCCGTCATCGTCCAGCCGTTCGAGCTGCGCGCATCGAGGTGGCGGCTCCGTGCGGCTTGAGGTCGATATCAGGTCCAAGAGCTACACCAGCGCCAATGGCAAGCGCCAGGAGGTGATTGCGGGCATTGCCTTTGCACTGCAGCGGGGCGAGGTCGGCGTCGTCGTCGGTCCCTCGGGCTGCGGCAAGAGCACGATGCTGCGGATCCTCGCCGGTCTGGACAACGACTATGAGGGCCACGTCGCACAACCCGCCGGCGCCCGGCTGGCGATGGTGTTCCAGGAGCCGCGGCTGCTGCCGTGGCGCTCCGTCGAGGACAATGTCCGGCTGGCAGCGCCCGGTGTCGCCGAGGACAGGCTGGCCGCCATCTTCGGCGTGCTCGAGCTCGAGGGACATCGCAGCCATTTCCCGGGTGAGCTGTCGCTTGGCCTCGCCCGCCGCGTCGCGCTGGCGCGGGCGTTTGCAGTGGAGCCGGACTTCCTGATTCTCGACGAGCCGCTGGCTTCGCTCGACGACGCGCTCGCCGCGCGGCTGCGCGAGGAGATCGCGACGCTCGTGGCCTCGCGCCCGATGATCACGCTGCTGGTCACGCACAGCATGGACGACGCGGCACGGCTCGGCGACCGGATCTTCCTGCTGTCCTCGCGCCCCGCCCGTCTGCTTCATTCAGTCCCGATCGACCTGCCGCGCGCGCAGCGCAACAACGACGCGGTCGCGGCAATCAAGGCCGATGTGGCGCGACTGGATTTTTCCGTGTCATAGTCACGGCAAAGGACATCGGACTCCAGGGAAAACGCCATGAGACGCGCATTCGCCGTGACGGCGATCATTCTGTTCGGCATCCCGCTCGCGACCGCCGCACAAAGCAAGGGCATCCGGCTCTGGAATCTGACCACCGCAACGATGACCGGCTTTCAGCTCTCTCCGGCCGGCCAGAACAACTGGGGACCGAATCAGACGCTGAACGACAAGGACAAGGAGCTCGATCACGACGAACGGCTGAAGCTGACCGGAGTCGAGCCTGGGCGCTACGACGCCAAGGTGAGCTATGCCGGCGAGCGCCAATGCGTCGTTCGCGACCTCGACATCACGGCCGACGCCGTGGTCTCGGTGGCGGACAAGGACCTCAAGGAATGCACGAAATAGGCGGCTGACACGCCTGCGGCAAAGCCGGCCTCAGGCCTTGTCGTTGCTGTGCGGATATTCGCAGCGCCATCGCACTGCAGTCCATTTCGGGTGCTCGCCGATCCACTGGGCGATGTAGGGCGGCGCCTTCATCGCGCATTGCTGCAGCGAGGCGCCGCCATCGGCGAAAACGAGATGCTGCTCCTCGCAGGTGGCCGGAGACAGGACTGCGCAGACGGTGATGACGAGATCGATGGAGCTCATGGCTCGTTGTCCTTCGATAAGCCTGAAACAGCTTATCTGAAACTACGACATCCGGCTGCATCAGTTTCTCCGCCCGCAACAAATTATGCAGCGGAACCGAGGCTGGAGCGACGATCCCTGGGCGAAGCCGCCCTGACGCTTGATCCGAACCGGCAGATCGGCTGCAATGGCATCGGTCGATCGACCTCAAAAAGAGCGAATGCGGAGGAAGCAGATGCCCAAGGTTCTCGTACTCTACAAGACCCCCAAGAGCGCCGAGGCGTTCGACAAACACTATATGAACGTCCATGTGCCGCTGGCGAAGAAGATTCCCGGTCTGAAGAGCTACGATATCAGCCGCGGCCCGGTGAATGGGCCGGGGGGGCCCACCAACCTCCACCTCGTCGCCACCCTGGTATTCGATTCGATGTCGGCACTGCAGGCAGGGATGAGCTCTGCCGAAGGCAAGGCGGCGGCGGGCGATCTGCCCAACTTCGCCGATGGCGGCGTCGATCTGTATATCTTCGACACGCAGGACGTCTGACCCTTGGACGGTCCTCAGGCCGTCACCAACGTTCGGCGGCGTGCCCGTCATATCCGATCGGCCGACAGGCCGGTCGCCGGGACGATCTCGCGGATCGTCCATCGAATGGATCCGCCAAGCCAGTCAGAAGCGAATGGCGCTCCTCGTGGCTTGGCAGATCGCTACGCGTTACTTGCGCGCCGCACAGGCGTACATGTTGATTTCCATGCCAACCGGCACTTCGACGATCTTCGGTGTCTTCCAGGCCATTTCAAGCTCCCAAGTTCGACTATCATTGACTGGCGCATTGCTCGCGCCAAGGCCGAAGCTAGGATCGCGTTCGGAAGAACGCAAGGCTCGACCGTCGCCGGCGGATCCCTATGCAGATGTCGCGTAGTTGACCCGACAACGTTCCGCCGCAATCGCCGCCCGCCCGTCTCCGGCTGCTCGACGCAGGCATCATCCGCCGAGGACGAGCGCCCGCAGCATCCGCTCACGCACCGCCCGGCTGCACATAGCAGAACACATACCGATTGCGGCTCAGGAAAATGATGCCGTGCCCCGTCGGATTTCCCTTATCCCACTTCAGCTTGTGATCCGGGACCTCGATTTCCGTGCCGACATCGACATGCGGACGGCCACGCGGCTCATCGGGACGGTCGTCGGTGATGATCGCATAGGTCTTGCCGTCGCGAACATGGATCTCATCGGCAAAGTAGGCGTCGGCCTCGCCGCAGCACGATGCCGTCGGCACGTCAGGCTGCATCAGCGCCTCGTACCATTGGCGCAACGCCGGATCGACCGCTCCCCACTGACCGAGATCACGCGCACTCGCACTCACCCAAAGGCAACAAAGCATGCCGAGCCAAAGGATGGTTCGTCTCATCCGCCTACTCCTCTGTTATCCCGGCATGATGCAGTGAAGCAATGTTCGTGCCGCAATGCAGCATGACGGCGGTGCCATTTTGCCGATCCCGATCGGTGAGCGGCGCAACGGCTTGGCGCTATGCCCGAATCGAGCGAGGACGGCTTCCCGATACGCCGAGGGCGGTTGCCAGCTTTTCGTATTGACGGTTCCCGATTTCGAGCGGAGTGTTGTTCCCGCAGCGTCAGGATAGGCGCGCATAAAAATCTCGGAGGAAATGAATGAAGCGGATCGCGCTGGCCGCAGGCCTCGCCCTTTTTGCATCACATGGTGCAAGCGCGCAGAGCGCCGATCAGTTGGTCAAGGGTGCAACTGATACGGCGAACGTTCTCAACTACGGCATGGGCTACAATCTGCAGCGGTTCAGCCCGCTCAACCAGATCAACAAGGACAACGCCAAGAACCTGGTTCCGGTCTGGAACTACAGTTTCGCCGATGACCGCAGCGAGGAGTCGCAGCCGCTGGTTTACCAGGGCGTGCTCTACGTCACGACCCACAACGCGACGATGGCCGTCGACGCCAAGACCGGCAAGCAGATCTGGAAAAGCAAGATCGACTATCCTGCCGAGACGCCGCGCGTGGTCTGCTGCGGCATCATCAATCGCGGCGCCGCGCTGTACGACGGCAAGCTGTTCCGCACGACGCTCGATGCCAACGTCATTGCGCTCGATGCCAAGACCGGCAAGGAGCTGTGGCGCCAGAAGGCTGCCGACATCAAGGAAGGCTACTCGATGACGGTGGCGCCGCTGGTCGCCGACGGCGTCGTGCTGACCGGCATCTCCGGCGCCGAGTTCGGCACACGCGGCTTCATCGATGGCTGGGACCCGGCGACCGGCAAGCATTTGTGGCGCACGCACACGGTGCCAACCCCGGATGAACCCGGCGGCGACACGTGGAAGGGCGACACCTGGAAGCTCGGCGGCGGCTCGACCTGGATCACAGGATCGTACGATCCCGAGCAGAACACCGTGTTCTGGGGCGTCGGCAATCCCGGACCGTTCAACGCGGCGGTGCGCCCGGGCGACAACCTCTACACCTGCTCGGTGCTCGCGCTCGATCCGAAGACCGGCAAGATGAAGTGGCACTTCCAGTTCTCGCCGAACAATCCGTTCGACTACGACGCGGTCGCGGAGATGGTGCTCGCCGACATGAACGTCGAGGGCAAGCAGACCAAGGTGCTGATGAACGCCAACCGCAATGGCTTCTTCTATGTGCTCGATCGCACCAATGGGAAGCTGCTCGCGGCCAACCCCTATGTGAAGGTGAACTGGGCCTCCAGCATCGACCTGAAGACGGGCAAGCCGGTCGAGACCGATGTCACGCGTGATGCGCGCGAGGGCAAGAAGGTCACGGTCTATCCGTCGATTCTCGGCGGCAAGAACTGGGAGCCGATGTCGTTCAATCCGCAAACCGGATTGGCCTACGCCAACACGCTCGTATTCGGCGGCCACTACAAGACCGAGCCTGCGACCTACAAGGCCGGCGAGTGGTACCTCGGCATGGATCTGACGGATCTGTGGGATTGGCCGGAAGGGCCGCGTGGTCAGCTCAAGGCCATCGATCCGATGACCGGCAAGACCAAGTGGGAGCAGCCGAGCGACATCCCGCGCTTCTCCGGCGTGCTGTCCACGGCAGGCGGCGTGGTGTTTTCGGGCAAGCTGACTGGCGAGTTCGAGGCTTTCGACGCCGACAGCGGCAAGAAGCTGTGGCAGTTTCAGACCGGCTCCGGCATCGAGGGCCAGCCCGTCACCTGGCAGCAGGATGGCGTCCAGTATGTCGCTGTCACCTCCGGCTACGGCGGCGTCTACTCGCTGTTCTCCGGTGACGAGCGCCTCGCCAACGTTCCGGCAGGCGGCTCGTTGTGGGTCTTCGCGGTCAAGAATTGAGTGCGGATCGCCCGTGAGACAGAATACGTTCATGAAAGCGGCGGCGGCCTTCGCCGCCGTCGTGGCGACGTTGGCCGTCCTGTCGACGGCCGCCCTCGCCCAACAACAAGATGACAGCGCGGCACACAGCCAGGTGGACCTCGGCAAGACGACGTTCGCCCAGAAATGCTCGCATTGCCACGGGCCCAACATGGTGAACTCCGGGACTATAACGCCAGACCTGCGCCGGTTTCCCGATGATCAGCCTCGTTTCGTCACCACGGTGAAGCAGGGCAAGAACGGCCGTATGCCGCCCTGGGGCGACATTCTCAGCGATGACGAGATCACCGCACTGTGGGCCTACGTCTCGAGCCGGAGAGCGCAGTGATGCGTCATCTCTGCTGTTGGCTGGCTGCCTTGATAATGTCGGCAATGTCGTCGGCGGCCTTAGCCGCTGACGACGTGCTGCGCATCTGTCTCGACGAAAATCTTCCGCCGCTCTCGGTCCATCATCGCGGCAAGCCCGGCGGCGGCTTCGATGTCCTGCTGGGTCAGGCGATCGCCGACCGCCTTGGCAGGAAGCTCGAGATCCAGTGGTACGAAAGCAAATTGGACGAAGATTCCAGTCCGGCGCTGGAGGCGAATGCGCTGCTATCGGACGGACGCTGCTCGCTGCTCGGCAGCTACGCGTTCACCCAGGACGGACTGGTCGCGCCTGGCGTCAAGACGGCCAAGCTGCCGGACTTCGATGGCGCCACGCGCGACGACCGCCGCCGCCGTGTTGCCCTCGGCACGCTGACGCCGAGCAAGCCCTACATGTTTTCGACCCTGACCGTCGTTCTCGGACCTTCCGCGAAACAGCGCCCGATTACCGACATCGGCGATCTGGCCGGGCTGCGGCTGGCAATCGAGAGCGGCACGTTGGCAGATGCAATCCTGATGACGTTCGACAAGGGGCGGCTGATCGACGACATCACGCATTTGATTCCGGCGCGGGATGATCTGCTCGGGGCGCTCGAACAGGGCAAGTTCGACGCGACCCTGCTCGATGGCAGACGTTTCGATGCGTATCGGGCCGCTCATCCCGACACCAAGCTGAGCGCGTCGGGGTACAGCTATCCGATCGGTGCAAATCGAGGTTATGTCGGGCTGGCCAGCTCTGCCGAGCTCATCGCATCGGTCGACAAGGCCTTGACGGAGCTCGAGGCCTCAGGGACTCTTGCGACTCTCGGCCGATCCGCCGGACTGACCTACCTTCCGCCGCGTCAGCCGGTGATTCTGGGCGACGCGTTCCAGAGGATCATCCGGAGCGGCACACGCTAGCGCGGCCGCTGCAGGAGCGCTCAGCGCGCCGCCGTCTTGTGAACCGACGACGGCACGACGCCGAAATATTTGCGGAAGACGCGGCTGAAGTGCGACGAGCTCGAAAAGCCCCACGAGAACGCGACATCGGTGATGGTCTTGCCGCTCTGCGTCTCCAGCTCCTGCCGGCAATGCTGAAGCCGAGCCCGCCAGATGTAGTCGCTGACCGTCATGCCGCGATCGCTGAAGACCATGTGAAGGTAGCGCTTGGTGCACCCGAGCGCCGCCGAAATCTGATCGATGCAAAGATCTGGATCGCGCAGATGCTCGCGGATGAAGGCTTGAGCGCGGATATAGACCGCCTCGGGTCCCGCGCGGTCCAGCATGCGATCGGCCTCACGCAGCGGCAGGAGCAACAGATCGATCAGCGATTCGGCGACGCTGACGGCCGAGTTGGGCGAAAGCCGGGTCGCCTCATCGAACGCGGCGTGGGTGACGTCATGCGCAATCCGACCGGTCCCGCTCCGCGCAGACAGCTTGTACGCGGGCATCTTTTCCGACCGGAAGCCGCGCTCCTGCAGTAGCTCCTTCGGCACGATCACGACGTCATGGCGGGTCAGCGCGGGGCTGATGATGGTGTGCGGCGACGAGACGTCATAGGCGAGACAATCGCCCGGGCCGATCTCGATCTGGCGGCCATCCTGCTCGAAATAGGACGTCCCATAGGTCTGGAACAAGATCTTGATGTAGGGATGTGCCGCCTTTTGCGCACGCGCATAGGTATGCGCAATACGGTGCTGGCTGGCCTCGATCTGGCAGAGCTTCAGACGTGACACCGTCGTGAAATTGATGCGCCCCTCGAATGAGGCCCCCTCCAGCGGATCGACATCGAAACGTCCGCACAGGTCGGTCAGTGCATCTGACCAACGCTGGATCTGGCTCTTCGGTGAGAATCCCGAAGTATTAAGCGAGCGGATCGTGTCGGACATGTTTCATCCACCGATTCATGATCGAAACGCAACGGGTCCGCCGCAGGACGGCGAACGAGACTGCAGCAAGATTGCTCCCATTTTAAGGCCGCGGCTTTCGCGGCGCACTTCGTTCCATAACGCGCCCCGCGTGATCCTCCGCCTTCGTCTCTGTAAGGTCAAGGGGAACGTCAACCTTCGGTGGAACCATGGTGCTGCAAATTGATGCTGCGCAGCAAGAATGGCGCTCATGTTGCGGACCAGCAAAGCAAAATCTCCTTCAAAAACTTCTATTCGCTTCACTCTTGAGCAAGCTCTTTTCTCTTTTGGGCAAGTTTCCCGGTTGGGAAGTGGATATTCAATGATGCCGAAAACGAATACTGGGCCGCGTGCTGCGGAACCTCAGTTGAACCCGGGAGGAAAGACGATGCGAAGAGTGCTACTCGCAACATGTCTGACGTCAGTCGCGGCGCTCGCCGCGGGTGGCGCATGGGCCAGCGATGAGCTGGCCAAGATGTCGGCCAACCCGAAGGACTGGGTGATGCCGGCGGGAGACTACGCCAATACGCGTTACTCCAAGCTCAACCAGATCAACGCCCAGAACGTCGGCAAGCTGCAGGTCGCGTGGACCTTCTCCACCGGCGTGCTGCGCGGCCACGAAGGCGGACCGCTCATCATCGGCAACATGATGTATGTGCACACGCCGTTCCCGAACAAGGTCTATGCGCTCGATCTCGCGCAGGACAACAAGATCGTCTGGAAGTACGAGCCCAAGCAGGATCCGAACGTCATTCCGGTGATGTGCTGCGACACCGTCAACCGCGGCGTCGCCTATGGTGACGGCAAGATCTTCCTGCATCAGGCCGACGACAAGCTGGTGGCGATCGACGCCAAGACCGGCCAGCACGTCTGGACCGCCGTCAATGGCGATCCGACCAAGGGACAGACCGGAACCTCGGCTCCGCTCGTGGTGAAGGACAAGGTGCTGGTCGGCACGTCCGGCGGCGAGTTCGGCGTCCAGTGCAGCATGACCGCTTACGACATCAAGAGCGGCAAGCAGGTCTGGAAGGCGTACTCCGAAGGTCCGGATGACCAGATCCTGTTCGACGCCAACACCACCGCGCTCGGCAAGCCGGTCGGCAAGGACTCGAGCTTGAAGACCTGGCAAGGCGATCAGTGGAAGACCGGCGGCGGCTGCACCTGGGGCTGGATTTCCTACGACCCGCAGCTCGACATGGTCTATTACGGGTCGGGCAATCCCTCGACCTGGAATCCGAAGCAGCGTCCCGGCGACAACAAGTGGTCGATGACGATCTTCGCCCGCCATGCCGACACCGGCGTCGCGAAGTGGGTCTATCAGATGACGCCCCACGACGAGTGGGACTATGACGGTGTCAACGAGATGATCCTGTCCGACCAGTCCATCAACGGCCAGCCGCGCAAGCTGCTCACGCACTTCGATCGTAACGGCCTCGGCTACACGCTCGACCGTGCCACCGGCGAGCTGCTGGTTGCCGAGAAGTACGACCCGAAGGTGAACTGGACCACCGGCGTCGACATGGACAAGAACTCTGCGACCTACGGCCGTCCGAAGGTCGTCGATCAATACTCGACGGACAAGCAGGGTGAGGACGTCAACACCAAGGGCATCTGCCCGGCGGCGCTCGGCACCAAGGACGAACAGCCTGCCGCCTACTCGCCGGACACGCAGTTGTTCTACGTGCCGACCAACCATGTCTGCATGGACTACGAGCCCTTCAAGGTGAGCTACACCGCAGGTCAACCCTATGTCGGCGCGACCCTGTCGATGTATCCGCCGGCGGGTGACACCCATATGGGCAACTTCATCGCCTGGGACGGCAAGACCGGCAAGATCGCCTGGTCGAACAAGGAGCCGTTCTCGGTGTGGTCCGGTGCGCTCGCGACGGCCGGCGGCGTGGTGTTCTACGGAACGCTCGAAGGCTACCTCAAGGCGGTCGATGCCAAGACGGGCAAGGAGCTCTACAAGTTCAAGACCCCGTCCGGCATCATCGGCAACGTCACGACCTACGAGGCCAACGGCAAGCAGTACGTCGCCGTTCTCTCGGGTGTCGGTGGCTGGGCCGGCATTGGTCTCGCGGCGGGTCTGACCGATCCGACCGCCGGTCTCGGTGCCGTCGGCGGCTACGCCGCGCTGAGCAACTACACCGCTCTCGGCGGCGCGCTCACCGTGTTCTCGCTGCCGCAGTAAGCCAGGTACCTGCCTCCGGCGCATGGATCTCATCCATGCGCCGGTTCGCCTGTTCCAAAAAATTATGGGAAAACGCCCTTGCGTAGAATCTGGTTTGCGGTCGCCACGGCTCTGAGCCTGGCAACCGGCGGGATGACTGTCGCCGAAAATGCCTGGGCCGAAGGTCCCGGCGATGCCAAGGCCGTCAAATCCGAGGACGGGAAGTACTTCGATAAGGATGGCATTCCGACCTACAAGGTGGCCGCCGACGGAACGGTCGACTGGTACACCTACTCCGGATACCGCCGCTATCATTCCGAATGCCACGTCTGCCATGGCCCCGACGGCATGGGATCGACTTACGCGCCGGCGCTCAAGGACTCGGTCAAGAACATGAGCTACGGCGACTTCATCGGGACCATCGCCAGCGGCCGCAAGAATGTCAGCACGTCCCAGGAGAACGTCATGCCGGCCTTCGGCGACAATCCGAACGTGGCCTGCTACATGGACGATCTCTACGTCTACCTGCGCGCCCGCGGCGATGATGCGGTGGGCCGCGTTCGCCCCGCCAAGCATGAGGACAAGCCGCCAGCCTATACGGAAGCGGAGAACTCCTGCATGGGCAAGAAATGACTGACGACGAGGACCGCGCCTGGACAGTTTCCCTGGACAGGGTCGCGGGCCTGACAGACTGAAACAGGAGTTTGAGACATGAAGACGCGCGCCGCGGTCGCTTTCGAAGCCAAGAAGCCGCTGGAGATCGTCGAGGTTGACCTCGAAGGGCCGAAGGCCGGCGAGGTGCTGGTCGAGATCAAGGCTACCGGCATCTGCCACACCGATGCCTATACGCTCGACGGTCTCGACAGCGAGGGCATCTTCCCCTCGATCCTCGGCCATGAGGGCGCCGGCATCGTGCGCGAAGTCGGCCCTGGCGTGACCTCGGTCAAGCCCGGCGACCACGTCATTCCGCTCTACACACCGGAATGCCGCCAGTGCAAGAGCTGCCTCAGCCGCAAGACCAATCTCTGCACCGCGATCCGCGCCACGCAGGGCAAGGGCCTGATGCCCGACGGCACGTCGCGCTTCAGCTACAAGGGCCAGGCCATCTATCACTACATGGGCTGCTCGACCTTCTCTAACTTCACCGTGCTGCCGGAGATCGCGGTCGCGAAGATTCGCGAGGACGCGCCCTTCGACAAGAGCTGCTATATCGGCTGCGGCGTCACCACCGGCGTCGGCGCGGTCGTCAACACGGCGAAGGTCACGCCCGGCGCGAACGTCGTGGTGTTCGGCCTCGGCGGCATCGGCCTCAACGTCATTCAGGGCGCCAGGATGGCGGGGGCCGACAAGATCATCGGCGTCGACCTCAATGACGGCAAGGAGGAATGGGGCCGCCGCTTCGGCATGACCCATTTCGTCAACCCGAAGAAGGTGACCGGCGACATCGTCCAGCACCTGGTCGCGCTCACCGACGGCGGTGCCGACTACACCTTCGACTGCACCGGCAATACCACGGTGATGCGCCAGGCGCTGGAAGCCTGCCATCGCGGCTGGGGCGAATCGATCATCATTGGTGTCGCCGAGGCCGGCAAGGAGATCGCGACCCGCCCGTTCCAGCTCGTCACCGGACGCGTCTGGAAGGGCACGGCGTTCGGCGGCGCGCGCGGGCGCACCGACGTTCCCAAGATCGTCGACTGGTACATGAACGGGAAGATCGAAATCGACCCGATGATCACCCACACGCTCAAGCTCGAAGACATCAACAAGGGCTTCGACCTGATGCATGAGGGCAAATCGATCCGTTCCGTCGTCGTGTTCTGACCCCAAGCACGCAAAACTGAGGAGGATTGCGCCATGACTGTCCACATCCATCCGTCCGTCGATAACGGCGTCAAACAGGGAAGCGGCCATTTCGCCGGCGGCACGCTGGTCTGCAAATGCCACGACCGGCCGGTCAAGGTCGGCATCAAGGGCGATGTCGCGCATAACCACGCGTGCGGCTGCACCAAATGCTGGAAGCCCTCCGGCGCGACCTTCTCGGTCGTTGCAGTGGTGCCGCGGCAGAACGTCACGGTGCTGGAGAACGGCGACAAGCTCAAGATCGTCGATCCCTCCGCCGTCATCCAGCGCTACGCCTGCACCGGCTGCGGCACGCATATGTATGGCCGCATCGAGAACACGGGCCACCCGTTCTACGGCCTCGACTTCATTCACCCCGAGCTGTTCCAGGAGCAGGGTTCGGCCGCGCCGGGCTTTGCGGCCTTCGTCTCCTCGGTGATCGAGTCGGGCGTGAAGCCGGAACAGATGGGCGAGATTCGGGCGCGATTGAAGGAGCTGGGGCTCGAGCCCTATGACTGCCTGTCGCCGGCCCTGATGGATGCGATTGCCACCCACGTGGCGAAAGCAAAGGCGGCCTGACGGCCGCAACGTAACCAAGCGTACAACTGAAGCGTTCCTTCCTGAAGACTTGGTGCCTCGCCTGCCCCACGCTGGCGAGGCATTCTTTTTTGCCGTCGTTATCGCCTGGTGGCCGCCATTGTCGTCGGCGCATCGTCCATTGTTCCGCGTTTGCATTGCAGTGGGCTGCACGCGCTGCGCTCGTCTGCTCTGACAACACACGCGCCTGTGTAGACCGATGTCTGTCCCGGTCTGCTATCATGGATCGTTTCCGACAACTCCCAATTGATCCGGCGCGTGTACTCAGGACATGTGGTCCCGCGCGCGTCCACCAACGATCAGAACCGGCGACCATTGGTCCGACAAAACGAGGGCGAGCATGATCAAGGTGAAAATCAACGGACAGGAGCAGAGCTGGGATGGCGATCCGAGCCTGCCGCTGCTGTGGTATCTGCGCGATGAGCTGGGCCTGACCGGCTCGAAATACGGTTGCGGCGCGGCGCTGTGCGGCGCCTGCACCGTGATGGTCGACAAGGAAGCCGCGCGCTCCTGCATCACGGCGATTTCCGATGTCGCGGGACGCGAGGTCACCACCATCGAAGGTCTGCATCCGACCGGGGATCATCCGGTGCAGAAGGCGTGGCGGCAGGTCAACGTGCCGCAGTGCGGCTTCTGCCAGGCCGGTCAGATCATGCAGGCGGCGGCGCTGCTCAACCAGAATCCCAAGCCGTCGCATGACCAGATCCGGGACGCGATGTCCGGCAACATCTGCCGCTGTGGCTGCTATCAGCGCATCGAGAATGCGGTCCATCTGGCCTCGACGGGGGTGTGATCATGAGCATCATCGCAAATCCCGACATCGCAAAGTCTGCTTCTCGCCGCGGCTTCGAGCGGCATCTCAAGGTCGAGAACGTCTCGCGCCGCGCCATCCTGCAGACGCTGGGGCTCGCCGGCGGGTTCGTGCTCGCGGCTCCCTTGCTGTCGCGCCCGGCGTTTGCCGCCTATGAGACCGGCGCCGGCAAGATGCCGCACGGCACCGTGGTCGATCCCAAGGTCTTCGTTTCGATCGCCCCCGACGGCATCGTGTCGATCGTCGCCCACCGGTCCGAGATGGGCACGGGCGTGCGGACCAGCCTGCCGCTGATCGTGGCCGAGGAGATGGAAGCCGACTGGTCGCGCGTGCGCGTCGTGCAGGCCCCCGGCGACGAGGTGAAGTTCGGCAACCAGGATACCGACGGCTCGCGCAGCACGCGGCACTATCTGCTGCCGATGCGACAGATCGGCGCGCTGGCGCGGGCGATGCTCGAAGCCGCGGCGGCCAAGCGCCTCGGCGTGCCGCCGAGCGAAGTGAAGGCCGTCAATCATGAGGTCGTGCACAGCGCCAGCGGCCGCCGCCTCGGCTTCGGCGAGCTCGCGGCCGATGCCGCCGGTCTGCCGGTGCCTGCGGTCGACACCATCAAGCTGAAGTCGCCTGCGGATTTCCGTTATCTCGGCAAGGGTCAGGTCAGCATCGTCGATCTGCACGACATCACCGTCGGCAAGGCGCGCTACGGCGCCGACGTCCGCCTGCCCGGCATGAAATACGCGGTCATCGCCCGGCCGCCGGTGACCGGCGGCAAGGTCAAGTCGTTCGATCCGGCCGAGGCACTGAAGGTGCCCGGCGTCGAGCAGGTGATCGAGGTCAAGGGCTGGCCGTGGCCGTCGAAGTTCCAGCCGCTCGGTGGCGTCGCCGTGATCGCACGCAACACCGGTGCCGCGATCAAGGGCCGCGACGTGCTCAAGGTCGAGTGGGACGACGGCGCCAATGCGAGCTACGACTCTGTCGCCTATCGGGCCGAGCTCGAGGCCGCCGCGCGCCAGCCGGGCCTCGTCGTGCGACAGGAAGGCGACGTCGAGGCCGCGCTGAAGTCGGCCGACAAGGTCGTCATCGGTGAGTACTATCTGCCGCACGTCGCTCATGCCAGCATGGAGCCGCCGGTCGCGGTCGCCGACGTCAAGGGCGACAAGGCCGATATCTGGGCGCCGGTGCAGAGCCCCGGCGGCACGCACGAGGATGTCGCCAAGACGCTGCAGATTCCGCCGGAGAACGTGACCGTCAACGTCACCCTGCTCGGCGGCGGGTTCGGGCGGAAGTCCAAATGCGACTTCGCGCTCGAGGCCGCCCTGCTGTCGAAGACGGTGGGCGCGCCGGTCAAGGTGCAGTGGACGCGTGATGACGACATCCATCACGATTTCCTGCACACGGTGTCGGTGGAGCGCATCGAGGCCGGCCTCGACAAGAGCGGCAAGGTGGTGGCGTGGCGTCACCGCAGCGTCGCGCCGACCATCCTGTCGACCTTCGCCGCCGGCGCCGACCATGCCGCGCCGTTCGAGCTCGGCATGGGCCTCGTCGACATGCCGTTCGAGATCGCCAACATCCAATGCGAGAATCCGGCCGCCAAGGCGATGACCCGCATCGGCTGGTTCCGGTCGGTCTCGAACATCCCGCGCGCCTTCGCCGTGCAGTCGATGGTCGGCGAGATCGCGCACGCCACCGGCCGCGACCAGAAGGACACGCTGCTCGATCTGATCGGCAGCCCGCGCGTGCTCAAGCTCACCTCGGTGAAGGACCTCTGGAACTACGGCGAGCCCTACGAGAGCTACCCGATCGATACCGGACGGCTGCGCCGCGTCGTCGAGTTCGTCGCCGAGAAAGGCAATTGGGGCCGGTCGGTGCCCAAGGGCCACGGTCTCGGCATCGCCGCGCATCGCAGCTTCGTCAGCTACATCGCCACCATCGTGGAGGTGTCGGTCGACGACAAGGGCAAGCTGACCGTGCATCAGGTCGACACCGCGATCGACTGCGGCACCTTCGTCAACCCCGAGCGTATCGCCTCGCAGCTCGAAGGTGCCGCGATCATGGGGCTGAGCCTCGCCAAATATGGCGAGGTGAGCTTCAAAAACGGCCGGGTGCAGCAGCGCAACTTCGACGACCATCCGGTGGTCCGGATCGACGAGGCCCCGCTGATCACGAACGTGCACATCGTCCCTGCCGATGCCGACACGCCGCCGAGCGGCGTCGGCGAGCCGGGCGTACCACCGTTCGCGCCGGCGCTCGCCAACGCGATCTTTGCCGCCACCGGCAAGCGCCTGCGCGCGCTGCCGATCGGCAATCAGCTCGCGACGTAAGCTTGCAGCAATCAGCAGATCATCGGCCGGAGCGATCCGGCCGATGATCCTACCGGAAGACGCAGGATCAGTCAGCGCCCATAGCGCACCGAGGCATAGCGGCCAATGACGGCGCCACGTCCCTGCCCCGGCGCGCCGGCCACGCCGTGAGGCGTGCTGCCGCAGTCCTGGCGCTGCGGCACCGGCGCAGCCTTGATAGCCGTGTTTGCATTCGGCTGCCCCTCGACGAGCTTCGTCACCAGCGAGCGCAGCCGCTGATTCTCGATCTCCAGCTCTTTCAGATGACGCAGAGCAGGACTGCTGAGACCGCCATAGCGCTGACGCCAACGATAAAAGGTGCGCAGCGACACGCCGGCCGTGCTGCAAATTTCGGCAATCGGAACGCCCGACTCCGCCTCGCCAAGCAGAACCAGAATTTCGTGCTCGGTGTGCAGGGAACGTCGCATGATCAGGTACCCCTACGCGGCCAACGCGGTCAATCTCGCATGAATTCCATGAGCTTGGTAGTGCGGCAACGCATGGGTCTCGCAACCGCGCTCCGCGTGGGCGCACCGCGATCGAGGTCAAGCGCGGCGATGCGGGCTCATCGCGGGCCGCCGGCGCCTCGCCGCCAATTGGCAAAATTGACGCGCGTCGCCAGACACGTCGCCCGCTGCCGGTCGTGTGAGCAAGGCTGAACAGTTTTTGGCGTTGCCGACCGCGACATCCTGCCTTGATATCAGCTGCAAAGACCGAGACCCGAGGAGCCCTGCCATGTCCAAACGCCACGAGATTCCCGCGACGCATGAGAGCATGGTCTGGGGCTATCTCGACAGCACGACGCCGCCGGTGCTCGAGGTCGCCTCCGGCGACACCGTGACGCTGCATTCCTTTCCGGCCGGCGGGAAGGAGACCTTGCCCGAGGACCGTAGGATCGTTCCCGCCAACTACCTCACCGCGCTCGACACCATGATCCAGGGGCCCGGACCGCATTTCATCACCGGTCCGGTCTATGTGAAGGGCGCGCAGCCCGGCGATACGCTTCAGGTCGACATTCTCAACGTCAAGGTCAGCCAGGACTGGGGCTTCGTCTCGATCCTGCCGCTGCTCGGCACCCTGCCCGACGAGTTCACGGACTACGAGACCATCCACCCCAAGGTCGACCACGACCGCCAGGTCTGCATCATGCCCTGGGGCACCGAGATCGCGCTCGATCCGTTCTTCGGCATCATCGCCACTGCGCCGCCGCCGGCCTGGGGGCGGTGCGGCTCGCCGGTGCCGCGCAGTTTTGGCGGCAACATGGACAACAAGGAGCTGCGGCCCGGCACCACGCTGTATCTGCCCGTCTTCAACGAGGGCGCGCTGTTCTTTGCCGGCGACGGCCATGGCGTGCAGGGCGACGGCGAGGTCTGCATCACCGCGCTCGAGACCGGCGTCACCGGCAGCTTCCGCCTCACCGTGCGCAAGGACATGGACATCACCTGGCCGTTCGCCGAGAACGCCACCCACCTGATGTCGATCGGCCTCGACGAGGATCTCGACGACGCCGCCAAGCAGGCGGTGCGCGAGATGGTCAAGCACGTCTGCGCCCGCACCAATTTGTCGCGCAACCAGGCCTACATGCTGTGCTCGCTGGCCGGCAATCTGCGCGTCACCCAGCTGGTCGACGGCAACAAGGGCATCCACATGCTGCTGCCGAAGGCGTATCTCTGAGCCTCCTCTACCGGTTGACGAAGCGGTCGTGCGCGGTCAGCACGACCTGCCCGCTCGGATCGACCGCCTCGAAGGTGACGTCGGCATCCTCGGGCTCTGGCATGGTCAGCGTCACCCGCAGCGTTTCCGAGCCGTCGGGCTCGACCTCGATCGCATCCGCCGCCGCATGGCCGACGATGGCGAGCGCCGCGTCGACGCCGCTGATCCCGAGCTTGAAGCTCTGCACGGCCGAGGACTTGTTGAGCAGCTTGACGGTGTAGGCGTTGCGCACCGAACCATCCGACAGCCGCACGGCAAGGGGATCACGATCGTGCTGCACCGACAGCACGGCCGTGGTCTTGGTCACGAACGACACCGCGATGACGCCGGCCAGCGCGACGCAGGCCAGCGCGAGTCCGATCGTCTTCGGCCGCACCAGCCGCGACACACGCGGCTCGCCGACGCGGCCGCGCTCGATGTTGCGCCAGCTCTCGTAGTCGATGAGGCCGCGCGGACGATCGAGCTTGGCCATCACCCCGTCGCAGGCGTCGACGCAGAGGCCGCAATTGATGCAGGCGAAGCTCGGACCCTGCCGGATGTCGATGCCGATCGGGCAGACCGCGACGCAGGCGCCGCAATCGACGCAGTCGCCGGCCGGCAGCCCCTGCGACCTCGCCTCGGCGGCCTTCTTGGCGGACATCCGGGTCTCGCCGCGATAGTCACGGTAGTTGACGGTGAAGGCTTCGGGATCCCAGATCGCGCCCTGCAGCCGCGGCCACGGACACATGAAGGTGCAGACCTGCTCGCGCGCGAAGCCGGCGAGGCCGTAGGTCGTGCCCGCGAACACCAGCGTCCAGGTCAGCGCCGTCGCCGACATCTCGCCATGGATGACATCGCGCACCAGCTCCGGCGCGTCGGTGAAGTAGAAGATCAGGGTGCCGCCGGTGCCGAGCGCGATCGCCATCCAAAGCGCGTGCTTGGCCGCGATCTGCGCGATGCGTTTCGCCGTCAGCGGCGCGCCGATGTTCTTCAGCCGCTGCCGCCGGTCGCCCTCGACCAGGCGCTCGACCAGCAGGAACAGGTCGGTCCACACCGTCTGCGGACAGGCGAAGCCGCACCAGAGACGGCCGGCCAGCGCATTGACCAGAACCAGGATCAAGGTCGCCAGCAGCATCGCCGCGGTGATGAGGTAGAGGTCCTGCGGCCAGATCTCGGCTGGGCCGAGATAGAGCTTTCCGTGGGCGAAATCGAGCAGCACGGCCTGGCCGGGCGCATTCGGCCCGCGGTTCCAGCGAATGAACGGCGTGACGTAGTAGACCGACAGGGTGAACACCAGGATCAGCCATTTGAGCCGGCGGATCGGGCCCTTGACGCCCTGCGGAACCACAGGACCACCCGCCTTGCGCGGCGATCGTGCCGGGCTGCGCGCTGGTGCCTGGGACTGGCTTTGTCCCCGTCCCTCCGCCATGCGCCGCGTCCTGGCGTGATCGATCTCGATGGTGATGGCCACGGCTGCCCTCGTTCGCTTGCCTGTTGCAGGCGACGATAGGCGGCGAGGCCGGGACGCTCTTTGTCGGGCCACAAACTTGCGAACGGGTGGCAGCGACTGTTTGCGCGGGAACAACGATAGTTCCCGTCCAGCAGGCGACGAGAGGCGCGGCGCAGCGAGCGCGATGGAGGCGGGCGCAGCATCCGGAGGGACGACGATGGCGGCCGCCGCTCTTTGGGCGGCGGTCCGCAGGAGGACAGCGTATTGCCGCCACATCGGCATTCTTTGCTCGGCCCATCCTTCGAGACGCGCGCCTTCGGCGCGCTCCTCAGGATGAGGGCGGGATGCTCGGTCAAAGGCTTGAGCCTCATGTCACAGTCGTGATCCTCTCCATGAACACGCCAACAGCGTGTTCATAGTCCCGTATGCAGCGGCCGCCCCGCCGCTTGCGCCTCATGGTGAGGAGCGCCGCTCGCGGCGCGTCTCGAACCATGAGCCACAGGCGGGAAGCGAACTGCGGAGAAGTTCGTCTTCGTAAACAAGATCCACGATCCTCAGACGATCTTGATCGACATGTCCGGCAGGCCTTCGAGCTTGCACAAGAGCACGTCGCCCTTCACCACCGGGCCGACATTCTCCGGCGTGCCGGAATAGATGATGTCGCCGGCCTTGAGCTCGAACGCCTCGGACAGTTTCGCGATCTGCTCGGCGACGCTCCAGATCATCTTGTTGAGATCGGAGTTCTGCCGGACCGTGCCGTTGACCGCGAGCGAGATCGCGCCCTTGGTGAAGTGGCCGACCTTCGAGACCGGATGGATCGGGCCGAGCACGGCAGCATGATCAAAGCTCTTGCCGATCTCCCATGGCTTCTTCTCGGCGGCCATGCCGTTCTGCAGGTCGCGGCGGGTCATGTCGAGGCCGAGCGCGTAGCCATAGACATGATCGAGCGCGGACTCGGCGGGAATGTTGGTGCCGCCGGATTTCAGCGCCGCCACCAGCTCGACCTCGTGATGATAGTTCTTGGTCAGGGACGGATAGGGATGATCGGCGATCTCGCCGACCGCGACGTTCTGGATTGCATCCGTCGGCTTCTGGAAGAAGAACGGCGGCTCGCGGTTCGGATCGGAGCCGCGCTCGATCGCATGCGCTGCGTAGTTGCGGCCGATGCAATAGATGCGGCGGACCGGGAACACGCCCTGCTCGCCGGCGATCGGAATGGTGGTCGCCGGAACGGCGAAGATCGGCTTCGGTCCGGCCTGAGCCGCAGCCGGATGAGTATCCGTCATGATCGCGGCCGCTGCAGCGGCGCTGCCGGCAACGAGAAGATGGCGGCGTGAGGTGTCTGCCATTGGGGTCCTCCTGGGGTCAGCCGTCGCGACCGGCGGCCTGTTGTTCTTGAGCGCTGTCGGGCGCCCCAACTGATAAGCATATCCAGTATGCCAGCGCCACCATGCGCGCACGCGCCGTCGCTCTCGCGGCGCAACACGCGCCCGAAGCGATGCTCGAGACCCTCGCTGGAATCGCGAGGGCGCAGGGAAGGCCGGGCCTCGGCTGAGGCCCGTGGCCCGCCTGCTCAAAAAAATGCAGGCGGCAGGTACCACAGGTTCAGCCGGACAGACCCGGCCTTCCCTGCGCGGCAGTCTTAACGTCTGCTCCGCGCTCTCCCTGGGGACCGGCTTGATTGCCCCCATCGCCCGCGCGACACGGCCTGTCACGGCTCGCGTCACAAACGAGCTTGGCGCCAGCATCGGGGCGCCAGGACCACACGGCTTGAACGTCCGCGAGTTGCCAATCGTCCAGCGCAACAGCACCTGACAAGCTCGCGGCCACCGCTCCCCGCCTCAACGTATCGTGACGACGCGTACGCCCCTCAGCATGAGGACGGGATAGAGGGAGGAGAGCATGTATTCCGATAAAACGAAAGAAGGAAATTTTTACGCCGAGATCTGGACAGAGGTGATCGTGTTGAACGCGCGGGCGATTTTTCGTTTTGGGCGCACACGCGATCTTCGATCATGAGAGGCGTTGCGGGCAGCGCTCTTGGCGGCGCCCGGGTCCGAGTCGCCCGACGGGCACGCATTGCCGGCAGCCCAGGCGCAGCACGGACGAGCGCAGCGTCACCCGGGGCGCTCCCCCACAACGCGTGTGATCCCAGATATCGCTGATCCGGATCCGCAGGCAGGGGTCGCGAAGGATCGCCCGCAGGCAAGCACCCGGCACGTGATCTACCGAACCTTTGCTCGCGTTCCCTCGTTACTCAAACCTGACGGCGCAACCGCCATGACCGAAACGACACCACCAAGGAGGCGCCGCATGCTGATTGGGCTCACCAGCCTCCTCGTGCTCGTCCTGGCCGGCGCCGCCATTGCCGCGGGGCCGATCATGAGCCGGGTCGAACATCCCAAGTATGACGTGGTGAAGCGCGACGGCGAGTTCGAGATCCGCGCCTATGCGCCGATGATCATCGCGCAGGCGGAGGTGCAGGGCGCGCGCAGGCCGGCGATCGAGGAAGGCTTTCGCATCATCGCCGGCTACATCTTCGGCGCCAACCGTGCGAAGGCGAAGATCGCGATGACGGCGCCGGTGCAGCAGCAGGCCAGCGGCACACCACCGACGGATGGCGGGAACAACGACCGGTGGAGCGTCAGCTTCGTGATGCCGTCGAGTTGGTCGCTGGAAACGCTGCCGCCGCCGGCCGACCGCAGGATCAAGCTGACGCCCGTCCCGGCACAGCGCATGGTCGCGTTGACCTTCTCGGGCTCCTATTCCGACGGCATCCTGGCCGAGAAAACCCGCGTGCTGCGCGACTACGCGCAACGGAAGGGACTGGCCGTGTCCGGCGCACCGCTGCTCGCCTTCTACAATCCGCCCTGGACCTTGCCCATGCTGCGGCGGAACGAGGTGATGCTGGCGTGTAGTTGTTAGCTCATTCCTATCGCCTCCAATCTTGGCAGCGTGTCAGGGGACTGATCTCTCCCTGCGTTGCCCCGGGACGCTTCTAATAAGTCGTACCGTCATGCCCGGGCTTGTCCCGGGCATCCACGCCGTCCCCGGAATACCGAACGACATGGATGGCCGGGACAAGCCCGGCCATGACGCCCTGGAAGAGGGGCGCAATTTGACAGTCAGATGCCATCACCTCCTCACCCCTCGATGATCGCCACCGCCCGCGTCCATCCGGCCGAGGCGCGCTCGATCTTGACCGGGAAACACGACACCATGAACCCCGTCGACGGCAGCTGCTCCAGATTGTGCAGCTTCTCCAGGTGGCAATAGCCGATGTGGCGTCCGGCCTTGTGGCCTTCCCAGATCAGCGCGGCATCGTGGGTCTCGGCGTATCTTTGCGCGGTGAACACGAACGGCGCGTCCCAGCTCCAGCCGTCGGTGCCGGTCAGGCGCACGCCGCGCTCGAGCAGATACATGGTCGCCTCGTAGCCCATGCCGCAGCCCGAATTGACGTAGTTGGCCTGGCCGAAGCGCGCGCCGGCCGAGGTATTGACGACGACGATCTCGAGCGGCGACAGCGTGTGGCCGATGCGCTCGAGCTCATCCTCGACATCCCTCGCGGTCACCACATAGCCGTCCGGGAAACGACGGAAGTCGAGCTTCACGCCCGGCTGCAGACACCACTCCAGCGGCACCTCGTCGATGGTCCAGGCGCGCTCGCCGCGATTCATCGTCGGATGAAAATGCCAGGGCGCATCGAGATGCGTGCCGTTGTGGGTCGAAAGATTCACCTGCTCGACCGCCCAACCCTGCCCGTCCGGCAGGTCCTCGGCCTTCAGCCCGTCGAAGAACTGCAGCATGCGCGGCAGGCCCTGCTGATGGTCGATATAGGTGATGGTCGGATGATTGCCGGGCGGATCGGCGGGCACATCGTTCTGCAAGGGCACGGAGATGTCGATCAGCTTGCGGGCCATGGGCGGTCCTCTCTGATTGTCATTATTGGTTGTCGTCGTCGGCAACCGCAGCCATTGCCGACCGTGCCCGAGCCGATGAACTCGCCGGGCATCAGGGTCTCGTCCTTGCTGGTATAGGCGATCAGCTCCTCGAACGAAAACAGCATGCCGGCCGAGCGCGGCCGCGGTGAGCCGTTGCGGAGCCAGCTCAAACTGCTGAACGGCTGGGACGATCTGGACGGAACACCCATGGGGCCGATTGCGGGGCCAGAGCGCCCGACCAGCCCCTGAAAGAAAGAGGCCGCCGACACAAGAAGTGCAGGCGGCCCAAGTCCAGGGAGGAAACGCCCCAAGAAGGGCTAGGTTTTACTTACTAGATCAGGAGAGTCGTGGGTATCCGGATGATACCGGAGGTTGTCATCGCGCTGCCGGGTTCCATATCCCGACCGAGATACCGTTAGACTACGCCGCCTGACGCTCCCGCACGCACGAATTCCGTGACCTTCCCGACATTGGAGTGGACCCACTCTGCCATCCGTTGCTCCAGCTGCGGCGACTGCTCGAGCGGCGCGCGGACCTCCTCGACATCGTCGGCGCGGCGCAACGCGAGCAGCGACTTGTCGGTGGCGATCTCAAATAGTGGGCGATCTCAAACTGATCGAATGCGTCGGTGGCGAAGGTGTTCTTCAGGAACTCGTCGCCGAACGGCGCAAGTTCGATCTCCGCCAAGAACGGAACCTTCTCAACGCCACATCGTCGGTGTGACAAGATGCGCGCCATCGGACCGTTTCCGACCGAGAGCGCCAGGGCTTTGTGCAGCCTGATCGACATTGGGCTCAGGTTCGATTGCGGGCGCGTGGTCGAGCTGGATCACAGCAACCGCGGCGGGGTGTTCCGGAGCGCTGCGCTGATCGCGCGCGCATGGCGAAGCGGAACTTGCCGAATCACTCGGCTGGTCAACGGGGTCGTGCATGTGGCAGCTCCGAGCCCTGAAGCGGCGTTTACTAATCCCTTCCGAGACTAGGCGATATCAACTGCGTTAATCCATGCGCGATCTCGCCGCGTGCGGCCGATTCGCCCGCAACGCGACGGACCAGCGTGTGCTTGCCATCCGTTCGTGGCCGCGCGATGACGCCTCCCGCACTGCACGCGGGATCGTGATGGACGTTCCGCCGGCATCAGCGCTCGCGCGCGCCGACGCGGTCGAGCAGTGCCGCACCGGTGCGGATGCCATTGTAGAAGCAGTCGATCGTCATGTTCTCGTTCGGCGCGTGATTGGCCTCGTCGGCATTCGCATAGGGAACGACGAAGGCGGGAACGCCGAGGATCTTGGTGAAGACGTAGTCCGGCAGACTGCCGCCGGTGCACGGAAATTCGAGCGGTGTGACGCCCTGGGCGAGCGCGATGGCATCACGCACGATCGCGCCAAAGGGCGAATCGAGCGGCACGCGCGACGGCAGCATGCCGCCGCGCCGGATGAACTCCACCTCCGGCGCGTGGCGCTTCACATGCGCCTCCACCTTCGCCAGCACGTCGTCCGGCGTCATCGCCTCGACCAGGCGGATGTCGCATTTGACGAACGCCTCGCAGGGCAGCACCGTCTTGCTGCCCGGTCCGCCATAGCCGCCGTGCAAGCCGTTGATGGTCAGCGTCGGATGGAACATCAGGCGTTCGTAGTAGCCGCGATCGGGCGGCGCATCGAGATGGCTGAGACCGAGGCTCGCCTTGGCGGCATCGATATCCAGCGGCAGGCGTTTCACGGCCGCAATGTCCAGCTCGCTCGGCGGCACGATCGCATCATGCAGACCGTCGATGGTGATCTCGCCCGCGGCATTCTTCATCGTCCCGAGCAGGTGGACCAACGTCCAGATCGGATTCGGCACGATGCCGCCGAGATTGCCGGAATGCACGTCGCGGCTGGCGTGCCTGGCGCGCAGCTCGAACGAGCACATGCCGCGCACGCCATAGGTCATGGTCGGCCGCCCCGAAGGGTGCATCGGCCCGTCCGCGGTGACGACGAAGTCGGCTTTCAGCCGGTCCCTGTTGGCGGCGACGAAATCGGCGATGCGCGGGCTGCCGATCTCCTCCTCGCCTTCGAGCAGAAAGATCACATTGCAGGGCAGCTCGCCATGCACTCGGAGATGGGATTCGATCGCCATGAGCTGCGCGAAATGCTGGCCCTTGTTGTCGCCGATGCCGCGCGCATAGATGCGGCCGTCGCGGATGGTCGGCTCGAACGGCGGGCTCAGCCACAGCCCCAGCGGATCCGGCGGCTGCACGTCGTAGTGGCCGTAGAGCAGCACGGTCGGTGCGCCCGGCTTCTTCTGCCAGCGTCCGAGCACCATCGGATGTCCTGCCGTCGGCACCGTCTCGGCGTCGAGTCCGATCTCCCGCAGCATCCTCACCAGCAGCGCGGCGACCTCGGCGATGCCGACATTGTGAGCGCTGATCGAGGGATGCCGGACATAGTCCATCACGCGGGCCAGGAAATCCTGCTTTTGATTCTCGATGTGAGCGAACACTGCCTTCAGGCCAGCGGATGGACGCGGCAGGCTTCGCTCTTCATTCATGATGTCGGCTTTCGGCGCGTGCAATGGAAGGACAGGCTCATGTTCGATCGAATTGGACCGAAAAGCAAATCACGCGCGGAGCGAGCCCCGCGCGTGATCGATTGACCGCTCGATGCGGCGCGATGCTCAACCCTTGACGGCCGTGACCACGATCTCGATCAGCGCGCCGCCGCCGAGATCGGAGACGCCGACCGTGGCGCGGACCGGCAGGTCGTCACCGAAGAACGCGGTCCAGGCCGCATCCATCTCCTTCTTCTTCGACAGGTCGGTGACGAAGATCTGGCCGGAGACGACGCGCGTCTTGTCGGTGCCGGCCTCCTTCAGGAAACCATCGATCTTGCCGAGGATGTTGCGGGTCTGCTCGCTCATCGACACCGAGGTATCGTCGGCGATGGTGCCGCCGATGAAGACGAATCCGTTGGCCTCGACGATGCGGTGATGAATGGCGGAGCGGATCTTGCGGGTGATCGTCATCATGTCCTCATGTCGTTGATGAAAGAGTGGACGTCTGAAAGCGCGCGATGCTGAGACCGCCGATGCGCGTCTGCGTGCCGCCATGGGCGATCAGCTCGGCCATCACGGCGCCGGCGCCGGGGCCGAGCTGGAAGCCGTGCGCGGAGAAGCCGAACTGGTGATACAGCCCGTCGTGAACGGCGCTCGGCCCGAACACCGGAATGTCGTCGCGCATGCGTGCCTCGATGCCGGCCCAGGCGCGCACGATGGTCGCGCTGCGCATGACAGCGAACAGCTCCGCGACGGTGCGCGCGCTCTCCGACAGCTTGCGCCAGTCGAGCACGGTCTCGTTGCGGTCCTGATCGGGGATGGCGAGGTGTCCACCGCCGATCAACACCGTGCCGTTGGGGAACTGCTTGAACGACAGCTTGCGGCCGCGCAGGATGACGACGGGATCGATGAAGTGAGCCACCGGCGAGGTGATCATCAGCATCGGCGCGATGGTCTCGACCGGCACCGGCTCGCCGAATTGCGCGGCGATCCGTCCGGCCCAGGCGCCGGCGGCGTTGACCAGCACCGGGGCGGCAAACGTCTCGGAGCCGACGTCGACAAGCCAGAGCTTGCCGTCCTTGCGGATGTTCGCCGCAGCCACGCCCTCGCGAATGAGCGCGCCGAGCTGCTCCGCCTTGCGGCGGAACGCCGTCGTGGTGCGCGCAGGCTGCGCCGCGCCGTCCCGGCGAGATACAACGCCGCCCGGACAGCTCTCCGCCACGGCAGGCACGAGGCGACGCAATTCCGAGCCGTCGATCAGCTCCTCATGGCTGAAGCCGCGTGCGTTGAGATCGGCGACGCGGACGCGGCAGGCGTCGAGCTCCGAATCGTTCTCGGCGACCAGCACCTGGCCAAAACTCTCGAAACCGCAATCATCGTCGACGAGGTCGCTGATGGTCTCCCAGATGCCCATCGAGCGGATCGACAGCGGAATCTCCGCGACGTCGCGCGCGAGCTGCCGCACGCCGCCGGCGTTGACACCGGAGGCGTGGCGGCCGGCATAATCCTTCTCGATCAGCACCGGCTTCAGCCCGGCGAGACACAGATGCAGCGCGGTGGAGCAGCCGTGGATGCCGCCACCCACGATGATGGCATCCGTCTTCACCGTCATCCGCGCACCACGGCCTTGGTCGCCTCTTCGGTCTTCGGCAGGCCTGCGAGCTCGGACAGCATGATCGGCTTCACCGGCGCGCGCAGCCGGTAGTAGCCGATCTCCTGCGGGGTCTTGCCGCGCGCCTGCGCCATCAGCTCGGTGACCGTGAGGCCACACAGCCGGCCCTGGCACGGCCCCATGCCGGTACGGCGATAGGCCTTGAGCTGGTTCGGTCCGGTGGCGCCGATCGCGACGGAGTCGAGCACATCTCTGGCGGTGATCTCCTCGCAGCGGCACACGATGGTGTCGCCTTGAGGAATACGGAACTGCTTTGCCGGCTGGAATAGAACGTCGAGGAAGGCGCGAGCGCGCTCGGCACGTTTCAACTGCGCTGAATGGTCCAGAACCTGTGCCTGGGGCCGCAGCGCCTTGATGGCGCTTGCTGCCGCGATACGGCCCCGCCACAGCGCCGCCTGCGCGCCGCCGATCCCGGCGCCATCCCCGGCAATGGCGATGCCGGGAATGGAGCTGTTACCGTCAGCGTCCAGCACGGGTGTCCAGCAGAGCTGCAGCTCGTTCCAGCGATGCTCGACACCGGCCGCCATCGCCAGGTTGACGTTGGGCACCACGCCCTGATGCAGCAGCAGCAGCTCGGCCGGCAGCGTCTCGCGCTGGCCACCTGCGGCGTAAGTGACGGAAGCGAGCTTGCCGTCGCCGCTTGCGGACAATTCAGTGACGCCCTTGATCACCTGCACCTTGGCCGTGACCTCCCGCACCATCGCCAGACCCTTCAAGAAATAGGGCGAGGTCATGAACGCGAAGGCATGCGGCAGCGCCGCCATGTAGTTGGCGCGCGGCGTGGTATCGAGCACGCGGTCGATGCGGCCTCCGAGCCGCAGGATCTGGGCGGCGAGCAGCCACAGCAGCGGCCCCTGTCCCGCGATCACCGTCGGACCGTCCGGCACCAGCCCGGACGATTTCAGCATCGTCTGCGCTGCGCCCGCCGTCATCACGCCCGGCAGGGTCCAGCCGGGAATCGGGAACGGCCGCTCCTGCGCCCCGGTCGCGATGATGACTCGCCTCGCCTTGATGAAGGCCGAACCGCCGCCGATGGAAACACCGAGTTCGAGATTGCGATCGAGGCTCCACACCGTGGCGCGAGGGATGATCTCGGCGCCGCTGGTCTCCGCGGCTTTCGCGATCTCGGCGCCCGACCAATAGTCGGTGCCGAGCAGCGCCTCGCGCTTCACCGGCGTCGCATGGATCGCGCGCCAGACCTGCCCGCCCGGGCCCGCATTCTCGTCGAGCAGCAAGGTCGACAGGCCGGCGCCGGCGGTCGCGGCCGTCGCGGCCAGCCCGGCAGGACCGGCGCCGATCACCACGACGTCATATTCATCATGCTTCGGCGCCGCGCTCATTTGCCGATCTCCCGCTTGCCCTTCTGGATCTCGATCTGCATGCCCTCGGCGACCGGCACGAGACAGCCTTGCCGGTTGCCGACGCCATCGATGGTGACGAGGCAGTCGAAGCACACGCCCATCATGCAATAAGGCAGGCGCCTTGCGCCGCTCACCGCAGTGGCGCGCCGGACGTCGAGGCCGGAGGCGAGCAGCGCCGCCGACACGGAGTCACCCTCGCGCGCGGCAATCGGCTGGCCCTCGACATGGATCGTCACCGATCCCCTCGCATCACCCTCAGTTCGTTTGAACATCATCGTCTCCATGGCGCCCTGCGCCGTCATCTCTCAGTAGTAGCCACTGCCGCCCGCTCCCGCTTCGCTGTCGAAGCGGCGGGCTGTGAACGCGCCGACCAGCTCCGGCTCCAGCGCGCCGTCCTTGACCATGCGCGCGATGTCGAAGGCGTGGTTCGCCGCGAGCGTCACGCCGGAATGGCAGCAGGCGACGAAGGCGCCCGGGTGGATCTCCGACTGCTCGTAGATCGGAAAGCCGTCCTTCGGCATCACGCGGATGCCGGTCCAGCTTCTGACGACGTTGAGGCGCGCCAGATGCGGGAAGGTGCGCTGGGCGCGATCGGCCATGACCGCGTTTACGGAAAAGTTCTGCACGCGGTCGTCGAGCTCGTCCTCCTTGCTGTCGCCGATCATCACCGTGCCCTCGTCTGTCTGGCGGATCGTGGTCAGCGGATGCGGCAGGAACGGCATCGTGCGCTCGGTCACGACGATCTGGCCGCGCGTCGGCCCCATCGGCGCGGACAGCCCGACCATCGGCGCCAGGGTCTGGTTGGCATTTCCTGCCGCGAGCACGACCTTGGTCGCGCGGATCTCGCCTTGCGCCGTCGTCAGCCTGAACTCATTGCCGTCCCGCGCGATCGCACCGACCGCGCGCTCCGGCAGATAGTCGACGCCGAACTGCCTCATGCCGGCGTGCAGGGCGCGGAAGGTGCGCAGCGAATTCACATGACCGTCATAGGGACAGAAGCTGCCGCCGGAGACCTCCGGGCCGATCAGCGGCAGCATCTTCTTCACCTCGGACGCCGGCAGCATCTCCATCTGATAGTCGGCGGCGCCGACCTGGTTGTGCATGCGCGCGACGAGCTGGGTGCGCTGCTCGTACTCGGCCTCGCCGAGGGTGAGATGAAAGCCGCCGTTCTGCTGCAGCACCACGTCGAGCCCGGTCTGCGCCTTCAGCTCTTCGGCGAGCTTCGGCCACGCCTTGGAGCCGCGCACCGTCCAGCCGGTGTAGGCCGGCATGCCCAGGCCCTTGCTCTGCACCCAGACCAGCGCGAAGTTGGCGCGCGAGGCACGCTTGGCGATATCGCCCTCGTCGAGCACCGCGACGCGCTGGCCGAGCCGGCCCAATCCCCAGGCAATCGCAGAGCCGAGCAGGCCGCCGCCGACGACGGCGACGTCATAGTCTTTCGTCATAAGGTCTCCTATCGTCCGGCGTCGCCGCCTTTGGCGGTCAGCACGCGGTCGAGCCCGTAGAAGCGATCGAGCAGGATCAGGACGGTCATGGTGACGGCGATGACGCTTGCCGACACCGACGTCACCAGCGGATCGATGTTGTCCTGGATGTAGAGGAACATGCGCACCGGCAAGGTCTCTGTGCCGGGCGTCGCCAGGAACACGGTCATGGTCAGATCGTCGAACGACTGGATGAAGGCGAGCATCCAGCCGCTCACGATGCCGGGCAGGATCGCGGGCAAGGTGACGCGGCGAAACATGGTCCAGCCGTCGGCGCCGAGCGAGATCGCGGCCATCTCGATCGACCGGTCCATGCCGGTCGCGGCCGCGAGCGTCAGCCGCAGCGCGAACGGAAACACCACGACGACATGGGCGATCACCAGCGCCACGAACGTGCCGCCGATGCCGACGGAGGTGAAGAAGCGCAGGAAGGCGATGCCGAGCACGACGTGCGGGATCATCAAGGGTGACAGGAACAGCGCCGACAGCGCGTCACGGCCGCGGAAGCGATAGCGGCTGATCGCCAGCGCCGCCGGCACCGCGAACAAGAGCGCCACGCACGACGACAGCGCGCCGAGCCACAGGCTCACGCCGAAGGCGTGGACGAATTCCGGATAGTCGGCGAGCGCCCTGAACCAGCGCAGCGAGAAGCTGGTGATCGGGATCGACAGGAAACCTTCCGGTGTGAACGCGACCCAGCACACGACGACGATCGGCGCCACCATGAAGACGACGAAGACGGCATGGAAGATCAGCGCCAGTGGGCCGTTCCTGCTCATCGGAACACCTCCTGGTAGCGGCGCTCGATCAGCGCGTTGGAGCCGACGACGATCAGGACGAGCGCGATCAGCAGCAGCACGGCAACCGCGGCGCCGAGCGGCCAGTTCAGCGTATTGAGGAATTCGTCGTAGGCGAGCGTCGCCGCGACCTTGAGCCGGCGGCCGCCGATGATCGCCGGCGTCGCAAACGCGCTTGCGGACAGCGAGAATACGATGATGGCGCCCGACAGCACGCCCGGCATGATCTGCGGCAGCACGATGCGGCGGACCACCGTCAGCGAGCTTGCACCCAGCGACAGCGCCGCGTTCTCGACCTGCGGATCGAGCCGCTGCAGCGCGGTCCATACCGCGAGCACCATGAACGGCATCATCGCATGCGCCAGCGCGATCACCATGCCGGTCTCGGTGAACATGAACCTGATGGGTGACTCGATCAGGCCGAGCGTCATCAGCAGCTTGTTGGCAAGCCCGTTGTTGCCGCCGAACAGGAGTGCCCAGCCGAGGGTGCGCGCGACGACCGAGATCAGCAGCGGGCCGATGATCACCAGCAGGAAGAGGCCCTTCCACGGCCCCTGCATGCGGTTGAGGATGTAGGCCTCCGGCACGCCGAACACCGCCGTGATCGAGGTCGCCAGCACCGCGACGCGGAAGGTGCGCCAGAACATCTCAGCGTAGTAGGGATCGTCCACGATCTCGCGCCAGTTCTTCAGGATGAACACCGGCTCGATGCCCTTGTACTGGCCCCAATCGTGGAACGACAGCATCACGGTCATCGCCAGCGGGATCACCACGACGCCCAGGAACAGCATCAAGGCCGGCAGCGCCAGCGACAGGCCGGCGCGCGTCTCCGACGGGTTGGACGCGATGGTCGCGCTCATGCTGCGGCCTTCGCGGCGCGCAGGCTCATGTCCGAGACCTGCCAGACGAGATGCACCGCGGCGCCCTGCTCCGGCTGCGGCAGGCCGTCATTCTGGCGGATCACGATCGCCGGCCCGCATTCGGTGTCGCATTGGAACAGCCAGTGATTGCCCTGGAAGATGCGGCTCGTGATGCGCCCCGCAAGACCGGCGTCGCCGAAGCCGATGCGCTCGGGCCGGACGCTGACGGCGACGGAGCCGGCGACGCCGGCCGGCGCCGGCACGCTCCACGATCCCGCGACCAGTCTGGCCTGCCCGGAGGCGCAATCCACCATCGCGGCAAACTCGTTGGTCTTGCCGAGAAACTGCGCGACGAAGGCGGAAGCCGGCTGCTCGTAGACCTGCTGCGGCGTGCCGATCTGCTCGATCCTGCCCTTGCTCATCACCACGATGCGGTCGGACAGCGACATCGCCTCGATCTGATCATGGGTGACGAGAATGGTCGTAGTGCCGAGGTCGCGCTGGATCTGGCGCAGCTCGATCTGCATGTCCTCGCGCAGGCGCGCATCGAGATTGGACAGGGGCTCATCGAGCAGCAGCAGGCTCGGCCGGATCACCAGCGCGCGCGCGAGCGCCACGCGCTGCTGCTGGCCGCCGGACATGCGGCGAGGATGACGGTCCTCATAGCCGGCAAGGCCGACCAGCGCGAGCGCCGATCGTACGCGCTCCTCGCGTTCCTTGCGCGCGACTTTGCGCATCTCCAGACCGAACGCGACGTTCTCGGCGGCGGTCATGTGAGGAAACAGCGCGTAGCTCTGGAACACGATGCCGAGGCCGCGCTTCGCCGGTGGCACCGCGACGAGATCCCTGCCCTCGAGGCGGATCGCACCATGTGAGGGATCGAGGAAGCCCGCGATCATCTGCAACGTGGTGGTCTTGCCGCAGCCGGAGGGGCCGAGGAACGAGATGAACTCGCCCTTGGCGACGCCGAGGCTGAACTCTTCGACGGCCGTGTTGGGGCCGAAGGACTTGCCGACGCGGTCGAGCTCGAGGAGGGACATGCTTTGGATCCAGATGGGCGAGGAATACTGGCGCTCCGCGCACGGTGCACTTCCCTTCCCCTTGCGGAGAAGGGAGAACACCGCCGTCAACGAGAGAGGCTCGCAACAAGCAACCGGTTAGCGCTCGACCTCGCGATTCCAGCGCTTGGTCCATTCCTCGCGCTTCTCGTTGACCACGCTCCAATCGGGCGCATAGACCTTGGCGGCGCGCTCGCCGATCGGCGCCATCGCGCCGACGCCCTCGGGGACCACGACGGACTTCACGACCGGGCCGTAGCCATATTCCTTCAGCATCGTGAGCTGGATCTTCGGATCGAGCAGCAGCTTGATGAAGCTCGAGGCCAGCGGCGAGACCGACGGCTTGGCGATCGGGCACGCCGTCGTCAGCAGGCTCACGGCGCCTTCCTTCGGATAGACGAAATCGACCGGAAAGCCGGTGTTGGCGAAGCTCTGCACGCGACCGCTGCCCCACACCGCGATGACCGCCTGCCCCGATTGGAACAGCTCGGTCATCTTGCCGGGCGACGGCTCGTAGGCCAGCACGTTGGGATTGATGTCATTCTTGAAGATCTTGAAACCGGCATCGACATTGCTCTCGCTGCCGCCGTTCATCTTCGCCAGCATCAGGAGCACGTTGAGGCCGTAGGTGTTGTTGATCGGCGGGATGACGAGCAGCTGCTTGTATTTCGGATCCTTGAGATCGTTCCACGACGTCGGCGCGGCCCAGCCTTTCTCGGCAAACACCTTCTTGTTGTACATCAGGCCGGTGGCGACGAGGCCGATGGCGACCGCCTTGTCGTCCTTGAAGCGCGCGACCTCGAGCAGATCGCCGGGCATTCCGGTGACCTTGTCGCAGAAGCCGAGTTGGATCGCCTGGTACATCGGGCCGTCATCGACGATCGCGACGTCGATCTGCTGGTTGCCCTTCTGCGCCTGCAGCTTGGCGAGGGTGTCGGTGGAGTTGCCGGCGACGTATTCGACCTTGACGCCGTTGGCCTGCTCGAACGGCGGGATCACCTCCTCGCGGATCGTCTTCTCGAACGAGCCGCCATAGCCGGCGACATAGAGCGTCTTCTGCTGAGCCCAGACCTGCGAGGCCGAGGCCAGGACGGCGACGCTGACCGCCATCAGGAGTTTAGGGTGCTTCATCGGACCGATCTCCATCATCTTGGATACGAGACGGTATAAAAAAACCGCCCCAGGGAGATCGGCTTGCCCGATGGCATCCGCAGATCCAGGAAACCCGGAGCTGAAGAGCCTAAAAAACGAGCCTTCCCTCACCCTGCCAAAAAAGATCGCAGCAGAGGCTTTGATCGTCCAATGAATAATGGCACCCTATTCATACGTAAATGTTATGGATGTAAGGACGTATGGCGCGGATCAACTCGCGGCAGGTCGAAGCCTTCCGGGCGATGATGCTGAGCGGCAGCGTCACCGAGGCAGCCAAGCTGATGGCGGTGACGCAGCCGGCGGTCAGCCGGCTGCTGCGCGACCTGCAGGCGCTGCTCAAGATGGAGCTGTTCGAGCGGCGCGGCACCGGCCTGGTGCCGACCGCGGCAGCGACGGCGCTCTACATGGAGGTCGAGCGCTCCTTCGTCGGGCTCGATCGCATCACCGCGGCCGCTGAGGAGATCCGTGGCCGGCGCACCGGGACGCTGCGCATTGCCGCGCTCCCCGCGCTTGCCAATGGCTATCTGCCGCGGCTCGCAGGCCACTTCCTGCAGGAGCGCCCGAACCTCAACCTCGCCTTCTTCGGCGTGATCTCGCCGATCGTGATCGACTGGGTGCTGAACGCGCAATGCGACGTCGGCTTTGCCGAGGTGCCGATCGCCCATGCCGGGCTGCCGAGCATCAAGCTGCCGGCGCTGCCGCGCGTCGCCGTTCTCCCGGCAGGCCACCGGCTTTGCGCGAAGACGATCTTGGTGCCGCGCGACTTCGATGGGGAGACCTTCATCTCGCTGTCGTCTGGCTCCACCAGCCGGCATCTGATCGATCAGATCTTCCATCGCGAGGATGTCAGGCGCGTGCTGCGGGTCGAGACGACCTTGTCGGAAATCATGTGCGGGATGGTGTCGTCGGGACTGGGCGTCTCGATTTGCGATCCGTTCACCGCGCGCGAATTCGACGGCCGTGGCGTGGTGATGCGGCCCTTCGCGCCGCGCATCGACTTCGAATTTGCCGCGGTGTTTCCGCCGCAGCGCAGCCCCTCGCCGGTGGCGCTGGACCTTGTCCAGTCGGTGCGACAGGCCCTGGAAGAGCTCGGCCGGTCGTCGATCCCTGGAGAAACCGGGTGAGGTCTGGTGGGCGAACCTAGGACCCGCTAATTGTGATCGAGAGTTCTGCCGGTTTGACGGCAGGATTTGATTGCATCGGAATCTTCGTCAGCTCTGTCATGATGCTTCTAGTTGTACGCCCTGACGTTGTTCGACGCAGTTCGATCAAGATCATGTGTGCCCAAGAAAGGGGGAGTCGCTCGTTGATTCTGATCAAGGCTGAGAGCCGTCAGCGCGGTAGCAACGTGCAAGACTGACATTTTCCGACGGATCACCATGGCGCTTTCTATACAATCAGAAGGCCGGGTACTCGCGGTCCGCGGCGCCGTGGTTGACGTGGAGTTCCCCGCCGCCGAGCTCCCCAAGCTAGGCGACGCGCTTCTGGTGGATTGGGACCTGCCCGAAATCCTGATCGTTGAGGTTCAGGCCCACCTGGACGAGACGACGGTGCGCGGCGTCGCCTTACAGGCAACTGCCGGTCTGAAACGGGGTGCGCGGGTGCAATCGACAGGTGGACCGATCAGCGTTCCCGTCGGCGACGCAGTGCTCGGGCGCCTGCTCGACGTGACCGGGCGCACGCGGGACAACGGCCCCGCATTGCCCGACGATCTGGCGCGCGCGCCGATTCACAATTCCGCACCGCCACTCGGCGAACGGAGCCCGGCCACGGCGATCTTCGAAACGGGCATCAAGGTCATCGATCTTCTGGCGCCGCTTCCGCAGGGTGGTAAAGCCGCAATGTTTGGCGGCGCCGGCGTCGGCAAGACCGTGGTGGTGATGGAATTGATCCACGCCATGGTTCAGAGTTACCAGGGCATTTCCGTGTTTGCCGGGATCGGCGAGCGCTCCCGCGAGGGGCATGAGCTGCTGTTGGAAATGCGCCGATCCGGGGTGCTCGATCGCAGCGTGCTGGTTTACGGCCAGATGAATGAGCCGCCGGGTGCCCGCTGGCGTGTCGGGCTGACGGCGCTGACGATCGCCGAATACTTCCGCGACACGAAGCGTCAGAACGTTCTGCTTCTCATGGACAACGTGTTCCGGTTCGTGCAGGCCGGGAGCGAGGTGTCCGGCCTGCTCGGGCGCTTGCCGTCGCGCGTCGGTTATCAGCCGACCCTTGCCACGGAAGTCGCCGCGTTGCACGAACGCATCGCCTCGGTTTCGGGCGTCTCGGTGACCGCCATCGAAGCGGTCTACGTTCCGGCCGACGACTTCACCGATCCGGCGGTGACCGCGATCTCAAGTCATCTCGACAGCATGATCGTGCTGTCGAGAACGATGGCCGCCGAGGGCATGTATCCCGCAGTCGATCCCTTGAACTCGTCCTCCATCCTGCTTGATCCGACTGTGGTTGGCGACGAGCACTATCGGATCGCCGAAGAGGTGCGCGAGACGATTGCACACTATCGAGAACTTCAGGACATCATCTCGCTGCTCGGAATCGAAGAGCTCAGCGCTCAGGACCGGCTGGCTGTTGCACGTGCCCGACGCCTGCAGCGTTTTCTCACTCAACCGTTTTCCGTGACCGAGGCGTTTACGGGTGTGCCTGGCCGCTCGGTTCCCCTGGCAGAGACGCTCAAGGGCTGTCAGGCGATCCTTGGCGGTGACTGCGATCAGTGGACAGAGAGTTCGTTCTATATGATCGGCGGCATCGACGACGCGAGGGCCAGGCAGCCTCAGGAAAAGTCCGAGGAGCCGGCGAGATGAGGCTCCTGATCACCACACCGACTGCAATCGTGATCGACGAAGCAAACGTTTCGAGCGTTCGCGCCGAGGACGACAGCGGCAGCTTTGGAATTCTCGCAGGTCATGCCGACCTTCTTACTGCTCTGAACATCTCGGTGGTCAGTTGGCAAGGCGCCGACAGGCGCCTACGCTACTGTGCGGTGCGGCGGGGCGTGCTTTCCGTGACCGGCGGCGCCGAGATCGCCATCGCCACACGCGAGGCGATTGCCGGCGACGATCTCGATCGCCTTGAAGTGATCGTGCTCGATGAATTTCGCAAACGAAGCGAAACCGAGCGCGCGTCCCGAACGGAGAATCTCCAACTGCAGATGAAGGCCATCCGGCAGATCGTCCACTACCTGCGTCCCGACAAGCGCAGTTTGATGGAGGGCGGCTCGTGATGGTCGGTTCGAAGCCGAACGGCGATCCCACTCCTGATGGATTGACCAAGGCGGTCCGCGACCGACGCGCGCGATGGGAGTCTTGGCGTAGCGATGGCGACTCATCGGTGGTGCGATTTGTCGGCCAGATCGGCGTGCTCGGCTGGATCATCGTCGCACCTGCGCTGATTGGCCTGTTCGTCGGCCGCTGGATCGACCGTTGGCTCGGGACAGGCATCTTCTGGAGCGCGCCGCTCCTTTTGCTCGGGGTGGCGGCCGGCTGCTGGTCGGCCTGGCGATGGATGCATCAGCAATGAGCCATGCCGTCATGCACGACTATCTCTTCATTGCTGAGGCAGCTGGCTGGATTGGTGCTGGTGGCCTGCTGGGGCTGCTGCATTTCGCCTCCTTGCGATGGAACGTACGCTTCCTCATCGGTGGCCAGCCATTCTCTTCGCTCGGACTGCAATTGCTTCGTTTCGCTGCGACAGGTGGAGCCATGGTGCTCGTCACCAAATCGTTTGGAGCGATGCCCCTCCTTGCCGGGACCCTCGGCCTCCTGACCGCGCGAAACGGACTTCTTCGGCCGGAGACGCGACGATGATCGGTTCACCCCTGACCGCAAAGGCCGTGTTCACGATTGGGCCAGTCGCAGTCACCGAGCCCGTCGTCGTGACCTGGGGGCTCATGGCCATCCTCGGCGTGGGTGGCTGGCTCGCCACGCGCTCGCTCTCGCTGCGGCCCACCGCTGCCCAGGCGATCGTCGAGACGGTTGTCGACGTCATCGAAAATCAAGTCCACGAGACCATGCGCGTGGCGCCGGCGCCATATGTCCCGATGATCGGTACGCTCTTTCTCTTCATTCTGGCGGCAAATTGGTGCTCGCTGATCCCCGGTGTCGAGCCGCCAACTGCGCACATTGAAACAGATGCGGCGCTGGGGCTCATCGTGTTCGTCGCCATCTTCTACTTCGGTGTTCGGGCACGGGGGCTGGTCGGATATCTCAAGACCTTCGCCGAGCCCACCTTCATCATGGTTCCCCTGAACATCGTCGAAACGTTCACGCGAACGTTTTCGCTGATCGTGCGCCTGTTCGGAAACGTGATGAGCGGTGTTTTTGTCGTCGGCATTGTTCTGTCCCTTGCCGGTCTACTCGTGCCTATTCCGCTCATGGCGCTCGATCTCCTGACCGGCGCGGTTCAGGCATACATTTTCACCGTTCTCGCCATGGTATTCATCGGCAGCGCGTTGAACGAGGGACGCGCTCCCACGAAAGGGAAGTCATCATGAACTGGATCGAGATTGTCAGCATCTTTGCAGCGGCCATGGCGGTCTCTTTTGGAGCGATTGGGCCGGCACTTGGCGAAGGTCGCGCGGTCGCCGCAGCAATGGATGCCATCGCCCGGCAGCCCGAGGCGGCGGGGACGATCTCGCGCACCCTCTTCGTCGGTCTTGCCATGATCGAAACCATGGCAATCTACTGTCTCGTCATCGCGCTGCTCGTGTTGTTCGCCAACCCCTTCATCCATTAGGCCGATATGCATATCGACTGGTGGACGTTGGCGCTCCAGACCGTCAATGTCCTCATCCTCATCTGGATCCTGGGCCGGTTCTTCTTTCGTCCGGTCGCCGATCTCGTAGCGAAACGGCGAGAAGAGGCGGCTAAGCTCCTTGCGGACGCCGACGCGGCTCGAAAGGAGGCCGGGGACCTTCGCGCCGAAGCAACGACACTCCGCGCCGGGATCGACGCGCAGCGCGATCGCTTGCTCGCACAGGCCCGCAAGGACGCGGAGGCGGAGAAAGCGTCCGCGCTCGCCCAACTGTCGAGCGAGCTCGATCAGCACCGAAAGGATGCGGCAGTCGCGATCGAAAAAGAGCGCATCGCCATGCAGCACGCTGTGCTCGATCGAGCGAGCGAGCTCTCGGTGCGGATTGCACGCCGACTACTAGAACGGCTTCCAGCAAGCGCTGCATTCTCCGCTTTTCTCGATGGTCTTGGTGCTGAACTGGGCCGGCTGACGGTGGACTCGCGCAATCGCCTTGCGGGATCGGATCCGGCTCACCCGCTCGACGTCGTCGCAGCGGCGAAACTGGATGACGAGCAGGCGGCCAGCTTGCGGGAGACGATCCACGCAGCGTTCGGCAGTGAGCCACCGATACGTCTCTCGTGCGATTCCAGGCTCATCGCTGGTTTCGAAATCAGAGGCCGGAATATCGTCGTGCGCAACAACTGGCAGGCCGACCTCGAGATCATTCGAAGAGAGCTGGACCGATGACGGCCATCGCCCCTCTCGACAGCTGGCTACGGGAAGCCGAGGCGCGCGTTGATGCTGCGACGCTTGCACCGGTAACCGAGCAGATTGGCTGCGTGGAATCCGTTGCCGATGGGATCGCATTGGTGTCAGGCCTGCCCGATGTGCGTCTTGATGAGCTCGTACGCTTCGAGCACGGACAGGTCGGCTACGCCACCACGCTCGACCGCGATCTGCTCGGATGCGTCCTGCTCGACGACCCCACAGGCCTCAAGGCGGGCCATCAGGTGCACGGCAGCGGCGAAGTGGTCCGCGTCCCCGTCGGACCTTCTCTGCTCGGCCGGACGATCGATCCGCTGGGGCGTCCTCTGGACGGCGGAGCACCGATCGAGTCGGGCGCATATGAGCCGATCGAACGGCCGGCACCGTCGATCATCGATCGCGACCTTGTCAGCGAGCCCCTGCAGACCGGAATTCTTGTGCTGGATTCGATGTTCGCGCTCGGCCGCGGCCAGCGCGAGCTCATTATCGGCGATCGCGCAATCGGCAAGACGGCAATAGCGATCGACTGCATCATCAATCAGAAGTTCAGCGACATCGTTTGTGTCTACGTCGCTATCGGTCAGAAGTCGTCGACCGTGAAGCGGGCGATACAGGCGATACAGGCACACGGCGCTCCCGAGCGATGCATTTTCGTCGTTGCCGGCGCTTCCGCTTCGCCCGGCCTGCAATGGATCGCCCCTTTCGCCGCTTTCACCATCGCCGAATACTTCCGCGACCGTGGCCAGCATGCGCTGGTGGCCATCGACGATCTGACGAAACATGCGGCCACCCATCGGGAAATCGCCTTGCTGACGCGCCAACCGCCCGGTCGCGAGGCCTACCCCGGCGACGTCTTCTATGTTCATGCCAGGCTGCTGGAGCGGGCGGCAAAGCTTTCCAAGGCGGCCGGGGGAGGTTCGCTGACCGCGCTGCCCATCGCTGAACTCGATGGCGGGAATCTCAGCGCCTACATTCCGACCAACCTGATATCGATTACCGACGGCCAGATCGTTCTCGATGCGCGTCTTTTCCACGAAGGTCACAAGCCGGCCGTCGATGTCGGCACAAGCGTCAGCCGAGTGGGTGGAAAGACTCAGGCTCCAGCCTTGCGCGAAGCCGCGCACGCTCTGCGCCTCGACTACGCGCAATTTCTGGAACTGGAAATGTTCACGCGCTTTGGCGGAGTGACCGACACCCAAGTCAAGGACAAGATCGCTCGCGGGCGACACATCCGGAGCATCCTGGCCCAGCCACAATATTCGCCGGTTCGTTTGGCGGACGAGGTCGCGCTCGTCACGGCGCTGCAGACCGGCATTCTTGACCGCGTGGCGTTGGACGACATCGCAAGGTTTCGCACCGAACTCTCGTCCTGGATCGACAAGGAGGCAAAGGAGGCCGTGGCGGCCATCGAGCGGACAGGCGAACTCGATGACCCGCAGAGAGCAGCCATGACAGCGGCGCTCACGGGGCTTGCCGCCAAGTGTGCCCGACCGCGCGCCGATCGGATCTGAATGATGGTGGAACGGCTCGCTGAGATCTCCGCCCAAATCCAGAACGTCCGTCAACTGGAGGCCGTGGTCACTGCCTTGCGCGGCATCGCCGCGTCGCGCGCGCAGCGAGCACGCTCCCTCCTTGACGGCATCGATTCCTACAGCGCTGTCGTTTCCCGGGCCATCGGACAGGCCCTGACGCTGCTGCCGGCAGATTTTCGACATCTGCCGGAAAGAAGAAGAGCGACAACCGGCGTGATCCTCTTTTGTGCGGAACAGGGCTTCGCCGGCGCATTCAGCGAACGTGTTTTGAACGCTGCAGGGGGCGATCTCGCAAACGCAACCACATTCCTGATTGGAACGCGTGGCCTTGTCATCGCCCGCGAGCGTGGGTTGAACCCGTCCTGGTCGACTCCGATGGCCAGCCACGTGGATGCTGTTCCTTCACTTGCGAACAACATCGCCGACGCGTTGTACGCGCAGATCGCAAGCGGTACGCCATCAACCGTTCAAATGATCGTGCCGCGATCAATCTCCGGCGTCGGCGTCCAGATTGAACGCTACTCGCTGCTTCCACTTGATCTTGCGCGCTTTGCCAGTGACTCCGAGACTCTGCCGCCGTTGACAACACTCGAGCCGCGGGAATTGCTCGAACGACTCACGGCCGAGTATGTCTATGCCCGGCTTTGCGAGGCAGCCATGCATTCCTATGAAGCCGAAAACCAGGCACGCATGATGACGATGACGGCAGCCCGGCACAACATCGGGACCCGCCTCGTCACGCTTGGACAGCGTGAGCAGCAGCTCCGGCAGGAAGAGATAACAAATGAGATCGTCGAGCTCGCCGCCGGAGCCGAGGCCCTGGCGGATCGCTGAAATGAACGACGCATTTTGAAAGGGACAACTGGCCCCGCGATCAAACGGCCCCCTTTGGCATCGTGGAGATGGCGGCCGGCCTGAGCTCTCGCCCGCAATGGCCACCATGCGCACCGGGAGATCCTTGTGGCGGGACATCGGCGCCACCGTCCGGCCGTTTCAGAAAGCCGGCACTCGTTCGTGCCGGCTCATTTCCTGCCGCGCGCCCCGAGGTTCATGGAACAAGGGACCGACAGGAATCTCTGAGAACGTCTCGTTTTGCCGCTGGATCAGCAGCGCATCGAGGCCTTGCTTCAGCGCCAGGGCCTTGCCTCGCTCCGGACCGAGAACCATGAGCGCAGTGGCCCAAGCATCGGCATCCATGCAGCTGGCGGCAACGACTGAAACCGACGCAATTCCATTGTCTACCGGGCCGCCGCGCGATCGGTCCATCGCGTGAGAGAGGCGCTTTCGCCCGATATCGACCCAGCGCCGATAGTCGCCCGAGGTCGCGACCGCCGCATCACGCAATTCGATCACGCCGAGCGGACCGCGCAGTTCGTAGTCAGGCGCTTCCACCGCTACTCGCCACGAGGATCCGTCTGCCTTGGCGCCTCGCCCTTTCAACTCTCCATCGAGACCGAGCAGCGCGTTGGAGACGCCGAAGCACTCGACCACGCGCATCATCTCGTCCACGGCGAAACCCTTGGCGATACCCGAAAGATCGAGGGCGAAGTGGCTGTGCTTGCGCGCCCTTCGTTCCGGCACATCCAGTTCAAGAACAGTGTGGGTTGGTGGCAGCCGCTCGCGAAGAGCCGCGCGAAACGCTTGCGCGTCTGGCGCCGAACAGGGAGGTCCGAAACCCCAGGCATTGACGAGAGTTCCGAGCCCGACGTCAAAGGCTCCGTCCGAGGCGCGTCCGATTGCAACTCCCCGCTCCAAGACCCGCATGAGTTCAATCGGCAAGGATTCCCAGGTGCCCGGCGACGCTGCATTGAAACGCATCAGGTCGCTGTCCGGCTTCCATGTGGACATCTGATGGTCGACGCAATCGACGGCGTGAGCCAATGCGGTTTCCAGCGCGGCAAGATTGGTCGACGGCGGTGCATAGAGCAGCGCCGACCAGCGCGTTCCCATGGTGGCGCCGCTCAATACATGACGGTGCAGGTCAGTAGACATCTTCAACATACCTCCCTTGGGCTTTGAGTGCGACAGGCGTCAGACCCAGGGGCGCCAATACGTCCGCCACCGCCTGCATGACGTCCGCTGCCATGTCGCGCCCGCCACAGACCATGATCTGTGCTCCGTTGGTGATGAGCGCGCGCAGGCGATCCGCGTCACCGCGCAGGCGATCCTGCACATAGCCGCCGCCCTTCACGCGCGAGAAGGCAGTGGTGAGGCTCGTCAATCGTTTCTCACCGAGCCAGCCATCGATTTCGCGCTCATAGAGAAAGTCAGAGGCTGGATCGCGCCCGCCGAAATAGAGATGCATCGGCTGGCACCCGCCGTTGGCACGAACAAATCCTGCCAGCGGACCTATGCCGGTGCCAGCGCCGATCAGGATCACCGGCTTTCGTCCATGTGCCGGACGGAAAGCGGGATTTGCCTTCACGAAGGCCTCGATCTTGTCGCCCGGCTGAAGGCCGTGAAGCAGACCAGAGCAAAGTCCGCCCGGATGCTTGCGGACGCAGATCTCGACGAAGCCATCACGGGTCGAACTTGCCAACGAATAGTAGCGCGGCAAGTTGCAGTCTGGCGGCAGAACCGCGATCAGGTCGCCTGCGGCGAAGCGCGGCCAGCCATGCCCCATGAGGCGCGCGAACATGCCGCGTCCTGGCAGCGCGAAGCGCAGCACGCAGGTGGGCGCCTGCACCTCCGCGCCGTAATCGATGCGTTCGATGAGCGTTAGCATATGAGTCCGCGGCCGCTCCGGCACATGGATCAGCACAAGGTCCTCACCCATGACATTTGACAGGGCCTTGCCCCACCGCGCAAACTCTTGCGCAGACTGGCGGTCGATCGTGTCCAGCGGCATCAACGATCGCGAGCCTTTACGCGCCAGGGCCGCCTCGACGTCGCGGGCGAATTGACAGAATTGCGGGAATTGCCGATCACCGAAGCCGAGGACTGCGACCGGAAAAGGCGGTGGCGCGGTGATCGCGTCGAGGCGTTTGAGGAATGCGCCGGCTGTCGCCGGCGCTGCGCCGTCGCCATAGGTTGCCGTCAGCACGAACATGCGCTGGGTCGACGGATAGGATCGCAACAAGCTGTCCATTGGAGCGACGTGAACCCTGTGCCCGTTGGCCGTCAGCGCGGCATGCAGCGTGCAGGCGAAGCCCCATGTGCTGCCGCTTTCACTGCCGACCAGGATCACGGTGTCGGCATCTTTGGCAGGAACGTTGTCGCTGATGGGAGCGTGAGCGTGCTTCCTGCTCGACCACACCACGGCTCCGCTCAACCCGAGCACCGGCACACCGAGGGCACTGACGCCGAGCAGCAACCCAAGCCACCAGAGCCCTTGCCCGGTATGTAGCATGTAGATGAATTCGTAGATCTGCCGGGCGACCGAATTGTCCTGCCAGCCCAGCAGCTCTCCGCTGGCCGGGTCGACGTAGCCCTCGCCTGCAGCGGTGACCAGATGGAAGAGATCGTTCGGATTCGCGGCGTTGGGAAACGTCAATTCACGCAGTTGGGAAAGATCGATGCTACGCAAAGCCTCGATTTGCTCGACCGGAAGAGCCGGGCCGCTGCTTGTCACGCTCGGGAATGCGGACAGCTGCGCCGTGCCGTCCGGGATCAGTCCGAACGTCGTGAGCGACAGATACAGCGCCGTCATCGCCGACAGCACGAGCCCGACGGCCGCCAGCCGACCGAGATCGGTATGCAGGCGTTGCATGCCGCCGCCACGGGAGCGGCCGAGAACATGCCGCCACGCTCCCATGCGCCGGGCCGTCATCTGCAGACCGGACAGCGCCAGGACAAGCATGGCGAATGCGCTCGCGCCTGCGGCCATGCGTCCGCCATCGCTCAGAAAGAACGAGCGGTGCAGGTTTGTCATCCAGCGCTCGAACGGGGAGCGCACGTAGTCCGAAACCGGCTTGCCGCTGGAAGGGTCCACCACGCTCGCGGCCGGGCCGGCTGTTCCGGAGTAGAAGGCGATGATTTTGCCGGAGGTCAGTCGCTTGATCTGCTCGACGCCAGGATATCTGTGGGCGATCCGGCCGGCGAGGTCGGCGACGCTCATGCTGTCTGGCGATATCGCCCCAGCTCTTTCCCAAGCCGGGATCACCGACAGCACCGCGCCGCTTAGGACAAGCACCATCAGCGGCAGGACGACGGCAAGGGCCAGGCCCCTATGAATCAAGCGCAGCATCACACCCATCCCAAGGCTACTTGTCGTAAGTGAACGAGCGGATGTAGCTGCGCCCTGCCAGCGGCCGGCCCGCGCCCGCGGATGTCAGCGGAACCACCACCTCGGACGGGCTGTCGCGCATGTCCTCGGCGGCGGCGTCGATATGCAGCTTGTAGCCCGCGTCGAAGAGCGCATCCGCAAGATCGAGCGTGATCTTCAGCGTACGGCCGGCTCCGACGCTTGCGCCGGTGATGCCGTTGATATCGGCAAGGTTTCCACGAGAACTGCGCTCCCAGCCGCTGAGATGGCTGTAATATTTGGACTTGGAGCCAGCTATCCACAGCGTGCCTTTGTAAGCTCCGGTCGCGTCGGTGACGTAAAGCGCCAAATACGCGCCGTTCCCGCCGTAGTTATTAAGCGTCGTGGTCAACGTGACAGGTCGCGCCATGGCCAGCCCGGGGGCGGTCAGCGCGGTGGTCACGGCAAGGGCGGCAATCATCGATTTCATCTTTGTCTCCGACAGTGGCGCTTCTATCGCGCCCTAACTGAATGGCGCGGCTGACGTGCTCCTGAAGGTCGATCCGATTCTGCTTCAGGTCGTCGTCAGGTTGGCGCTCTCCCCAAAAGAAAACGCCCCGCACGAGGCGGGGCGCGCTTGAACGCGATGTCGCGTTCACTCGATTCAGGCGACGTCCGTCGGTCAGGCCGGCCTTTTGCGTCCCAGGATGCTCGCGGCTTCCGGACCCTTATTGAACCTGGACCTTGGGAGCCGCGCCGCCCTGAATAAGTCCGTTGGTGGGCGGCGCCGTAGGCGCGGCTGCTCGTCCTGGTCCCGACTGATCGCCTCGCCGCTCTCGGTCACCTTGATCATGATCCTTGTCGTGCTCTCCGCGCTTTTGCTTCACGCGGATCACAGCCAGAGATGCAGGATCAATCTTTGCCTCGATGGCGCGACCGGCTTCGTCCTGTCCCCTGATCTCATAGCATCCATCGTCGATCTTGATTCTGCGCACGGTCCAGCCGCGCGCCTTCGCCATCTGCTCGACCGCTTCGCGCGGCTGCCACTGCGCCATGGGCACGTTACAATCGTCATCATCGGCCAGCGCCATGCCGGGCGTCAGCGCCCCCAGCAGAATGGCGGCAATCAACATTGTCCTGTTCACGTTCTCTTGCTCCCGCTTCAAGGCTCCTGCCCGTCTTCTTCTTGAGCCGGTTTCCTGACGTTGACCTGAAGACGCCGCGACTTATGCTTCAGGTCAACGTCAGGATCTCCTCTATGATTATCGCTTACAGGTCGACGGGCTGGGCGGAATGACCCGATGCGGATATTGCTGATCGAAGACGACACGATTCTGGGGGCGGCAGTACGCGACCAGATTGTGTCGGATGGCCATTCCGTGGACTGGGTGACCCGCCTGGATGCGGCAAGGGAATATCTTGACACCGCGGCCTATGACCTCTTGCTCCTGGATCTGATGCTGCCGGATGGCCGCGGTATCGGACTGCTGCGGGATCGACGCGCCAAGGGCGACGTGACGCCGGTCATCATCCTGACGGCGCTCGATCAATTGTCCGACCGGATCGAAGGGCTCAACGCCGGCGCAGACGATTACATGATCAAGCCCTTCGATCTTTCGGAGCTTACGGCGCGGCTGAATGCCGTCGCTCGCCGCTATGCCGGCAATCCGAACCCGCTGATCCGAATTGGCGATCTTCAGATCGATCTGGCCGCTCGGTCGATTGCGCGTGCAGGAAAGAACATCGCCCTGACGGCGCGGGAATGGGTGCTGCTCGAGACTTTCTTGCAGCGTCCGCGACAGGTTTTGTCCAAATCGCTGCTCGAGGAACGGCTCTATTCCTTCGGCGAAGAGATCGAGAGCAACACCATCGAGGTACATGTCAGCCGGCTTCGCAAGAAGCTCGGACACGCCGTCATTGAGACCGTGCGAGGTCTCGGCTATCGGCTGGGAATCGCCTCATGAAAGGCCCGCGTAGTCTGCAGTGGCAGATCTCGCTGTGGCTCGGGCTTGGCGTCGCGCTCCTTTGGATTGTTGCAGCCGTCGTGACCGGCCAAAGGCTGCGTCACGAAATGAACGAGGTATTCGATAGCGCGCTTGAGGAGACGGCTCAGCGGATTCTTCCGCTTGCGGTGCTCGATATCCTCGGCCGTGAGGCAGACGGCACGTCTCAGCGTATCGCCACGCTCAGGCAGCACGACGAGTACTTCACCTATGTGGTCCGCGACGACCGCGGCACCGTCCTGCTGCGCTCGCACGGTGCCGATGACGCGATCTTTCCTCCTTTCTCCAGAATGGGGTTTGTCGACACCCCAACCCATCGAATCTACTTCGACACTGCAGTGCGAGGCACGATGACGATCGCGGTGGCGGAGCTGCTGACACATCGTCGCGAGGTCGCGAACCAGGCGCTCCTCGGGCTTGCCTGGCCGCTGGGATTGCTCATTCCCCTCAGTCTTCTCGCCGTATGGGGCGTCGTGCGCGTTTCGATGACCCCGGTCAGGCGCCTGCGAGGCGACATTGAAGCGCGCGGCACCGGCGACCTGTCTCCGGTTCCAGCCGCGGGACTGCCCTCCGAGATCGGGCCGATCGCCGACGCCGTGAACGGCCTGCTGGAGAAGCTTCGGCGCGCCCTGGAAGCCGAGCGAAGTTTCACGGCCAATTCCGCGCACGAACTACGTACGCCGGTGGCTGCCGCGCTCGCGCAGACGCAACGGCTCATCGCCGAGACCCGGGACACCGCAGCCCGAACCCGGGCCCAGCAGATCGAGGTGGCGCTGCGGCGGCTTTCGCAACTGTCTGAAAAGTTGATGCAACTCGCGAAGGCGGAGGGTGGACGGCTTCAGGGCAAGGAGACGACTGACATCGCATCGGTGCTGAAACTGGTCATCGGGGAGATGATGCGCGATCCGGCTGCGGCCGGTCGACTCGCTGTCAACATTCCTGCGACGCCGGTTCTCTTCGATATTGATACGGATGCCTTTGCCATTCTAGCGCGCAATCTCATTGAGAACGGCCTCAAGCACGGAGCGTCCCACGCGCCAGTCGTTGTAACTCTTTCCAACACTGGCGTGCTGACCGTTACAAATGAGGGAACAGCCGTTCCGCCGGAGTTGCTGGAACGCTTGTCTCGCCCGTTCGAGCGCGGCGGCACCGATGCTGACGGCTCGGGGTTGGGCCTCGCCATCGCAAAAGCCATCGCCTCCGGAGTTGGTGCCGAGCTCGTCCTGACGTCGCCTTTGCCTGGAGCGCAGGGCGGCTTCCAGGCGAGGTTTTCCGCGCAGTGAGTTCATCGGCGGCCAGTCGATGATTTTTCGAGAAATTGGGAGCAGATTGGGACGTGGCAATTGCGGCCAATTAGCAGGCCGGGGGGCGAATCATGCGCGCGTGGCGACCAGCTCTTCGAGAAGCGCTACGGTAGCCGCTAGGCTTCGGCTCGGCGGCGTCATCTGATTGGCCACCTCGCGCGCCCGAGTGGGCATCCCGGCTCCAGAACGGTCCGCAGTTCATGGCGAAGGGTCGCTTGCGTCGTTGCCGAAAAACGACGCGAGGTGCCGATACCCAGGCGTCTGATCCGTGTCGCCCATACCGGCTGGTCGGCGCCGATCCAGAGGACAAGAGTTGGGACGCCGGAGCGAACGCTCGCGGCCGTGGTGCCGGAGCCGCCATAGTGAACGATGGCCCGGCAGCGCGGCAGGACAGCGGCGTGATCGGTCGCAGGCACGATCATGACGTCCTGCGTGGGGACCGTGTCTTCAAGCCGTAGGACTCCCGAACAGATCAGCGCACGCTCGCTGAGTTCGCGGCAAACATTTGCGATCATCGCAACGGTCTCCGCCGGTCTGTCGACCGGCATGCTGCCGAACCCGAAGTAGATTGGGGGCGGCCGGCGCCGATCCAGGAAATCACGGACTCATCGAAGCCGGTGGCGGATTCCAAGGTCATGGTGCCGACCAATGGTCTCTCCCAGTCCCATCGCGCCTCGAGTCCGGAAAAAACACCTTGTCATAGGCTTGAATCTCCAGCGCGCCCGATTCGACGATACGGCGCACGGCGCGAATTCTGGAGTCCGGAAGCCGCAGAACCCGGCGCTGTTCATCATAGGCCGGCCTCAATAGGCGCCAGTGCGACCACTTGGCGACTGACCACAAGGACTCGACCAAACTCGGGGGCAATCGAATCGGCAGGATGTGGTTGTTCGCCCTGACGGGGAAGTAATGCAGGGCGGCAAGCGGCCCCCCCTGGGCCTCGGCCGCGTTGGCGGCCAGCTCCTGATAGGTCGTACCGCTCAGGATCACTCGGCGCCGGCGGCTCGCAACCATCCGCGTACACCGGCGTGCGCGAGCCGAACGATATCGTCCGACAGGACGCGTTGGGCCATACATGTGACGAAGTGAACGCGAGCGGGTCGAACGCCCTCGTGTACGCAGGCCTCCTGGACAACGGCCGTCAGCGCCTCGACCATCCGGCGTGGCGTTGGCCGCTCCGGTCAGCCCGGCGTCCTCCATCTCCATCAAGCGATGGGCAGCAAAGCCGATCACTCGCGCAGAAGATCGGTGTCCGGGGCCTTCTCCGCGAGCACGCGAAGGGGAGCGCGCGGGCGAACGGCTTTGCTCTACCGAGTTACACCACGCCCGGGGACCCGACCGCAATCCACGATCTGACAGACGCCGAGCTGCGTGTCGCGGGCCGCCACTGCTCAAGTCGACAGCTACCGACCTATCCAGAACGGACCCGCAAGCAGTTGATCTCAGGTCGAAGAAGCGGCGGCAGGAGCAAACAGAAGCAGCCGGCGTGTCGGAATAGCCGCTGACCCGCTTGTCGGAATGGCTTTGCAGATTAGCCATACATCTTTGGAAGGCTTGGTGGGCGCACTAGGGCTCGAACCTAGGACCCGCTGATTAAGAGTCAGCTGCTCTACCAACTGAGCTATGCGCCCGGATCTTGCATCCGGAGAAACCCTTCCGCGAGAGCCGGTCGTTTAGCAAAGCGATTCCGGGATGTCCAGCGATCCATGACGATTTTTCGTCACTTTCGATGCAGAAAAACCGCCGGCGGGCGGCGGTTTTCCCCAAGTGAAATCAGAAGGATCGTTAACCGGCGCTCAGAGCCGTCCGGACTCGCGTTCCTCCTCGGACCAGCCCATGTGGCCCATCGGTCCCGGGCCGAAGCGATGCCCGCCGAAGCGCGGACCGTCCTCCATGCCGCCCTCGCCGCGCTCCATCCAGCGGTGATGGCGCGGACCGTCCGTTCCCATCATGCGCCCCATCGGCCGGGTGAGCATCGACAGCCGGCGCTTCTGGCCGTCGTCGAGCGTCTTGTAGAGCGGGTCGGCAGCGTCGGCGACCTTCTTCATCGCATCCGCGGTGACCGCCATCGTATCGGCACGCTCGCGCAGCCGCGCCACGGGATCGATGTCCTTGTCCTGGGCTGCGTCGGTCATCCGCGCATTGGCGCGGTCGAACCGCAGCTTGGCGAGATCGCGCACCGCGCTCTCGACCGGCGGCCACAATTTCTCCTGGTCCGCCGTCAGCTTCAGGCCGGCATGGACGGAAGCGATGCGCGCATCCAGCATGGCGGCGCGATCTTCCGGATTCATGCGCGCATGATGCATGTGATCATGAAACCAGCCGCGCTGGGCGTAGACCGCGGACGAGCCGGCGATGGCGAGCACGGCGACAGCGGCGATGGTGAACCTTCTCATGCCAACCTCCTTGGAAAGTCGGATCAGAATGAGCCCGCCGTTCCGCACCTTCAACTTACAGTTTGGACAGAGTGTACGACCTTACGAAGATGTAATTGCTTCAAATACCTTTCTGTTTTTGCAATTCGGTGTCATTTCATGTCTGCGCCTCAAAGCATCCCCAGCATGCGCGGCAACCACAGCGAGATTTCCGGCACGTAGGTGACGAGCGCGAGGAAGCCCAGCATCGTCAGCAGCCAGGGCATGACGGCGATGGTCAGCTCGGTGATGCCCATCTTGGCGATGCCCGAGGCGACGTAGAGGTTGAGCCCGACGGGCGGGTGACACATGCCGACCTCCATGTTGACCACCATCAGGATGCCCAGATGCACCGGATGGATGCCGAGCTTGACCGCCACCGGGAACAGGATCGGCGCCATGATCAAGACGATCGAGGTCGCCTCCATCACGTTGCCGGCGAGCAGCAGGAGGATGTTGACGACCAGGAGGAACACGATCCAGTTGACGCCGGCCGCCGCCATCCAGTTGGCGATCTGCTGCGGGATGTTCTCGTTCGCCATCAGGAACGAGAACAGCACGGCGTTGGTGATGATGTAGAGGATCATCGCGCTCATGTTGGCCGAGCCGAGCAAGACCTTCGGCACGTCCTTCAGCGACATATCGCGATACACGAACACCGCGATGACGAAGGCATAGACGGCGCTGACGGCCGCGGCCTCAGTCGGCGTGAACTTGCCGGTGTAGATGCCGCCGAGCACGATCACGATCAGCAGCAGACCCCACACGCACTTGCGGAAGGCCGTGAAGCGCTCGGCCCAGCTTGCCCGTGGCATCCGAGGGTAGTCGTTCTTCCAGGCCCGGTAGAAGGTCGTGAAGCCGAGCAGGCTCGCCAGCATCAGGCCGGGGATCACGCCGGCGATGAACAGCTGGCCGACGGAGGCCGAGGAGACGCGGTGGCCGGCCGGATCGAGCGCGATGCTGCCGCCGGTCGCCACCGCATAGACCACCATCACGATCGAAGGCGGGATCAGGATACCGAGCGCGCCTGACGTCGTGATGACGCCGGCGCCGAAGCGCTTGGGAAAGCCCTGCTTGACCATCGCCGGCAGCATGATCGAGCCGATCGCGATCACGGTCGCCGGCGAGGAGCCGGAGACTGCGGCGAACAGCGCACAGGCCACGACGCCGGCTAGGCCGAGGCCGCCATACCAGTGCCCGACCATCGACGTCGCGAAGTTGATCATCCTTCGGGCGACGCCGCCATGGGTCAGGAAATTGCCGGCGAGGATGAAGAACGGGATCGCCATGATCTCGAAATTGTCGATGCCGGTGAACAATTTCAGCGCGACCGACTCGGTCGGCACGTTGGTCATGAAGAACACGAACGACAGCACGGTGAGGCCGAGAGCGATCGAGATCGGCATGCCCGTCAGCATCAGGAAGATGAGCAGGCTGAAGATGAGGAGGCTGCTCATCGCAGCGCCTCCGTCGCCGTCGGGTCGACGCCTTCGACATAGGCGTGGTCGTGATGCGGCAGCTCGTCATGGCGAAGATAGTGCCAGGCCACCTGCAGGAAGCGGAAGCACATCAGATAGGAGCCGAGCGGGATGCAGAGATAGACCAGCCAGCTCGGCAGCTCCATGTCCGGCGTCACCTGGTCGGTCTGCGACAGGCCGTAGACGAACTTGGCGCCCATGGTGCCGATGATGGAGGTGAACAGCGCGCCGCAGAGCAGGCCGAACAGGATCGTCACCTTGCGCAGCGACGGCCGCATCATGTTCACCACGACGTCGACGCCGACATGGATGCCGGTGCGCACGCCATAGGCGGCGCCGAACTTCGCCATCCACACGAACATGTAGATGCAGAGCTCCTGCGCCCAGGACAGGTCGATCGGAAACAGGATGGGATAGAGGAAGGGCACGCCGACCAGATAGCGGTGCAGCACGGCCACGAAGATGATCGAGGTCGCCGCCGCGATCAGAAATGCGATCAGGATCTCCTCGAGCCGATCGAGGATGCGCAATAGAAAGCCCAAGTCCCCTCCCCCACAATCAAACGTCCGCGGCGCTTGGCTGCGCCGTCTGCCTTCTTGCGCGCCGAGCGCTTCGCCCCCTCGGTGCGCGGACCATGGCCCGCGCACCGCTCGCCTCACGCCATCAGTTGGTCGAGCCGCGCGTCTCCTTCAGGAACTCGTCGATCAGCGGCTGGCCGACGCGCCCCGCGACGTCCTTGTACACCGGCATCATCGCCTTGCGCATCGCCTCGTCCTGGGCCGGCGTCAGCTTGACCAGCTCGCTCTTGCCGGACTTGCGGATCTCCTCGAGCGCGTCGTCGTTCTCCTTCGCCGACTGGCTGTTGCCGTAGGCGGTCGCTTCCTTCATCGCCTTCTCGCAGGCGGCACGGATATCCGGCGGCAGGCCGTCCCAGAACTTCTTGTTCACGACCACGACGTAGCCGATGTAGCCGTGATTGGTCAGCGTGATGTACTTCTGCACCTCGTGCATCTTCTGGGTATAGATGTTCGAGGGCGTATTCTCCTGGCCGTCGACGACGCCGGTCTGCAGCGCCTGGTAGACTTCCGAGAACGCCATTACCTGCGGGATCGCGCCGAGCGTGCGGAACTGCGCATCCAGCACCTTCGAGGACTGGATGCGGAACTTCAGGCCCTTGTAGTCGGCGGGATCGACGAGCTTCTTGTTGGCGCTCATCTGCTTGAAGCCGTTGTCCCAGTAGGCCAGCCCGATCATTCCCTTGGGCTCGAGCAGCTTCAGCAGCCTGGCGCCGAGCGGGCCGTCCGTGACCTTCCGCAGGGTGGCGAGGTCGGGCAGGATGTAGGGCAGATCGAACACCTCGAATTCCTTGATGCCGATTGGGCCGAACTTGGAATTCGACGGCGCCAGCATCTGCACCGCGCCGAGCTGCAGCGCCTCGAGCTCTTCCTTGTCCTTGTAGAGCTGCGAGTTCGGGTAGACCTCGACCTTGACCTTGCCGTCGGTGTACTTCTCGGCCAGCTCCTTGAACTTGTCGGCGGCGAGGCCCTTCGGGGTGTTCGAGGCCACCACATGGCTGAACTTGATCACGATCGGATTGTCGGCGGCCAGGGCCGGGCCGGCCAGCGCGAGCACCGCGAGCGAGGCGGCGGTGGCGATCACATGGCGAAACTTGAAGTGCAAGGTGTCCTCCCGACGTTTCGGGGGACATTGCAATGATGCCCCCGCTTTGTATGCCAGGGACATTGTTAGCGGGTCGCCGGCCGGAATGCCATTGACCGTTAGCCGCAGAGCCGGGGATTCCCGTGCTGCAACGCACCATCCTCGCGTCGTCCGGGGCGGCGCGAAGCGCCGAACCTCAGATGCGCAATTTGCGCATCGGGGAACCTCGATATGGCCAGAGCAGGATGCAAACCAAGCTCCGGATTCCGGGTTCAGCCGCTCTCGCGGCTGCCCCGGAATGACGTTGTCGATCAGCCCGCTGCCGCCGTCGCGCCCTGCCCCTGCGCCACGTCGCGCTGGCGCTTCATGACCAGCTTGTTGAGCGCCCCCAGATAGGCCTTGGCCGAGGCCACCAGCGTATCCGGATCCGCCGCGCGCGCGGTCATCGAGCGGCCGTCCTGCGACAGCCGCACCGAGACCTCGGCCTGCGCGTCGGTGCCCTCGGTCACGGCATGGACCTGGTACAAGTCCAGCTTGGCCTCGTGCGGCACCAGCGACTTGATGCAGTTGAACACGGCATCGACCGGCCCGTTGCCTTCGCTCTCCTCGATCTTGGTCACGCCGTCGACGTCGAGCTTCATGGTGGCGCGCTGCGGACCGCGGGTGCCGGCGATGACCGACAGCGACAACAGCTTGATGCGGTCATGGGCGCTCACCATGCCCTCGTCGATCAGCGCCTCGATGTCCTCGTCGTAGATCTGCTTCTTGCGGTCGGCCAGCGCCTTGAAGCGGACGAAGGCGTCCTCGACCTGATTGCTCGACAGCTTGTGGCCCATCTCCTCCAGCTTGTGGACGAAGGCGTGGCGGCCGGAATGCTTGCCCATCACCAGCGAGGTCTGCTTCACGCCGACCGTCTCCGGCAGCATGATCTCGTAGGTCTGCGCGTTCTTCAGCATGCCGTCCTGATGGATGCCGCTCTCATGCGCGAAGGCGTTGCGGCCGACGATGGCCTTGTTGTACTGCACCGGGAACGAGGTCGCGGCCGACACCACCTTCGAGGCGTGGGTCAGCTGCGTGGTGTCGATCTTGTTCCAGAACGGCAGCTTGTCGTTGCGCACGCGCATCGCCATCACGACCTCTTCCAGGGCCGCGTTGCCGGCGCGCTCGCCGATGCCGTTGATGGTGCATTCGATCTGGCGGGCGCCGGCGCGCACGCCGGCCATCGAGTTGGCGACCGCCATGCCCAGGTCGTTATGGCAGTGGACCGAGAACACCGCCTTGTCGGAGTTCGGCACGCTCTCGCGCACACGCTTGAACAGGTCGTAATACTCTTCCGGCACGGCGTAGCCGACGGTGTCCGGGATGTTGATGGTGGTGGCGCCGGCCTTGATCGCGGCCTCGACGCAGCGGCACAGGAAGTCGAACTCGGTGCGGGTGCCGTCCTCGGACGACCACTCGACGTCGTCGGTGTGATTGCGCGCGCGCGTCACCGAGGAGACCACCAGCTCGAACACCTGCTGCGGGTCCATCTGCAGCTTGTACTTCATGTGCACCGGCGAGGTGGACAGGAAGGTGTGGATGCGGCCGCGCTTGGCCGGGCGGATCGCCTCGGCGCAGCGGTCGATGTCCTTGGCGCCGGCGCGCGACAGGCCGCAGATCACCGCGTTCTTCGAGCGCTTCGCGATCTCGTTGACGGCCTCGAAGTCGCCGTCGGAGGCGATCGGGAAGCCGGCCTCGATGATGTCGACACCCATGTCGTCCAGCATCGCCGCGATGTTGAGCTTCTCCTCGAACGTCATGGTGGCGCCGGGGCACTGCTCGCCGTCGCGCAGGGTGGTGTCGAAAATGACGACGCGGTCCTTGTCGGACTGAACGGGATTGGACATTGGCTTTCCTCGAATTTTGTCGGGTGGTGCGCTTGTCGGTCAGGATCTCTGAACATTGGGCGCTGAAGGGTGTTTCGGTGTCGAAGCAGCCCCCTGAGTGCCCAGGCGCATCCCGCCCAGCCGGCCCTCAGGGGCAGCTAAGAAGCAGAAGCTCGAGCGCGCCGGTCAGGCCGCGAGCCGGCAGCGGGGCGAGCGCGATCGACCGGGCGTCTGCCCCGGCGATGGCCTCGATCTCTGCGCTGCGAATCAGCATTGCCAAACCCTTTTGCGAAGACACGAAAACTTTGCGGCAAAACCATTGATGGATCGTTGCCGGGGTGCCCTCGACGGTGCTTTTACCGGGAATGGGAGGGCGTCGCAACGCCGAATAAGGGTCAGAAGGGGTGACGTATTGCGGCGTCTGCGTCGCGAATCTCCGTGTGGTTATGGATCCATCTGCGCGCGTCTGCCGCACACTCGTCCGGGCCGACCTCGAGGGCATGTTTGGCGGTGTCGGCATCTGCAGGGGTCCCGATCGGCCAGCACCGGCCCACCACACAAACGGTGTCATCCCGGGCAAGGCCGCCAGCGCGAAGCGTTGGTGGCCGCCGACCCGGGATCCATACGCCGTGACGGGTGTGGCTGGATGGGATGAAGCGGCCATCGCGCCTCGCAGATCTCCCCTGGGGTTATGGATCCCGGATCGGCGCGCGCGTGCCGCGCGCTTGTTCGGGATGACAGTGAGGGTGTGGTTCGCGGTGTCGGCATCTGCATCAGCACGCACCTCATCATCCCCGCGGCACGTCCGCGCCCGGGTTGATCCTCGACATCAAACCCTCTGCAATTCGAGGGTGCAGGGAAGGCCGGGCGTCTGCCGACACCCGCGGCCCCCGTGCGGAAAGAAGTGCACGGGGCAGGAACCACAGGCTCGGCCAGGACAACCCGGCCTTCCCTGCGCAACGGCTTTACGGCTTACTTCGCGCTCTCCCCGGGGACCGGCTTGATTGCCCCCGTCACCGGCGCGCTCGTCATGAACGCCGCCGGCTTGACGCCAGCTTCGGGGCGCCAGGACCACACGACTTCGCCGTCCGCAAACCGCCAGTCGTCCACCGGCGCCTCACGGCCATCGCTCCCCGCACTCCACGTATCGTGACGACGCGTACGCCCCTCTCCGATGAGGCGGGATGGCCGGAGATAAGCATGATTTCTGAAAAAAGGAAAGAAAAAATTTCGCGGAATACGAAGATCGCGCCCGTGATACATTGAGGTCATGACCAACCGTATCCTCCTCCACGGCGTCCCTGACACGCCGGTGATTTGGGGGCCGCTGATCGCGGCGCTCGGGGAGACCGTTGCCGTCCCCTACCTGCCCGGCTTCTGCGGCGAAGCCCCGGCCGGCTTTGCATGTAGCAAGGACGCTTACGCCGACTGGCTGGTCGCGCTGATGGAGGCGCAGCATGCGGCGGTCGGGCCGCTCGACCTGGTCGGGCATGATTGGGGCGCACTGCTGGTGTTGCGTGCGGCGTCGCTGCGGCCTGAGCTGGTGCGCTCGTGGGCCGTCGCCGGCGGCGTCCTCGATGCCGCCTATCGCGGCCATCGTATCGCACGGATCTGGAACACGCCGGTCCTCGGCGAGATCTTCATGACGCTGTCGTCGCAGCGCTTGATGGCGCGGATGTTCCGCCAGAGCGGACTGCCGGCCGACCTCGCCGCACGTGAAGCCGCGGCCTGGCAGTCGCCGACGAAGCGCGCGATCCTCGCGCTGTATCGCTCGGCGAACGGGCTTTGCTTCAGTGGCGACTGGATCGCGCGGCTGGCGCAGCTTCCGCGACGCGGCCTCGTGATCTCAGGCACGCAAGACCCTTACGTGCCGCTCGACACGCTCAGCCGCTTCGCACAACACCACGGCGCGTCCTTGCACGTCGAGCAGGACGCCGGGCACTGGAGCATCGTCGAGCGGCCAAAGAGCATCGCGGCGGCGCTGCGGGCGCATTGGGCGTGAGCGCGACAACGCTCGGACGATCCGACGATCCTTGACGGAGGCCGTTGACCGGACGGTTGGTCTCACACACAACCCGCGCCAACCGAGAGACAAATCCCATGGCTGCCTTCACTGTCCGCGTCTCGGATGCGACGTCTGCAAAGCTCGACGAACTCGCCGAGAGGCTCGGCCGTCCGCGCTCCGAAGTCGCTGCGGGTGCCATTGAGGAATTCGTGCACCGGCAAGCCTGGCAACTTGCCGAGATCGAGGCGGGTCTGGCCGAAGCTGAGCAAGGAGACTTCGCCAGCGACGCGGAAGTGGCGAAGGTCATCGCCAAATACGTGAAGCCAGCCGGACGAGGATGAGCCAACGTCCCATCCGATGGACAAGAAGAACGCTGCGGCGCCTCGATGAGACCGGCTCGTACATTGCCGAAGACAATCCCGCAGCTGCCGCCCGTGTCGTTGCGCGCATCATTTTTGCGGGTCGAATCCCTTGCTGAGAGCCCCGACATCGGACGCCCCGGCCGCGTGGCCGGCACCCGTGAGCTCGTGCTCACAGATATCCCCTACATCGTGCCCTATCGCCCGACGACGGCCGGCATCGAGATTCTGACCGTGATGCACTCGGCTCAGAGATGGCCGGACGGGTTCTGACCCTGTCACCGGCAATACGCGGGTGCTGCCGCGCGCAATATGATTGTCACACAATCTTTGATGGATTGGGGTCTTCTGATACCGTATCATCGCTATGTTCAACAGAGGACGTTCGGCATGGTGCGTCTCAGGATTGACGTCTTGTTGGTCGCGGCGGCCTTGTTTGCTGGTCTCTTCGCCGACACGGCCTCGGCGGAGGACACCAGCCTCTCCCGCTTCCCCCGGCCCGGCTGGGCGACCGCCTCGCCCGAGGAAGAAGGCATGGACTCCGCGGCGCTGACGAAGCTCGTCGCCGCCGGCAAGACCATGAGGTTCGACAGCCTGCTGGTCACACGCCACGGCCGCGTCGTGCTCGATGCGTCCTACGCGCCCTACAAGGACGACGAGCTGCACATCATCAACTCCTCGACCAAGGCGGTCGTCGCCACGTTGATCGCGATGCTGCTCAAGGATGGCGTGCTCGACAGCCTCGATCATCCGGTGCTCGACTTCTTTGGGGATCGCAAGATCGACAATGTCGACGCGCGCAAGCAGGCGCTCACGGTGCAGCATCTGCTGAACATGACCTCGGGGTTCGACTGGGACGAAGGCTATGATGGCGGCGCCGAGACATCGCTCTACGAGATGGGCCGGAGCCCCGACTGGGTGCAGTACGTGCTCGACCGTCCGATGGCGCATGCGCCCGGCGAGACCTTCTACTACAACAGCGGCAACTCGCATCTGCTCTCGGCGATCATCACGAAGCTGACCGGCAAGAGCGCGGAGGATTTCGCCAAGGAGAGGCTGTTCGGGCCGCTCGGCATCACCGAGCACCCCTGGTTCAAGGATCCCAAGGGAATTTCCGCGGGGGGCTTCGGACTGGCGCTGAAGCCGCGCGACATGGCGAAGATCGGCTACCTTTATCTCCGGCATGGCCGCTGGGGCGAGCAGCAATTGCTGCCCCTCGACTGGATCGAAGCCGTCAACCACGCCACCGTCAGCATGAATGCGACGTTCGATCCGGGACTCTCCTACGCCGATCAGTTCTGGGCCCTGCCGGACAAACACGTGTTCATGGCGGTGGGCTATCACTGCCAGGTCATCATGGTGCTGCCGGACCCTGACATCGTGGCGGTGATGACCGCGCGCAATTTCTGTCCGTTCCGCAAGCTCGCGAACGAGATCCTGGCCGCGGTGAAATCGAACGAGGCCCTGCCTGCCAATGAAGCCAAGGAGGCCCTGGCGGCCGCCATCGGCGAGGCCGCGACGGAGACGCGAGGCACGGTCGGCAGTGTTCCGGATATCGCGGCGACGATCTCGGGCAAGACCTATACATTTCCGCCCGGCCCGCTCGGCATCAACACGATCACCCTCAACCTTACCGGACCTGAGCCGCAAGTCACCTGGGACATCCCGTCGCGAGACCGCACGGGGGGAACAGTGCATCTGCAGAGTCCGATCGGCCTCGACGGCCTCTATCGCAAGACCGCGCCACCCCATCCCTGGCAGCCCTATGTGTACCGCGCCATGAAGGGCAACTGGATCGATGCGACGACCTTCGCGATCGACGTGCAATTCATCGGCCAGGGCGAGGAGCGCAACTGGCGGCTCACCTTCGATGGCGACAAGGTGATGTTCAGAACCAAAGGCCGCTATGGCAAGGATCTGGCGATCGAAGGTCAGGCGGCGCCATGAGTCCCCGATCGGCTCCGCCAAACTCCTGATAGCAGCGGAGTCCAGATGCCTTGGTGCTGACGGACCGGCAGACCGGGCCGGAAACAGTTTGGAACAGTTCTAATAACCTTCCGCGTGCCGCAGGCCACGGCTGCGATCTCCCGTCGTTTTCGCGAGCAGCTCATCTCGTGTATGTCTGCCCTCCCGCCGCGGCTCGTCCTGCGGTGGGGGATCGTTTTTCGATTGCGGTGGCATAATGTTGGGATTGCTGGAGCGGCTGGGGCTGCGTTTCGAGGATGCCGTCGAGGAGCGGCGCTTCGTTGATCAATTTGTTCATGGCAATACCGCCTGGACGCAGATCGCGATGCTGCTCGGTGCGCTCACCTTTGCCGGCTACACCTTGTGGGACTTCGTGCTCTATCCCGAGATCGTGCCAACGACGCTCGCGATCCGCGGCGGCACCGCCGTGCTGGTGCTGCTGCCGCTGACGGCGCTGCTGTCGACGCCGGCGCGCCGATGGGCGGAGCCGATCCATCTGGTCTATTGCGTGATCCCCGGCTGCGTGCTGCCGACGATCTACTGGGTGCTGCCGTCGGGCTTCACCTACTCCGCGGCCGGCATGATCATCGTCATCCTGTTCGTGTCCACCATGCTGCCGCTGCGTACCGGCTCCTACGCGATCTTCTGCGCGACGAGCTGGAGCGCGCTGGCGGTCGCCGAGAGTCTCGCGACGGAGCCGCTGCCGCCGGGCCTGCGCTTCATCGATCATTCGCTGGTCGGCAATGCCTGCCTGCTCTCGCTCTATGCGGTCGGGGCGCGGGAGTACCAGGCGCGCAAGCAGTTCCGCACTGCCGAGGCACTGCAGCGGGAGAAGGAGCGCTCCGAGACCTCGCTGCGCGATCTGCATGCCACGCAGGCCCATCTCGTGCAGGCAGAGAAGCTGGCCTCGCTTGGCCAGCTCGTCGCCGGCGTCGGCCATGAGGTCAGCACGCCGCTTGGGCTGGCGCTGACCACGTCGACGGCGATGGAAGGCGACGTCCAGGCGATCACGCGCATGCTTGGCGGCGGCCCGGTGCGGCGCTCGGATCTGGCGCGGGGCGTCGCGCGGCTGCAGCAGGGTCTGCACCTGACGACGCAGAGCCTGCATCGTGCCTCCGAGATGGTCCACAGCTTCAAGCAGGTCGCCGTCGACCAGGCCAACGAGGCGCTGCAGACCTTCGAGTTGCAAAGCTGGATGACCGATCACGTCGCCAAGCTCCGCCCGCTGCTGGTGCGCCAGGGACTGACGGTCGTGCTGTCCTGCCCGGAGGGCATCGTGCTCACCAGCTATCCCGGCGCACTCGGGCAGGTCATCAGCATCCTCGCCTTCAATGCGGCGACGCATGCCTATCCTGGCGACAGCAGCGGCGTCTTCACCGTGGAGGTCGCACAGCCCAGCGATGAGTCGGTGCGCATCGTCTGCGCCGATCAGGGCGTCGGCATGCGCGACCAGGTGCGCGGCCGGGTGTTCGACCCGTTCTTCACCACGCGCCGCGAGAAGGGCAATGCCGGCCTCGGCCTGCACATCGCCTTCAACCTCGTGGCATCCACGCTCGGCGGCCGCATCGAGCTCGACAGCCGGCCGCAGCAGGGCACGCGCATCACGCTGGACATTCCGCTGATCGGGCCGGGCAAGCCGGCCGAGCTGGAGCTCGCAGCAGCGCAATAGGCTCGGCCGCGCGCGCATCAACGACCGGTTCCAAGCGTTCAGAGTCCTCGGCACGCAGTCCCGGAAAACGAGACCCGCAGCGCTCCGTCCGCGGCTCGGGTGGAGCGCTTGTCACGCATCATATCGCGCACGATCATAATCACTCCGCGTCGATCGTGATCATCAAATGCGCAATGCCGCAGAGACGCCGCGACCTGCGCATCTCCGAACCAATTAGAACACTTCAACACCGCATGGCTTAGAGCAATTCAATCCGGCGCGTTGTGTCTTTCGCTGCACTGCGTTGCTAGACGTCGCATCAAGCTGACCGTTCCCTCGAACGGTGCGACGTGGAAGTGCAGTGAACGATGACGAAGTGTGAAGTCCGGCGCGATGCGCGCGCTCGTACCGGCATGCGTGGCGCGATTGCGCTCGTGAGTGCTCTGACCGCAGACATCCTCTGGTCCGCCTCTCCCGTGTTTGCGCAGGCGACGCTGCCGCCGGTGACGGTCGACGTGCCGGCGCCGAAGCGCAAGCCTGCGAGCGCCGCCAGCGCGCCGCAGCGCCAGGCGCGTGCGCTGCCGTCACGGCGCGCAATGCCGCCGCCGATGCCGACACGCGCGGAACGCGCCGCGGCAGAGGCCGCCGTGCTCGACGCTGCAAAGCTCAACTACCGCGCCATGCCGAGCGCGACCACGCTGCGCAGCGGCGCGTCGCCGCTCGACACCGCGCAATCCGTCAACGTCGTGCCCGAGCAGGTCATCAGGGACCAGTTGCCGCGCAACATCGACGATGCGCTCGCCAATATCAGCGGCGTCACCCAGGCCAACACGCTCGCCGGCACGCAGGATGCCGTGATGCGGCGCGGCTTCGGCGACAACCGCGACGGCTCGATCATGCGCAACGGCCTGCCGCTGGTGCAGAGCCGCAGCCTCAATGCGGCCGTGGACAGCGTCGAGGTGCTGAAGGGCCCGGCGTCGCTGCTCTACGGCATCATGGATCCAGGCGGCATCGTCAACACCATCGGCAAGCGCCCCGAGTTGTATCAACACGGCTCGGTCACCCTGCTCGGCTCGGCCTACGCCAACGGCAGGACCGGCGCCGACGGCACGCTCGACGTCACCGGCCCGATCGGCGATGGCGGCCTCGCCTATCGCTTCATCGGCTATGGCGTCAGCGAGGACTATTGGCGAAATTTCGGCCGCCATCGCGAGATGCTGGTGGCGCCGTCGCTCGCCTGGTATGGCGAGACGACGACCGTGCAATTGAACTACGAGCATCGCGAGTTCATCACCCCGTTCGATCGCGGCACGGCCTTTGTCAACGGCGCGCCGCTGGCAATCCCCGCGACGCGGCGGCTCGACGAGCCCTTCAACAACACATGGGGGCAGTCCGACCTGGTCCAGGCCTCGGTCGAGCAGAAGCTCAACGACGATTGGAAGCTCACCGCGGCCTACAGCTACAACACCGAGAGCTCCAGCGCCAACCAGCTGCGCATCACCGCGATCGACGCCAAAGGCCAGGAGACCCGCAGCAATGATGGCACCTGGGGCTCGCTGAGCCGGGTCAGCTACGGCACGTCCTATATTCAAGGCGCCTTCTGGCTCGGCGGCCTGCGCAACGAGGTGCTGTTCGGCGGAGATGCGCAATATCGCACGATCTATCGCCAGGACCTGATCCGCGACAAGGTCACGAGCGTGTTCAATGTCTACAACCCGGTCTACGGGCTGATCCAACCCGGCACGCTGGTCTCGGCCAGCGACAGCGATCAGACCGACAAGCTCGGCCAGTATTCGCTGTTCGTGCAGGACACGCTGCATCTCACCGACAAGCTCTCCTTCGTCGGCGGCGTGCGCTACATGGACTACGAGCAGATCGCCGGCCGCGGCCGACCGTTCAAGGCCAATACCGACGTCGCCGCCGACACCGTGCTGCCGCTCGGCGGCGCCATCCTCAAGCTCAACGACCAGCTCTCGCTCTATGCCAGCTACACGCAGTCGCTGAAGCCGAACTCGACGATCGCGCCGCTCACCGGCGGCGTCGTGCTCGGCTCCAACATCGCGCCCGAGCAGGGCACGGCGTGGGAGACCGGCTTCAAGTTCGATCTCGACAAGAGGCTGTCTGGCACCGTCGCGGTCTACGACATCGACAAGCAGAACGTGCTGGTGTCGCAGACCAATGCCAGCAGCGTCGTCGAATACACCACCGCCGGCAAGGTGCGCTCGCGCGGCGCCGAGGTCGACGTCACCGGCAAGATCGCCGAGCACTGGACCATGATCGGCAGCTACGGCTACACCGATGCCAGGGTCACGGACGACCCGGTCTATCGCGGCAACCGGCTGCAGAACGTCGCGCTCAACACCGCCTCGCTTTACCTCGTCTACGAGTTCGGCACGGCGCTGCCCGGCCAGCTCAGGCTCGGCGGCGGCGCGCGCTATGTCGGCGACCGCGCCGGCGACGCCGCCAACAGCTTCGTGCTGCCGTCCTACGTCGTCGCCGACGTGTTCGCGAGCTACGAGACCAGGCACCATGACCTGCCGGTGATCTACCAGCTCAACGTCAAGAACCTGTTCGACAACGTCTACTACCCCTCGGCCAACAGCGCGCTGACCGTCGCGGTCGGCGATGCGAGGCGGGTGTCGCTGTCGGCCACGGTGAAGTTCTGAGCCAAGGAGAAGCGTGCGTGACGTCCTTCATCAAACCGGCGCTGCTGCAGATCCACTCTGTCCTGGGTCTTGCGGCCGCGCTGATCCTCTCCTTCATGGGCATCACCGGCGCGATCATGAGTTTCGAGGACGAGATCCAGGCCGGTCTCAACGCCAGACTGTCCCACGTCGCGCCGCGTTCGGAAGCGCCGCTTTCGCCCGCCGAGCTGATGGCGCGGCTGCAGGCCGACCCGGCGATCGGCAAGGTCTCCGCGATCACGCTGTCGCGCGATCCCTCCGCCGCCGCGCGCGTCCGCTTCGCGCGCAAGGATGACGGCGGCCATCCCTCCTCGCTGCTGGTCGATCCCTATGACGGCCGCGTGCTCGGTGAGCCCCGCGGCGAGGCGTTCTTCACGACCGTGCGCCACCTACATCGCTGGCTGCTGCTGCCCGGCGACGGCAACGGCGCCGGCCGGCAGATCACCGGCGCCGCCGTGCTCGGCCTCGTCGTGCTGCTGATCACGGGCATCGTGCTGCGCTGGCCGCGCCGCGCCACGAGCGCGAACGCATGGCTGAAGCCGCAGCTCGGACTGAGCGGACGCGGCCTGCATCGCTCGCTGCACAGCGTGATCGGCACATGGGTGCTGCCGGTCTACCTGGTGATCGCGCTGACCGGGCTGTCCTATTCCTACGCCTGGTACAAGGCCGGGCTGACCGCGCTGCTCGCGCCGGCGACATCAGGAGCATCGATGCCCAGCAAAGCTCCGCGCGAGGGCCGCTCCGGGTCTGCGGACGCGAAGCCTGTCGCGCTCGATCTGGTGTGGGCCACGTTGCGCGAGCAGATCGGGGATCGCTTCGCGGTGATGCAGCTCACCTTGCCGGCGGCCGCCGGCGCGGCGGTGCGCGTGCGCGCCTGGCCGAGCGAGGCGCATGACGGCCGGCGCGACGAATTCCGTATCGACGGCGCGACGGGCCGGCTGCTCGCGGCCGAGCGTTACGCCGACAAGACCGCCGGCGAACGCGTGCTCGCCCGCATCCTGGATATCCACCGCGGCAGCATTCTCGGCTGGCCCGGCCAGCTCGCCTTCATGCTCGCTGCCGCGCTGATGCCGCTGTTCGCCGTAACGGGCACGCTGCTCTATCTGTCGCGGCGGCGCTTGCGGCGGCCGGCGCAGCCGGCACGCGCCATCCAGCTCGTTCCGGGCGAATGAGGCCGCGCGCTCAGGCCACGGCGCGGGCCCGCGACGCGCGACGGATCGCGTTGGCGGCGATGATGATATGCAGCAGCAGCGACAGGCCGAAGCCAAGGGCATGCTGCGCCGCTGTGGCCGGGATCGTCAGCACGGTGACGAGGCCGAGCGGAATGAACAGGACGATGCCGGTGACGAGGCCAGGATTGTAGCCGCGAAAACGCAGCGCCGGGCCGATATGGCCGAGCGCGTTGACGAGCATCAGATAGGGCGCGACCAGCGCCCAGGCCGGGCCGGCGATCCAGGCGACGTAGAGCGCAATCAGGTCGATGCCCCAGACCGCGCCGCAATTGACCCAAAGCACGTCGCCGGTGGTCAGCGCCTCGCGGCCGCCGAACATCACGGTGTTGACGAAGCTGCGGAAGCGGTCGCCGGTGTGCTCCTCGACCTGGTGGATCATGTAGCCCGGCGAATGCAGGAAGATCAGCAGCAGCGCGAGCGGCCAGTCCGCCGCCAGCAGCGGCACCAACGCCAGCAGCGCCGCGGCCATGAACACGGCGCCGGCAACCCAGTGACGGGTGAGAAGCTCCAGCATCACCTAGTGATGCGCGAGTCGGCTGAACTTGCCAAGCCGGGTTGCCCCGGAGCGACGCCGCCTGCTCCGGGAGGCTGCGGCCTGATGTCCCATCGCAGCCTCCAAACCTTGCGGGGCGCGGCGCGACCTACTTCAGCAGCACCAGGCATTCGCCGGCCGGCGTGGCGTTGGCGCGGGCAGTGTCGCGATCGAACCTTCCGGCCATCACCAGCGGCCTGACACGCTCGACGATGACGTCCTTGACGACGCTGTCCGGGCCGATGGCCGGCGCAGACGCGTCGTAGATCTGCTTCGCCACCGGCGACAGCTTGGCGGCACAGCTGTCGGCGGCGGCGCGGTTGCCGGCCAGCGCGGCCTGCGACAGAAGACATTGGGAGACGGCGATGAATGTGACAAACGGGAATGCGACGCGCAGCATGGCAATCAGTCCTTCGTTCAAATGAGGTTCAGCCCGGCGCAAGCAGGCCCGGTCCGGAGCACATCCACTCATTGTCCGGCCGCCTGCATGCGGGCTCTGATCTAACCCGAGCCGGCAGCAACGCCTACTCGATTTCGCCCGTCCGCCCGCCGAGGTTCAGACCGTGCAGCAAGCTCCTGAAATACTTCGAAAAACCCCGGTGCAGAAGCGCACGCGGCAGACCCTCGACGTGATCTTCGAGGCAACCGCTCAACTTCTGCAGAGCGGCGGCGGCAAGGGCCTGAGCACGAACGCCATCGCCGAGCGCGCGGGCTTCTCGATCGGCACGCTCTACAGCTATTTCAGGGACAAGACCTCACTGTTGCGTGCGCTGGTGCTGCGCGAGTTCGCTCGCCAGGAGGCGGAGTTCGGGGAGGCGCTGGAGGCGCATCGCGGGCTTGGACGCGAGGCGATCGTGCGCGCAGCGGTGCGCCAGGGCTTCGCCCCGTTCGCCGGCCGCCACCGTGTGCGGCGCTATCTGCTCGGCCTGCTGGGCAATGACGCGGAGCTGCAGAAGGCGCTGCACGAGATGGTGGACCGCATGACCGAACGGCTGATCCAGACGGTGGGTTTGCGGAGCGAGGCGATGCCGGCCGCGCGCCGCTTCATCCTGGTCCGCGCTGCGCTGGGCCCGATCCGGGCTGCCGTCATGCGCGAGCATCGCCTCGTCGGCACGCGCGAGCTCGAGGACGAACTGGTGCGGCTGATGCTGTTCCTGCTGGAGCCGGATCCCGCCAGATCGTCATGAGAGCCGTCACGAGGGGCGGTCGGGCTTCGCGGCCGCCAGCCGCTCCGCGAGCTTCCTCAAGGCCTCCTCCGAGGCCGGCCGGCTCTGGAACTCGCGGATCGCGCGCGACAGCTCCTGATCCGACATCGGATGCGCCGGCTGCTTGATGCGGCCGTCGGCGAGGGCAGCTGCGATGGTTTCGATATGCGGCCCCGTGCCACCGAACAATTGGCGGAGCCGGGAGAGGAACGCGATGTGGGGCACGGCTGTTCTCCCGATGCGGCGACCGGCAACTTCGACCGCATCTGCTGAAAGCCACCTTAGTCGGCATCGCCGGCTCCGTCGTCTCATTTGATACAAAACAGCGCCCGGACGGTACGATTTTCATGGATGCGGACCGGATCGTCACCGAGAAGCTCAGGGAGCATTCGAAGCTGACCGGCGAGGACATCGCCGAGATCCGGCATTTCAGCTTCGCTTTGCGCGAGCTTGCCGATCAGGAGGACCTCATCCGCCAGGGCGACGAGCCGGACCGTTCCGTCGTCGTGATCTCCGGATGGGTGGCGCGCTATCACCTGCTGTCCGGCGGCCAGCGGCAGTATCTCTCCTTTCACATGCCGGGTGACTGGCCCGATGCCCAGGCGATCTTCCTCGACCGCATGGATCACGCCGTCTGCGCGATCGGGCCGGCGGTGGTGGCGAGCATTGCGCACAAGGAGCTGACCCGCGCGATCAGCCGGCGGCCGACGCTCGGCTTTGCGATCTGGCGCGAGACGCTGATCGATGCGTCGATCTTCCGCGAGGCCATCACCAACAACAGCGCGCGGAGCAAGCCGGCGCGCATGGCGCACATGTTCTGCGAACTGTTCTATCGCGCCCGCGCGCTCGGACACGTCCGGGACGATCAGTTGCAGTTGCCGGTCAGCCTCGTGCAGCTCGGCGAGGCGCTGGGCATGGCGATCGCGACGGTCAACCGCACGCTGCTCGAGCTGCGCGCCAGCCGCGCGGTCGATTTCCGCAGCGGCATGCTGACGGTGCACGACTGGACGCGGCTATGCGCGATCGGCGAGTTCGATCCCGGCTATCTGCACCTGAAGAAGCAGCCGCGCTGAGGCACAGGTCTCAGCGCGGCGAAGTACGTGGGCTCGTCGAGCCCACCTCTCACGCCGCCTCAGGTCAGGCGGCGACCTTGGTGATCAGCTTGACCGCGTAGGCGTAGGGCCCGTTCGGGCTCTTCTCGGCGATCCAGGCGCAATGCCAGTCGGAGCCGTAGCGCAAGCCCGTGTCCCATCCCGAGCCGCCGCCGTGCTCGTTGTCCCACGACCAGGCCTTGCGGTCCTTCTGAGGATCGGAAGGGAAGCTGCTGCCGCTGTAGACGGAGATCTGCCCCTGCTGCGCGCGGAACGGCGCGTTCGTGCTCCATTTGAGCCACAGATTACCCTGCTCCTCGTAGGACGTGAGCGACCATTGGTAGGGCGCCGAGACGGTCTGCGGATTGGTGCTGGTGGCCGAGGTCTGCTCAATGACTGCCATGATGGTCTCCGTTCAAAATGAGATGAAAAATCTTCACGATACTGGCTGTCCAAAAGACAACCATTGCTTGCATATCCGACGAAACTCGCCTCGGCAACAAGCCTCCCTCGCACAACGGCGTGATCGCGCGGCGGGCGTCGCGTTCAGCCATGGCCGCAGGTCACTGCGCTCAGATGCAGAGACCGATCACCTTGATGCTGAGGTGGCAGTCCTTGGCGGAGGACGCCGGCTTGGCGCCCCAGCGCGTCACCGGCCTGGCGTCGCCCTTCCCGGATCGTGTCGCCGTCCGCGCGACCACGGCCTTGCCCTTGCTCTTCGGAGCGCCCTTCGGCTTCTCGGCGTCGTAGTCGCCCGCGATCACCATCGCCCAATAGGTGCGCTTGCCGCTGGCATTCCTTGCGCTGGCGATGCCGACCTTGGTCGCCTTCGGCAGCAGCAGGTTCTTGCGGTGCCCCGCCGAGTTGATCCACTGCCCCAGCGTCTTGTCGAAATTGTCATAGCCGTAGGCGATGTTCTCGGCGGCGCGGCCGGCCTTCGACGGCGCGACGCGGCGGGTGAAGGGAGCGAGCACCTCGTGGCTGAGATCGTCCTTGTCGGCCATCGCGCGCGCCTGCTCCATCGCGATGCGGTCGAGCGTCGCGTCGCGCGTCACGCGGCCTTCGCCATGGGCGAGCCGGAACGCCGAGATCTGGTCGGCCGGCGCGGCGTCGCCGGCCCGCGCCGCGGACGCTGCGGTCGTGGCGAACAGCGCCGCGATCAGGAGAGTGCGGAAGCCGCGCAGCATGAGATGAAGCATCGGCATGCTAGTCCACCCTCTCGAGCGCATAGACGTCGATCGTCGGCTCCTCATAGGGATGCGCACTGCGGATCGCCTGGATCACGGACCTCAGCCTGTCCCCGGCGCACACGGCCTCGATGCGCTCCTCCTCGACCGTCTCGAGCCGGCCGACCGCGCCGATCGCCGGGTTGGCGCCGGCGAGCGGGCGAAACCGGCCGGTGCCCTTCGAGGTAAACGAACAATGATCATAGTTGCCGATGCGGCCGGCGCCCGCCTCGCCCATCGCGTGGCGCACGGCGTCACCCGCCGCTTCCGGGACATGGACGACGATCTTGTAGGTCTTCATGCGGGCCTGGATCCGGACGTCGATCACACGGCCGTTACCATCGCGGCGCCGCCGGCGCAATTTTCCGCGGCTCACGGGCAGTCACAATCACGCCAACGCCGGCACCGGTGAGCAGCCATTCCGAAACACGCCTTGTGCGACGCAGCAAACCCGATATCTATCGGTTCTCTCTCCCGCATTCCCAACACCGTGGAAGGCCCGCGCCTTGGCTGATACCAGTGCCGACACCATCGAGATCGTCCGCCACCGGCCGATGGGCTTCACCGAATTCGTCATCGTGGTCGCGGCGATCATGGCGCTCAATCCGCTGGCGATGGACATGATGCTGCCGGCGCTGCCGAACATCGGCGCCTCGTTCCATATCGACATCGCCAACCGGCTGCAGACGGTGCTGTCGGCCTTCGTCATCGGCTTCGGCCTCGGCCAGTTCGTGATCGGCCCGCTGTCCGACAGCTTCGGCCGGCGCCCGGTGCTGATCGGCGGCATGGTGCTGTATGCGGTCGCCAGCCTGCTCGCGATCGCCGCCCCGTCCTTCGAGATGCTGCTGCTGGCGCGCGCGCTGGAAGGCCTCGGCACCGCGGCGACGCGCGTGATTGCGACCTCGATCGTGCGCGACTGCTATGCCGGCCGCCGCATGGCGAGCGTGGTCTCGCTGGCGATGATGGTGTTCATCGCCATTCCTGTGATCGCACCGTCGTTCGGCCAGGCCGTGATGCTGCTGACGCAGTGGCGCGGCATCTTCGTGGTGCTGACCTTGTACGGCATCGTCACCTTGCTGTGGACCGCGATGCGGCTGCCCGAGACGCTGCCCGAGAGCGAGCGCAAGCCGTTCTCGGTCAAGGAGATCATCGCGGCCTTCCGCAACACCCTCACCAACCGCCAGACACTGGGCTATGCGCTCGCCGCGAGCGGCATCTTCGGCGCCGTGCTCGGCTATGTGCTGTCCTCGCAGCAATTGTTCACCGGCGTCTATCATCTCGGCCGCTACTTCCCGCTCGCCTTCGCGGCGATCGCGGTGACCATCGCGGTCGCCGGCTTCCTCAATGCCCGCCTCGTCGGGCGGCTCGGCATGCGCATGATCTCGCATGGCGCGCTGGTCGGCAGCGTCGTCATCGCGCTGGCCTGTTTCAGCGCGGCGGTTCTCGGCATGCTGCCGCTGTGGCTGTTCATGCTGCTGTCGGCGGGCATGATGTTCACGTTCGGCCTGATGTTCGCGAACTTCACCGCGCTGGCGATGGAGCCGCAGCGCGCCAATGCCGGCACTGCGTCGTCGCTGTACGGCTCGATTACCACCCTGCTCGGCATGGCCGCCGGCGCCGTCGTCGGCCAGGCCTTCGACGGCAGCGCGCTGCCGTTCGCGGCGGGCTTCCTGGCCTGCACGTCGAGCGCGCTGGTCATCGTCCTGATCACCGAGAAGGGCCGGCTGTTCCACGGCCATGGCAAGCCGGTCTAGATCTGAGGCATTTGGCTGATCCGAGCGGTCAGCCACGCTCTCGTTTCGCCTCGCTCCATCGGGAGAGGTCGGTGCGTAGCTCCGGTTGATGGGCCGCGTCCTTCGGCACGGAGATTTTTCGATCGGACGCACGGCAGACTGCGTTGCATTTGCTACACACAACTTCTTCTGCCAAGGTTGGTAACTTGGCATGCCGATACTGTGCGTGAAGACCTCCGGGACATCACCAGAATGCTGATGGGACATTCGGTGTCCGCGAGTGAAGGCTCAATCAATGGACACCGTCTACGTGATCCTGCTGATCACGACCCTCGTTCTGGGGTTCGTCGCAACCGTCCTATGGGGGCCAGACTTTGAGTGGTTTGGGCGCGATGTTGAGGCCGCTTACATCTTCAAGCTGGTCAGCGTCGGGCTGATCGTGTTCTTCCTGATCGCGATCACCTTCGGCCTCATCTGAGACCTCACAAACCCCAACGGCGCGGTACCCCGGAGGCGGCTAGTCACGATGAACGCATCATCGATTGCGTCTGATGCAATCCGTCCTCGCCCAATGGGAGAAGCGGACATCCGCCGCCGCACCGATCCCGCCAGTTCTCAGATGCAGGGGCCCTGCCCGCGCTGCGGGCACAGCTTGAGCACGCTCGACAGCGTCAGAAGCAGGCGCGCGCTGCGCGTCGTGTTGTCGGGGGCACGGTAGCTGAGCGGCGCGGCGACGCCGAGGTCGGCGCGCCAGTCGTTCGGGAAGGTGAAGCGGATCCCGGCTCCCGCCGAGGTCAGCGCCACGCCGTCGGACGGCCGGAAGCCGTCGTTCCAGGCGAGCCCGGCATCGAAGAAGCTGTAGAGCTGGTAGCTCGTGAGATATTGCCAGTTCGGCTTCTGCTCGAAGCGGACTTCGAACGTGCCGGCGACGCCGTTGTCGCCGCTGATCTCGGCGCTGCCATAGCCGCGGCCATAGGCGAGGCCGCCGAGATAGAACTGCTGCGAATTGTACAGCGGACCCGAAGCGAGCTGGCCGGCGGCGGCGAGCTTCAACGACCACGCCTCGGACAATGTCTGATAGCGCGCGAACCAGCCGTTGAAGACCGAGAAGCTCGGCGAGGCACCCGCGCGCGACGCGAGGGGATCGTCGAGCGGCGTCGCCCCGAACGCGTTCAGGCCCTGCCGGTAGGCCAGCGTCAGGTAGCTGTCGCCGCCGACATCATCCTTCCAGCGGTAGTCGGCGGTGAAGGTCAGCGTCCGGATGCGATCGCGATACCAGATGCCGAACAGGTCGCGCTCGGTCACGTCGCTGAAGGCGGCCGCGAGATTCAGTTTCAGCGAGGCGCGCTGCGACTGGATCGGCGCGAGGCCGCCGCGCAGCTCGAGCGTCTCGGTCACCGTATTGTCGTTGAACAGCCGTCTCCGGTCGCCCGGCCGGACCTCGCTGTACAGCGCGGAGGCGCCGACATAGGCGCCGTCGATGCCGACCGGCACCTCATAGGACAGCCGGCCGAACGCGAGCTGGCGCGGATCTCCCGGCGTCGTCGACAGGTTGGCGGTGAGCGTGTCGCCCGGCAGCAGATAGGAGTTGAAGGCGGCCGCGGCGTAGTTCTGCCAGGGACCGACGGTCGATGAGCCCAAATTGTCGACGCCGGCGAAGCCGTAGACGTGCCAGGTCTGCAGCTCGATCACCAGGCGAAACCGGCCGGTGGTGCCGCCGATCTCCTCCAGCGCGGAATCGACCAGACGGACGCCGCCGCGGCCGTTGATCAGCAGCAACTGCCGCTCCAGTGTCGCGAGCCGGGACGGCTGCTCCGCCAGCACGGGGCCGAGCATCGGCCTGATTCCGAACTCTTCCGCGCCGGCGCCCTTCAGGGTCACCTCGGTGATGCTGCCTTCGACGATCTGGATGCGCACCCGGCCATCATGGATGTCCTGCGGCGGTATGATCGCACGGCTGAGATGGTAGCCGGCGGCGCGATACTGATCGCTGATCGCGGTCGTGATCGCCGCGAGGTCGGCCTGCGACACCGGCTTGCCGAGATAGGGCTGATAGCTCGCGGCGAGCTGCTCGGCGGGCAGCGCGGACGCCCCCGTCAGCGTGACGGCGCGCATGGTGAACAAGGGCTTGCGATCGCCGCCGCCCTGGGGCGCGAATTGCGGCGCACGCGGCCGCGGCGGCGGCTGCGTCGACCGCGACTGTTGCTCGTCGAAATATCGCTCGGTCTGCCGCGGATCGAAGCTCGGCTGGCCGACCTGCTGCGCATGGGCCGTCGCTGCGAACAGCAACGCCGACAGGGAAATGCCGGCGGCGATCGCGGTTCCACGCAGCCGTAGCAAGCCGTGCGGTACGGCCGCGAAGTCGCGCCAACCCGCAGTCCTCCCAGTTCCGTCGACACAACCAGCGCGCATGCCTCGTTTTTAGTTTGTTAAGGTCAACGAAGCGTAAATGCGTGAGGAAAACACGGCTGCAACTCCTAAGGGTCTCTTGAAACATTTCGATTAGTTTCAAAAGCCGCCAACGATGCGAGTTCGTGCCATGTCATCCAAGCGCTTCCTGATACCGGGACTGATCGCCGCGTGCCTTTTCGGTGCAATGCCGGCCGCATTCGCGGCCGACGGTGAGCCGTGGCTGGTGAGCAAATCGTCCGGTGAGGTCTGGGTCACCACCCAGGGCGCAGCGCAGGTATCGCTCGGCCGCGAGGACCCGCTCAAGCCAGGCGATACGATCCGCACCGGGCCGACCGGCCGCGTCCGCCTGACCCGCGGCGCCGAGACGATCGTGATCGCGCCGAACTCCGAGGTCGGCCTGCCCGCCGCGGCCAAGGACGGCATGGCGACGACCATCCTGCAGCGCGCCGGCTCGATTCTGCTCGACGTCGAGAAGCGCAACGTCCAGCATTTCGAGGTCGAGACGCCCTATCTCGCCGCCGTCGTCAAGGGCACGCAGTTCAGCGTCACGATCTCAGGCCGCAGCACCAAGGTCGAGGTCAGCCGCGGCCAGGTGCAGGTGTCGGACTTCAAGACCGGCCAGATCGCCCAGGTGATGCCGGGCCAGGCCGCCACCGCCTTTGCGACCGGCCGCTCCGGCCTCAGCCTGTCCGGCGCCGGCACCTTCAGCCCGATCGAGCAGGGCCCGCCGCGCGCCTCCACCATCGATCGCGTTCCGGTGCCGCGCGACGGCCTGCAGGCGCCGCGCGAGGCCAAGGGCAGCGTGATCCACGCGCTGAACGTCAACGGCCCGCCCGCGCGTCCGGGCACAACGGTCGCCGCTCAGCGGCATTCTGCGACCGGATTCGGCGGCGCGAAGCCCGGCGTGGTGCGGATCTCGTCATCGATCGGCGAGGTCAATTTGAACATCCAGAAGGCGACGCGCGGCCTCGCCCATGGCGCCCATACGCCGGCCGCAGGTGCAGGACGAAGCACCGCCTGGAATGATGCGCGCGGCAACAGCGGCAATTCGACGAGCAACTCGGCGACCGCGAACGGCTCGTCGGGAGATTCCTCGATCGCGGCCGCCGTCACCGCGGCGATCGGTTCGCCGAGCGGATCCGCCAGCGCCAATGCGGCCGGCAATGGCGACGCCGGCAATGGCAACGGCAACGGTGGCAGCCGCGGCAGCAACAATGACGGAAGTGGCAACGGCAACAACGGCCAGGGCAACAACGGCAACGGCAACGGCGGCAACGGAAACAGCGGCAACGGCAACAGCGGCAACGGCAACAGCGGCAACGGCAACAGCGGAAACAGCGGTCACGGCAATAGCGGCAACCATGGCAACGGCAATGCCTACGCTTACGGTCACAACAAGAACTGAGTATCCGCCATCGAGCGTCACGCCGACGTCATGCGTGCTCATGGGGGGAGCGCAGGCCAGCAGGGATCCTGATGGCTCTGTGCGCGGAGCGGGATGAGATTGGGATCGACGTGGCACGCAGTCATTCGAGAGACGGGACGTTCAGGCGGTTCATGCCGCATATTCTGGTCGTCGTTGCGCTGCTGACGGTCGGCCTGTCGGGCGGCCACGAGCTGGTGAGCAACGCCCTCGTCGATCTGCGCTTTCGCCTCGACAACCGCCCCGCCAGCGGCGAGATCGCGGTGGTCGCGATCGACCCGCGCTCGATCGAAGCCATCGGCGTCTGGCCGTGGCCGCGGACCCAGCATGCGCGCCTGCTCGAGCAGTTGCAGCGCGCCGGCGTCCGCGACGTCGCCTTCGACGTGGATTTCAGCACGCCGTCCGACGCGGCCGGCGATCAGGCCTTCCTGACCGCGCTGCAGAATGCCAAGAGCTCGATCGTGCTGCCGGCCTTCAGGCAGCTCGATGCGGCCGGGAAGGACACCGCCATTCACCTCAACCGGCCGCTGCCGCAATTCGAGCAGCTCGCATGGTCGGCCTTCGTGAATATCGAGGTGGCGCGCGATGGCCGCGTCAGAAGCTATGCTTTCGGCGAATATTGCGAGACCGGCGGGGGCAAAACCTTCCTGCAGTCCATGGGCGCGTTCCTCGCCGGCAGCGATGCGGTCAAGGACAGCTCCTTCCTGGTCGACTACGGCATCGATCTGTCGTCGCTGCCGCGGGTGTCGTATGTCGACGTCCTCCGTGGCGACGCGGCGGCGCTGGCCCGGATCAAGGACAAGCGGGTGATCGTCGGCGCCACCGCGATCGAGCTCGGCGACTATTACAGCGTGCCGAACGGCCGCGTCCTGCCCGGCGTCATGCTGCAGGCGCTGGCGGCCGAGTCCATCATTCAGCATCGCACGCTGCTCTCGACGTCGACGGCCGCCACCCTGGGCGGCCTGCTGCTGATCGTCATCATCATGCTGGCGAGCTGGCGGCACCTCTCGGCGGCGCGGCGCGCGCTGCTGATCGCCATGATCAGCGTCCTGATCGAGGCCGTGGCGCTGCTGCTGCACGACCGCTACGCCCTGGTGCTCGACACCTCGATGCTGCAGATCGCGCTGGTCGCCTATCTCGCGGCCACGGCCCTCGACGAGATCGACTTCCGCGGCCTGCTGCGGCACGTCGCCGAGAGCCGTTTCGAGCGGATCGCGATGTCGATCGGCGACGGGCTGGTCTGTACCGACCGCGACCGGCGCATCACGGTGTGGAATCCGGGCGCAGTCGCGATCTTCGGCTACGGTGCCGACGAGATCATCGGCCAGCCCTTTGCGCGTCTGCGCGCCGACGGCAGCGACACCCATGACCTGTTTCCGCAGCAGGAGGCGGCGCTGCCGGCGACGTTGATGCCCGACGGCTCCACGATCGAGTTCGACGGCCGGCGCAAGGACGGCGAGGTATTTCCGGTCGAGGCGAGCTTCTCCGCCTGGCAGGGCGCCGACGGCCTGCAATATGGCGTGATCCTGCGCGACATCTCGGCGCGCAAGCGCGAGGCCGAGCGCATCCGCTACCTCGCCGAGCACGACACGCTGACCGCGCTGATCAACCGCAACACGCTGCAGAGCGAGCTCGCCGCCATGATCGCGACCGCGGATGCCGCGTCCGACCGCGTGGCGCTGCTGGTGGTCGGGCTCGATGCCTTCCAGCGCATCAACGACATGCTCGGCCACGCCTTCGGCGACGGCGTCTTGCGCGCGGCGGCCGAGCGGCTCCGCACCGAGATCGGCAGCATGGGCCGCGTCGCCCGGCTCAGCGGCGACGAGTTCGCCGTCGCCATTCCCTGCTCCGCCATCGGCGGCACGGTGGCCGAGCTCGCCGATCACCTGTCGCATTTGTTCGAGGCGCCGCTGGACGCGGGCACGCGCCAGCAGCGCGTCAAGGTCACCCTCGGCGTCGCGGTGCATCCCGAGGGCGGGCACTCGGCAGACGAGTTGCTCAGCAATGCCCACCTTGCCCTCTGTCGCGCCAAGATGGACCGGCGGGGCGGCCATGTGCTGTTCGAGAGCGCCATCCGCCACGAGCTCGAGCAGAGATTGACGCTGGAGGCGGAGCTTGCGCTCGCCGTCGAGCGGAACGAATTCGAGCTGTTCTACCAGCCGCAGGTGGAGCTGTTGGACGGCCGCGTGATCGGCGCCGAGGCGCTGATCCGGTGGCGTCACCCGACCCGCGGCCTCGTGCCTCCCGGTGATTTCATTCCGGTCGTCAACACCTCGCATCTTTCCGAGGCGGTTGCGACCTGGGTCATGGCCACCGCCTGCCGGCAGGCGCGGGACTGGCAGCTCGCCGGCCACGACATTCGCGTCGGCGTCAACCTCTCGCCGTCCCAGTTCCAGTCCGGCGACCTCGCGGCCTTCGTCAGCAAGCTGCTCACCTCGACCGGCCTGTCGCCGCGCCTGCTCGAGCTCGAAGTCACCGAGGACATCCTGCTGCACGACGAACCGGGCGTGCTGCAGACGTTCAACCGGCTGCAGGCACTCGGCGTCAGCCTGGTGTTCGACGATTTCGGCACCGGCTATGCAAGCCTGAGCTATCTGAAGAAATTCCCGCTCGACGGTCTGAAGATCGACCGTTCCTTCGTGCGCGACGTGCTGACCCAGGCCGACGACGCGGCCATCGTCGGCTCGACGGTCAGCCTGAGCAAGCAGCTCGGCCTGTCGGTGATCGCCGAGGGCATCGAGAACGCGGCGACGGCCGAGTTCCTGCTGCGGCTCGGCTGCGAGCAGGGACAAGGCTATCACTTCGGCAAGCCGATGCCGGCAGCGGATTTCACGCAGCGGTTCCTGCAGGTGCACGAGGACACACGCCAAGCCGGCGCGGCGTGAGGTGAGATGGCGGGATTGATGCGAGCGGATGGGCCATGCGTGTTCACGCTCGCATCTCTCGCGTGTCGAGCACTAATCCACCGTTATGTCCGGGCGCCCAGTTCAAGGTTGGGCCCATGCGAGCGCCTGACTCACTGATCCGTCATGGCCGGGCTTGACCCACGGCTGTCCGGTTCAGCTTCCGCATATTGCGAGGCTCAACTGTTGTGGGTTTTTGGCAAGTTGGGGTGGCCCCGTGAGCAATTGATCGATGGGGCGGCGATGCATGAGGTTGGTGCGGACCAATCTGGCAAAGACCAAGGGGCTTTGGATTGCCTTCTGAAGGTCTTGCGCGAGGCGAAGCAAGAGGAAGGCGATCAGGGCAACGGCGATCTGGATACGAACGGCGTTCTCAGAAGTCCCGAGGAACCTGGTGATCTTGAGGGTCTGCTTGACCCAACGAAAGAACAACTCGATGGCCCAGCGGCGACGATAGAGGTCGGCGATCTCTTGAGCGCTGGCATCGAGGTCGTTCGACAGGATGCGCAGGATCTTTCCCGTTTCCAAGGTGACGCGCACTTCGCGCACCGCAGTCTGCATTGGATTGCGGCGGCTGTAGGCTTGGCGTTGTGGAAGGAAGCCGATGCGGTCGGAGAGGATGTTGCCATCCGCGATGACAGGCAACTCCTCCACGACCCGCAGCGGCGTATTGGATTTGAACCGGGTCACGATTCGACAACCGGCGGCGTCCAGTTGAGCCCACCAAGCATATTCATAATAGCCGAGATCGAAGACGTAGGTTGCTCCCGGCTCGATGGGCATCTGATGCGCTGCAGTATTGTCGTTGACGTTGGCTCCGCTGATTGCCGCATAAATCGGCCGGTCGGCGTCGGCATCATAGATCACATGCACCTTGGCACCGCAGACACCGGTAGAGAACCGTGCCCAGCCAGCGCTGGCTTCTGTCAGCCGTACGCTGGTCGAATCAATCAAATACGTCGTCTCGGCAAGCTTGCGGCGTAACCGGCGATGGGCCTGCTTCATCATGATGGCCAACAGGGCGGCAAACATCTCCGCAGGCCGATTCATATTGGCGTCCGCGAAAGTCGAGCGGCGGACAGGGCCCCCACCCAGGTGATAAAGCCGCGCGGTGTGGCTCGACAGCCCGGTGACAATCTCACGCAGACTGGAAGCCCCCGAAAGCTGACCGTACAGCAGCGCCACAAATTGGTCTTTGGTGGAAAGCCGTCGAATCCGCGCGTCCGTGCCATGCTCGTCCACAAGCGCCTCGAAGCGATGCCAGGGGACCAACTTCAGAATGTCTCGGAATACTGTATTCTGATGCGGCATGGCGGGACCTTCCTGGTGTGTCTCGAACATTTGGCGATGCTCAAGACCGCAGAAGAATCCACGCCATGCACCATGTCCAGTCTGTCTGAACCGGACAGCCGTGGGTCAAGCCCGGGCATGACGAGCTGACTAGCGGGTGCCACGGACGAACGAGAGAGTGCGACGAGCGCTTCGCACTCAGCCCTTCTTGCCGCCCTTGCCTTCGCTCTCGAGCGCCTTGCGCACCGCCTTGAACTCCTCGCGCGAGCCGGCGTCGACGCGCGGAAAATGCAGGTCCAGGCCATCCAGCGCGGCGACGATGGTCGAGCCGATGACGACACGGGCGAACCATTTGTGGTCGGCCGGAACGACATGCCACGGCGCATAGGGCGTCGAGGTGTGGCGCACGATGTCCTGATAGACCGCCTGGTAGCGATTCCACCTCGCGCGCTCGGTGACGTCGCCCATCGAGAACTTCCAGTTCTTCGCCGGCTCCTCCAGCCGGTCGAGAAAGCGCTCGCGCTGCTCCTCCTTGGAGATGTTGAGGAAGAACTTCAGGATCACGGTGCCGTTGCGCGTGAGGTAGCGCTCGAACGCGGAGATGTCCTCGAAGCGCTCGTGCCAGATGTTCTTGGTGACGAGCCTCGGCGGCAGCTTCTCCGCTTTCAGGATCTCCGGATGCACGCGCGTGACCAGGCATTCCTCGTAGTAGGAGCGGTTGAAGATGCCGATGCGGCCGCGCTCGGGGAGCGCGATGGCGCTGCGCCACATGAAGTCGTGGTCGAGCTCCTTGGAGGTCGGCTGCTTGAACGAGGTGACCTCGCAGCCCTGCGGATTGACGCCCTCGAAGATGCTCTTGATCGCGCTGTCCTTGCCGGAGGCGTCCATGCCCTGCAGCAGCACCAGCACCGACCAGCGGTCCTGCGCGTAGAGCTTCTCCTGGAAGTCGGCGAGCCGCTGGCGGTTCTGCTCGATGATCGCCTCGCCCTCTTCCTTGGCGAGGCCGCCCTTGACCTTGGTCTTGTGCGACTTGAGATGAAACTTGTGTCCGCCATCGATCCGGAACGGCGAGATGAAACCATCGAGCTCATCGGCCAGCGTGCGCGGTTTCTTGCTCATGAGGACGGCTCTCCGGGGCTGAATTGCGTTTCGAGGAAGGCGGTCACGAAGCGCGGCATCGCCGCAGTCAGATCATTCCTGCTTCGAACCAGCCGTATCGAGCAGAGTTCCGGCTCGCCCTGGGCCGCGAGGTTGGCCTCGATGCGGCGCTGCAGAGCCTCGCCCATGTCAGAGGCGTCGAGCACACGCATCAGCGCGATCGACGCGCCGGTCACGACACAGTCCCAATGCGCCGCGGCCTGATAGTCCGATGGCGCGAGTCCCGTCTCCTCCTCGACCTCGCGCGCGACGTTGGCGGCGAGATCGAGCACACCGTCGCTGACGTCGTCGAGATCCGGCGTGCCGGCGGGAAAGTACAGCCGGCCGGCATTGGCGGTATGCGCGCCCATCTCGCCGAGCACGAAGGCGCCGTCCGCGGACCGCAGCGCGCCCATGCCGAAGCCGTTGAAGGCGGTGCGATCCGGAAAGCCCCAGTCGCGCCACGCCAGCAGGCTGGCGAAATCGGTCTCGAAATAGCTCGCCGAAAAACGTCCATCCGCGATGCGCGGATTGCGCCCGAGCAGCACACGGCCGTTCCACAGGCCCGGCCTGGCGCGCCGGCATTCGGCAAAATGCGCCGCGATGTCGTCGCGGCGCTGGTTCGCGAACGGCCAGTCCCACGGCTCGACCTTGAGGTCGAGCGTGGTGACGCGCTGGATGACGACGTCCGTCATCCGCTATTTCGCCCCCTTCGCCTGCTCGACGAACTTGTTGGTGAAGGTCTTGCTGACGTCGACATTGGCCTTGGCGACGTCGGGCGAGCCGGTCGAGAACACCGCGAGCACGGCGTCGGCGCCCTTCGGATCCATCTTGCCGGTCTGGGAGTACATCGGGATGGTGTTCTTCAGCGCCGCGAGATACAGCGCCTTGTCCTTGCCAACCAGCTCCTCCGGCATCTTCGCCATGATCTCCTCCGGCGTATGCGAATGGATCCAGCCCAGCGTCGCCACGATGGCGTTGGTCAGCGCCTGCGCCTCCTTGTCATGGCCGGCGATCCAGGCCGCCGTCGAGTACAGCGCGCCGCCGGGATATTCGCCGCCGAACACCTCCAGCGTGTCGTGCTGGGTGCGGGTATCGCTGAGGATCTTGAGGTCCGGATGCTTGCCCTGCAGCACGGTGACCGAGGGATCGAGCATCACGGCCGCGTCGATCTGGCCCTGCTCCATCGCCGCCACCGCGGTCGCGCCGAGGCCGACGCCGATCACCGCGGTACCCGACGGATCGAGGCCGTTCTTCTTCAGCATGTACTTCAGGAAGAAATCGGTCGAGGAGCCCGGCGCGCTGACGCCGACCTTCTTGCCGGCGAGATCCTTGATCGAGCTGATCTCCTTGTTGTGCGACGGCGCCACCACCAGCACGAGACCGGGATAGCGGTCGTAGACGACGAAGGACTGCATCTCCTGCTTCTTGGCCGCGAGATTGACGCAGTGATCGAAATAGCCGGAGACGACGTCGGCGCTGCCGCCGAGCACCGCCTTCAGCGCATCCGAGCCGCCCTTGAGATCGACCAGCTCGACGTCGAGCCCGGCCTTCTCGTATTCGCCGAGCTGCTTGGCCAGCACGGTCGGCAGATAGCACAGGCACGCGCCGCCGCCGATTGCGATGGTGACCTTGGTGGCAGCCGAGGCGAAACCGGTGCTCAGCGAAAGCGCCAGCAGCGCGCCGGTGACCCGGCCGATGATCTTGTTCATGTGTTTCCTCCGTTCTGTCGTTGGTCAGATTAGGCGTGTTGATGTGGCTTTAGAAGGCTGCGCCACCCACCGCCGTCGTCCCGGCGAACGCCGGGACCCATAACCCCAGGGAGTGGTTTGGGCACACGGGACGACCCGTCTTTTCCAACCGCGATATCACGCGGTATGGGTCCCGGCGTTCGCCGGGACGACGGCGGAGGATGTGGGAGCACCGCGCCCCTCACCGTCCATCCGCCGCGTCAGGCCGCCACACCAGGAGCCGCCGCTCCACCAGCGTGACGCAGATGTCGATCAGGATGACGAACGCCGACAGCACGAACATGCCGGCGAACACGCCGGCGACGTCGAAGATGCCTTCGGCCTGCTGGATCAGATAGCCGAGGCCGGCGGCCGAGCCGAGATATTCGCCGACGACAGCGCCGACGACGGCGAAGCCCACCGAGGTGTGCAGCGACGAGAACATCCAGGACAGCGCCGACGGCCAATAGACGTGGCGCATCAACTGCCGCTCGCTCATGCCGAGCATGCGGGCATTGTCGCGCACCACGGTCGAGACCTCCTTCACGCCCTGATAGACGTTGAAGAACACGATGAAGAAGACGAGCGTCACGCCGAGCGCGACCTTGGACCAGATCCCCAAGCCCAGCCACAGCGTGAAGATCGGCGCCAGCACCACGCGCGGCAGCGCATTGGCCATCTTGACGTAGGGATCGAACACGGCGGCCACCAGCGGCTTGCGCGCGAACCAGAAGCCGACCAGGACGCCGCCGAGCGAGCCGATCGCGAACGCCAGGATCGATTCCCACAGGGTGATCGCGAGGTGCTTCCAGATCGCGCCGGTCGAGAACCATTTGACGACCTGCGCTGATACGTCGACCGGATTGGAGAAGAAGAATGGCGGAAGCCAGATGCGCCCGAACACCGGCACGGTGGCGAAGAACTGCCACAGCGCAATCGCGACGATGGCGACCAGCAGCTGCAGCGCGAGCAAACCAAGACGCGACATTCAGGCCGCCTCGCGCTGCGTGAGGGGTCCACGGCCGACGCCACTTGCGCCGCTGCGCTCCCTCCCCCCTTGTGGGGGAGGGCTGGGGAGGGGGGTCCCCCAACCACCAGTCTTTCCGGGGTACCCCCCTCCCCGACCCTCCCCCACAAGGGGGGAGGGAGCACACTGCACGCGCCGAAACAGCGGGGCTCCCACGAAGCTCATTGCCGCCCCCATCACACCGCCTCCGCCTGCTTGTAGGTCTTCTCGACCTCGGACTTCAGCGTCTGCCAGATCTCGCGATGCAGCTCGTGGAACTCGTGCTTCATGCGCACCTCGAAGATGTCGCGCGGGCGCGGCAGGGTCACGCGCCAGTCGCCGATGATGCGCGAGGCCGGTCCCGCCGACATGATGACGACGCGGTCGGCGAGCGCGATCGCCTCCTCCAGATCGTGAGTGACGAACAGCACCGCCTTGCGGTCGGCATTCCAGAGATCGAGCAGCAAATTGCCCATGATCTGCCGCGTCTGCGCGTCGAGCGGCCCGAACGGCTCGTCCATCAGGATGATGCGGGGATTGCGGATCAGCACCTGGGCGAGCCCGACGCGCTTGCGCTGGCCGCCCGACAGCATGTGCGGATAGCGGTTGCCGAAGGCGCCGAGGCCGACCGAGGTCAGCCATTGCTGCGCCTTGGCGGCCGCATCCTTCGACGGCGAGCCCGCGACCTCGAGCCCGATCGCGACGTTCTCCAGCGCGGTCTTCCATGGGAACAACGCATCGGCCTGGAACAGGTAGCCGGCGTCGCGATTGAGGCCGGCCAGCGGCTGGCCGAAGATGCGCACCTGGCCGGCGGCCGGCTTCAGCAGTCCCGCCGCCACGTTGAGAAGGGTGGATTTGCCGCAGCCGGTCGGCCCGACGATGGCGACGAACTCGCCGTCGGCGACGGCCAGATCCGCCGTCTCGACGGCGGTGTAGGTGCGTCCGCCGGCGAGACGGAATGCCACCGTCGTTCGCTCCAGCGCGACCGCGGCGGCCGTGGGCATCGTCACGTCCAAGTTCCTCCCCGGAGAATGGCCGGGACGGCTTAGCCGCTTGCGCGGCGAAGTTCAACGCGCGGCCCGGACGTGCTAGGTCATCTGACTGAGCCCAAGGCCAACACCTCCGCCAACACCTCGGCCAACCGTTCCGCAAGGCCGCATGCCGCGCACGCCGTTCATCGTCTACGCCAACGTCCGCAAGAGCTTTCCTGGTCCGTCGGTCACCGTGACCGCGGTCGACGGCGTATCGATGGAGGTCGCCGAGGGTGAGTTCCTGGCGATCGTGGGCGGCTCCGGCTCGGGCAAGACCACGCTGCTGCGGCTGACCAACCGCCTGATCGAGCTGGACGGCGGCGCGATCCGGATTGCCGGTGAGGATATCGCCGGCCTCGATCCTGTCAGCCTGCGTCGCCGGATTGGCACCGTGTTCCAGAACGGGGCGCTGTTTCCGCACATGACGGTTGCCGCCAACATCGGCATCACCCCCAGGCTGCTGGGGACTCCGCCGGCCGAGATCGCCACGCGCGTCGGCGAGCTGCTCGACCTCGTGCGGCTCGACCGCAAGGCGCATCGCGACCGGCTGCCGCACGAGCTCTCGGGCGGCCAGCGCCAGCGCGTCGGCGTCGCCCGCGCGCTCGCGGCGCGGCCGAAGATCGTGCTGATGGACGAGCCGTTCGGCGCGCTCGATCCGCTGACGCGTGATGCGCTCGGCAGCGACTACCGCGCCCTGCATGAGCAGTTCGCGCTGACCACGATCATGATCACGCACGACATCACCGAGGCCCTGCTGCTCGCCGACCGCATCGCAGTGATGCGCGGCGGACGCCTGATCGAGATCGGCACGCCGGCCGAGCTCGCGGCCAGCCGCGAACCCTACGTGACGGAGCTGATGACGACGCCGCGCCGGCAGGCGGCGCGGCTGGCCGCGCTGCTGCCCGAAAGCGGCGCAGCATGAGCGCCCTGTCCGATCCACGCTTCACCGAGGCGCTGTCGCATCTCCCTGACTATCTCGGCAGCCATCTGCGCGTGAGCCTCGCCGCGCTGGCGCTCGGCCTTGCCGTGAGCTTTCCACTGGCGCTGCTCGCGCGCAATCGCCCTGCCCTGCGCAATCTGCTGCTCGGCGTCGCCAGCGTGGTGCAGACGGTGCCGGGACTGGCGCTGCTGGCGCTGTTCTATCCGCTGCTGCTGGCGCTGACGGCACTCACCTTGCGCTGGTTCGGGCTCTCGTTCTCGGCCTTCGGCTTCCTGCCCGCGGTGCTGGCGCTGGCGCTGTATTCGATGCTGCCGGTGCTGCGCAACACCATCACCGGGCTGAACGGCGTCGACGCAAGCCTGATCGAGGCCGCCAAAGGCGTCGGCATGACCGAGCGCCAGGCGCTCACGATGGTGGAGCTGCCGCTGGCGCTGCCGGTGATCATGGCCGGCATCCGCACCGCTGCGGTGTGGGTGATCGGCACCGCGACCTTGTCGACGCCGATCGGCCAGACCTCGCTCGGCAACTACATCTTTGCCGGGCTGCAGACCCAGAACTGGGTGCTGGTCGTGTTCGGCTGCGTCGCCGCCGCCGTGCTGGCGCTTGCCATCGATCAGTTGCTGGCGCTGATCGAGCATGGCCTGCGCAGGCGCAGCCGTGCCCGTGTCGGGCTTGGCACCGCAACCATCGCGCTCATGGTCGGCGCCAGTCTCCTGCCCTCGCTGGCCGGCGGCTCGGCACGCTACGTGATCGGCGCCAAGACCTTTACCGAGCAATATGTGCTGTCGGCCTTGATCAGCGAGCGGCTGCAGGCATCCGGCCTCTCGGCGACGACACGCGCCGGGCTTGGCTCCAGCGTGATCTATGAGGCGCTGAAAAACGGCGACATCGACGCCTATGTCGACTATTCCGGCACGCTGTGGGCCAACCAGTTTCACCGCAAGGAGCCGTTGCCGCGCGCCGCGCTGCTCGATACGCTGAAGCAGGATCTCGCCAACGACAAGGTGAGCCTGCTCGGCGAGCTCGGCTTCGAGAACGCCTACGCGCTGGTGATGCCGCGCAAGACGGCCGAGGCGCTCGGCATCCGCTCGATCGCCGACCTCGCGCGTCACACCAGCGACATGTCGATCGCCGGCGACTACGAGTTCTTCTCGCGCCCGGAATGGGCGGCTTTGCGCGACGCGTATGGCCTCGCCTTCCGCGCCCAGCGCCAGATGCAGCCCGACTTCATGTATGCCGCGGCCGCCTCCGGCGAGGTCGACGTCATCGCCGGCTACACCAGCGACGGCCTGATCGCGAAATACGATCTCGTCGTGCTCGACGACCCCAAGCAGGCGATCCCGCCTTACGACGCGATCCTGCTGCTGTCGCCGAAGCGTGCCGAGGACCGCGCGTTGCAGGATGCGTTACGACCGCTGCTCGGCCGCATCGACATCGCGACGATGCAGCAGGCCAATCTGCGGGCCTCGGGCAGCGACGCGGAGTCCTCGCCGCAGGCGGTGGCGCGCTGGCTGTGGGCGAAGATCGGGAAGTAGATCATCCGCTTTCCGAGTTCTGCCTGATCGCTCCCGACGTTACGACTGCTTGTCCGGCCAATTCAATCGCAATCATCTCTCGCGCGCGAGCCCGATAAGGGCTCTTGCAGAGCGAGCGAACGTGTTCGAGCCACAACGCCCCGGGGACCCTGCATATCATCAGTTAAACTTATAAGATTGACTTCATAACTGACCTGCCATAGCCTTGCGGCATGAGCCGACAGTCACCCCGGAAGGTCCCCCCGCCCGCTGCCCATGCCCTGGCTGGCGAGCTGCGGGCGGTCGCCGGCAAGCTGAAGCGCCGGCTGCGCGAGCAGGCTGACGCGGGCGATCTGCCGCCGTCTCAGGTATCGGTGCTGCTTCGCCTCGAAAAAGACGGGCCCACGACGGCCTCGCATCTCGCGCGGATCGAGGGGATGCGGCCGCAATCGATGGGGCCAATCATTGCAGCGCTGGAAAGCGCCGGCCTCGTGCGCGGATCGCCGGACCCGGGGGACGGCCGGCAGACCATCCTTTCGCTGACAGAGGCATGCCGCGTCCGAATCGACGAAGGACGCGCCGCGCGGCAGGACTGGCTGTCGCGCACCATCGCGGCGCGGCTCTCGCCAGCGGAGCAGCAGCAACTCGCTTCAGCCATCGTGCTGCTCAGGCGCCTGGTCGACGACTGACGCGTGACGGCCGCGCGCAAACGCGCGCCCCGTGCAAGAGGAGATCATCAATGGCGCTCACGCAGCTCGATCTGAATACCGCGCTCATCGTTGTCGATCTGCAGAAAGGCATCGTCGGCGCGTCCTTGCTGCATCCGATCGGCGAGGTCATCGCACGCGCTTCCGCCTTGGCGGAACGTTTCCGCGCGCTCAGGCTTCCGGTCGTGCTGGTCAATGTCGCCGGCACCGCCCCGGGACGGACCGAGCGGCCGCCACGTCTCACCGCGCCATTCCCTGCGGACTGGGCCGATCTCATCCCCGAGCTGAACCGGCAACCGCACGACATCGTGGTGACCAAGCGGACCTGGGGCGCCTTCGCCAGCACCGATCTGGAGACACGATTGAAGGCGCGCGACGTGACGCAGGTGGTCGTTGCCGGCGTGGCCACCGGCACCGGCGTCGAGTCCACGGCGCGGCAAGCGTATGAGCAGGGCTTCAACGTCACGCTCGCCGTCGACGCCATGACCGACACGCGCCCCGAGGCGCACCAGTACAGCCTCACCCATGTCTTTCCGCGACTGGGCGAAACCGGCACGTCTGCGGACATCATCCGACTGCTCGACGCGAGGACCCCCCTGACATGACCTGGCTTGATCTCTTTTCCTATTTCTTCGGCGGCGCCTTCCTGGCCAACGCCGTTCCGCATGTCGTGGCCGGCCTGATGGGTCAGCCGTTCCAGAGCCCGTTCGCGAAACCTTCGGGACGCGGCCTCTCCTCGTCGACGGTGAACGTGCTCTGGGGCCTGTTCAACGTCGCCGTCGGCTATCTGCTGGTCTGCCGCGTCGGCGATTTCGAACTGAGAAACACAAGCGATGTCGTGGCTCTCGGCCTCGGCTCGCTCGCCATCGGCCTGATGCTCGCGCGACACTTCGGCGCGCTCCATGGTGGCGATCTGCGGAAGCGATCATGACGGGCAAGGCGCCGGGCATGTTCCGGTCGCTGCACAAGTTCAACTACCGGGTCTGGGCGGCCGGCGCGCTCGTCTCCAATATCGGCACCTGGATGCAACGCACCGCCCAGACTTGGCTGGTGCTGATCCAGCTCACCTCGCATAACGCGTCCGCCGTCGGCACGGTGATGGCGCTGCAGTACGGGCCGCAGCTCCTGCTGTTACCTCTGACCGGCTACGTGGCCGACCATTTCAATCAGCGACGGGTCTTGATCGCCACCCAGGCGACGATGGGAGCGTTCGCGCTCATCCTCGGCCTTCTCACCGTGACCGGCGTCGTCCAGCTCTGGCAAGTCGACGTGTTCGCATTCCTGTTCGGCTGCGCGGCAGCCTTCGACGCTCCGGTGCGCCAGACGTTCGTCGCCGAGTTGGTCGGGAACGACGATTTGCCCAACGCGATCGCGCTCAACTCGACATCGTTCAACGCCGCGCGGATGATCGGCCCGGCAATCGCCGGCATGGTGATCGCCGCGTTCGGCACCGGCTGGGCCTTCCTGATCAACGGCGCGTCGTTCATGGCCGTGCTGGCGTCGTTGAACCTGCTCCGCATCGCCGATCTGCGTCCGAACCCGCGGGCGCAGCACGCCAAGGGGAACGTCCTGGCGAGCGTCACCGCCGGCTTTGACTATGCATGGTCCCACCCGGAGCTTCGGGCCACTTTGATCATGCTCGCCCTGATCGGAACGTTCGGGCTCAACTTCCAGATCTTCGTCTCGACGATGGCGATCAAGGTCTTTCACAGCGATGCACGCGGCTACGGCCTGCTGTCCTCGGTCATGGCCGTCGGCACGGTTGCCGGCGCCCTGTTCAACGCCAGCCGGCACCGGCCGAGATTTGGCGCGCTGCTCGCAGGCAGCGGCCTGTTCGGACTAGGCTGTACGCTGGCCGCGCTCGCCCCGACCATCTGGCTATTCGGCGCCGCGCTCGTCGTCATCGGCGTCGCGGCGCTCATGTTCACCAACACCACCAACAGCCTGATGCAGCTTGCGACCGAGCCCTCCATGCGCGGCCGGGTGATGGCGCTGCGCGTCGGCGTCGCACTCGGCGGCACGCCCATCGGCGCACCGATCGTGGGCTGGGTGGCCGACAGCCTGGGCCCGCGCTGGGCGCTCGGCGTCGGCGCGGCGTCAGGTCTCGCTGCCGCGCTCGTTGCCATCGCAGCGATGCGAACGCCGCATCGAACGTGATCTCACATCCCCGGCTCGATCGGCTTCTCGACCGCGCCGCCGCTCTCGGCCCAATCCTTGAACGCGCCGACATTGAAGACCTTGTCGTAGCCGAGGTCCTTCAGCGTCTTCCCTGCCAGCGCCGAGCGGCCGCCGGAGGCGCAATACAGAATGACGCTCTTGTCCTTGCTGAAATTCTTGTCGTGATAGGGTGAGTCCGGATCGGCGCGGAATTCGAGCATGCCGCGCGAGACGTGGTGAGCGCCTTCGATCTTGCCGCTCTTCTCGACCTCCGGCGCATCGCGCACGTCGAGCACCAGCGTGTTGCCCTTGGCGATCATCGCTTGCGCCTCGGCCGGCGTGATCTTCGGCACCGCGGCGTTGGCGGCTTCCAGCATCTGCTTGACTGAGGTCGACATCGATTTCCTCCCGGACGTTGACGAAACAGCGGTAGCGGGCCGCCGGCCGGTTCACAACCCTCGATCAGGGGACCGGCGCCGGATCAGCAAAGGACGTTGCGCTCGCCGGATTTGTCCACATAGTGGACGATAATAGCAATATAGAACAAGCATATGGACTCATGGGAGTTGATCGGTCATTCTTCGACCATGTCCTCTTCCCGTCCTGTCCCGATCAACCGCGACCGCGCCGTCGAAACGATGCTGGCGGACAGCGCCAGCGATGCCGCCTTTGCCACGACCTTGGCCAAGGGCCTGTTCGTGCTGGAGGCGTTCGGGACCGGGTCGGCGGTGCTCGGCAACATGGACATCTCGGTCCGGACCGGGATTCCACGGCCGACCGTGGCCCGGCTGACCCACACGCTCACCGAACTCGGCTACCTCTCGTTCGATCAGGCGCTCGCGAAGTATCGCCTCGGCATCCGCGCGTTGCGGATGGCGCATCCGCTGCTCGCCGACATGCCGTTCCGGCAGATCGCGCGGCCGCTGATGCAGGATCTCGCCGCGAGCGTCCGCGGCACGGTGTCGATCGGCCTGCTCGACGGCAGCGCCGTGGTCTATGTCGAGACCGCGCGCTCCGGCGACGTCGGCCCGCATGTTCCCGACATCGGCATGCCGATCTCGGTGGTCGCGACCGCGATGGGGCGCGCCGCGTCGTCGATCCTGCCGCCAGGCGCGGCCGCGCGTTTCGACGCGCAGCTCGCCGCCGGCGACGCCGAGCAATGGAGCGATTTTTCCGCACTCTATTTCGGCGGCATCACGCAATGTGCCGATCGCGGTTTCTGCACCTGCATCGGCGAATACATGCCGGCGATTCACGCCGTGGCCGCGCCGCTGCATTACGCGGCCAGCTCCGGCCGCGCCTTCGCGATCAATTGCGGCATTCCCGCCTTCCGGCTGCAGCCGGGCCAGCTCGAGGCCGAGATCGGCCCGCGCATCACGGCGCTCGCCGCCAGCATCCGGGCGCTCATCAACGAAGCCGAGCCCGAGATCATCAGGCGCGCGCCGGAGCCGGCGCTTGCGGCCGAAGCCGGCTGAGACAGGTGCATCACGACATGGCCGGGCCACTCCAGGGTTTGCGCGTTCTCGACATCGCCACGATCATAGCGGCGCCGTTCGCGGCCACGCTGCTCGCCGATTACGGCGCCGACGTCCTGAAGATCGAGATGCCGGGCCAAGGCGACGGTGTCCGCACCTTTCCGCCGTTCAAGGACGGCAAGCCGCTGTGGTGGAAGACCGCCAATCGCAACAAGAGCTTCGCGACGCTCGACCTGCGCACGCCCGACGGGCTCGCGCTGTTCAAGCGGCTGCTGCCGCGCTTCGACGTGTTGATCGAGAACTTCCGCCCCGGCACGCTCGATCGCTGGGGGCTGACGAAAGAGGTGCTGTGGTCGATCCAGCCGCGCCTCGTCATCCTGCGCGCCACCGCGTTCGGGCAGGACGGGCCGTACAAGGACCGTCCGGGCTTTGCCCGCATCTTCGAGGCAATGGGCGGGCTCACCTACATCACCGGCGAGGCCGAGGGCGAGCCGACCCATCCGGGCTATCCGATCGGCGATGCCATCGGCGGCACCTTCGGCGCACTCGGCGTGCTCGCGGCGTTGTGGAAGCGGGCGCGCGATCCCGAGGCGCCGGGCGAGGAGATCGATCTGGCGCTGACCGAGGCTGTCTTCCGCTTGCTCGACGTGTTGCCCGTCGAGCACGACCAGCTCGGCTTCAGCCGCAGCCGGATCGGCAATGCCAACGGCTACTCGGCGCCGGCCGCGGTCTATCGCACCCGCGACGATCGCTGGGTGACGCTCGCCGGCTCGACCAACGCGCTCTACGCCGCCAATTGTCGCGCGATCGACCGTCCTGACCTGATCGAGGATCCGCGCTTCGCGAACAATGCCTCGCGGGTGAAGCATTCGGCCGAGCTCAACGCGATCTTCGCCACCTGGTGCGCCGCGCATGACCTCGATGATGTCGTCGCGCGCTTCACCGCGGCCAAGGGAACGATCGCGCCGATCTATGCGATCGACCAGATCGCAGCTGATCCGCAGGCGATCGCGCGCGAGATGATCACGCGCGTGCCCGACCGCGATTTCGGCTCGGTGGCAATGTCGAACGTCGTACCGCGCTTTGGCAACGATCCCGCGGCGCTGCGCCATGCCGCGGGCGACGTCGGCCAGGACAACCTGGAGATCTACCAGGGCTGGCTTGGACTGTCAGACCAGGAGATGGACGATCTCGCGCGCAGGAAGGTGATCTGACGCGGCGCGAGCAGATACGACCAGGCGCAGCGAAGAACGCGCCGGAGCAGCCCGGACAAGGGATGCAGCAGACAGGGAGATGCGCGATGAGACCGTTGACGATGACGCGCCGTGGCCTGCTCGGTGCCGGGGCCGCGCTGGCCCTGGGCCGCAGCCATCCCGCACGCGCCGAGGGCGAGTGGCCGACCCGCATGGTGCGGCTGATCTGTCCCTATGGCGCCGGAGGCGCCAGCGACATCTCACTGCGCCTTCTGGCGACGGAGTTCGAACATCACCTCGGTCAGCAGTTCATCATCGAGAACAAGCCGGGCGCCGGCAGCCGCATCGCCAACGACGTCGTCGCCCGCGCCGCACCCGACGGCTACACCCTGCTCTACGCCGCTGCGCCCTACGTCACCGCCGAAGCGCTGTTCGGCAAGCTGACCTACGACCCGATCAAGGATCTGCGCCCCGTCGCCGGCACCGTCGTCGCGCCGATCTTCCTAATGATCAGCGCCAACGCGCCGTACAAGACGCTGGCCGAGCTGATCGCCTACGGCAAGTCCAAGCCCGAAGGCCTGACCTTCGCCTCGCCCGGCGCCGGCTCGCAGCCGCATCTCGCCGCCGAGCTGCTGTTCCGCGACGCCAAGGTGACCGGCCTCAACATCCCCTTCCGCGGCGACTCGATGGCCTATACCGAGCTGCTCGCCGGCCGCGTCGACGCGACGCTGACCGCGATCAGCACGGCGCTGCCCTATATCCAGGCCGGCCAGTTCCGCGTGCTCGGCGTCGCCGCCAACGAGCCCAGCGCGATCTATCCGCAGGCGCCGACGCTGCGCGAGCAGGGCCTGCCGAACGTGGTCGCGTCGGGCTGGTATGGCTTCATGGCGCCGGGCGAGACGCCGCAACCGATCGTCGACCGGCTGTCGCGCGAGATCCTCGCCGATCTCGCCGCTCCCGAGATGAAGCAGAAGCTGTTCGCACAAGGGCTCGACGTGCAGCCGCGCGACCCCGCGGCGTTCGGCCAGTTCATCGCCGACGAAACCAAGAAATGGAGCGCGGTCATCCGCGACGCCGCCATCAAGGCCGAATGAGTTTCACAAAAAATGATCAGGGAGTGGATGTGATGAGGATTGGAACCACCGCGCTGGCCGCGCTTGTCCTGCTGTCGCTGGCAGCGACGGCTTCGGCGGCCGAGAAGAAGTACGACACCGGCGCCAGCGACAGCGAGATCAAGGTCGGCCAGACCGTGCCGCTGAGCGGGCCGGCCTCGGCCTATGCCACGATCGGCAAGGCGCAGGCCGCCTATATGAAGATGATCAACGACCAGGGCGGCGTGAACGGCCGCAAGATCAACCTGATCCAGTATGACGACGCCTACTCGCCGCCGAAGACGGTCGAGCAGGTGCGCAAGCTGGTCGAGAGCGACGAGGTGCTCCTGACGTTCCAGATCATCGGCACCGCGCCGAACGTCGCCGTGCAGAAATATCTCAACTCGAAGAAGGTGCCGCAACTGTTCGCGGCCACCGGCGCCTCGCGCTTCACCGATCCCAAGAACTTTCCTTGGACGATGGGCTTCAACCCGAGCTACGTCGTCGAAGGCCGCATCTACGGCCAGTACATTCTCAAGACCCATCCCGACGCCAAGATCGGCGTGCTCTACCAGAACGACGATCTCGGCCGCGATTATCTCGCCGGCCTCAAGGCCGGGCTCGGCGACAAGGCCGCCAAGATGATCGTCGCCGAATCGTCCTACGAGATCACCGAGCCGACGATCGATTCCCACATCCTGAAGCTGAAGGATGCCGGCGCCGACCTTCTGTTCAGCGCCTCGACGCCGAAGCAGGCGGCGCAGGCCATCAAGAAGGTCGCCGAGCTCGGCTGGAAGCCGGTCCACATCGTCGACATCAATGCCAATTCGCTGGGCGCCACCCTGAAGCCCGCCGGGCTCGAGAACGCCAAGGGCCTGATCAGCGTCGGCTACGTCAAGGATCCGCTCGAGGAGGGATTCAAGAACGACCCCGGCGTGCAGCGCTATCTCGCCTTCATGGAGAAATATTATCCCGACGGCGACAAGGGCTCGAACTTCAACGTCTATGGCTACATCACCGCCGAGCTCCTGGTCCAGGTGCTGAAGCAGTGCGGCGACGAGCTGACGCGGGAGAACGTGCTGAAGCAGGCCACCCATCTCGACCATGTCGAGCTCGGCATGCTGCTGCCGGGCATCAGCATCACGACCTCGCCGACCGATTATCGCGTCAACAAGCAGTTGCAGATGATCCAGTTCGACGGCGCCCACTGGCAGAACATCGGCGGCATCGTCACCGACGCGGCCGCGGACTAGCAGCGGCGGCTGCGCCCCTGATCGGCCGACCTTGGCGTCGGCCGGTCACAGCCCGCGGATCAGCTCGGCGTCGATCAGCATGCGGTTGAAGCGGCGCGCCTCGGCGCCGTCGCCGCAGGCGTAGAACACGCCCTTGCAGCGGAGCATGATCTCCTTCTGCTCGGCGAAGGACGGATCGAGCGGAATTCCGGCGGCCTCGAGCGTGACCAGCGGCAGATAGGCGGCGTCGATCCGGTCCATCACGACCGCGCTCTGGCGCGGCTCGAAATTGACGGCGTCGATCGCGTAATACGTCCGATAATAGCGCGGGTCGTAGCTTTCGAGCTTCTCGCCGATGCCGGCCTCGTCAAGCTTGGGATCGAGAATGTGCGGCGAGAACTCCGGCTGGTGGTCGCCATAGCGGACGATCAGGAACGGCTGGTCGCCGAACCTCTTCTTCAGGCTGGCGAGAAAGCGCTGATAGTCCGCCGCGCTCATCATCTGCCGGCGCAGATATTCGTCGATCGAAGGCAGATTGCCGGGCGCACGCCAGGACGGCGTCAAATCAGGCCGGAACGTCGTCTCCCACGGGAAATGGTTGGCGGCGAGATAGACGAACATGAACAGCGGCTTGCCGCGCGGCCGGTGCTGCATCACATCGAGCGCGGCGTCGTAGAAGAAGCCGTCGGGCTCGACGCCCTTGGCGCCGAGATCGCGCGCGTCGAGGAAACGATCGACACCGACAGTGGTCTGAAAGCTGCGCGCGCTCATGAAGGCGCCCTGCACGGGATACAGCGACACCGTGTCGTAGCCGCAATTGCGCAGCGCCAGCGGCAGGCCGCGCTCGACCCGGCCGGACGCGATCCGCGTCACGAAATAGGCGAAACGGCCGAACGAGCGCGACGACAGGCCGGCGAGCACGTTGTACTCGGTGAACCAGCTCGGGCCGCCATTGCTCTCGGCCATGAACTGCCGCGCCTTGCCGTCGAACGACTTGAAGTGGCTGCCATAGCCATCGGGCACCTTGATGCCCTCAGCCGAGCGGATGTCGAAACTGGATTCGTCGTGGATCAGCACGATGTTCGGCCGGCGCGCGGCCGGATGACAGGAATCCGGGACGAAGGCAGCCAGACTTCGATCAGCCGTGGCGTCGGATTCCATGAAGCCGTTGGCGAGGAAGTCCGACACCGCCGTGACGCCGGAGCGCGCGAATTTCGACAGATAGCCGTCGTCATAGTAGCCGCGCCAGGCCTCGTCGCGCCAGTTGAGCGAATACAGCGTCAGCGCCGCGAGGCAGGCGAGCTTGCCGGCGAGCGCCGGCAGCCGCGCGATCCGGAACGGGTCGGCCCACCACAGCAGCCCCAACAGCGGCAACACGACCGCGACGGCCACCAGCACCGACAGCTCGAGATTCGGAAAGATCGTGAACAGGAATGCCGCGCTGTCGTGGTCGATCAGCATCACGTCGACGAAGTTCGCGGTCATCTGGACCACAGCGTGCTTGAGCTGCGACAGCAGCACCAGCACCACGACCATGGTCAGCGCCAGCGCGGCCGACACCGCAGGCCGCCGCAGCAGCACCAGCCAGAAGCCGTTCAGGATGCCCCAGGCCAGCACGAAGCCGAGCCGCGAGCCGAAATCGGTCTCGGTGTGCAGCATCAGGGCCAGCGCCGCGACATGCGGCGCGGCGACGGCCGACAGCCGGACGGCCGCGGAGCGCGTCGCGCTCACAGCAGTGAGCGTGGTGATCGGTTGGTCGTTCGGGGTCAGTGACATCAGCCAGTCGAAAGCGGGCGCCCTTCGCCGGCGCATGCCGACAGATCAAGGACGCCGATCCTGTCATCCGACCGTAATGAAATCGTCACAAATCACAACAGCCCGGATTTGCACGGAGCCGCGCGCCGATCGTCCGGCATGGCGGACCGGCGCAGCTCCCGGCGACGGCTCCGGGACCGGAGCGATGGCCGGGCCGCGATCAGCGCTCCGAGCCGGTCTCGAGCAGCCGCTCGCGCACCAGACGCACCGCGCCGCGACTCCAGGAATAATTGGCGCCGAGGCGCAGCCCGCTGTCGCCGGCGACGACGAGTGCGCCACTGTCGGCCTGGCGGACGCGAAAACCGATGATGTATTCGGTGCGGCCGATCCGCCTGACGATGCCGAGCAGCGACTGCTGGGCGCCGACCGCGCGCGCCACTCGCGCCTCGCAATCGTCGCACTCACGCACCGGCTGCCCCGGCTTGATCTCGCCGGCGGCGTCCACGAGGCGATAACGCCCGGACTGCGCCAGCAGCTGCCGCACCGCGTCGGTCGCCTCCTGCAGCCCCTTCTGGTCGGACTCCGTCGCGCCGAGCGCAGCGCCTGCGCTGGTGTCGTCGAGCTCGAATGGCAAGAGTGCCAGCCGGATCGGCTCCGGCGGCGCCAGCGCGTCGCGAACCTGGCGCGAGACGAACATCTCGGCGCGCTGCCAGGCCTCGTCCGAGTCACCACGGAACGTGAAGACCTTGTCGAACAGCACCCGATGGGAGGTGACGTCGATGGCCGACGCCCGCGCCCACTGCACCAGGGTCGAGAGCTTCTGGACACCACCGGTGACCACGACGGTGGCGCCGGCCGCGGCCGCCATCTGCAACCGTGCCTCCGGCGACGCATCGGTCGGACAGGACGGAGCGCAGGACGGGCTGACCGGACGCAGCCGCGCATCCGCGGCGACATCGCGGCGGAGCGCGGCGATGAACGCATCCAGCCGCCGCTGATGCGCTGCGGTCTGATCGACCGGCTCGCCGGACGTGTCGAGATAGCTGAAATCATCGACCAGCACGGCCGGGACATCACCAGAGGCGGCGCGGACCGGGCCGGCCGCGAGAGCAAGCGCGAAAACGAGGCAACGGACGAGGCGGCGGTTCGACATGAGATTCCCCTGCAACGATGTCTGGCGCTCCGAAGCTAGATGCCGGCGCGGCATGGCCGCAGCGGCGAGGATCCCGGCGAGGCACGGGAAAATTTCACGACGGCACCGTCCACCGGGCCGCGGCGCTTTTGGCCCGGGCGGTTCTGCCGTTAAATGCCGGCGGGCTGGGCTGCCATGGACGCGCCGAAGATGTGGAGCCGCTACGACCTCAAATACCGCCTGACGCTGCGCATCGCGGCGGTCTCGGCGCTCTGCTTCGCGGCGATCTGCGCCTATGTGCTGTTCGACACCGACCGCTCGGTGCATGCGCGCAACGCGCGGATCGCCGAGATCACGGCCCGGACGCTGCAACTGCAGCAGAGCAAGATGCATTGGGTCAACAGCCCGCCGGCCGGCTTTCCCGACCTCGACGCGGTCGCGGCCGCGGCGATGGGACCGGGGCTGTGCATCGCCTATCGCGGCGTCGACGGCGTGATCGTGCAGCGGATCTGCGGCGGCGCGGACGCGCAGGCGGACGATCCGCCCCGCGCCTTCGCGATGCCGTATCGGCGGCTGTTCGATCCGGGCCGGGAAGCGGCACGGCCAGTCAGGTTTCGCGGCGAGAGGACCGGCGATGCGGTCGTCTGGATCGATGCCGGCGTCATGACCGCGGACGCCTGGCGCGAGCTCGGCCGGCTGCTGCCGGTACTCGGGACGGCGCTGGTGCTGCTGTGCGTGCTGGCCTACGCCGCACTGGCCCGCGCGCTGCGCCCGACGCGGCTGATCCGCGCCGGGCTGGAGCGGATCGCCGCCAACGATCTGTCGGCGCGGCTGCCACCGTTCGACCTCGCCGAGCTCTCGGCGATCCGCGATGCCTTCAATCAGCTCGCCGAGGGGCTGGAGACGGCGCTGGCGCAGCGCGGCGAATTGACCCGGCGCCTGATTGCCCTGGAAGACGACGAACGCCGCCACCTCGCCCGCGAGCTGCATGACGAATTCGGCCAGTCGCTGGCGGCGATCCGGGCGCTCGCAGCGTCGATCCGTCACAGCGCCGCGCAGGATTGCCCCGCTCTGGTCGGCGAATGCGACGGCATCGCGCGCACCGCGAGCGACATGATGGAGCAGTTGCGCGGCGCGCTGATGCGGCTGCGTCCGCCTGATGTCGACGAGCTCGGCCTCGCCGGCAGCCTCGAAGGCCTCGTGGCCGGCTGGAACCGGCGGCAGCACGGCCGCACCGTGTTCGAGATCAGCCTGTCGGGCGACGTCGACCGGCTGCCCGGCATCGTCGCCAGCAACGTCTACCGCATCGCGCAGGAGGCGCTCACCAACGCCGTCAAGCACGCCGGCGCGACGCGCGTGCGATTGCAGTTGACGCTTCAGGACGGGCCGGCCCAGTCGGCGCCCGAGAGCACGACCGTGCTCACCGTCGAAGATGACGGTCCTGCCGGCGATGCGCCCGACAAGCCGGGCATGGGCCTGCTCGGCATGCGCGAGCGCGTCGCCTCCATGGGGGGCCAGATGAGTTTTGCGGCCACGTCCGGCGGCGCGCGCCTCCGCGTCGAGATTCCGCTCCCGGCCCTGCCCGGCCTCTCGCCTGCGCAGCCGGAAACGGCCTACGCGGCATGACGACGCCCGCCGGCACCATCCTGCTGGTCGACGACCATGCCGTGGTCCGAGAGGGCTACAGGTCGATGCTGCAGAAGCAGCCGGGACTGCGCGTGGTCGCCGAAGCCGCCGATGGCGCCGAAGCGTACCGGCTGTTCAAGGAGGTCAGGCCCGATCTCGTCATCATGGACCTGACGATGCCGGGCGTCGGCGGCATCGAGGGCATCCGCCGCATCCGGCAATGGGATCGCGGCGCGCGCATCCTCGTCTTCACCATGCATGAGAATGCCGGCTTCGCGGTGCAGGCGATCCGCGCCGGCGCCCGCGGCTATGTCACCAAGAGCAGCCCGCCGGAGGCTCTCGTGCGCGCCGTCATGGACGTGCTGGCAGGCCGCATCGCGATCAGCCCCGACATCGATCACGAGCTCGCGCTCAGCCGCCTCTCCGGCGAGCGCGCCGCCGCCGACGTCCTGTCCGCGCGCGAGTTCGAGGTGATGCAGATGCTGCTGGCCGAACGGACGACGGACGAGATCGCGTCCGCGCTGCATCTCAGCCCGAAGACGGTTGCCAACCTGCACTCGCTGATCAAGGACAAGCTCGGCGTTGCCAGCGACATCGAGCTGGTGCGGCTGGCGCTGCGGCAGGGCCTGCTGAGCTGAGCCGGCGGGGCTTACATCCCCGCGAGAAAGCTCAGGAGTCGCCCTGCGGCGTTGCTGCCGCGTCCGACGCCGTGACCGGATCGTCGATCAGGTGAAACGCGCGCCCGAGCCGGCGCTGCACGCTCATCACGGCGCGGTCGACGTCGCTGATCAGGCTGTCGCCGAGAACGACGTGCGGGATCTCCCAGTTGCGGCCGCTGCGCACGTCGAGCGCATGAACCGCCGGCACGCGCGCGGTCTCGCAGCCCGGCTGCGCGCGAAGGTCCTCCTCGACCAGGCGGGTCAGCTCCGCCTGGGTCTTGCCGATGGTCGTCATCGCCGGCATCAGGGCCTGGTCGCGGGCATCAGGCCGAGCCGCTTGGCGATGATGCGATCGACGGTCCGTTTCGGAAGCACCCGCACGATCCATTGCCTCATGGCATCGGGCGCGATCTCGTAGCGCACCTTGGGCGCCGGCAAGGTCAAGGCGTCGGCGACCCGCGCGGCGATGGTCTCGGCCGGCAGCCCGGACTTGCCGAGATTCAGCATGAAGGCGCGGATCTTCTGCAACGCCGGGAAGAACGGCGAGGCCTGATACGGCGACAGGTCGACCTCGTCGGCCTTGGCCCAGATCGGCGTCTTCACCGCGCCCGGCGCGATGACGATGACGTCGATGCCGAACAGCATCAGCTCACGGCGCAGGCTCTCGGACAGCCCTTCGATCGCATGCTTTGAGGTCGAATACGGCGCCAACAGCGGGTTGCCATTGCGCCCGGCCACCGAGCTGACCATCACGATCCGGCCTCGCTCCCCTTTCATGGCGGGATCCGCTCCGAGCAGCGGCGCGAACGCCTGGGTCGCGATCACCGGGCCGATGACGTTGACCTCCATCTGATGGCGGAACTGCGCGATCGGCAGCTCCGTCACCGGCCCCGCGACGGCGATGCCGGCATTGTTGACCAGGCCGGCGAGCGCCTCGCCGGCGAGAGCCGCCCGCACCTCCTGCGCGGCCGCCTTCACCGCCGCCTCGTCGGTCACGTCGAACAGCAGCGGCGTGAAGTTGGCGCCGAGCTCGCTGCGCAGACGGTCTGCATCGGCCTGCTTGCGAACGCTGCCGAACACGCGAAAGCCGCGCGCGAGCAGGTGCTTCGAACAGGCGAACCCGATGCCGGTGGATGCGCCGGTGATGACGACGGATTTCATGGGGACCTCAACGATTTGCGCGGCGATTATCGCACGGGATGCGGCAAGATGCTGGCGCTGATTTTTCGCGTGAGGTCATCACCCGCCGAGCCTGCCCCGGAACAACGGAATACGGCACGCAACGCACGGCGCGTCGGCAAAACGGCCGCGGCAAGAATGGGATTTAAGTTTCAATGCTTGAGAGGATGAGAGCTGACGTGAGATCGAGGGCAGCGACCAAACTGGATGAAGGAAGGTTTGTGACCTTATGAGATCGTTAACCTTTCCGCCTCGCTCGCCTGTCTTCGCCGGGTCTGCAAGGAGGTGATCGCACCTCATTCCATCGATTGTCCGGCGAATCTCCGAAACGCCGGGCTCCGACCCGTCTTCCCCTCTATGCGTATCGTCTTAATTTTCCGTATCCGTGTTTCCCCGGAGTACTACGCCCTCCGCCCCTAACGCATTGTTATCGCCCGTGCCGAAAACTGCCCCGGCCGAAAGCCTTGCAGCGGATCCCACACGCGTTGCTGTCGCTCCGGCAATCCGGACCAACGGGCGCGATCGTGTCACAGCCAGAACAGCTTCCGCTTTCAGAAAACTCCATCATCACCGAACTCGAAGAGGCCGTCCGCAGCGGCTCCTCGGCGAAGCGCGTCAACACGCTGCGCCAGGTCACCAACCTGTTCCTGCATGACGGCGAACGCCTCAGCGAGGACCAGATCAAGGTGTTCGACAACGTGCTGTGCATACTGGTCTCGCGGGTCGAGACCCGCGCGCGGGCCGAGCTCAGCAAGCATCTCGCGCCGGTCGACTATGCGCCCGTCGAATTGATCCAGCAGCTCGCCCGCGACGACGAAATCTCGGTGGCCGAGAACGTGCTGATGCACTCGAGCCGGCTCACCGAGCATACGCTGGTGGAGGTCGCGGCGACCAAGGGCCAGGATCACCTGATGGCGATCTCCAGCCGCCCGCATCTGACCGAGGCGGTGACCGACATCATCGTCGACCGCGGCGAGCGCCGGGTGATCCGCAAACTCGCCAACAACCAGACCGCGCGCTTCTCCGAGACCGGCTATTCCGGGATGATGGCGCATGCCGAGGACGACGACGAATTGTCCGAGATCATCGGGCTGCGCGTCGACCTGCCCACCAAGCATCTGCGCGACCTGCTGCGCCGCGCGACCGAAGCCGTGCGCGCCAAGCTGATGGCCTCGGCGCCGCCGGCGCTGCAGCAGGAGATCAAGAAGATCCTCAAGGCGATCGCCGACGTTGCGCGCAGCGACGGCGGCCTGGTCGGGCGCGACTTCACGCTGGCCGAAGAGGCCGTCAAGCGCATGAAGGGGCTGAACGAGCTCAACGATGCCGCCATCGCCTTCTTCGCCGAGACCCGCCGCTTCGGCGAGGTGTCAGCCGCGCTCGGCCTGCTCAACAACGTCCCGACCGAGATGATCGCCAAGGTGATGGAAGGCCCGCGCACCGACATCGTGCTGATCCCTTGCCGCGCCGCCGGGCTGGCCTGGTCGGTGGTCGCGAAGATTCTCACCCACCGCCCCATCAAGCACGCCATCGACACCGAGACGCTGAAGCTCGCCGAGCGCGACTATTCCCGCCTGTCCCTCGACACCGCCCAGCGCACGCTGAGGTTCTGGATGGTGCACAACAAGGTCGAGAAGTAAGCGGCGCTCGCAAGCGATCCGTGCCGGAATTGATTCGCGCCTCACATCCCGCTGTCGTCCCTGCGAACGACAGCTGTGGGGCGTCGCGGGCGCCGGGTATCTCACGCCGAACGCGGCGGCCGAGAGAGTTCGCCACACGCAATCCACTCCAGCGCGTTATCGCCAGGAGATCGCCGGGCGCCGGATTGACTTTGGTGCGCCCGCACTCCTACGGTGACGGCGACGGTGCCCCTCGACCGGGGCTCAATAGGGAATGCGGTGCCGGAGACGTCTCGCAAGGGACGTGACCGAAGGCCGCAGCTGCCCCCGCAACTGTAAGCGGCGAATCTCGCGTCAGAGGCCACTGGGAAATCTCGGTCCCGGGAAGGCGACGTGGAGGTGACGACCCGCGAGCCAGGAGACCTGCCGTCAGCCGTGGTCACACGCGAGGATGCCGGTCGGGGCGTTATTGGCATCGTTTTCAGGCAGGCCTGCAAAGGCGTGCATGAGACCTCGTTCGCGGTGACGTGCCACTGACGTCATGCCGAGGTCACTCGTGTCTCCCGTTCCCCATGCCAGGCGCCGTCGCGCCCTTCTGTCGTCGTTATGCCTCCTCTCGTCGTTCGCGCTGCTCGGTCCCTCCCCCGCAACGGCGCAGCAATCCGCCTCGCCCGATCTGCTGCCGCCGGTCGAGGTCGACCCGCCGCACCGGCCGATCGCTCCGAAACCGGCCATCCCCCGCAGAGCCGGCAACGCCGCGCATCAACAGATGCCGGCGGCAAAGCCGGAATCGCCGGCCAGCCCGCCCGTCGCGGTCAGCCCGGCCGGCATCGTGACGCCGGTCGCCAACGTCGCGAATGCGATCACGGTGGTGACCGACAAGGACATCGCCGCGCAGCAGGCCCGCACGGTGCCGGACATCCTGAGCACCGTCCCCGGATTGAACGTCGTGCAGGCCGGCGGCCCGGGCGGCCAGACCAACGTCTTCATGCGCGGCACCAATGCCAACCACACCAAGCTCATCATCGACGGCATCGACGTCGGCGACGTCACCAACAGCAACGGTGCGTTCGATTTCGCGCATCTGCTCGCCGCCGACATCCAGCAGCTCGAGGTGCTGCGCGGGCCGCAGAGCGGGCTGTACGGCTCCGATGCGATCGGCGGCGTGATCTCGGTGATCACGCGCAAGGGCGACGGCCCGGCGCGGGCGACCGCCTCGGTCGAGAGCGGGTCGTTCAAGACCTTCAACCAGTCGGCCGGCGTCAGCGGCTCACATAGTAATGTCAACTACGCGGTCAATGTCGCGCACCTGCACGCCGGCGACGTGCCGGTGACGCCGTGGCAGCTGCTCCCGGCCGGGCAGAAGGCGATCGGCAACGCCTACGACAACGTGACCGCCTCGTCCAAGCTCGGCGTCGATCTCAACGAGGCCTGGACGTTGAACTCGGTGATTCGATACGCCGACGCCACGCTGCTGTTCACCGGCGACAGCGGCTTTCCGAGCGCTCCCGATGCTATCAGGAGCAACCACACGGTCCACCAGCTGGCGACGCGCGAGGAAGCCGTGTGGTCGCTGCTCGGCGGCCGCATCAGGAACTATTTCGGCGTCAACTACGTGAACAACTGGTCGTCGGATCTGACGGCCGGCAATCCCGTGGCCGCGGTCGCCACGGGGGAACGCATCAAATATGACTGGCACGCGGTGACCGAACTGGCGCCGCACAACAATCTCGTCGTCGGGCTGGAGCAGCAGACCGAGCGGCTGAAAACAACTGATCTTTCCGCCGAGAACGGCAACAAGGCCGGCTTCATCGAGTTGCAGACGGAGTTCGCCAAACGCTGGTTCGTGGTGGCGAGCCTGCGCAACGACGTCAACGAGCAATTCGGCGGCCATGGCACCTTCCGGATCGCGCCGGCGGTGATCCTGCCGGTCACCGGGACCAAGCTGAAGGCGAGCTACGGCACCGGCTTCAAGGCGCCGACCTTGAGCCAGCTGCACCAGGATTTTCCGGCCTTCAACTTCTTCGCCAATCCCAACCTGAAGCCGGAGCAGAGCACCGGCTACGACGCCGGCTTCGAACAGCCGCTGTTTTCGGATCGCATCCGCTTCGGCGCGACCTACTTCCACAACAGCATCACCAACCTGATCAATTTCAACGCGACCTTCACCTCCTACGCCAATGTCGGCCTCGCGACCACCGAAGGCACCGAGAGCTTCGTGACGGCTGATCTCACCGACCGGATCTCGCTGCGTGCAGACTACACCTTCACCCGCGCGGTCGATGCGGCCACCGGCCAGCAGCTATTGCGGCGGCCGAAGGAAAAATGGAGCGCCACCGCGACCTGGCAGCCGGTCGATGCGCTGCGCCTGTCGGCCACCGTGCTGAGGATCAGCGACTGGCTCGATGTCAGCCGCGACGGCATGACCACCGGCCTGGTCGCGCCCGGCTATACGGTCGTCAACCTGCGCAGCGACTACGCGCTGTCCAACCAGGTCAAGCTGTTCGGCCGGATCGATAACCTGTTCAACCGTCACTACCAGAACCCGACCGGATTCCTCGCGCCGGGCTTCGGCGTGTTCGGCGGCCTCCGGGTTGCGAGCTCCGGTGTGCAGTGACGCTGCCGACCAACCTCCCGGCGGCTGACAGAAGCTGCCGAAATGGACTACAATCGCAATAGAAGGAGATGTTCCATGACTCTCGACGTTCTCGCCCGATCTGGTTCCGGGGCTCGCCTCGCGCCCGTTCCGCAACGGCATGCCGCTGCGTTCTGCTTCGCGCTGCTGACAGCGGCCTGCGCGCTGGCGAGCTTCGTGTTCGCCTGCGCGACGCCGTTTGCGGCCTTCGCCGTGATCGCCGCCGCCATGCTGCCGCTGCGCATGGCGCTGCCGGTGATGCTCGGCGCCTGGCTGGTCAACCAGGGCGTCGGCTTCGGCGCGCTGCACTATCCGGTCGATGCCAACACGCTGGCCTGGGGCGCCATGATCGGCGTCGCGGCGCTCAGCGCCACCGTCATAGCCCGCATGGCGCTGGCGGCCTTGCGCACGGCACCAGCGCCGGCCGCGTTTGCCGTCGCGCTCCTCAGTGCCTACGCCGCCTATGAGCTGGTGCTGCTGGCCGCCACGCCCGCACTCGGCGGGGCCGCAAGCTTCGCGCTCCCGATCGTCGCCCGCCTCGGCCTGACCAGCGCCGCTTGGCTGGTCGGCCTCGTCGCGGTCAGTGAGATCGTCCGCCTGCTGACCCCACTGGTCTCGCGCCGCGCGGCCTCCTGACCGGCGACCATCTCCTAGCCACCAAACAAAAACGGCGGGCCTCGGCCCGCCGTTCTCATATCCGATCGTCGTCGCAAGCTCAGTTCTTGCTCTTGTCGACCAGCGCGCCCTTCTTGATCCAGGGCATCATGTCGCGCAGGCGGGCACCGACTTCCTCGATCGGGTGCTGGGCAAGCTTGGCGCGGGTCGCCTTGAACGAGGTCTGGTTGACCTTGTTCTCCAGCATCCAGTCGCGCGCGAAGCGGCCGGACTGGATGTCGTCGAGCACGCGCTTCATCTCGGCCTTGGTCTCCGGCGTGATGATGCGCGGGCCGGTGACGTACTCGCCGTACTCGGCGGTGTTGGAGATCGAGTAGTTCATGTTGGCGATCCCGCCTTCATAGATCAGGTCGACGATCAGCTTGACCTCGTGGAGGCACTCGAAATAGGCCATCTCCGGCGCGTAGCCGGCCTCGGTCAGCGTCTCGTAGCCGGCCTTGATCAGTTCGACCAGGCCGCCGCACAGCACCGCCTGCTCGCCGAACAGGTCGGTCTCGCACTCTTCCTTGAAGGTCGTCTCGATGATGCCGGCGCGGCCGCCGCCGATCGCCGAGGCGTAGGACAGGCCGAGGTCATGGGCGTTGCCCGAGGAATCCTTGGCGATCGCGATCAGGCAGGGCACGCCGCCGCCGCGCTGGTACTCGGAGCGGACGGTGTGGCCGGGGCCTTTCGGCGCGATCATCAGCACGTCGAGATCGGCGCGCGGGTCGAGCAGGTTGAAGTGGACGTTCAGGCCGTGGGCGAACACCAGTGCGGCGCCCTGCTTCATGTTGTCGTGCAGGTGCTCGCGGTAGATGTCGCCCTGCAGCTCGTCCGGGGTCAGCATCATCACGAGGTCGGCCCACTTCGCGGCCTCGGCGACTTCCATCACCTTGAAGCCGGCGCCTTCGGCCTTCTTGGCCGAGGCCGAGCCCTTGCGCAGCGCGATCGCGACGTCCTTGACGCCGGAATCCTTCAGGTTGAGCGCGTGGGCGTGGCCCTGGCTGCCATAGCCGACGATGACGACCTTCTTGCCCTTGATCAGGTTCAGATCGGCGTCGCGATCGTAGTAGACACGCATTGTCGTTTCCTCTTTGAGATGGCCGGAATTGGCTGAAAAGTCAGACGCTTGGGTGAGGCACGGGCGGCTGCGCCCGGACGAAATCCGGCCCGTGTCTAGAGCATTTTGGGTCCCGTTGGAAACCCCGATCTCGCATGGCGGCGGCGTCCTTCATGCGTCCATGAAGACGGGATAGAGCGAGGCGAGCAGCAGCGCGGCCATCAGGATGTTGAAGGCGCGGACCGCACGGTCGGAGCTCAGCAGCGGCCGCAGTGCGGTGCCGAACAGGGTCCAGGTGACGGTCGAGCCGATCGCCATCACGAAGCTGATCGCGACCTGCAGCCCGACATTGGCCGGAAAGCTGGCAATCGCGGCATAGGCGGTGATGGTGCTGATCACCATCACCCAGCCCTTGGCGTTGACCCACTGGAACAGCGCCGCGCCCCAGAACGACATCGGGCCGCGCGGCGTGGTGTCCTCAGGCTTGGTCGATCCGGACAAGGCGATCGCAACCGCCAGGTAGATCAGATAGGCCGCGCCTAGATATTTCAGAACGTCTTGCAGGACCGGGTAGCGGATGAACACCGTGGCCAGCCCGAAGCCGACCACGCCGACCATGAAGGCGAAGCCGAAGCTGACGCCCATCATGTGCGGCACCGTGCGGCGGAAGCCATGGGTCACGCCCGACGACAGCAGCATGATGTTGTTCGGCCCCGGCGTGAACGCCATCACGAAGGCGAAGGTGACGAAAGCGATGAGGAGCTGCTGGGACATCAGGACGTTCTCGCCGCAAGCAAGCACTGACTTGCGGTCACCTGCGCATGGCGGCCGCGCCCGTCGCGGCGCGGGCAGTGCAACCTCGCCCCGCTTGCGGGAAGAGGTCGGATTGCATCGCCAGATGCAATCCGGGTGAGGGGGTACAGGTCTAACGGCGAACGCTCCCCGTGCGGCTGCCCCTCACCCCGACCCTCTCCCCGTAAGAACGGGGAGAGGGAGCGCACCGTCGCCTGCGCGAAAGTGAGACTCACCAATCTGCCGCTCATAGCTAGCCCTGCCCCGCCGGCTTCTGCAGCACGTAGGTCGCGTGCATCGGGGCGTGATAGTCGGCGGACACCGTGACGAAGCCGACCTCGGTCAGCATGCGCTCCATCACCCAGGCGAAGGTGGAGTTCTCGTCGCGCATGTGGGTGATGACGCTGTCGCGGGCGAGGTCGTGGTTCTTGATGTTGAAATCCGCCCATTGCTCAACCGAGCGCTCCGCGCCGTCGGGCATGGAGACATAGACGATGTCGCGCAGGAAGAACTGCGCGCCCGGCTTCAGCGCCGCGAAGATCCGCGCCAGCGCCACCGCCTTCCAGAAGTCTGGCAGGTGATGCAGCGTGAACTCGCTGGCGATCAGGTCATAGGTGGCAGCCTCATAGGCGAACGACAGCAGCCCCGCCGAATGCATCCGCACCGCGGTACGGCGGTCGCGGGTGTAGATCTTGGTCAGCGCCAGCATCGCCGGCGAGATGTCGATGGCGTCCACCACGGCCCCCATCAGCGCCGCTTCCGTCGCCAGCACGCCATTGCCGCAGCCGATGTCGGCCACCCGCCAGCCCGGCTTGACACCGAGCATCTTCAACGCGGCGCGCGCACGCTCGTCGGCATCGTCGCCCGAACCGTAGATCGAGGCCACGGCATGATCGAGACCGATCCGGTTGCGTTCGTTGTAGTACCAGTCGCGCGCCAGCATGGCTCACATCCCTTCCGGTCCCCGCCCGATCGCCGCAATGCCGGTCCTGGCGACTTCCACCAGGCCCAGCGGACGCATCAGATCGATGAATTGCGTGATCTTGTCGGTGTTGCCTGTGATCTCGAACACGAAGCTCTCGGTCGTGGCGTCGATCACGCGGGCGCGGAACGCATCCGCCAGCCGCAGCGCCTCGACCCGCGGCTCGCCGATGCCGCGCACCTTGACCATCGCCAGCTCGCGCTCGATCGCGCGTTTCGTCAGCGTCATGTCGACGACGCGATAGACCGGGATCATGCGGTCGAGCTGATGCTTGATCTGCTGGATCACCATCGGCGTGCCGGTCGTGACGATGGTGATGCGCGACAGGTGCTTCTGGCTCTCGGTCTCGGAGACGGTGAGGCTCTCGATGTTGTAGCCGCGCCCCGAGAACAGGCCGATGACCCGCGCGAGCACGCCGGGCTCGTTCTGCACCAGCACGGCAAGCGTGTGCGTTTCGTTCGGATCGTGGCGGTCTTCGATGAAATAGGCGGAGGCTGGCTGGTTCATTGGTGTCCCCGTGTTGGCCAAGTCGTCATGGCCGGGCTTGTCCCGGCCATCCACGTCGAGCATCGCAGGCGCGGCTCGTGGATGCCCGGGCCTTCGCCGCGCCGAAGCGGCTTCGGCCGCGCAGGCGGGTCAAGCCCGGGCATGACGGCGGTATGTGGAGTGAGCGGAGTGCCCATTACGACAACTCCGCCATTTCTTCGGTTGCTGCCGGCAGCACCCAGCGCCTGAACAAATCGAGATCGATGTTGCCGCCGGTCAGCACCAGACCGACGCGCTTGCCGGCCAGCCTGCCCTTTTCCTGCAAGGCGGCTGCGAGCGACGCCGCACCAGCGCCTTCGGCGAGATTATGCGTGTCGGTCCACAGGATGCGCACGGCCTCGGCGATCTCGGCGTCGCTGACCTGCACGATCCGCGAGGCGCCTTTCAGGATGATCGCGAGCGCATCCGCATCCGGGCTGCGCGTGGCAAGACCATCGGCGTGGGTGTCGGCGCTGTTGGTGGTCACCACCGTGCGCGCAGCGAACGACAGCGCGTAGGACGGCGCCTCGGTCGACTGCACGCCGACGATCTCGGTCTTCAAACCGAGGAGATCGCGCGCCAGGATGCAGCCGCAGATTCCGGAGCCCTGGCCGATCGAGACGTAGAGCATGTCGAGATCGGGGGCGCTGCGCAACAGCTCCAGCGCGTAGGTCGCGACGCCGCGCACGAGATCGCGATGAAACGACGGCACCATGTGCAGGCCGTCGCGCGTGGCGTGACGCCCGGCTTCCTCGCGCGCCTCCTGGAAGTCGCTGCCGTGCTCGATCAGCTCGGCGCCGAACGCCGCCATCGCGCGGTTCTTCTCGACCGAGTTGCCCTGGGGCACGTAGATCATCACCGGCAGCCCGTTGCGACGGCCGGCGAAGGCGATGCTCTGGCCATGATTGCCGCGGGTCGCGGTGATCAGGCCGCGGACATCGGGCTGCGTGCGCTTGAGGCTGTCGACATAGACCAGCCCGCCGCGCACCTTGAAGGCCCCGGCTGGGGTGTGGTTCTCGTGCTTGACGACGACGTGCGTCCCCAGCCGCTGCGCCAGCAACGGCCACGCATGCGCGGGCGTCGCCGGCACCGCGGCGGCGACGATGGCGTGGGCGGCTTCGAGCTCAGCGAGCGTGAACATGGAATTGCTCATTTGTCAGAAGCGGACAGCTCCAGGCGCCGCTGCGCTCCCTCTCCCCGTTCTTACGGGGAGAGGGTCGGGGTGAGGGGCAGACGCACGGGAAGTGCGCGTGGTGAGACCTGTACCCCCTCACCCGGATCGCATCTGGCGATGCGATCCGACCTCTCAGCGCGAGCGAAGCTCGTCGCACCCCCGCAAGCGGGGAGAGGTTGAGAGCCAGACTGCCGAACGCGCGTGCCATCACCGCACCATCACTCCTGCCGAACTCACACCAGCGCCTTGCCACCCGCGAACGCCGCGGCCGGATCGGATGCCTCGGCCGGCAGGATCATCTCGTTGTGCGCCTTGCCCGAGGGGATCATCGGGAAGCAGTTTTCCAGCGCGGCGACGCGGCAGTCGAACAGCACCGGCTTCTTGACCGAGATCATCTCCTTGATCGCGCCGTCGAGGTCGCCGGGCTTGCTGACCTGCAGACCAACGCCGCCATAGGCTTCGGCGAGCTTGACGAAGTCCGGCAGCGCCTCCGAGTAGGAATGCGACAGCCGGTTGCCGTGCAGCAGCTGCTGCCACTGCCGCACCATGCCCATGTACTGGTTGTTGAGGATGAAGATCTTGACCGGCAGCTCGTACTGCACGGCCGTCGACATCTCCTGCATCGTCATCTGCACCGAGGCGTCGCCGCCGATGTCGATGACCAGGCTGTCGGGATGCGCCACCTGCACGCCGATCGCCGCCGGCAGGCCATAGCCCATGGTGCCGAGGCCGCCCGAGGTCATCCAGCGGTGCGGCTCCTCGAAGCCGTAGAACTGCGCCGCCCACATCTGGTGCTGGCCGACCTCGGTCGTGATGTAGGTGTCGCGGCCGCGCGTCAGCTCGAACAGCCGCTGGATCGCATATTGCGGCATGATCACGTCGCGGTTCGGCTTGTAGGCGAGCGAGTTGCGCGCGCGCCAGACGGCAATCTCCTGCCACCACGACTTGATGTCCGGCTTCTTCGCCTCGGCCCTGAACACCTGCAGGATGTCGGCGAGCACGTCGCCGCAATCGCCGATGATCGGCACGTCGACGCGGATGTTCTTGTTGATCGAGGACGGATCGATGTCGATGTGGATCTTCTTCGAGCCGGGCGAGAACGCGTCGGTGCGCCCGGTGATGCGGTCGTCGAAGCGCGCGCCGACGCACAGCATGACGTCGCAATCATGCATCGCCATGTTGGCCTCGTAGGTGCCGTGCATGCCGAGCATGCCCAGCCAATTCTTGCCCGAGGCCGGATAGGCGCCGAGCCCCATCAGGGTCGAGGTGATCGGGAAGCCCGTGACCTCGACCAGCTCGCGCAGCAGCTTCGAGGCGTCGGGCCCGGAGTTGACGACGCCGCCGCCGGAATAGATCACCGGCCGCTTGGCCGAGGCCAGCAGCGCCACGGCCTTGCGGATCTGCATCGCGTCGCCCTTGACGCGCGGCGAATAGGACACGTGGACGTCCGACTTGCGCGGCGGATGATAGGTGCCGGTCGCGAACTGCACGTCCTTCGGCACGTCGACCACGACCGGCCCCGGCCGGCCCGTGGTGGCGACGTAGAACGCCTCGTGCAGCACCTTGGCGAGGTCGTTGACATCGCGGACCAGCCAATTGTGCTTGGTGCAGGGCCGGGTGATGCCGACCGTGTCGCATTCCTGGAACGCATCGTTGCCGATCAGGTGCGTCGGCACCTGGCCGGTGATGCAGACCAGGGGAATCGAATCCATCAGTGCGTCCGCCAGCGGCGTCACCATGTTGGTCGCGCCGGGGCCCGAGGTCACCAGCACGACGCCCGGCTTGCCGGTCGAGCGCGCATAGCCTTCGGCGGCGTGGCCGGCGCCCTGCTCGTGGCGGACCAGGATGTGCTCGACCTCGCTCTGCTGGAAGATCTCGTCATAGATCGGAAGCACCGCGCCGCCCGGATAGCCGAAGATGTGCTGCACGCCGTGGTCGATGAGCGCGCGCACGATCATCGCGGCGCCGGTCATCTGGTTCGGATCGTGGCTCTTGTCGGTCATGGTGGGCTCCGGATCGCTGGGTCTCAGCGGCTTGTCGTTTTGGTCGGTCGGTTCGGTCGGCTGGTTTTCTGTTGGTTCAGCGTGGTCGGGTCGCTTCGGGCAATAAAAAAGGGCCCTGGAAGGCCCTGCGCACCGCTCGGATCATGGATGGCCGCTAGCCATCCCCGGCGATGCGCCTGGGTACGACTACGATAAGGAGGGCAATAAAGTTGCGCATGATGCCGAGCAAGCTTCCCAAAGGTTGCGCGAAACATAGCCATGGTTGCCTCGATGTCAAGGCAAAGCCGGCTCTGCTGCGCGATTTATGAATGTTAACGCGGAATTTTCCGTTCGGCGAGCGGTAATTTGGCCATCACGCCGTCATTGCGAGCGAAGCGAAGCAATCCAGGGGCCCCACTCGACAACTCGGGATCGCTTCGTCGCTGCGCTCCTCGCGATGACGATCAGAGGGATGCCACCCACGCCCGCGCCGCCTCGGGGCTCATCCACTCGAACTCCGGCAACTGGTGCCGGAACCAGGTGAACTGCCGCTTGGCGTAATGGCGGGTGTCGGCCTTGCCGATGGTGGCCGCCTGCTCCCGCGTGATCTCCCCTCTGATATAGCGCATCAACGCCGGCACGCCGTGGGCCTTCATCGCCGGCAGCAGCGGATCGAGGCCGCGTGCCGCCAGCCGCTCGACCTCCTGCAACGCGCCGCGGTCCAGCATCAGATCGAACCGCGCGTCGATCCGCTGATACAGCGCCTCGCGCTCGGGAGCGATGAACAGCGCCCGATAGCTGCCCGCCGGCAGCAGCGGTGGCGTCGTCTCCGCGTGCCAGTCGGCCAATGGCCGACCGGTGGCCTCGATCACCTCCAGCGCGCGGGCCACGCGGGTGCGGTCGCGGACGTTCAGCCGCGCGGCCGCCGCCGGATCGCGTCGCGCCAGCTCGGCATGCAAGGCCTCGACGCCGTCGCGATCGAGCCTGAGGCGCACCGCGTCGCGCACCTCATCCGGCACGGGCGGCACCGCGGACAGCCCTGATGTCAGCGCCTTGAAATACAAGCCGGTGCCGCCGATGAAGATCGGCAGCCGCCCGGCCCGCTGCACCTCGCCCAGGATCTCGGCGGCATCCCGGACAAAATGGCCGGCCGAGTAGTTCACGCTGGCATCAACATGGCCGTAGAGCCGGTGCGGCACGGCGGCCTCCTCGTCGCAGGTCGGCCTTGCCGTCAGCACCCTCAGATCGCCGTAGACCTGCATGGAATCGGTATTGATGACGACCCCGCCCGCTTTTTGCGCAAGTTCCATCGCCAGCGCCGACTTGCCGCTGGCGGTCGGCCCTGCGATAAGCACCGCTTTGTTGATCCCTGGCAAAGTCACCTGATGTCTCTCGTCGCCACCTTCATCTGCAATCCCGCCGATCCCGCGCTTGATACCACGATCGTGGAGGCCTTCCTGGCCGTGCTGCCGTCGCCGGGCACGCCGCGCTGGCTGTTCGACGAGGTCGCGATCGACATCCCGTTCGCCCATGACGGCGAGGTCCACAAGCTCGAGGCGCGCCTGCGCGACCTGCGCGGCGACATGCCGATCGACATCGTCGTGCAGGCGGAAGCGGTCCGGCGCAAGAAGCTTTTTCTCGCCGACATGGACTCGACCATGATCGGCCAGGAATGTATCGACGAGCTCGCCGACTTCGCCGGGCTGAAGCCCCGCGTCGCCGCCATCACCGAGCGCGCCATGCGCGGTGAGATCGCATTCGAGCCGGCGTTGCGCGAACGCGTTGCATTGCTGAAGGACCTGCCGGTGAGCGTCGTCGACGAAGTCCTGACCAAGCGCATCAAGCTGACGCCGGGCGGCCGTCATCTGGTGATGACCATGCGCGCCAACGGCGCCTATACCTGCCTGATCTCCGGCGGCTTCACGCTGTTCACCAGCGCCATCGCGGCCAAGATCGGCTTCCAGGAGAACCGCGCCAACGAGCTCGTCGTCGACGGCGGCAAGCTCACCGGCGAGGTGCGCGAGCCGATCATCGGCCGCGACGCCAAGCTCGCCACCCTGATCGAGCTGCGCGAAGCGTTCGATCTCGACGCGATCGACACGCTCGCGGTCGGCGACGGCGCCAACGACCTCGGCATGATCGAGGCCGCCGGCCTCGGCGTCGCCTATCACGCCAAGCCCGCGGTCTCGGCCGCCGCCTCGGCCCGCATCGACCACGGCGACCTCACCGCCCTGCTCTATGCCCAGGGCTACACGCGCGATCAGTTCGTGGACTGACGAGACTGCGGCCGCGCGGCAGGCCATTAATCAATGGTTTTGCGAACGCTCGAAGATTGCAGTCGCATTGCCCATGGGCGAATCGCCGCCCGAGCAAAGCCGTTGCCAAAGCCCTGCCTTCATCGGCTCTCGATCAGCGCATCATCAGGATTTTGTTTCAATCCAGCGCACTCGCACGCAACTCCATTCCAATCTCATTTCAGATCGCAAATCACATCATTCACCTTCCGCATCAAGGCGGCACGTGAACTGCCATTTTAACCGCATCACCAATCCATGAATTGTCAAATCATGCTGCAGCGCATATAAAGCTGACAACGCTAGGGAGTGTCCAAGGAAGCGAAAGCGATTGCAGGTGATGCAATCGATCATCGTCACAGAAGGACCTCCCGATGACCATCAAGCACATCATTCCCGGCTCTCTTCTTGCCCTCGCGCTGCTGAGCGGCGCGGCTGTTGCCGGCGAGCTGCCGAGCTACGAAGTCGGCGCGCTGCCGGCCACCCCGCACCAGCTCTCCGTCGTCGGTGCATCCGCCGCGCAGCAGACCGTTGCGATCAATGCGGACAGCACCGCCACCCCGGTCCAGCTCTCTGTGCTCACCCAGCATCGTCGCAGCGCCGCTCTCGCCGTGCCGGCGACCGTCGGCAGCGTTCGCAACTGATCGACAGGCCGTCTCCGCCATCAGGCAACTTGCTGCTGCTTCTCCCCGCAGGTCGGCGCGACCGTGGCCGAGGGCAGCAGCAGGAGTGCCGATGCGCTCGCCGCCGCGCAGACCGGCGCAGCGACCCAGAATACCCACGCGTAGTTCGGTACTTCGCCTGATCTCCCCAACACCGCGCCGAGCACCGCGATGCCGATCGCAAAGCCGGCTTGGCGCATGACGACCGTCACAGCCGCGGCCATCCCAGCCTGATCGGCCGGGACCAGCGCAACCACGGCCCCCGACAATTGCGGATGGGCCAGCGCGGCTCCGCTTCCGATCACGGCCATTGCGATGTGCACGAGCCACGACCGGAGCGCCGGATCGGGCATGGCCAGCGCGCCGACGAAGACAAGATTGCCCAGGGCGATGATAGCCAGCGCGACCGTGAAGTGCCGCCGCCATCCCCACCGGACGACCAGTCTTGCACCGAGCGGCGGCAAGACCAGCATCGGCAACGTCGCCGCGAGCATCGCAAACCCGCATTCGGAGGCAGTCCAGCCGAACGTCGCACGGAGAAAACCCGGCAGGAAGACCAGCACGGCCCAGTAGCCGAGCGATACGGCATTCAACAGCAGCGCGACGGCAACCATCGCGCGGTTGAGGAAGATCGCTGGATCGAAGATCGGCTGCGTGCGGCGCCGCTGCTGCCAGAGGAAGGTCGCCCCAAAAAGCGCCGCCAGCACGACCCCCAGGATCAGTTCCGGTCCGCCGTGACCGTGCAGCAGGGTTGCAATCAGCATGCAGAGCGCCGCGCTAAGAAGACCCATCCCGAGATAATCGAGCGGACGCCGCGCCGAACTGCGCATTTCGGGAACGAGCCGGGGAATGCTCCAGGCCGCCAGCAGGCACGCCGGCAGATTGGCGGCGAAGATCCAGCGCCAACCGATCCACGCGGAAATGCCGCCACCGATGCTCGGTCCGACCGCCATCGCAACGCCCGAGACGACGCCGAGCCCCCCCAACACGCGCGTGCGCAAGGCGGCCTGCGGATAGAGAGCGGCAATCAGCGCAATGCCGCCGGTCATCACGAAAGCCGCGCCCAGTCCCTGCAACACCCGCGCGAGCCCGAGGGTCAGGCCGTCGGCCGACAGCGCGCACACGACCGATGCGGCGGCAAAAACGAGGTTGCCGCCGAGCATCGCTCGGCGACGGCCCAGGCTGTCGGCGAGAGCGCCCGCGACCAGAAGCGCCGCCGTGAAGGCGAGGCTGTAGCCGTCCATCATCCAGGCCTGGCCGGCGATCCCAAGCCCAAGCTCGTCCGCGATGGTGGGCAAGGCCACCACCACGGCGGTCACATCGAAATTGGTGAGGAAAGCCGCCAGGCTCAGGGCGAGCGCCGGCCACATGGACGGCGCCGTTGCGACGTCGGCCGACGATGACGTGGAACGGGCTGTCGGCATTTGGCGGCCTTCGTCATGGAGAGGGACGGGCCAAAGATATGGCCGGCGCACCCATTCACGTCAGCATGAATCTCGTTCATACTTGGCCGATGCGATCTCTTCCGCCATTCGACGGTCTCGTTGCCTTCGAGGCCACCGCCCGCCACCGCAGCATGACCTTGGCAGCGACGGAGCTCGGGCTAACGCAGAGTGCTGTCAGCCACCGGCTGCGCAAGCTCGAGACCTATCTCGGCGCCAAGCTGTTCAACCACCGCAGCGGGACCGGACTGTCGCCGACGACGGCCGGCACCTCGCTGCTCACGGAGATCGTTGGTCTGCTCGACGAGATGGCGCTGCTGCGCGCGCGCTACCGCGCCGCCGCGCAGCCCGCGGTGTTGAAGGTCGGCGTGAGCGCAGCCTTGTCGCACTACTGGCTGGTGCGTCGGTTGCCCGGCTTTCTGTCCAGACACGGCGATGTCGGCGTCGAACTCGTCGTCGCCGAGAGCGAGGCTCAGGCGCGCGCAGCTGATGTCGATCTCCAGGTGCTGTGGTTGCCGAAGGCTGCGGCGCGCGCGAGCTCGACGCAACGGCTGCTGTTCAGAGAGCGCGTCTTTCCGGTCGCCATGCCGCGCCTGTTGCCGCGCGGCCGCGCCTTGCACGATGTCCGCAATCTCGCGAACTACCCCATCATTCACAAGGGGCGCGCCGGCCGCGACGACGGCGCTGAATGGTCATGGCCCGCATGGTTCGAGAGGCTCGGCCTCGGCGCGGAGGCTCCCGTCGGCATTCGGGTCGATACGATCAGCCTGGCGCTCGCCGCAGCGATCGAGGGCGCCGGCGTGGCGCTGGGACGATCGCTGCTCGTGCATGACGCACTGGCCGAGCGCCGCCTGACGCGCGTCGTTTCGGCCGAATGGGACGTGCCGTCCAGCAAGGTGCATGTCGTGCGCTGGCCGGCCGTGCTCAGCAGCGATACGCGCGTCCGGTTTTTCACGAGCTGGCTCGCGAGCGAAGCAGCGCTGCTCTCCGATAGTGAGTGATGCGTAGACAGGATATGAAGATTTCTTGAGTGACATCATCATCCGCGCCGCGACCAGCGAAGACGCGCCGGCCGTCGCGGCGCTCCATGCGGCGAACTGGCGCGACGCCTATGCCAACATCCTCGCGCCGGAGTTTCTCAGCAGCGCCATCGACGCCGACCGGCGCGCGGTCTGGACGCAGCGGCTCGGCACGCCGGCCGCGGATCAACTCGTCAACGTCGCACGCGACCCGGCCGGGTTGATGCGCGGCTTCATCTGCTGCTATCGCGACGCCGACCCGGTGTGGGGACATCTGGTCGACAATCTTCACGTCGCGGCCGAGACCAGAGGCTCGGGGCTTGGAGAGCGGCTGCTTCGCGGCGCGGCTCGCCTGCTTTCGGCAGGCGCGTCACACTCTGGATTGCACCTCTGGGTCTTCGAGGCCAATGTCGCCGGCCTCCAGTTCTATAGGCGGCTTGGCGGCCGCATCGTCGACACCAAGCCCTCCAGCATTCCCGCGGCTGACGGAAAGACCGTCCTGCGCGTGCATTGGCCTGACATCACTCAGCTCGCCTGATCCGGCATCGCCGGTGCGCGCAGACATACAGCCCGCAAGCCGCTGAGCCCAGTTTGCATCATCCCCTCGACGGGTCCGGGAATTGTCATCGCCGGCAGCGGCGTGCCAAGACAAAGGATATCATATGCGCTATTGCGCAAATACGCAAATACGAATATATCTCCGTCATGTCCGATCCTGTTCCGCTGCTCGCCGCCCTGGCCGAGCCGACCCGCCTCGCAGCCCTGCGCATCCTGTGGGATGGCGGCGAGCATTGCGTCTGCGAACTCATGCGGCAGCTGGGCGCAAGCGCGTCGCGCATGAGCCGGCACATGGCGGCCCTCAAGGCCGCAGGTCTTGTCATCGACCGACGCGACGCCCAGTGGGTGCGGTATCGGCTGAGCCCCGACCTGGCGCCTGACCGGCGCGCCATTCTCGAGACCGTCATGGCGGCCATGGCTGAGCCGAACAGGAACGCAGCATGAAAACCGAAACTTCAACCTATCCTGACGGGTCGGCATCGGCTGTGATCTGGATCGTCGCGACGGCCGCTGCGGTCGCGATCTGGTTTGCGGTCTACTGGCAGCTGGAAGCGTTCTCGGCATGGCTGGTGTCGTTGCTGCCGGTGTCCCGCGACAGCCATCTGGAAGAAGCCGCGCGGTTCTTCGTGTTCGACGCGCCCAAGGTCCTGATGCTGATGACGCTGGTCGTGTTCGGCATGGGCGTCGTGCGCAGCTTTTTTTCAGCCGAGCGAACCCGTGCATTGCTCGCCGGCAGGCGCGAGGGCCTCGGCAATGTCGCGGCTGCGATCCTCGGCGTATTCACTCCCTTCTGCTCATGCTCGGCGGTGCCGCTCTTCGTCGGCTTCGTCTCGGCTGGCGTCCCACTCGGCGTGACCTTCTCGTTCCTGATCGCGGCGCCAATGGTGAACGAGGTCGCGCTCGGCCTGCTGTTCGCGCTGGTCGGCTGGAGGATCGCCGCAATCTATCTGGCCTTCGGCCTGGCGGTCGCGATCGTGGCGGGATGGATCATCGGACGACTGCATCTCGAAGGCTGGCTCGAGGAATGGGTTCGCAACGTGCGCGCCGGACAGGCGGAGCTGCAGCCGGATTCACAGACCGTCGCCGATCGGATCCGGGCCGGGATCGACGCGGTGCGCGACATCGTCGGCCGCGTCTGGGCTTGGATCATCATTGGCATTGCGGCGGGCGCATTCATTCACGGCTATGTCCCGAACGACCTGCTCGCCTCGATCATGGGCAAGGACCAATGGTGGTCCGTGCCGGCCGTGGTGCTGATCGGCGTGCCGATGTACGCCAACGCTGCGGGCATCATTCCGGTCGTCGAGGCACTGCTCGGCAAGGGTGCGGCGCTGGGGACGGTGCTCGCCTTCATGATGAGCGTCATCGCGCTTTCGTTTCCCGAAATGCTCATCCTGCGCAAGGTGCTGACGCTCCGGCTGATCGCTGTCTTCGCGGGCGTCGTCGCCGCCGGCATCGTCGCCGTCGGCTATCTCTTCAACGCCCTGTTTTGATGAAAGGACAAGCCCCATGAAGAACGTCAAGATTCTCGGCTCCGGCTGCAAGCGCTGTGTTCAGACCGCAGCAATGGCCTCCTCGGAAGCAAGCAAGCTCGGCATCGAGATCGAGCTGGAAAAGATCACGGACTTCGCCGACATCGCCAGGTTCGGCATCGCCTCGACGCCGGGCGTGGTGATCGACGGCAAGGTCGTTCATGCGGGCGGCCTGCCGAAACCAGAGGACATGGCGAAATGGCTGTCGACGTGATGTTGCGTCTGCTGCTCGCAGCCGTCCTCTTGCTCGGCCCGGTTGTCGTTGCGCGCGCCGATGAGCCCACGTGGACGCGGCGGATCATCGCGCCGGACACGGCGCTCAAGGCGGCACAGGCGGCGCTCGCCGAGTGCCGCAAACGCGGCTGGCAGGCCGCCGTGACCGTGAGCGATCCGTCGGGGCTTGCGCTGGTCACCCTGCGCGACCGTTTCGCTGGCTGGCATACGCTGGAGGCCGCGACGGGCAAGGCGCGGACGGCGGCGAGCTGGCGCGAGGCGACGAGCACGCTCGCAGCCCGGCTGGCTCGACCGGACGCCGCGGAGCGGGCCATCGTCAACGTTCCCGGCGTTGTCATGGTCGGCGGCGGCATGCCAATAGAGGCCGCTGGCCAGCAGGTCGGAGCGATCGGCGTATCCGGCGCGCCCGGAGGCGACAACGACGACATCTGCGCGAAGGCCGGCATCGAAGCGGTCGCCGCGGACATCGCATTCTGAGCGCCTGGAGGGCGAGCCACGAACGAGAGCGGCCACTGCTCGCCAATTCCGGAGGATGCTCGAATTGTCTGACACCATGCCCCAATTGGACGAAGCCTCCTTCCATCCGATCGACCGCGCCAAGCTGCTGGAGCCTGAGCTCTCCTCCCACCCTCCACGCATCCTGCTGCTGTACGGATCGCTCCGGCAACGCTCGTTCAGCCGCCTCCTCACGGAGGAAGCGGCGCGCGTCCTCGCGCGCTATGGCGCGGAGACACGCACCTTTGATCCGCGCGGACTGCCGCTGGTCGACGACGCCGAGCCCGATCATCCGAAGGTCCGCGAGCTGCGCGATCTCGTGACTTGGTGCGAAGGCATGGTGTGGTGCTCGCCGGAGCGGCACGGCGCGATGACCGGCGTGATGAAGACCCAGATCGACTGGATCCCACTGTCGCTCGGGGCCGTCCGGCCGACGCAGGGCAAGACGTTGGCCGTGATGCAGGTCAGCGGCGGCTCGCAGTCGTTCAACGCCGTCAATCAGCTGCGCGTCCTCGGCCGCTGGATGCGCCTGATCACCATTCCAAACCAGTCCTCGGTGCCGAAGGCCTTCGCGGAGTTCGACGACGCTGACCACATGAAGCCGTCGCCCTATTACGATCGCGTCGTCGACGTGATGGAAGAGCTCGTCAAGTTCACGCTGCTGACGCGCGACCGGGCTGAGTATCTCGTCGACCGCTATTCCGAGCGCAAGGAGAATGCCGAGGCGCTGTCGAAGCGGGTCAACCAGCGATCGCTGTGAGGCTCCGGCTGCGCGCTCCACCCTGCCCGGAACGTCGTCGCCGGCCGGCGGAGGCGCTGCAGGAGCTTCTGAAAAAAATAATCTTCTTGCGCTTTATCTGAAATCATGATTATCTCCCCGCATCCCGCCTCACTGCGGAGGGGCGTTGCGCGCGATCGTCACGACACGCGAGGTGGGATGCGATGGCCGCGGTGAAGCCGCAGCGTGTCTTCGGGCACGCCGACGAACGGCTTTACTGCGGACGTGAAATCGCAGCGTCCTGATACCCCGACGCTGGTATCAAGCCGCGATGGCGCTGATGTGCCGCGTGGTGATGGTGGCCAACAAGCCCGGCGCACCAGGGAGACTGCGTATAAGCGTGAAGACCGTCGCGCAGGGAATGCCGGAGTGTTCGGCACCACCTGTGGTACCTGCCGCCTGCATTTTTTCCGCAGGCGGGCCATGGGTGAGGCCTTCACCCGGCATTCCCTGCGCCCTCTGCACCGTTTGCGAGGGACGAACTGATCGCAGGCCTCGGGCATGATGTGCCGCGAGATTGCGATGGCATGTCCCTCGGACATGCTCGCTGTGCCCAACTCAGCTGTTTGAACCGTGAATCCGCCCCCACCCGCCGCCCTCGTGCCCGACAGGCCGCGACGCGCGAAAGCGCGGCACCGATCCGGGATCGATACGCCGCAGCAGAGGTGATGGGCAAAATGCCAATGACCAGCCTGTCCCAAACCGCTGCCTGGGGTTGCGGGTCCCTGCTCAAGGCCGGGACGACAAGGGAGTGTGGAGCTGCGTAGGGTAAGCAAAGCGGCCGCCCGAGGGCGGTCGCGCGCCGACCGGCCATCCACGAATACTGACGGCCATGGTGGGCACGGCGCGAAATCGATCCGCGCATGAGGCGGGCAGCGGGGGCGCGCCTTGACCCACCCTACCTACTACCTACGAACTACCAACTCAGCAACCATCAGCGCGCCGTCAGATACAGCGCCCTCCCCCCTTGTGGGAGAGGGCATGTACGGCCCATCACAGCATGCTGTTGGGTGAGGGGTATCTCTCCGCGAGTGAAACTCTTGGAGAGATACCCCTCACCCAACCGAGCCTGCCGCTCTTTCCTACATGCCCTCTCCCACAAGGGGAGAGGGCGCATTCACTTGCATTGCGCTCATCTTCGCATCTCAAGGCGCGCAGAAGGCTAATGGTTACGACCGCCTGAAGCCCCTATTGCAGGCTCAACGCCACGAAGCGCAGCTCGCCGTCGGCGTTGGAGACGAGCAGCAGCACCGACTTCTTGCCGTCCTTCTTGAGCTGGTCGACGCGCTTCTTGATGTCGGCGCCGGAGGTCACCGCCTCCTGGGCGACCTCGACGATGACGTCGCCGGCCGACAGCCGCTTCTCGGCGGCGTCGGAGGCCTGGTCGACGCCGGTGACGACGACGCCCTTGACGCTGTCCTTGATCTTGTAGCGGGTACGCAGGTCCTTCGACAGCGCGGCAAGATCGAGCCCGAGCGCCTTCTGGGTCACCGGCTTCTCGGCCGGCTCGTCCTTCTTGATCGCCGCCTGCTGCACCTTCTCGTTGTCCTCGAGCCGGCCGAGCTTGACCTTGAGCGTCTGCTCCTGGCCCTTGCGGATGACGATGACGTCGACCTCCTTGCCGACGGCGGTGTCGGCAACGATGCGCGACAGGTCCTTCGGCTCCTTGATGTCATGGCCGTCGAACTTGACGACGACGTCGCCCGGCTCGATCCCGGCGGGCTTCGCCGGTCCCTTGTCGTCGACGCCGGCGACCAACGCGCCGCGCGCCGGCTTGATGTTGAGGCTCTCGGCGATCTCGTCGGTGACGCCCTGGATGCGCACGCCGAGCCAGCCGCGGCGGAGCTCGCCGAACTGGCGCAACTGGTCGACGACGCCGGCCACGGTCTTCGAGGGCACGGCGAAGCCGATGCCGATCGAGCCACCCGAGGGCGAGATGATCAGCGTGTTGACGCCGATGACCTCGCCATCAAGGTTGAACAGCGGGCCGCCGGAATTGCCGCGATTGATGGCGGCGTCGGTCTGGATGTAGCTGTCATAGGGCCCCGACGAGATGTCGCGGTTCTTGGCCGAGACGATGCCGGCGGTCACGGTGCCGCCGAGGCTGAACGGGTTGCCGATCGCGACCACCCAGTCGCCCAGCCGCAGCTTGTCGGAATCGCCGAACTTGACCACCGTCAGCGGCCGCGGCGGCTTGAACTTGAGCACCGCCAGGTCGGTCTTCTTGTCGACGCCGACCAGCTCGGCCTTGATCTTGGTGCCGTCGTTCATGATCACGTTGATCTCGTCGGCATCGGCGATGACGTGGTTGTTGGTGACCACGACCCCGGACTCGTCGACGATGAAGCCGGAGCCCAGCGAGTTGGTGCGGCGCGGCGAGTTGTCGGCCCCGCCCCGGCCGCCCGGACCGCCGCGGCGGTTCTTGAAGAAATCGTCGAAGAACTCCTCGAACGGCGATCCCGGCGGCACCTGCGGATTGGCGTTGCGGTTCTCGGACGAGCCGCCCTTGGGCTCGACGGTCTGCGAGGTCGAGATGTTGACGACGGCGTCGATCACCTTTTCGGCGACATCGGCGATCCCCTCCGGCCCCCGCGCCGAGGCCGGGACCGGCGCGAGCGCCCAGCCCGCGGCAAGAACCGCCGCGGTCAGGATCGGACGCAGTCGACGGCGGAAAGCAAGGGTCGCGGTCATCGGGCGGATCTCCAGAAAAGTCGGCAAATTCAACCGTTACAGTGCGCCGGAACCGGCGGAGGACGCAAGCACGCCGGATCGGACCGCAGATTCATCATTGAGGGCGACCTAATACGGCAAAATGGCGCAGCCATCGCCTCACAATGGCGTTGGCCGGGCGGTTGACGGTCATTGCCGCGGCCGGACCTCGTTCCTGTGCGGCCGTGCGCAGGCAGACGGCGATGCACACCTCAGATCGGCCGCCGGATCACCCAGATCAGGACCAGACCGGCCACCGCCGAGCCGATGCCGACCGCGCGCAGCACGTTGTCGGGCGTGGTCATCGCGGTCTTCATGGCCCGCCGCATCCACTCCGGACTGGCCGCGAACAACAGGCCTTCGAGCACGAACAGGATACCTAATCCGATGAGGAAATCGGAAAACGCAATGGACCTCATCGGACCCGGACCTCCCGTTCGATCTTCTTGATATGTAACGGGGCGAAGCAACGGCTTCGCCCCGTCCATGTCAACTCTTATTCACCCGGATCAACCGCCCTGGTCATCGGGGCCGACGCATCAGGGCTTGGGCGCCGGCACCGCGGCCGCCGCGGTCGAGCTGCTGGCGGTGGACGGCGTCTCCCCCGCCGGCTTCCCCGAGGGGTTGGCGAAGTAGCGGAAGAACTCCGAATCGGGCCGCAGCAGGAAGCGGGTATCGCCGGATTTCAGGCCGTTCTCATACGCCGTCATCGAGCGGTAGAAGGCGAAGAAGTCGCGGTCCTTGCTGTAGGCCTCGGCGAACAGCCGGTTGCGTTCGGCATCGCCGGCGCCGCGGGTCTGCTCCGCCTGCGAGTTGGCCTCGGCGACGATCACGGTAGCCTCGCGATCGGCCTTGGACCTGATCTCCTGGGCCTTCTGGCCGCCGAGCGCCCGGAACTCCTCGGCCTCACGCTGCCGCTCGGTCTTCATCCGGTTGTACACCGCCTGGCTGTTGGCCTCCGGCAGGTCGGCGCGGCGGATGCGGACGTCCACCACCTGGATGCCATAGGCGTCGGCCTCCTTGTCGAGCTGATCGCGGATCTTGCGCATCAGCGCCTCGCGCTCGTCGCGCACGACTTGTGTGAAGGTGACCTCGCCGAGCACGCGGCGCAGCGCGGCGTTCAGCAGCGTGCCGAGCTGGACGTTGGCGGTCTGGATCGAGCCGACGCTCTGGTAGAACTGCAGCGCGTTCTTGATCCGGTAGCGCGCGAAGGCGTCGACCACGAGCCGCTTCTGGTCGAACGCGATCACCTCCTGCGAGGGGTTCTCGAGGTCGAGGATGCGCTTGTCGATCGAGATCACGTTGTCGATGAACGGTGCCTTGAAGTTCAGGCCGGGCTCGGTGACGACGTCGACCGGCTTGCCGAACCGCACCACCAGCGCCTGCTCGGTCTGGTTCACGGTGAACAGCGAGCTGTAGCCGATGACGACGAGCACGAGCACGGCGACGAGCGCGACGATGCCTGCAACGGGGGACCTCATCGGACGCCTCCCTGCTGAGCGGCCGGCGCCGGACGGCGCGGCAAGAGATCGCCGAGCGGCAGCAGCGGCACAGGGCCGCCGGTGGCGCCAGAGTCGAGCACGAGCTTCTCCGAGCCACCGAGCACGCGCTCCATGGTCTCGAGATAGATCCGTTCGCGGGTCACGTCGGGCGCCTTCTTGTACTCGTCATAGACCTTGAGGAAGCGCGCGCTCTGGCCCTTGGCCTCGGCGATCGCCTGCTCCTTGTAGCCCTCGGCGACCTGCAGGATCTGCGCGGCACGACCCCGCGCCTCCGGCACCACCTTGTTGGCGTAGGTCTGGGCTTCGTTCTGGAGACGCTCGAGGTCGGCACGCGCCGCCTGGACGTCGCGGAACGCCTCGATCACCTGGGCCGGCGGATCGACCTTCTGCATCTGCACCTGGGTGATCTGGATGCCGGAGCCGTAATTGTCGAGCGTCTTCTGCATCAGCTCCTGCACGTTCTGCTCGATCACGGTGCGGGCGCCGGTGAGGATCGGCTGGATGTTGGAGCGGCCGATCACCTCGCGCATCGCGCTCTCGGCCACCGCCTTCACGGTGCCCTCGGGGTTCTGGATGTTGAACAGGAAGTCGGCCGCGCCCTTCGGCTTGATGCGCCAGAGCACGGTGACGTCGACGTCGACGATGTTCTCGTCGCCGGTCAGCATCAGGCTCTCCTCCGGGACATCGCGACCGCTGCGGCCGCGCCGGCCGGGATCATCATTGGCGGTGATGCCGATCGAGATCGAGTTGACGCGCAGCGCCTTGGGCAGCAGCACGGTCTCGATCGGATAAGGCAGGTGATAGCGCAGGCCCGGCTGCTCATCGCGGACATATTTGCCGAAGCGCAGCACGACGCCGAGCTCCTCGGACTGCACGCGGTAGATGCCGGAGGCGAGCCAGATGATGATGGCGCCGAGCACGATCAGGAGCACGCCCGCGGTGCCGAAGCCGCCGCCCGGCACGAACTGCTGCAGCCGGTCCTGGCCGCGCCGCAGAAGATCTTCCAGGTCGGGCGGCCTTGGACCGACCGGTTGCGGTCCCGAGCCCCAGGGCCCCTTCGGACCCTGACCCCACGGGCCTCCGCCCTGATTCTTCCACGCCATCGATCGATCTCCTCCGAGAGGCTGAGTGTACACCAACGCCGGCCCCGACGGTCGCCGGGTTATAAGGGACGGCCCCGCCCCTTACAACGTAGCGCTCCAGCTAAGCCCGAACCGGGTTTTGTCAATGTAAACAGGGCCGGAAGCGCCGGTTTGCCGCGGCCTCAGCTCCGCCACACGGCCAAACTGCGCGACTTCATCATTAACGGATGGTCTTGGACGGGCCGTCGCGTCGATCCCGCCGGCGAAACGCTCACCGCCGCCGGCGATAGGTGACGTAGGAGAATTCGGCCTGATCGTCAGGCCCCGAGGCATGGCGCTGCCGCGCCACCTCCTCCCATCGGGCCGGGTCGATCGCCGGAAACACGGTATCGCCAGGCGGGCTCGCATGCACCTCGGTGATCTCCAGCCGGTCGGCGATCGGCATCGTTGCAGCAAAGAGCTCGGTGCCTCCGATGACCGCGATCTCCGCGGCTGAACGCCGCAGCGCATCACCACGCGCGATGACGAGCGCTTCATCGACGGTATGGGTCACGATCGCGCCATCAGCGCGAAACTCGGCATTGCGGGTGACGACGATGTTGGTGCGGCCCGGCAGCGGCCGGCGCGGAAACGAGATGAAGGTCTTGCGGCCCATCACGATCGGGCGCCCCATGGTCATCGCCTTGAAGCGCTGCATGTCGCTCTTCTGCCGCCACGGGATCGCACCGGCGGCGCCGATGATGCCGTTGTCGGCGACTGCGACGATCAGCACGATCTCGATCACGGCGCCCTCTCCGCCAGCTGAGCCAGAGCCTCGCCGGTCACCTTGCACAGCGTCCACTCGTCCATGAGCTCGGCGCCGAGCGATTTGTAGAAAGTGATGGAAGGAGCATTCCAGTCGAGCACCGACCATTGCAGCCGCGCCCAGCCCTTTTCGATGCAGGTGCGCGCGAGATGGCCGAGCAAGGCCTGGCCGATGCCGTTGCGGCGAAACGCCGGCCGCACGAACAGATCCTCGAGATAGATCCCTGGCTTGCCGGCAAACGTAGAGAAGTTGACGAACCAGACCGCGAAGCCCGCCACCGCGCCGTTCCATTCGGCGAGATCGCAGAACAGCGTCGGATGCTCGCAGAACAGCGCGGCGGCGATGTCAGCCTCGCTCGCGCCGACCTCGTGCGAGAGCTTCTCGTAGTCGGCGAGCTCCCGGATCAGCGCGAATACGCTTCCGATGTCGTCAGGCCCGGCGCTACGGATCGAAACCGGCATGCGTCAGACCGCGACCTCGGCCTTGATATGCGGATGCGGATCGTAGCCGGCGAGCGCGAAGTCCTCGTAGTGGAAGCCGAAGATGTCCTTGACGTCCGGATTGAGCGTCATGGTCGGCAGCGGACGGGGCGCACGGGTGAGCTGCAGGCGGGCCTGCTCGATGTGATTGGAATAGAGATGCACGTCGCCGAAGGAGTGCACGAATTCACCGGGCTTCAAATCCGTAACCTGCGCCACCATCATCGTCAGCAGCGCATAGGATGCGATGTTGAAGGGCACGCCGAGAAAGACGTCGGCCGAGCGCTGGTAGAGCTGGCACGACAATTTGCCGTTCACGACATAGAACTGGAACAGGCAGTGGCACGGCGGCAGCGCCATTTTTTCGACGTCGGCCGGGTTCCAGGCCGTCACGATCAGCCGGCGCGAATCCGGATTGCGCCTGATCATGTCGATCACGCCTCCGATCTGGTCGATATGGCCGCCGTCCGGCGTCGGCCACGAGCGCCACTGATAGCCGTAGACGGGGCCGAGATCGCCATTGCCATCGGCCCACTCGTCCCAGATCGTCACGCCGTGATCGTGCAGATATTTGATGTTGGTGTCGCCCTTGAGGAACCACAAGAGCTCATGCACGATCGCCTTCAGCGGCAGCCGCTTGGTGGTCACCAGCGGAAAGCCGGCCGCAAGGTTGAAGCGCATCTGGTGGCCGAACACCGACAGCGTGCCGGTGCCGGTGCGGTCGTGCTTCTCGGCGCCGTCGGACAGGATGCGTTCGAGCAGGTCGTGATACTGGTGCATGGTGCGCGCTGGCGGCCTTTCGCGGAAGGCGGCGAATGTAACGGCAGGGATCGCCCGGCCCTAGCCTCGACTCGGCCCGGTCGCCAATTATACCCCGAAAAATGTCGGCCGCAGCCGCAATTGACAAGGGCGGGACCGCACGTTCCGCCTCCTCCCGATCCATGGCTGTTCCGTACCAGCTCGCCGGCTTGAGGACCGCGGACCATTTGACGATCTCGCCCTTGACCAGGGTCCCGAGCGCCTCCGGCGTCCGGTCCGCCGACGCTGGTCAGCCTTCGCTTTCCACGAAGACCTCATCGCGCTTGCGGCGCAGCGTCGGCAGCACCGCCAGCACGAGCAGCCCCGCCGCGATCGCGAGCAGCACGGCCGACAGCGGCCGCGTCAGGAACACCGACCAGTCGCCGCGCGAGATCAGCAGCGCCCGGCGCAGGTTCTCCTCCATCAGCGGGCCCAGCACCATGCCGAGCAGCAGCGGCGCCGGCTCGAAATCATGCTTGATCAGCCAGTAGCCGACGAGGCCGAACGCGCCCGCCAGGACCACGTCGACCGGCGCGTTGTTCACCGAATAGATGCCGATCGCGCAGAAGATCACGATTGACGGGAACATCAGCCGGTATGGCACGCGCAAGAGCCGCACCCAGATGCCGACCAGCGGCAGGTTGATGATGATCAGCATGAGATTGCCGATCCACATCGAGGCGATCATGCCCCAGACCAGATCAGGCTGCTTCTGCATCACCTGGGGGCCCGGCACGATGCCGTGGATGGTCATCGCGCCGACCATCAGCGCCATCACCGCATTCGGCGGAATGCCGAGCGTCAGCAGCGGAATGAAGGAGGTCTGCGCCGCCGCGTTGTTGGCGCTCTCCGGCGCCGCGACGCCCTCGATCGCACCGCGACCGAACCGCGACGGATCTCGCGCGAGTTTCTTCTCCAGCGTATAGGCCGCGAACGAGGCGATCACCGCACCTCCGCCCGGCAGGATGCCGAGGATCGAACCGAGCAGCGTGCCGCGCAGGATCGCCGGCGTGGAGTCTTTCAGATCCTTCCTGGTCGGCATCAGGCCGGTGATCTTCTTCTGCACGAGGTCGCGGTCCATCTCCGCGCCGGCATCGAGATTGCGGATGATCTCGGCGAAGCCGAACACGCCCATCGCGACGGTGGCGAAGCCGAGGCCGTCGGCGAGTTCGGGAATGTTGAAGGCCATGCGCGAAACACCGGTCTCGATGTCCGAGCCGACCATCGACAGCAGCAGGCCGAGCACGATCATCGCGATCGCCTTCAGCACCGAGCCCTTCGCCAGCACGACCGCGAAGATCAGGCCCAGCACCATCAGCGAGAAATACTCGGCCGGGCCGAACGCCAGCGCGAGCTTGGTCAACGGCGCGCCGAGGATCGCAATCAGCACGGTGGCAACGCAGCCGGCGAAGAACGAGCCGATCGCGGCGATCGCCAGCGCCGGACCGGCACGGCCCTGCTTCGCCATCTGGAAGCCGTCGAGCGCGGTCACCACCGACGTCGCCTCGCCGGGAATGTTGACCAGGATCGACGTGGTCGAGCCGCCATACTGCGCGCCGTAATAGATACCGGCCAGCATGATCAGCGCGCCGACCGGCGGCAGGCCGAAGGTGATCGGCAGCAACATCGCCACCGTGGCGATGGTCCCGATGCCCGGGAGAACCCCGACCAGCGTGCCGACCAGCGCGCCGATCAGGCACATCAGCAGATTGATTGGCGACAACGCGACGACGAAACCGTGGGCGAGATTTGCAAACAGATCCATCACGCCCTCACTGCAAAAGGAAACGCGGCAACAGCGGCATCGGCAACCCCAGCACGTAGGGGAACAGCAGCGCGCAGCCGCCGGTCAGGCAGATGCCGACGATCAGGGCCTCGCGCCAGCGCGTCTCCGGGCTGCCGATCGCCGCGATCAGGAAGCTTGCAAGCCCCGTGATCAAGAGTCCGAGCGGGCGAATGGAGACGGCGAAGGTCAGGATCGCGAGCGAGACGAACAGCGGTCCGCGCCAGTGATAGGTCGCAAGCTGCGCGCCTTCACTCACGACGCCGATCACGGCCACGGCGGCTCCGAGCCCTAGCAGCAGCAGACCGAACATCCGCGGCGCAGTTCCGGCACCGAACGAGAAGCCGCGCATGCCTTGCAGGTCGCTGGAGGCCCACAACGCGAACAGCGCGATCGCCATCAGCACGACGCCGCCGAAATAGTCCTGCGCCGCGCGCGGACGGACCATGAATGTGAACACTGCGACCGCGATCAGCGGATAGGTGTAGATGAGAGCCAGCAGAACATCGGAAGACAGCGAGGTCTTGCCGCTTGCGGCATATTGCTGCGCCAGGCTCGGGATCGCCATCGACAAGGCCGACGCATGGGCCGCAATGACCTGTAGCGGACCACGTCCGGATAGTGGACCGACAAGACCGGCCAAGGCAATCAGCAGCTCGATGATCTGTGGCGCGAAGGCAAGGACCAGAATGATCGATGCGGCGGTCACGCTGCGGGCGGCCGGCATGCCCGCCGTTTCGCCCGACAATTGGCCCGTGGTCTCGGCCATGCCTCGCCCTCCCCGATCGGCCTTGATGGCCGGCACTGTTTTCGTTCGGCGGCCCGGAGCAAACCGGTCGCGCTTCTGTTTTGCTAGCGGCTTTCCCTAGAGAAGGCCAGCGAAACCAAGGCAGCCGCCTGCGGCGAGCAGCCAGAGCGGATTGAGTCGCGTCATAGATGCAACGAGTGCGGCAAGGACCGTCAGCGCGAACGCCCGCCACGTCTGGTCGGAAGCCTGACCGAGAATCCATGCGCTCGCCGCCATCAAGCCGATCGACAACGGCACCAGCGCCGCCTGCAGCATGGCGGGCCAGCGCGCATCCCGCGCATTCGAGAGCCAACGGCTGACGAAATAGGAGAGCACGGCAGTGGGACCGCACATCGCGATCGTCGCGACCGCCGCACCTGCCACGCCTGCGACCGAATAGCCGATCAGGGTGACGATCAGAACGTTGGGCCCGGGCGACAATTGCGACAGTGCGAACAGGTCGGCGAACTGTTTGTCTGTCATCCAGTGCCGGGCCTCGACTGCAACACGTTGCAGTTCGGGAATCGCCGCCACGGCGCCGCCAACCGCAAACAGCGAGATCAACGCAAAGGTCCAGAACAGCTGGAACAACGGATTGTCGTCCCCGCTCATCGTGCCCACCGCGTCTTGGCATAGGTGACGGCAAGGCTGAGCGGCACGGCCACCAGCAGAACCTCCTGAAGCGGCAGGCGCGCCAGCCCGATCGCCACGAACACGCCAGCGACGACGACAACGCCCGCCACGTCGCTCTTCTTGAGGAGCGGCGAGATCATGCGAAACACCACCGACGCCAGCAGGCCAACGGCCACGCAGGACACGCCTGCAAGCGCCCGTCGCCACGTGTCGGCTTGTCCAAAATGACCGTAGATGGCGCCGAGAGAGGTGATCAGCAGCATCGGGGGTCCGAGCAGGCCGGCAAACGCAGCGATTCCGCCCGCGACACCGCGCAATCGCGCGCCGAACACCACGGAGAAATTCACGATGTTCGGTCCGGGCAGGAAATGACAGAGCGCGAAGGTCGCGTTGAACTCCTCCGCCGTCATCCAGCGATGCTCGTCGACGATCGCACGCCGCGCGAACACCAGCACGCCGCCGAAGCCCGACAGCGACATTTTCGCGAATGCGAAGAAGAGCGTGCGGAGGCTGGGCGGGTGTCTGGCGATGTCGGCCGCGGGAGAGGCAACCTGCGCAACTTCGGGAGGCATGCCGCACTGTAGGAGGACGAAAACCAGGCTGCCAAGGTCGAACCAGAGGTTCCCGGCAGCCGCCCACATTTTTGTCGCGCGCCGCGGCGTTTCGGCCCTGTGCATCCGCTGGCCGGCGGCCTATATAGGGGGTGCCGGCCTGCCGGCTATGGAAATAAATCGCCGTCGAAATAAACCATTCGGACCCGGGGGCGGTACCCGGCGCCTCCACCAAAACCCACCGACAGATGGGTTTTGGCGGGGGCGAAATAGGATCGACGAGGGCGTAAAGGGCGAGCTTTTTCCCGGTATTGTTCCGCCGTTATCGGGCTACTGCAATAGTTGCCAACGACAACTTTGCTCCGGTTGCTCAGGCTGCGTAACGCAGTTTGAAAGACCACCTTAAAGTCCTAACGGGTTAAGCTCCGTTAGGCGGGGTTCGGAGGCACCTGGCAACAGAAGCCTCCACTTTCACCTGCCTCCACGTTAACCGGTTTCCTTCCAGGGGCTGTGCCGTCCCCAGTTTTTTGGCGCGGCACCCGTTCATTCCGCCGTTGACCGGACTTCCGCCAGCTTCTACCCGTTCCCATATCTGGCGATCGACCGGCATGGCTGCTGACCTCGGCGCCGATGCCGGGTACGATGTGACTGACGCGAGTCGGGAATGCTGCTGCCTGCCGGGCGCGGCGGCTCGACACGTCGGGCGCAGCCCTCACGACACAGGACCGATCATGGCGACGGATCATATTCGATACGATGTGCTGGCGCGCGACGCGTTGCGCGGGGTGCTGCGCCGGGTGCTGACCGACGCTGCCGCCCACGGGCTCCCGGGCGAGCACCATTTCTTCATCACGTTCATCTCCAAGGCCGAGGGCGTCAAGCTGTCGCCGCGGCTGCTCGCGCAATATCCGGAGGAGATGACGATCATCCTGCAACACCAGTTCTGGGATCTGGTGGTCTCGGAGGACCGGTTCGAGGTCGGCCTGTCGTTCGGCGGCATCCCTGAGCGCCTCGTGGTGCCGTTCCACGCGATCAAGAGCTTCTTCGATCCGTCCGTGCAATTCGGACTGCAGTTCGAGCCGTCGGAGGCGATTGCCGAGACGCCGGCCGCGCCGAAGCTGCCGGCCGCACCGACGCCATCGGCCATCGCCGGGCCGCTGCCTGCGACGCCGGCCGAGACCAGCGACGACAAGCCGCTCCCGCCGACCTCGCCGGGGGAAGGCGCCGAGGTCGTGCGCCTGGACCGTTTCCGCAAGAAATAGGCCCATTCGCCGCGCGCGGAACGGCGGTTGGACCACTAGATTGAAGCATGCTTGAACCGGTCGACGCCGGTTCACCATCAATCATGGGCATGCTTCATGGCACATTCAGCTGATTCATCATCGCACGGATCGACGCGCACGGAGACCGACAGCTTCGGCCCGATCGAGGTCGCCGCCGACCGCTATTGGGGCGCGCAGACCGAGCGCAGCCGGCAGAATTTCCGCATCGGCCACGACCGCATGCCGATCGGCATCGTGCGCGCGCTCGCGCTGGTGAAGTTGGCCGCGGCCCAGGCCAACCGCGAGCTCGGCCTGCTCGAGCCACGCATGGCGGACGCCATCGTCCAGGCGGCGCAGGAGGTCATCGACGGCAAGCTCGACGACCATTTCCCGCTGGTCGTTTGGCAGACCGGCTCGGGCACCCAGAGCAACATGAACCTCAACGAGGTGATCGCCAATCGCGCCAGCGAGCTGCTGGGCGGCGAGCGCGGCACCAAGAAGCCCGTTCATCCGAACGACCACGTCAACATGAGCCAGTCGTCCAACGACTCGTTCCCCACCGCGATGCACATCGCCGCGGCGCGCGCGATCGCGGGCCATCTGGTGCCGGCGCTGTCGGAGCTGCTGGCGGCGCTGCGTGCCAAGCAGGACGCGTTCGCGGACATCGTCAAGATCGGCCGCACCCACACCCAGGACGCCACGCCGCTCACGCTCGGCCAGGAGTTCTCCGGCTACGCCACGCAGGTCGAGAACGCGATCGCACGAATCGAGATCGCGGCGCGGGATCTCCTGCCGCTGGCGCAGGGCGGCACCGCCGTGGGCACTGGCCTGAACGCGGATCCGAAGTTCGCGAAGCTGTTCGCCAAGCATGTTGCCGACGCCACCGGCCTGCCCTTCACCAGTGCCGCCAACAAATTCGAGGCGCTTGCGTCCAACGACGCCTATGTTTACGCCCATGGCGCGCTCAATGCGGCGGCCACCGGCCTGTTCAAGATCGCCAACGACATCCGCTTCCTCGGATCAGGCCCCCGCTCCGGATTGGGAGAACTGATCCTGCCGGAGAACGAGCCGGGCTCCTCGATCATGCCGGGCAAGGTGAACCCGACGCAATGCGAAGCGCTCACGATGGTGTGCTGCCAGGTGTTCGGCAATCACACGGCGATCACCATGGCCGGCAGCCAGGGTCATTTCGAACTGAACGTCTACAAACCATTGCTCTCACATTGCATGATGCAGTCCATACAATTACTAGGTGATTCAGCACGTTCATTCAGCGAACATTGCGTGACCGGAATCCAGGCCGACACTGCTCGCATTCGCGAGCTGATGGAGCGCTCGCTGATGCTGGTGACGGCGCTTGCACCGAAGATCGGCTACGACAACGCCGCCAAAGTCGCGAAATCAGCGCATCAGCGCGGCACAACGCTGAAACAGGAAGCTTTGCGGCTCGGTCTCGTCTCCGAAGAGGAATTCGACCGCCTCGTTCAACCCGAGAGGATGACGAGGCCGGGGCGAGCGTAGCGGTAGTCCCGTAGTACTACGGGGGGTGATGCAATTCTCGCTGTTAACCCCTAAAGGATACTCTCGACTACAAGTTCTGCTGCGTTTGGTGAGTAAACAAATCCAGCTCGCAACGACGCGAATGGCCATCGAACTATCAGGGAGCGATGACGTGATTGTCTGGAGAACGCCTGAGCTCATCCGCGCAATGCGCATGCTCTCGTCGTGATGTTCGATGCCTTAGATGATTGGAGCAAGCATGGGTGACATCATCAACTTGAAGCGTTTCAGAAAGCGCGTGGAGCGCGATCAGGCAGCAAAGGTCGCCGAAGGCAACCGCGCTCGCTTCGGCAGGACGAAGTCCGAACGCGCAACTGACGCCCAACGCGACAAGCGCGCGAACGAATTACTCGATCAACATCGTATCAATGGCGAGGACGCGTGATGAAGTCGCCCGTCGTAAAACGTTCTATCGTGGTCGCAGGTCACAAGACCAGCGTCAGCCTCGAAGAGGCCTTCTGGAACGGCATGAAGGAGATTTCGGGTCTCCGTAACATGACCCTGTCCGAACTGGTCGGGGAGATCGACAACAATCGCCAGCAGGGCAACCTGTCGTCGGCGATCCGGCTGTTCGTGCTCGACCACTTCAAGAGCCGCGCCGCAGCGTCTTCAGGCCTCGAGCCGAAGGCGGCGGTGGACACCCGGCACACGGCAGCCGCTGCCGCTCCTTGAGGCAGATCAGACGGCGGCCCGCCCGGTCTGTTTAAAATCGCTCTAAGATGCCGCGGCATTTAACATGCCGCGCTTGACCTCTTGGCACGCGATTGAAAATACAGGCTATGAGCGAAATCTGCGATACACGGCCGCCTCAGCCGCTCGGTCTGGCCCGAAGGGGCTATACCGGAACGATCCAGCATCTGGCCGCTGGCGGCGCGGCGTCGTCGTTGCCGGACGTTGAGCTGGAGAGCCGGCTGATCGAACTGGGCTTCGTCGAGGGCGCCCGGGTCGAAATCCTGCATGAGGGGATCGTCGGGCGAGACCCGATCGCCGTCCGTGTCGACAACATCACCGTCGCGGTCCGCCGGCGCGAGGCCATGGCCGTCATCGTGGCATAGGCCGCGCGGAAAGCGTCGTCATGGAAAGCCCTCTGCTGCATCTGGCCCTGGTGGGTACGCCCAACAGCGGCAAGACCTCGCTGTTCAACGCGCTGACGGGAAGCCGCCAGAAGGTCGCGAATTATCCCGGGGTCACGGTCGAGCGCAAAGAGGGCGGCTTCGTCACCCCGCAGGGCCGCCAGGTCTCGCTGGTCGACCTGCCCGGCACCTATTCGCTGCGCGGCCGCAGCCCCGACGAGGAAATCACCCGGGATTTCGTGCTGGGACGCGCCACCGGCGAGGTCCTGCCCGACCTGGTGTTGTGCGTTGCCGACTCGACCAACCTCAGGTTGACGGTCCGGCTGCTGCTCGAGCTCAAGAGCACCGGCCGGCCGCTGGCGCTCGTGCTCAACATGTTCGACATCGCCAAGCGGCGTGGCGTGACGGTCGACGTTCCCGCACTGTCGCAGGCGCTGGGCGTGCCGGTGGTGACGTCGATCGCCGTGCGCAAGGGCGGCACCGACGACCTGCTGCGGCTGACCGACGAGCTCCTGGCCCAGGCGGCCGAGACCACCGGAGAGCGCGCCAACACCTGGCGTCCGCTCACGGTCCCGGAGCTGCGCGCCACTCAGCGCGAGGCCGACCGTATCATCGCGGAGACGGTCAGCCTGCCCGAGCGGCCGGACACCTGGACCGCCCGGATCGATTCGGTCGCGCTGCATCCGGTCGGCGGGCTGCTCATCCTGCTGGCGATCCTGTTCGTGATGTTCCAGGCGGTGTTCGCCTGGGCGCAGCCGCTGATGCAGGTGCTGTCGGCGGCCTTCGATGCGCTCGGCCAGCTCGTTCACGACGAGCTTCCCGAGGGCCTGCTGCAGAGCTTCCTGCAGAACGGCGTGATCTCCGGCGTCGGCAGCGTCATCGTCTTCCTGCCGCAGATCATCATCATCTTCCTGTTCATCCTGCTCCTGGAAGATTTCGGCTACATGGCGCGCGCGGCGTTCCTGATGGACCGCATCATGGGCGGCGCCGGCTTGCATGGCCGCGCATTCATCCCGCTGCTCTCGAGCTTTGCCTGCGCCATTCCCGGCATCATGGCAACGCGCGTGATCGACAACCGCCGCGATCGGCTCACCACCATCCTGATCGCGCCGCTGATGACCTGCTCGGCGCGGATTCCGGTCTATACGCTGATCATCTCGGCCTTCATCCCGCCGACCAAGGTCTGGGGCCTGGTCAACCTGCAGGGACTGGTGATGTTCGGGCTCTACGCCGCCGGGATCATCAGCGCGCTGCTGGTGTCGTTCCTGGTGAAGTTCTTCCTGATGCGCGACTACCAGCCGGCACCGTTCATGCTGGAGCTGCCGGACTACAAGATGCCGCGGTTGCGCAGCATCGCGATCGGCGTCTACACCCGCGCCAAGATGTTCCTGCAGCGCGCCGGCACCACGATCTTCGCGATGATGGTGCTGATCTGGTTCCTGGCCTCGTTCCCGCAGCCGCCGGAGGGCGCCACCGAGCCTGCGATCAATTACAGCCTCGCGGCGATGATCGGCCAGGCGATCGCTCCCCTGCTCACGCCGGTCGGCTTCAACTGGCAGATCGCGGTCGCGCTGGTGCCCGGCATGGCCGCCCGCGAGGTCGCGGTCGCCGCGCTCGGCACCGTCTATGCGATCGAGGGCGGCAAGGAGGCGGCCGAGCAGATCGGCCAGGTGCTGGCGAGCAAATGGAGCCTCGCCACGGCGCTGGCGCTGCTCGCCTGGTACATCTTCGCCCCGCAATGCGCCTCGACGCTCGCCGTCATCCGCCGCGAAACCGGCAGCTGGCGCTGGATGGCCGTGACCTTCTTCTACATGTTCGCGCTCGCCTATGCGGCGGCGTTCGCGACCTACCACATCGCGGTCGCGATGGGCGCGGGCTGAGCCCGCGCCGCGGCAACGTCATCGCACAGCGTCGACATGCAGCGCGAAGCCGCGCGCGTCGGCATGCCCGAGTTCGGGACGCAGCTGCATCGACGGGATCAGGTAATCGCCGTGGTTCTGCCGCCGGTACGGGATCGGCTGATCCGTGAACAGCGTCCGCATCCGCGCGCGGAGCCGCGCGGCGATGTCCGCGAAGCCCGCCTCATCGAGCCGGTTCACCCGGTGCGCCACGAAGGCCGGCAGTACGTCGAAGCCGGGATAGAACAGGATGCCGTGGTTGATGGGAAACAGGAGGTCGTCGATCGGCCCGTTGATGCCGCGCTCCGAATAGTGCTCCTGCCAGCCGCCGGTGGTCACCACGAGCATCGCGCGCTTGCCGGCGAACACGCCCTCGCCATAGCGGTTGCCCCAGCGCTTGTCGCTGTGCTCGCCGACGCCGTAGGTGAAGCCGTAGGAATAGACCCGGTCGACCCAGCCCTTGAGGATCGCCGGCATCGTGAACCACCACAGCGGAAACTGCAGGATCACCGCGTCGGCCCATAGGAGCTTCTCCTGCTCCGCCCTGACGTCGTCGGTGAGCGAGTGCGTCTTGAACGCCTCGCCGGAGGCCGTGGCGACGTTGAGGCGCACATCGGGCGGCAGTTGCGGAAAGTCGGCGCGGTCGGCGGCCGCCTTCCAGCCCATCGCATAGAGATCCGAGACCCTGACCTGATGACCTTGCGACCGAAGCTCGGCGACAGCGCCGTCGCGCAGGGCGCCGTTCAGCGAGCGGGGTTCGGGGTGGGCGAAGACGAGCAGCACATTCATGGCTTGATCCCTTGGCTGGAACAATCCAGGAGATAGACCCGGCCTCGTTCATCCACTATATGGCTGCTATCGATAACATTATGCCGAATTATGGATAAGTTGGACGTCAGCATCGTCAACATGCGCAGCTTCGTTCGCGTCGCCGAACGGGGCAACCTGTCGGCCGTCGCGCGTGAGCTTGGGCTGGGTCAGTCCACCATCTCGCGTCATCTCCAGGAGCTTGAAGACGCGATCGGCGTTCCCCTGCTGAGCCGCACCACCCGGCGCGTCACCCTGACCACCGAGGGCAGCCTCTATTATGCCAACTGCGTCCAGATCCTGCGCCTGATCGAGCAGGCCGGCGACGAGGCGCGCGGCACGCGTGGAGCCGCCAGCGGCACGATCCGCATCTCCTGCACGGCCGCGTTCGGCATCCTGCACATCACCCGGCTGGTGTTCGCGTTCCAGGACCGCTATCCGGACATCGCGATCGATCTCAATCTGACCGACGAGCGCATCGATCTGGTGCGCGAGGGCGTCGACATCGCGCTCCGTCTCGCGCCGCTCACTGACAGCTCGATGAAGCTGCGCGCACTCGGCCATTCGCACCGGCTGCTGGTGGCGGCGCCGGGCTATCTGGCAGGACGCGGCACGCCGCGCGTACCGCAGGATCTGCTCGGCCATGACGGCATCCGCATGCCCAATGTCGCCGGCAGCGACGTGCTGGCGCTGATGTCCGGCGACGGCCAGCGCCACGAGGTGCCCTTCAGCGGCCGCTTCCGAACCAATCACGGCCTCGCGGTGCGCGAAGCCGTGCTGGCCGGGCGCGGCATCGCCGCAGCCCATGCCTGGCTGGTCGACGATCTCATCACCGAGGGCAGGCTGACGGTGCTCCTGCCCGACTACAGGCTGCCGTCGGTGCCGCTCAACATGCTGATCGTCCCGGAGCGCGCCGGCATCGCGCGCGTCCGGCTGGTGATCGAAGACCTGGCGGCGGCAATCGTCAGTCTGCCTGGGATTCGGCCGGAGCCCTGAGCTACAGCCGCGGCATCGTGTCCGGCCGCACCTCGCGCGCCTGCGCCGCCAGCCGGATCGCGGCGTTGGCGGCGCCGAAGCCCTGGTAGTTGCGGCGCTGCACGATCTCGAAGAAGAAGCGCTCCTCGAAAATGTGGGTGTAGACCTGGAAGAACTCCGCGTCGCCGTCGCGGTCGTACAGGATCTCGTTGGCGCGGAGGGCCGCGATGGTCTCGGGCGCTAGATCGTATTTCGCTTCGAGATCGTCGTAGTAGTTGTCGGGAATGTCGAGGAAGCCGGCGCCGCGGGCGCGCATTTCGGCCACGGCTGCAAAGATGTCGTCGCAGGCGAAGGCGATGTGCTGGACGCCCGAGCCGAAGAACTCGGAGATGAAACGCGACGACAGCGTGCGCGTCGCCGTCGAGCCGTTGAGGATGAAGCGCAGGCTGCGATCGCCGTTGACGATCGCCTGGCTCTGCACGAGGCCTCTGGGATCGGCGATCTCCATCTGCGGCAGCCGCGAGAAGTCGATGATCCCGGCATAGAACAACAGCCAGGACAGCATCTCCTCATGCGGCATCGACTGTGCGATGTGATCGACGGCCAAGAGCCGATCAGTCGTCTTGTCGCTGGCGACCGGTTCGAAGTCGACATCCCAGTGACGGCCGTGGGTATCGAGGAAATACAGCAGGCTGCCGCCGACACCATGGATCGCCGGGATCTCCAGCTCGCCCGGCCCGACCGGCTGGGTGAAGGTGCGCGTCTTCAAGGACTGCGCCCGCGCCATGGCACGGTCCGCACTGTCGACATCCAACGCCAACGCGCAAACGCCGGAACCGTGCGTGATATAGTGCGAATGCGCGAAGCTCGCCGGCTCGCAATTGATCACCAGCTCGATCGCGCCCTGCGACCAGCGCTGCACCGCCTTGCTGCGATGCCGCCCGGTTTTGCGGAAGCCGAGCTGCCCGAACAATGCGGCGAGCGACTCCGCCTTGTCCTCGCTGACCGCGAATTCCACAAAGCCGATGCCGTGGCTCTTCACGCGAGGCGCGAAGCGGGGCTCTGCCGACGCCGCGGGGATTTTTCCGGCGAGGTCATCCTGCAACAGCAGCAGCGAACGCATGCCGTCGAGCGCCGTGCGTGGCGCCGAGCCGGCGCGGAACTGATCGTTGAAGATCTCCAGCGACAGCGGCCCGGAATAGCCGGTCGCGGCGACCGCCTCCATGAACTCGCCGACCGGGAGGTCGCCCTGCCCGGGAAAGCTGCGGAAGTGCCGGCTCCAGGACAGCACGTCCAGTTCGAGCTTGGGTGCGTCGGCCAACTGGACCAGGAAGATCTTGTCGGCGGGAATGGCGCGGATCGCATTGGTCGGCAGCGCCGGCGCCAGCGCATGAAAACTGTCGAGGATGACGCCGATCGCCTTGTGATCGGCGCGGCGCACGATCTCCCAGGCATCGCGATAGTCGTGCACATGGCGGCCCCAGGCCAGCGCCTCGTAGCCGACGCGCAAGCCGCGCCTCGCGGCGCGCTCGCCGAGCTCCTGGAAATCCGCGGCGGCGCGGTCGATGCCGCCGAGCGCGGCCGGCGACACGCTGCTGCAGATCAGCAGCAGGTCGGTGCCGAGCTCCTGCATCAGGTCGAACTTGCGCTCGGCGCGGATGAAGTTGCGCGCGCGCTGCGGCTCCGGCATGCCCTCGAAATCGCGGAACGGCTGATAGGCGCAGATCGAAAGGCCGAGGTCGCGGCACATCTGCCCGATCTCGCGCGGCCGCATCCCGAACGCGACCAGATCGTTCTCGAAGATCTCGACCGTGTCGAAGCCGGCGGCAGCGATCGCCTTGAGCTTCTCGTCGAGCGCGCCAGAGATGGAGACCGTTGCGATCGAGCGCTGGTTCATGCCGCCGTCTCCTCCATCGCGCCGCCCAGGAACAGCTGGCCGATGCGCGGATCGGCCAGCACGCGATCGGCCTTGTCGATGATGCGGGTGCGACCGAGCTCGAGCACGATGCCGTAGTCCGAGATCTCCAGCGCCGAGCGTGCATTCTGCTCGATCAGGAGCACCGAGACGCCGCGGTCGCGCAATTGCTTCAGCATGTCGAAGGTCTGCTGCACCATCAACGGCGACAGCCCGATCGACGGCTCGTCGATCAGCACGAGCTGCGGCTCGAGCAGCAGCCCGCGCGCGATCTCGAGCTGCTTCTGCTCGCCGCCGGACAGCGTCGAGGCCTGCCGGTCCGCCTTCTTGCGCAGCACCGGAAACACGTCGAGCGCCGCCTCGACGCGCGCAGCAAGATCGATCTCACGCGGCGCGGCAACGCCGCCGAGCTCGATATTGTGGCGCACCGACAGCTCGCCGAAGATGTTGCGGCCCTGCGGGATGTAGCAGACGCCCGCGCCGAGCAGCGCGCGCTGGCTGAAGCCGGTGACGTCGCGGCCCTTGAAGATGACCTTGCCTTCGCGCAGCTTCAACAGACCGAAGATCGCCTTGAACACCGTCGACTTGCCGGCACCGTTCGGACCGATCACGGTGGTGATCGATCCCGCCGGCACCGAGAACGTCGTGCCGTTGAGGATCGTCATCTTGCCGTAGCCGCCGACGAGGTTCTGGACGTCGAGAATGGGATCGCTCATCGTCGGCTCCGTCAGTGTCCGAGATAGGCTTCGATCACGGCCGGATTGGCCCTGATCTCGTCGGGCTTGCCGATCGCCAGCACCTTGCCCTCCGCCATCACCATCACGCGCGAGCACAGCGACATCACGAACTCCATGTTGTGCTCGATCACGACGAAGGTGGCGCGGCGCTCGCGGTTGATCGCGATCAGCCGGTCCTTGAGATCGCCGAGCATGGTCGGATTGACGCCGCCGGCGGGCTCGTCGAGCAGCACCAGCCGTGGACCGCCCATGAACGCCATCGCGGCATCGAGCAGCTTCTGCTGCCCGTAGGACAGGCCGCCGGCCGGCTCGTTGGCGAGATGCTCCAGCTTGAAGAAGCCGATCATCTGATCGGCGGTCTCGGTGAGCCCTGCATCCGACGGACCAAACAGGCGCGACAGCATGCTGCCGCGATGCTCCTGGCCGGCGAGGATCAGGTTGTCACGCACCGACAGCTTCGGGAAGACCTGCAAGAGCTGAAACGTGCGGCTGACGCCGAGGCGGTTCAGTTCGGACGGACGCTGGCCGGTGACGAGCTTGCCGTCCACCCTCACCTCGCCCCCGCTCGGCACGAGCTGGCCGAGAATGCAGTTGAACAGCGTCGACTTGCCACAGCCGTTGGGGCCGATCAGGCCGAGGATCTCGCCCTCCTGCACGTCGAAGCTGACGCCGTTGACGGCGGTGATGCCGCCAAAACTCTTCTTGACGTCGCGAACGTCGAGGACTGCGGTCATCGCGCGGCCTCCAGCTTGGATTGAGCCGCCGCCCGCAATGCGGATGCCGCCTGGGTGCGCCGTGAGCTGAGATAGCGGTCGAGGATGCCGAGAATGCCGCTCGGCGAATAGATCAGCAGCACGATCACGGCGGCCGCGTAGAGCATCAGATAATAGCCCTCGGCGAAGCGCAGCCACTCCGGCAGCAGCACCGCGATCATGGCGCCGAGGAACGGCCCGAGCATGAAGCCGGCACCGCCGACGATCACCATCATCAGGAGATCGAGCGAGAGCTGCAGGTTGAACGGCACGGGATCGACATATTGCGTCAGCGGCGCATAGAGCACTCCGGCGATGCCGCCGAGCACCGAGCCGATCGCGAACGCCATCAGCGTATAGCGTCTGGTGTCGATGCCGAGCGATTGCGCCCTGATCGGATTTTCGCGTAGCGCCATGAAGGCGCGGCCCCAGGGCGAGCGGATCAGCCACCACATCGCCAGCGTCACGAGGCCGAGCGAGCCAAGACAGAGATAGTAGAACGGCAACGGCTTGCGGGTCGGGAAGCCGAAGATCTCGGGGCGCGGAATGTTGCTGATGCCGTAGATGCCGTTGGTGAGCCAGCTCTCGTTGCGGAACACCAGGAACGCCAGGGTCGAAAAGGCGAGCGTGACGAAGGCGAGATAATGATGCTGCACGCGCAGCGCCGGATAGCCCAACAGCCAGCCGACGATGAAGCAGACGATGATGACGAGCCCGAGCGCCGATATCAGCGGCCAGCCATGGGTGGTGAGGATGGCAGCCCCGTAGGCGCCGATGCCGACGAAAGCGCCCTGCGCCAGCGACACCTGCCCGGCATAGCCGAGCGTGAGATTGAGCCCCATCGCGGCGATGGTCATCACCGCCCACTGGCTGAGGATATAGAGGCCGTAGCGGTTGAAGTTCATCGGGATGATGATCAGGCCAGCAATGACGACGATCGCCAGCGCGGCGAGGAGCAGTCTGCCGTTCCGGGTCATACCGTGCGCTCCTCGGCTCGTCCGAGCAGGCCCTGCGGCCGGAACAGGATAACAAGGATCAGCAGCACCATCGGAACAGCCGCGCGATACTGGGTGGAGACGTAGGCCGCGGCGAGGTTGTCGACGACACCGATCAGGAGACCGCCGGCGATCGCGCCGCGCACCTGGTTGAAGCCGCCGACGATCGCGGCGATGAACGCCGCCTGCCCGAGCACTTCGCCGCTCGAGAATTTGGCAAGATAGATCGGCGTGATCAGCAGCGAGGCCAGCGCGACCAGCACGGCATTGATCAGGAAGGTCAGCAGGATCATGCGCTCGACGGGAACGCCGATGATGCGCGCCACCGTCGGATTCTGCGCCGCCGCCTGCATCTGGTGGCCGAGCGAGGTGCGATTGAGCAGCGTGGTCAGGCCGACGACGGCCAGGATTGCAACGGCGAGCACGCCGAGACTCTGCAGCGAGATGACACGGCCAAGCACGCTGATATCGCCCGCGGGAACGATCGACGGAAACGGCGACGCCTCGGCGCTGAAGAACTGCTTCACGGCCTCCTTGATCCCGATCGCCAGCGCCATGGTGGCGATCGCCAGCGGCAGCACGCCGTGCCGCAGCATCGGATCGACCAGCAGCATCTTGAAGGCGAGACCGAGCAGCAGCGCCGACAGCAGCACGCCGGCGAGCACCGCGAGCCAGAACGGCGCGCCGAGATGCATGACCGCGAGCATCAGGAAGGCGGGCAGCATCACGAACTCGCCCTGGGCGAAGTTGATGGTCTGCGAGGTCTGCCACAGCAAGGTGAAGCCGACGGCGACCAGCGCGTAGATGGCGCCGGTGGCGAGTCCCGCCACGATCAGGTCGAGCAGATTGGACATGGTTTCCCCGTGAGCCCTTGGGTGACGGCGGCGCCGGACATCACCACACCGGCGCCGCCGATCGACCGTTGTCCTCAGTTGAGCTTCGGCAACACCTGCTTCACGACCTGCTTGCCTTCCACGACCTCGACCAGGAAGCCCTGGCGATCGATGTCGCCGTTCTGGTCGAAGGTCACATCCATCAGGATGTTCGGTTCGGCCGAGGTCTTGATGGTCAGGCCGTGCAGCGTGTCGGCGAACGCCTTGGAGTCGACCTTGCCCATCTTCTCGGTCGTGGCCTTGACCATGTAGATCGCGAGATAGCCCTTGATGCCGTTGTGATCGGGCACGTAGTTGTACTTCTTCACGAAGCGGTCGCGGAACGCCTTGATGGCCTCGATTGGTGCGTCGGTGGTGAGACCGACGTGGCCGCGAGCGCCGTTGGCGGCATCACCGGCGAGCTCGATCACCTTCTGGCCGACCAGCGTGGTCTCGCCGATCAGCGGCACAGTCACACCCTGGCGCTTGATCTCCTTCAGGATGCGCGCGCTCTCTTCCTCGTTGACGTAGATGAAAACGGCGTCCGGCGCCGCCGCCTTGATCTTGCTGACGTCGGCAGCGAAGTCCGCCTGGCCGGCTTCGGTCGACAGGTCGGCCGCGACCTTGATGCCGAGACGGTTGAATTCCTTGGTGATGACGTCGCGGCCGCCGCGGCCGAAATCATTGTTGACCCAGACCACCGCGACCGACTTCGCCTTCAGCTCGTCGTTGATGTACTTGGCGACCTTCGGCATCGAGGACTGCTGGCCGAACGACGTGCGGAAGAGGAACTTGTTGCCGGCCTGCGTGAGCTCGGCCGCTTCGCCGCCCATGATCTGGGTGATGCCGGCCTCGGCCGCCAGCGGCGCCGTCACCTTCACCGAGCCGGAATAGCCCGGCCCGAGCAGCACGTAGGGCTCGCCATCGAGCGCCTTCTGCACCTGCGCACGCGCAACGCCGGGGTTCGACTGCGAGTCGGCGTGGCTCACCTCGATCTTGCGGCCGAGGATGCCGCCCTTGGCGTTGATTTCCTCGACGGCGAGGTCGATGCCGTTCTTCCAGTTGTTGCCGACGGTCGCGCCGCCGCCGGAGAGCTCGGCGACATCGGCGATCTTGATGGGGGCGCCGGATTGCGCGTAGGCGGCACCGGACAGCAGCGTGGCTGAGCACAGGCCAGCCAGGATGATCGATCTCACGTTGTTTCCTCCTCTGACTTAAACGCTTGTTTGCGTTTCTTGCTTGAACGACTTGTTCCGGCGCGTATTGACCGTCGGCTCAGGCGGCGTCAACCGCCGGATATCTCTCCGCCATGTGGTTGTCGAACGCAGCCCCCATCGCCTCGGTCGAGGGCGCCAGGCCGGTGAACAACTCGAAGGCGTCCGCAGCCTGGTAGATCGCGAGCTCGCGGCCGAGCAGGACCCGGGCTCCCCTGGCTTTGGCGGCTTTCAGCAGCGGCGTCCAGAGCGGCGAATAGACCGCGTCGGCGACCCAGAGGTCGGCGCGCAACAAATGATCAGGCACCGGCGTACCGCGGTTCGGCAACATCCCGATCGGCGTGCCGTTGACGACGCCAACTGCGCCGTGCAGTGCCGCTTCGACGCTGTCCGCGACCGTTACCGTGTTGCCGGCCGGCAGCAGCCTCGCCAGCTTCTCGGCGCGCGTGCGCTCAGTGTCGTAGATGCGCAGGCCGGCGACTCCGAGGTTTGCAAGTGCGAAGGCGATCGCCTTGCCAACCCCGCCGGCCCCGACCAACGCGACGACGCCGCGATCGGTCTGGCTGATGAGCGGCGCGACGGCCCGCTCGAACCCGGTGGTGTCGGTGTTGTGGCCGATCAGCCGGCCGTCGCGAACGACGACGGTATTCACCGCGCCCATCGCCGCCGCCCTCGGCGCGAGCTCGTCGAGCAGCTCGACCACGGCTTCCTTGTAAGGATAGGTCACGTTGACCCCGGCAAAGCCGAGCCGGCGCACGCCTTCCAGCAGCGCGGACAGACCGGCCCGGTCGGCGCCGGCCACCTCGATGAGCTGGTAGTGGCAGCGCACGCCGAGCGCCGCCGCGGCATGTTCGTGCATGGCAGGAGAGGCCGAATGCGCGATCGGCGCACCGATCAGGCCGGTCAGGAATTTGCGGGCTTTGAGCGCGGAAAGATCGGGCACGTTGGCTTCAGTCTCTGCTGCCGCTCGCGCGATCGCCGCACGAGCGATGAATGGCGTCGCGGACGATAGCGCGTCCGCCAGCTAACACAATTACCCAAATATCCGCTGAACCTAACATCATGTTATTTTTTGACGAGCGCCGCCTTCCCCGGCCTCGCAACCTGCCGCCGGCCCGGCTCCAGTGCGCGCATCTCGGCACGCAGGCAGTCGATGAAGTGCTCCGCGTAAAGCGACAGCGGCGTGCCGCGCTTGACCGCGATGTAGGTGTCGAACCGCGTCGGCTCGGCGATCTTCAGCAGCTCGATGCCAGGATAGCCGCCATGCGCGACCGTGAACTGGTCAATCACCGCGATGCCGAGCCCCGCCTTCACCAGCGCGCAGACCGTGGTGCCGAAGCGCGCCTTGATCGAGATGTTGTAGCTGAGTTTGTTGCGCGCGAAGATCTCGGCCATGATCCGGCCGTAAGGGTCATTGGGATCGATGCCGATCAACGGATAGCGAGTCATCTCCGCGGCGGAGACCTGCTTGCGGCCGGCGAGCTCGTGGCCGGGCGGGACGATGCAGAACAGTTCGCCTGAGGCGAGAGGAAGGAATTCGAGCCCGGAATGATCGAGGCGATAGCTCATCGCCACGCACTCGCCCTTGCCCAGCATCAGATAGTCGATCGCCTCCTCGATCTTGAGGATGTTGATGTCGATGCCCAAATCAGGATAGCGGCGGCGGACGCGCTCGATCGCGCGCGGCACCATCACCTGGGAGATGCTGGGCACCGAGCCGACGCGCAGTTCCGACAGCGCGCCGCGGCCGATGTTGGAGATGATGTAGCTGAGATCGTCGACCTTCTCGTAGACGCTGTTGATCTGCTCGAAGATGTTCTGCGCCTCGGGCGTCGGAAAGTAGCGGCCGTTCTGGCGCTGGAAGAAGCGGATGCCGAGCGAGCGCTCGGTGTATTTCACCAGACGGCTGACACCCGGCGCCGACACCTTCAGCAGGCGCGCGGCGCCGTTGATGGTGCCCGTCACCATGACCGCGCGAATGACCTCGACCTGTCGCAAGGTCATCATCGGCGCGGTCCCCGCACGCCTTCGGCCGGAATCACGGACTGCCCGGCGGCGTCAGCACGACCGGCGGGCGCGGCACCGGCCGTGGGCGCGGCGGCAGCGCCCCCGGCGCGGGCTTGATCTCGACCGGCGGCGGCAAGGGCGCGACTTGCGGCTGGCTCGATGCCATCGGTGCCGCCGGCTGAGGCGCAGGGGCGGGAGCGGAGAGCGGCGGTGTCAGCGGCGACACGACGGCGCGCGGACCACCCAGCTTGGCGCGCGGCTCGCGCCGTGGATCACGACCGGGCAGCGGCACGTCGGCCGCGCTCGGTGCCGCCGGGCCAGCCTCGGGTGCACCGGGCAGCGACGCCGTCGACGATGGATAGGCCGGCGGCACCTCGCCGCGCGCGATCGCATCCAGACGCCGCGTTTCGCGATCGATCGCGCGCACCGCCAGCCACGACGACAGGGAGGTGACGTCGACCGCGCGCGTCAGCGCCTCGGACGTCCCGACCACGAACAACTGGATCTCCGGACGGCTGTTGGCATTGCCGACCGTATTGGCGCTCAGGCTGGCGCGAATGTCGGCATTGTCCGCCGGAATGTCGAAGCCGCCGGACACGATGACGCGGGCGCCTTGCGCGTCGAGCGTGGTGGCGCCGACCCGCAGCCGGCCGTCGCGGATGATGAAGGGGATCTGAGCAGACGCGACCGGCAACGTCCCCGACGTCAGCACCGGCTCGATCACCTGCCGCAACTTGCCGTCGTCGCTCACTTGGCCGGCGTCGGCCGCGCGCAACGCCGCATCGAACGCCCGCGGGTCGAGATTGGGGAGCGCCGCATTGTCGAGCGTCACCGTGCCATTGCCCGAGAGCGCATTGACCAGTGCCTGCACGCTGCGTCCTTCGGCGGCGAGCGTCATCTGGGCCGAGACCTTGCCGGCCGGCATCTTCAGGCTGTGATAGCGCAGCGCGTTGCCGTCGATGCCGGCGAGCTCGACGCGGCCGTTCAGGACGAGACCATTCGCGTTGGAGCGCGCATCGATGGTCGCGGCGACGTCGCCGCCGCCGAGCTTGCCCTTGAGGTTCTCGATGGTCAGCGACTGGCCGTCGCTCTTGATGGCGCCGCCCAGCGGATGCAGATCAATGCCATTCAGAATGGCGCCGCTGAGGGCCTGGAACGAGACACGCCCGCGCCACCCCTTCAAGAGACCTGCGCCGAGAGGCTCGGCGGGCTCACGCCCGGCCGCTCCGATCAGCACCGATACCACTTGCGGCACGTCGAGCGCATCCAGCCCGAGCTCGCCCTCGATCTGCTTGTCGTCGTCGAGCACCAGCGCGAGCCGGCCGCGCAGCCGCGATCCACCCACCGTGCTGTCGATGTCGTCGAGCGTCAGGCGATTGTTGGAAAGACCGAGACGGCTGAACAGGCGGACGTTCTGCGCGCCCGGATCCTGCGGCTTCAATCCAAACAAGGGCGACAGGTTGGCGCTGCGCAGGCGCAGATTGACGTTGGCCTTTGCGGTGTCGCCCCAGGGATCGACAGTGCCTTGCGCATCGCCATCGAGACCGGCGCCGGAGAGCTTGGCATTCACCCGCAGCGGCGCCCGCCAGCCGCCGGTCACGCTGGCATCGAACTGGGCCGGACCTGTGCCCGCCGCCACCACGCGATCGAGCCCGAGCAGCGCCAGCACGGCGCTGCCCTGCTCCGACGACACCCGGCTCTCGATTCCAAGCTCCGTTCGATCGATCGCATCGACCTCGAAGCTGCGCAGCGCCGCGGCCGAGGGTTTGGCCGTCAGCGTCGCCGAGCCCTTGAGTTGCGGCGCGTCGAGATCAAGCACCGCCTTGGCCTGGCTGCGATCGGCATTGGCCGGATCCTTGGCGAGATCGAGCGTGAGCTTCAGCCGGGCGGCGCCGGCAGGCGTGCCGAGCGCATCGAAGCGGGCGGCGATCTGCGGCGCGAGCGGCTGCAGCAGTGCCGTGACCTCCTTGAGCGAGCCGGCCATCGAGGTCACCACCAGCCGCCCGGTTGCATCGGCGCGATCGAACCGGCCGGAGCCCTCGCTCGTCACGCCGCTGCTCTGGCCGAACTTGATCTGGTCGATGGCGATGGTCTTGGGATCATAGGAAAAGCGCGCGGTGAGCGGACGCAGCTCCTGGCCGCTGAGCTTGGCGCGGGCGACGTCGAGCGCCACGCTGGCCTCCGCCGGCCACTCGCCGGTGACGCCGACCAGCGAGCGGGTCACGGCCATCGCGGCGTCGAGATCGAGCCGATCGCCCTTCAGCACCGCCTCGAAACGCGAGCCCGGCCCCGCTGGCCGGTTGACGAGAGCGACGCGTCCGTCGACGGAGCCGCCGTCGATATCGGCCTTGAGGCTGTCGATCGCGACCCGCTCCGGCGCCACGTTGAGGTCGCCGCGCAGCCGCAGCGGGCGCTGGGTGCGATAGCTGCCGTCGCTGCGGCCCTGCAGCCAGGCCACCAGCGTGTCGGGCTCCGACGATTCGAGATCGAGCGCGCCGGTGAAGCCCGATGTCACCGAGGTCGAGATGCCGATGGTCCGGAACGTCAGCCGCGTCGAGCCGGGCGCGCGCAGGTCGACCTTCTCGAGACTCCATGCCGAAGGTTCGTTGTGCAGGTCGGCGGTGAAGTTCTGTACCGGACGGCCGGAGAGCATGATCTGCTCGGTCGCGAACTGCACGTTGGCCGGCATCGGCAAGGTCGGCAGTTGTGCGATCCAGTTGCGCAGCGCCGGCAGCACCAGCGCGGGCGCGATCGCCCGCCGGTCCTTGATGTCGTCCTCGCCGGCCAGGAGCTTGTCGGCATCGAGCTGGCGTGCGGACAGTGAGGCTTTCAGCACGGGGGCGGCGCCGAAACGGATGTCGCCGCTGCCCGCGAATTTCAGCGAGCGATCCTCCTGGCCAAAGCTGACCTCGATCTGGTCGAGCTTGGCCGACGCCTGGTCGCCGACGACCTTGGTGGCGATGCGCCAAGGCGTCGCGCCAGCCTGGCTCAGCGGACGGGCCTTGGCTTGTTGGGCCTGCTTCGCCGATGGCTCCTTCGCAGACTGGGCGGGCTTGTCGTTGTCGGCGCCCTGCTCCTTCGGGGGCGACGACAGGGTCAGCGCGCCCTCGAACTTCGGCGAGCGGTTGGGAAAGCTGATGAGGCCTTCGATGTCGGCCATCACGGGACGCTCGCCCGGGTCGATGTTGAGGTGGACGCGCAGGCCGTTGGAGTCCTTGTCCTGGCTCGACGACACCCGGAAGGGGTAGCGGCCGCCGCGGATCGACACCGCGCCGTCGCCGCGCAGCGAGCCGGCCAGCGAACGCACGTCGCCGGAGAAGACGATGTCGGTCAGCTCCAGCGTCGAGCGGCTGGCGGCGTCGTGCAGGGCGACGCGGCCGGTGAGGTTGAGCCGGTCGATCGCGAGCGCCGCCAGATTGAACCGGCCCGACGCGGCCGGCAGGTCGACCTGGCCCTTGGCATCCAGCCCGAGATCGGCCGCCATGCCGCCGATGGTGAGCTCGTTCGCCCGCCACTCGCCGCGCATCAGATCGCCGAGGCTGAGCTCGACGTCGAGCTTGTCGGCGCGCAGCTTGCCGAGGTCGTTGGCGCCGCCAAAGGTGACCTGGCGCAGCCGCAAGGTCGGCGTCGGCAACAGCCGTGCGTCCAGCGCACCGGCGACCCGCACGGGCACGCCAATGATCTTGCCCGCCTCAGCCTCGAACTGCGGCCGGAACTGGTTCCAGTCGACGAAGTACGGGCCGATCAGCGCAGCAAGGAGCGCAAGGATGAAGGCAATCGCCAAGCCGAGCAGGGTCGTCTGCACGGGGTCTCCCTCAAAGGACAACGCTCCGGCGTCCCAACCTTAAAGCCAATACGGCCGCGGCCCACTGGCATCGATACCGGAGCGCTGCATCATATAGGATTAAGTATGGCGAAGTCACAGCGCTGTCGGTATTTCCGGGGGCGTTGCACAATTCCGTTAACGAAGATGGTTACCAGTGCGCCGGCAGCCGCTTCAGGCCGCGCAGCACGAAGGTCGGCCGCCATTCCGGGTTGTCGGGATCGTCCAGCTTCAACTCCGGCAGCCGGCGCAGCAGGGTTCCGATCGCGATCTCGGCCTCGATGCGGGCGAGCTGCGCCCCCAGGCAATGGTGGATGCCACCACCGAACGACAGCGGCTTCACGTTGGCCCTGGTGATGTCGAGCTGCTCCGGATGATCCGGATAGACCGCAGGATCGCGGTTGGCGGAGCCCAGCAGGCACAGCACGCTCTCGCCCGCGGGGATCCGGCGGCCGCCGAGATCCTCGATGTCCTCGAGCGCCACCCGTCCGGTGAGCTGCACCGAGGAATCGTAGCGCAGGAACTCCTCGATCGCGTTGGTGATCAGCTCCGGCCGCGCCTTCAACAGCGCCAGCTGGTCCGGATTGCGGTGCAGCGCCAGCAGGCCGTTGCCGATCAGGTTGACCGTGGTCTCGTGCCCGGCGCCGAACAGCAGGATGATGTTGGCGGTGAGCTCCTCATTGCTGAGCTTGGCGCCGTCCTCCTCGGCCTGCAGCAGCTGCGTCGTCAGGTCGTCGCCGGGATGTTTCCGGCGCAGCTCGAACAGGTGCTGGAAATACGCCTTCGATACCGCGTTGCCGGCATTGCCCTCGGCGATCTCGGCCTTCGACAGCGGCACCGGCTCGAGCAGCCGGCCGCCCTCGCGCGAGCTCTTGTAGAACGCTTCGCGGTGCTCCTCGGGAATTCCGAGCATGTCGCAGATCACGGTGACCGGCAGCTTGAACGCGAAGTCCTCGATCAGGTCCATCCGGCCGCGCGGGATGATCTCGTCGAGCGTCGAATCGACGATCGCCTGGATCCGTGGCCGCATGTCCTCGACGCGGCGGGCCGTGAATGCCTTCACCACGAGGCCGCGCAAGCGCGTGTGATCCGGCGGATCCTGCTGCAGCATCCAATGGCTCATGCTGCGGAAGATCGGCTCGTTCATGATGTCAGGGCCGTAGCGCCGGATCGAACGCGCGACGAAGTCCTTGCCGAAGCGCTTGTCGCGCAGCACCAGGCTCGATTCCGCATGCCGGCTGGCGAGGAACGCCCCGAACGGCGTCACATGCATCGGGTCGTTGTCGCGCAGCTGCGCATAGAAGGGATAGGGATCGCGGATGAACTCCGGCGACAGCGGATTGAACAGCGGCGCGGCCTTGGCGGCCTGAACATGCTCGTTCATGGGGTCCCTCTCCCTGGATTGGCCGATTAGCTCACGCCCGCGCCGCGATGGCAACCGGCTAGTTCACACATCATGCCGCAGCCCCCGCCGTCTTTAACCTGTGCAACTGGCCGGCAACGAGGCGGACCCGGCGCGGGGCCGCGATCCAGATCGCCGCCGCCGAGACGAAGGCGCCGAGGAAGGCGATCACGAAGCCCGGCGTATAACTCAGGGTGTAGTCATACAGCACGCCGGTCACCCACGGCCCTGCTGCGCCGCCGCATAGCCCGATCAGCATCAGCGTTCCGAAGATGCTACCGAAATGCGCGCCCTGGAATATCTCCAGCGCGACCGCGCCCATCACCGAGGTCAGGCCGTAGCCGAGCGCGCCCTGCGTCGCCACCATGATGTAGATCAGCATGAGCGACGGCGCGGCCTTGAGCGCGATCAGCGCGGCGAAGCAGATCGCGAAGCCGAGACAGCCCAATCCCCACACCGCCTCGCGCCCCAGGCGGTCCGACAGATGGCCGAGCGCGATCTGGCCCGGGATCCCGAGCAGGCTGACCGCGCCGAGCGCCCACACCGCGACGCTCGAGCTGAAACCGATCTCGAGCAGGTATTTCGTCTGGTGCACCTGCACCGCGTACCAGACGTAGAGGCCGAAGAAATAGCCGAGCGCGAGCCACCAGAACCGGCCCGTGCGCAGCGCGCGCGAGAGCGTCCAGTCGGTGCCGGCCCAGGCGGCGTCGACGACGTTGGAGACCGGCTTGGCCGCATTGGCGAGCGGCGCGGCGTCGCCGTCGGGACGCAGGCCGATCTCCTCCGGCCTCTTGCGCAGCAACAGATTGATCGGCGCCAGCACGACCAGCACCACGATCCCCATCGCTGTGCACGCCGTGCGCCAGTTGGTCTGTGCGATCATGTGCTGCACCCACGGGAGCAGCGTCATCGAGCCGATGCCGACGCCCGCGAAGGCGATGCCGATCGCCAGCCCGCGGCGGCGGATGAACCAGTTCGGCAGGAACAGCGACTGGCCGGAATAGCCGAGGCAGACGCTGCCGGCACCGACCATCACGCCAATCGTGACGTAGAGATGCCAGGGCTGCGAGGTCAGCGGCGCCAGCAGCAGACCGCCGGCCATCAGGGCGACGCCGAGTTCCATCACCGCGCGCGGACCGGTGCGGTCCATCAGCCGTCCGATCAGCGGACTGACGATTCCAGAGGCAACGAAGCCGAACGAGAACGCCCCGGCGGTGACGCCGCGGTCCCAGCCGAATTCGGCGAGAACAGGCGGATAGAACAGCGAGAACGCGGTGCGCGCATTGACCCCGATCGCCATCGTCACGAAGGTCACGGCGACGATGACCCAGCCATAATAGAACGGCAGGCGCATTGTTGTTGTTTTCACTCCCTGGTGCATCCTTCGCATCATCTGCGTGCGAAGGGGTCAAGGATTTTCTGCGCGGGCGACGGCGGTGTCAGTTACCTCCGAGGTCATGTGTGCGGTGCACTGTTCCTCTGCCCCCCGCTGTCGTCCCGGCGAACGCCGGGACCCATACCGCGCGATCTCACGAGGGACATGGCTGACAGTTGCGCGTCTCATTCCCGCCGGTGGTTATGGGTCCCGGCTCAAGGCCGGGACGACACCGCGTATGTGGCGAGCTTCGCCGGATCATGGCTGCACGTCCCCGCAGCGCGATCTGCGCCCGAGCTTTGCTTGCTCACTCACCCTCCTCGAACAGGAGGGCGCAGGGAAGGCCGGGCGCCGGCCGCGCCCGTGGCCCGCCTGCTCAAAAAAATGCAGGCGGCAGGTACCACAGGTTCAGCCGAGATCGCCCGGCCCTCCCTGCGCGATGGTCTTCACGCTTATATGCAGGCTTCCTGGCGCTCGGCTTGTTGGCCGCCATGCGCGACAACGCCTTTCACGCGTTGCGCGGTGATACCAGCGTCGAGGTATCAGAACCCTGCAACTTCACGTCCGCAAGAACGTCGTTCGTCCGCACATCCAGGACATGCTGCCAAGGACATGCTGCGAGCTCTCGCGGCCACCGCTCCCCGCCTCGCGTGTCGTGACGATCGCGCGCAACGCCCCTCCATGATGAGGCGGGATGCGCGGAAAGATCGCGGTGATTTGCCCGACGACGCAAGCGAAATGATCTGCGACAAAGTAACCCGACGGGCAAACAGCGTTCCGTCGTCATTCCGGGGCGATCGTCCAACCGCGTCTGCGTCTGGACGATCGAACCCGGAATCTCGAGATTGTTGAAAGACGGATGCAAGCCAATGTCGAGATTCCGGGTTCAAGGCCTGCGGCCTTGCCCCGGAATGACGTCGTGGGGCGACGGCGAACTAATAAGTTGCGTTCTACGCCGCGGCCTTGGCCTCGTCGGCGCCATGGAACGCATACACGTCCATGCGCAGCACGCCGTAATTGGCGCTGTTGTGCAGCCGTTCGACGCGGGCGCCCTCTCCCGCGGCGCCGAGTGCAGCGAACAGCGGCAGGAAGTGCTCGTCGGTCGGATGATTGTCGCGCGCATGCGGGGCGAGACGGCGGTAGTCGACGAGGTCGTCGACGCGGCCTTCGATCGCGGCCTTGTGCACCCAGTCGGCGAAGTCGACCACCCAGGACGGCGCGGGGTCGTCGATATCGAGCCGGCGCTTGCGGAATTCGCCGAGATTATGGGTGAAGCTGCCGCTGCCGATGATCAGCACGCCCTCGTCGCGCAGTGGCGCCAGCGCGCGGCCGAGTGCGAGATGATGTGCCGGCCCGCGCTCGGTCTGGATCGAGAGCTGCAGCACCGGAATGTCGGCCTGCGGATACATCAGGAGCAGCGGCACCCAGGCGCCGTGATCGAGCCCGCGCCCGCGGTCGATGCCGACCGGCAAGCCGGCCGCCTGCAACCGCGCCGCGACGGCCTGCGCGAGATCGGGCGCCCCCGGCGCGGGATAGCGCAACTGATAGAGCTCACGGGGAAAGCCGTAGAAATCGTAGATGGTCTCGTTGGTGGCGACCGCATTGACGGCGGGGATGTCGGTCTCCCAATGCGCCGAGATCACCAAAATCGCCTTCGGCCGCGGCAGGCTGCCGCCGAGGCTGACGAGGAAGTCACGCGCCGCCGAATCCGTGAGCGGCAGCATCGGCGAGCCGTGCGACAGGAAGATGCTGGGAAGGGTCATGTCATCTCTCCTCGGACTGCTGACACGTCGTCAAGATAGCGCGCCAAAACCACAGCTGTCGTCCCCGCGAACGCAGGAACCCATACCGCGTGATCGAGGTTTGAGGCAGGCTGAGTATCGACCGTCGTGCTCAGACCAGTTCCGCCTGTGGTTATGGATCCCCGCGTTCGCGGGGATGACAGCGAAGGTGTGGCGACAGTCGCCGAATCCAACGTCAATGCGCGCTGCGCAACTGCCCGCCGGCGAGGCTGCTGCGCAGGCCGCCCAGCGCGTAGGCGCCGTCGCCGAGCAGGGCCTGGATCACCAGGGTCACCGCCCAGAACGCCGGATACTCCCAGCCGCCCTTCGGATTGTTGAAGAAGAACCCGGCGGAGCCATGCACGGTGAAGATAGCGCCGAGCAGGATCGGCACGGCGGCGAGCGCCACCCAGCGGGTGTAGATGCCGAGGATCAGCGCGATGCCGGCCAGGATCTCGGCCGTGATCACCAGATAGGCCAGCTCGGGCGGCAGGCCGATGCTGCCGAAGAACTTGGCAGTGCCGGCCGGGGTGAACACGAACAGCTTGAGGCTGGCATGGGCCAGAAACAGCCCGCCCAGGGTGAGGCGGAGCAGGAGCGCGGCATAGGGCGCGGTACGGGAATCGATCATCGGAACCTCCGGTGGGGATCCCCAGCATATGGATCATTTCCCGAAAGACGATAATCCGATAGAATGGAAAATCAGTTCACACCCAAAGAGTGAGATGATCCAGTGTTGGACCGGCTGACCGGACTGGAGGTGCTCTCGAAGGTGGCCGGTTCCGGAAGCCTGTCGGGCGCGGCCCGCCTGCTCGGCATGTCGCCGACCATGGTGACAAAGCACCTCGCGGCGCTGGAGACGCGGCTCGGCACCAAGCTGTTTCACCGCACCACGCGCCGGCTGACCATCACCGAGGCCGGACGCCGCTATCTCGACCTTGCCGAGCGCGTGCTCGGCGACTTCGAGGCGGCCGAAAGCGCGATCGCGGCCGACCGCGTCGAGCCGCGCGGGCTGTTGCGGCTCAATGTCCCGCTCGCCTTCGGCACGCGCCAGATCGCGCCGCTGCTCGCCAGCTTCGCCGCGCTCTATCCCGGCGTCAGCGTCGAGCTTGGGCTCAATGACCGGCTGGTCGACCTGATCGAGGAAGGCTGGGATCTCGCGATCCGGATCGGCACGCTCAAGGACTCCAGTCTGGTGGCGCGGCGGCTGGCGCCGTGCCGGATGATGGTCTGCGCCGCGCCGTCCTATCTCGCCGCGCATGGGACACCGCGCACCACGGCCGATCTCGGCAGCCATAACTGCCTCGGCTACACGCTGGCGGCGGCCGGCCCGTCGCGCTGGCGCATGGGTGGCAAGGCCGCGGTCGATGTCACCGTGAGCGGCAATCTGCGCGCCAACAATGGCGATGCGCTGCTCGCGGCAGCGCTCGCCGGGCAAGGCGTGATCTACCAGCCAACCTTCATCGTCGGCGACGAGATCCGCGCGGGACGGCTGGTGCCGCTGACGCTCGAGGTGCCGCCATCGGACCTGCTGGCGGTGCATGCCGTCTACCTGCCGGATCGCACGCCCTCGGCCAAGGTGCGCGCCTTCATCGACCACCTCGCGGCGGCCTTCGCGCCGGAGCCGCCCTGGGATCGCGATCTTGCGTAAGCGGCGTCAGTTCTTCGTGACGTCGTCGCGAACGAACTGAGTTTCGGGCGAGCCTCAGAAATCCATTCCGCTCATCCTGCCGCCGGACGGCGTGGCCGGAGCCGCCGCCTGCTCTCTGGGGAGTTCGGCGACCATCGCCTCGGTCGTAATCAGCAGGCCCGCAACGGAGGCAGCGTTCTGCAGGGCGGTCCGCACGACCTTGGTCGGATCGATGATTCCCTTGCTGATCATGTTCCCGTAGTCGTCGGACTGTGCGTCATACCCGTAAGCATATTGATCCCGCTCCAACAATCTGCCGACGATGTCGGAGCCGTCGGCTCCGGCATTTGCCGCAATCTGGCGCACCGGTGCTTCCAACGCCTTCATGACGATACCAAAGCCATGCATGATGTCCGGATTTTGCCGAGCAGATTGCCAGCCCGCTCCCCGCGTCCGCGAATGACGGCGAGCGGATTCGCGCCTTTCTCTGAGGTTGAGAATCATTTCTGTCAGATAGTCGATCAATTCGGCTTCGAGCGAATCGGGAAGCTGCAAACGATGGACACGCTGAAAGAAGAAATCCGGATAGACGAACGGACTGTCGGAATTCAGCAGCTTCTCGATGGATGCGAAGATCTCGTTCAAGAGCCTGTTGTTCAACAAGGACTGCTTACGAAGCAAGCGTCCCAGATCGTGCGTGTCAGACATCGCGAGGTCGGAAATGCTGTCCGGCTCGCTCTTGCTCCTGAACACCCGGCTCAGGGCCTGCCTGGCGCGCAACAGCGCAATGCCGCCGCCCGGCAGGATGCCTTCCTCGACGGCCGCACGCGTCGCATGCATCGCGTCATCCACGCGATCCTTGCGCTCCTTGACCTCGACCTCGGTCGCGCCGCCGACGCGGATCACCGCGACGCCGCCCGCGAGCTTGGCCAGACGCTCCTGCAGCTTCTCACGGTCGTAGTCCGAGGTGGTCTCCTCGATCTGCGCCTTGATCTGCTGAACGCGCGCCTCGATGTCGGCCTTCTTGCCGGCGCCGTTGACGATCGTGGTGTTCTCCTTGTCGATCATCACCTTCTTGGCGCGGCCGAGCATGGAGAGGTTGACGTTCTCGAGCTTGATGCCGAGGTCTTCCGAGATCGCCTGGCCGCCGGTCAGGATCGCGATGTCCTGCAGCATGGCCTTGCGGCGGTCGCCGAAGCCCGGCGCCTTGACGGCAGCGACCTTCAGGCCGCCACGCAGACGGTTCACGACCAGGGTGGCGAGAGCCTCGCCCTCGACATCCTCGGCGACGATCACCAGCGGCTTGCCGGTCTGCACCACGGCCTCGAGCAGCGGCAGCAGCTCGTTCAGCGACGACAGCTTCTTCTCGTTGATGAGGATGTAGGCGTCGTCCATCTCGACGCGCATCTTGTCGGCATTGGTCACGAAGTAGGGCGAGATGTAGCCGCGATCGAACTGCATGCCCTCGACGACGTCGAGCTCGGTCTCGAGCGACTTGGCTTCCTCGACGGTGATGACACCCTCGTTGCCGACCTTCTTCATGGCGTCGGCGAGGAACTTGCCGATCTCGGAGTCGCCGTTGGCGGAGATGGTGCCAACCTGGGCGATCTCGTCGTTCGACGTGACCTTCTTGGAGTTCTTGACGAGATCGGCAACGACCGCCTCGACCGCGAGGTCGATGCCGCGCTTCAGATCCATCGGGTTCATGCCGGCGGCAACCGCCTTGGCGCCTTCGCGCACGATGGCCTGGGCCAGCACGGTCGCGGTGGTAGTGCCGTCGCCGGCCGCGTCAGCGGACTTCGAGGCGACCTCGCGCACCATCTGCGCGCCCATGTTCTCGAACTTGTCGTCGAGCTCGATCTCCTTGGCGACGGTGACGCCGTCCTTGGTGATGCGCGGCGCGCCGAACGACTTGTCGAGGACGACGTTGCGGCCCTTCGGACCGAGCGTGACCTTCACGGCATTGGCGAGGATGTCCACGCCGCGCAGCATGCGGTCGCGGGCTTCACCGGCGAATTTGATGTCCTTGGCTGCCATTCTCGACGACCTCCTAGGGCTTCAACATCGGCAGACTGATCGCTTTCTGCATATGCCTGATGTTGACGAGACGCAGCTTGGATATCTTGGTCAGGCAAGCCTGGTCGCTGACGACATCGACCCTGAGCCGGTCAGGATCGAAGCCTGCCAGGATCAGCCTGTCCTTGAACTCCATGGCACGATCGAGATCGCATTCCGGCTCCTGGTCGGAGGCCACGATGTAGATCTCGAATCCCAATATCGCGATTTTCTCCCTGTCCAGGCGGTTGCTGAACTCGACGAACTGGCCGTCGATGTAGCGCCTGTTCTCCGGCTTCAGGTATTTTGCGTCGATCAGACACCCGATGGTCTGCGACAGCGCTTCGTCCGGGATGGCTTCGTGCTTCTCGCACAAGATGGAGACGCTGAAATGCTTCGAATTGGAGTACTTCGACTGCATGATCTCCTTCGTGCAATCCTGCATCTGCCGCATCGGAACGCCGAAGGGGGACCAGGCACATGGCTGCTCGCCGTCGAGCGTGGCGAAATAGAGAGGAATGACTTCGCGCATCTTATCTAAGCCCCTGATTCAACACCGTCAGAGTTTCGACGAGCGACTCCTGACCTTGCGTCGCAGCCGCCATGAAGTCGGCATGGCTGGCCATCTTGCTGTAGGCAATGAAGGATCGGAGCTTCTTTTCCACCCCCCTGGGCAACCCCGGCTCGACAAGCTGCGAGGCGGCCTCCTTCAGCTCCTTGGCGAGCGACTCCACGTCTTCGACCAGCTCCGCCCGCTTCACCTTGAAATCCGTCTTTTGGACGTCCGTATCCTTGAGACGGCGGACATGGGCCTTTGCCCGTCGCCAGAGCACCCCGATTTTTCCGAGGTCCGGTCCGCCCGACTGCACGAGCCGGCCGATCAGCGACAGGGCGGCGAATGCTGATACGCTGGCCTGCATCAGCGCGGCGTTCATGTCCGATCTGGGCCAGGTTCCGAGCAAGCTCAGCACAGTGACCACCAAGACCGTGACGAGGCAGGGAATGATCGCCGCGACGACCGAGATGTAGTCCGCTCTTGCGGCGTTGATGCATACGACCAGGCACAGGAGCAAGACGACGACCGTGATGCGCGCTTCGTGCCCCGCGGCCTGCGTGCCGAGCGAGGTGAAAATATCGATGGCCTTGATTGCTCCGGTTGCGGCCACCAAGAACAGCAGCGCCATCAGCAGCGGCCCCACCAGCGCATGCTCGGGGCGATACGGAAACCAGATCAGCCGGTGGAAGACGACCTTGTACAATGGCGTATCCCGTCGTGAGACGAAGCCCCGTCTCGCAGGCTGCAGGCAATGGAGACCTCGGGGGCCTCAAATCGAGTATCCAAACCAATCCGAATTAGAGAATAATGATGCCAACTCCAACGTTCTTGCAAGTCCGTCCTGCCGTGCGGGCAATTGCACCTGCGCTGTTGCGCTGCCCGATCCAGCCGTGCCATCGAGGATGATCGGGCTGTGGCTCTGCCGCCTGCAGCGACGTCCGGAGACGTAGAAACTCATGACAGACCAGACTGCGGCCGGGCGTCCATGGACGCTGCTCCGCTCCCTGCAATCCTACCGGTTGAGCGCCCTGCCCGCCGATCTCGCCGCCGGACTGACGCTGGCGGCGATCGCGATCCCCGAGCAGATGGCGACCGCCAAGCTCGGCGGCTTCGCGCCCGAGATCGGCTTCTTCGCCTTCATGGCGGGATCGCTGGGGTTTGCGCTGTTCGGCGCCAACCGCTTCCTGTCCTGCGGCGCCGATTCCACGATCACGCCGATCTTCGCCGGCGGCCTGGCGCTGCTTGCGGCCGGCGGCACGCCCGAATACGGCAGCCTGGCCGCGGCGCTGGCGCTGCTGGTCGGGGTCATGCTGGTGCTGGCCGGCGGCTTCAAGCTCGGCGGCATCGCCAACCTGCTGTCGGTGCCGGTCACCGTGGGCTTCCTCGCCGGCATTGCCGTGCATATCATCGTCTCACAATTGCCGGGCGTGCTCGGCCTGCCGTCACCGAGCGGGCCGACGCTGGCGCGGATCGCGACCCTCGCGGGCGAGCTCGGCAAGTCCAACGCATACACGATGCTCATCGGCTTCGGCGTGCTCGCGACCATCACGGTCTGCGAGCGGATCAGCGCCCGCATACCCGGCGCGCTGATCGCGCTGACGGCCGCGACCCTGTTCGTGATGTCGGCCGGGCTGCAGGGCGGTGGCGTGCCCGTCATCGGCGAGATCGCCGGCACGGTGCCGATGCCGTCCGTGCCGCTGATCGGACCGGAACAATGGGCGAAGCTGGTCCCCCTCGCCTTCCTGATCGCCGTCGTGGTGATGGTGCAGACCTCGGCGACGACGCGCTCGTTCCCCTCCGATCCCGACCGGCCGGCCGACGTCGACCGCGACTTCCTCGGCGCCGGCGCCGGCAGCCTGCTGGCCGGATTGTTCGGCGCCTTCCCCGTCAATGCCAGCCCGCCGCGCACCGGCATCGTGGTCGAGACCGGCGGCCGGTCGCAGGTCGCAGGCCTGCTCGCCGCCGCGATCGTGCTGCTGCTCGTGCTGTTCGGCGCCCGGCTGCTTGCGAATGTGCCGGAGGCGGCGCTCGGCGGCGTGCTGCTGTTCGTGGCCTTGCGCATCATCCGCGTCGCGCAGATCACCAGCGTCTATCGTGCGTCGAAGGGCGAGTTCCTGCTCATCCTCGCCACCGCGGTGGCGATCATCGCGCTGCCGATCGAGCAGGGCGTCGCGATCGGCATCGCGCTGTCGCTGCTGCACGGCATCTGGAGCACGACGCGCGCCCACCTCATCGCCTTCGAACGCGTGCCAGACACGACGATCTGGTGGCCGGCGCATCCGCAGATCAGAGGCGAGGAGCTGTCCGACATCGCCGTGGTCGGCTTCCAGGCTCCGCTCAGCTTCCTCAATGCGGCGACGTTCCGCGCCGACATGCAGCGCCTGCTGCGCAGCCGCAAGCCGCGGCTGGTGGTGTTCGAGGCCAGTGCCATCGTCGAGATCGATTTCACCGCCGCGCAGACCCTGCGCGACATGATCCATATCTGCAACGAGGCCGGAATCGTGTTCGCGGTGGCGCGGCTGGAGTCGCTGCGGGCCCAGGCGGCCTTCGAACGGTTCGGCCTGTACGACGTGCTGCCGCGGGAGCGCGTGTTCCACAGCGTCGATCACGCGCTGCAGAAGCTGCGCGGCAGTGCCTCGGATATGCACGCTTGAGGGAATGGCGGCACGAGCATCGCCGTGGTCGACGACGTCTCCGGGACCAAGCGGACGCTTGCGCTCTGCGCAGTGACCTCGTGATACAAACCGTTACACGTTGCGGCGACGCTCGACATATGCCTGCTAAATTGATCGGCGAGACAGCAGCCTCACAAGGCCCGGCGCGTCGGCCGCGGCAAGAGAGGAATCATCGATCATGCACAAGCTGTTTCCGCTGCTGTTGATAGTCATCTTCAGCGCTGCCGCCCAGGCTCAGGACAGGAGCGCGATGCGCCAGGCGTGCGGCGACGACGTGCGCACGCTTTGTACGGGAATCATGCCGGGCGGCGGCCGCATCAAGCAATGCATGATCGAGAAGTTCGATAAGCTCTCCGACGGCTGCAAGACGGCGCTGAAGGACGCGAAGGCGCAGCCGGGCGGCAAATGATGCCGGCTGCGACGAAAGCCGGCGGCAGACGTCGCTCGTCGTTCATGTTCCTTGCAGCGAATGTCTGCTAGAATATCCTAAGATGGCAACGATGCCGTAGCGATGCGCTCCATGATCAGCAGAGCTGCATCGCGCGATCGGTGTCGTGGAGGTCTCTATGGTACTAGGAAGAGGTTTCGCGGCGTCGAAAAAATTGCGAAACCAAATCCTGTCCGAGGACGTCTAAGGACTGCACTGCTTCGAAACCAACGAGAGGACCGCACTGCAATGCGCAATCTGTTCACCTCCGCCCTGCTCGCCGCGACCGTCATGCTGGGCGCGTCGGTCGCGCAGGCCTTCACGCTGCCGGCCCAGCCGGCTGCTCCGGACGGCAATGTCGAGCGCGTCGCCGGCGGCTGCGGTCCCGGCTGGTTCCCCGACCGTTGGGGCCGTTGCCGACCCGCCCCGCGCGTCTATCGCCCCTACGGTTATGGCGGCTTCGGCCCGCGCACCTGCTGGGTCCGGCCGACCCCGTGGGGACCGCGCCGCGTCTGCCGTTGATTTGAATGGACTACAACGCCGCCGCGTGTCGAACGCGGCGGCGTTTTTGTTTGGTGCTCTCCTGACGAGGTTGGATCGGACGTGTCGCCGCGCAGGTAGTGCGCACCCTCTCCCCGTTCTTACGGGGAGAGGGTGCGCAGCGTGATCGAGGAGAGAGTTGAGGCCTGATGCGGCTTCAGGCCGGGATGATCTTGCCGGGGTTGAAGATGTTGTGCGGATCGAGCGCGGCCTTCACCGCGCGCATCGCGTCCAGCGCTTCCTCGCCGAGCTCGGACTTGAGGTATTTCTGCTTGCCCTGGCCGATGCCGTGCTCGCCGGTGCAGGTGCCGTCCATGGCCTGGGCGCGCTCGACCAGGCGGTGCATGAACTCGTCGCCGCGCGCCATCTCGTCGGCATCGTCGACGTCGCACATCAGCGAGCAGTGGAAATTGCCGTCGCCGACATGGCCGACGATCGGCGAGGTCAGCCGCAGACGCGCGAGATCCTCCTCGGTCTCGGTGACGCAGTCCGCCAGCCGCGAGATCGGCACGCAGACATCGGTCGCGACCACGCCGACGCCGGGCCGGATCGCCTTCACAGACCAATAGGCGTCGTGACGCGCCTGCCACAGCTTGGTGCGGTCCTCCGGCTTGGTGGTCCAGGCGAAGTCGCCGCCGCCGCACTCCCTGGCAATCTCGGCAAAGTTCTTCGACTGCTCGGCGACCTCGGCCTCACTGCCATGAAATTCCAGGAGCAGCAGCGGCGTCTCCGGCAGGGTCAGCTTGGAATAGGCGTTGCAGGCCTTCACCTGCGCCGCATTGAGCAGCTCGATGCGCGCCATCGGAATGCCGGTCTGAATCGCGAGGATCGTCGCCTGGCAGGCGCCGCGCACCGTCTCGAACGAGCACGACGCCGCCGCGATGGTCTCGGGAATGCCGCGCAGACGGATCGTCATCTCGCAGATGATGCCGAGCGTGCCCTCGGCGCCGATGAACAGGTGCGTCAAATCGTAGCCGGCCGCGGACTTCTTGGCACGGGTGCCGGTCTTGATGATCTCGCCGTCGCCGCGCACCACCTTCAGCGCCAGCACGTTCTCGCGGATGGTACCGTAGCGCACCGCATTGGTGCCGGAGGCCCGGGTCGAGGCCATGCCGCCGAGCGAAGCGTCGGCGCCGGGATCGATCGGGAAGAACAGGCCCTGGTCGCGGAGATATTCGTTCAGCGTCTTGCGGGTGATGCCGGGCTGGATCACGCAGTCGAGGTCCTCGGCATGCACCTCCAGCACCTTGTTCATGTCGCGCATGTCGATGCAGATGCCGCCGGCGGGCGCGTTGACCTGGCCCTCCAGCGAGGTGCCGGTGCCGAACGGAATGATCGGCACGCCTCGGGGGGCGCAGATGCGGACGACGTCCTGGATGTCGGCGGTCTCCTGCGCCAGCACCACGCCATCCGGCGGCTGCGTCGGCAGCCAGGTCGTGGTATGGCCATGCTGCTCGCGCACGGCCTGCGAGGTGATGAGCCGGTTGCCGAAGCGGGCTGCGAGCGCGTCGAGCGCGCTTTTCAGCGCCTCCGGCGCGGGCCGCTTCAAATCGTGATGGGGGATCGTCGTCGCCACTGCTTCCTCCGAAAGTTGGGCGGACCGTGGCAAAGGACGCAACAGGGGTCAAGGGAGCAAACGGAAGAGCCGATGAGCGATAATGCAGTGCCCACGACGCAAGAGGCCGGGCCGTTCATGTCACAGGTCATGCAGATCGAGCCGCAATGGATCGACTACAACGGCCATCTCAACATGGCCTACTACAACGTGATGTTCGACCGCGCGATCGACCAGATCTGGGCCGAGCTCGGTATCGGCCCGGCCTATATGAAGGAGCGCCAGGGCTCGACCTTCACCGCCGAATGCCACGTGCGCTATCTGCGCGAGATCCATCTCGGCGATCCCGTCCAGGTCGCGGTCTGGCTGATCGCAGCCGACGAGAAGCGGCTGCACACCTTCGAGGAGCTGCGCCATGCCGAGGAAGGCTGGGTCTCGGCGACCTCGGAGAACATGTCGGTGCACATCGACATGACCAAGCGCAAGGTCGCGCCGTTTCCGCCGGACATCCAGGCCAACATCGCCCGCGTGCTGCAGGCGCATGCCGCGCTGCCGCAGCCCGACGGGCTCGGCCGCGCCATCGGCATGCCGCGCAAGCAGGACTAGCGGGCCATGCGGGCGCGCCGGCGTCCCGCGCTCAGCTCCCGCCGGCCGCCCTCTTCTTCGCAGCACCTGACTTGGCGACGCGCGCCTTCGCGGTGCGCGGCTTGGGACTGGTGACCCTGACGGCCAAGCGAGCCTGCGGCCGGATGCGGTAGCGCCCCGACCCGGTCGGATCGCGGTTGCCGACCTGGTTCTGCGGCACGCCGCTCAGGACCTGGACGATGTCGTCACGGACGACCGGAAAGATGCGATAATACTGGTGCTCCTGCGGGTCCTGCGCGAACGACGTGACGTCCGAGCAATCGACCGCGGTGACCTTGTCGCTGATGCTGCCCATGTTGTCGGGGCCGTCATTGCCCAGCCGCGGACCGTTGAATTTCGTGCCCGCGCTCAGCGTGTTCAGCACCCAATCCTTGGTCGAGTGATAGACCGTGACGCTGCTCGCGGTGCGCGGCAGATATTTCAGCTTTGCCGGGTCGTCGAACGCATCCGCGTCCTCGTCGGCTGCCGCGAGCACGATCTTGTCGAACGTCCTGCGCAGTCCGGTCAGCGCCGGCTGCATGCCGTCCATCCGCACCATCGCCGGCACGCTGCCAGCCATGGCCGCGCCGGCCGCGGGATCCGGCATCTGCATCAAGGCCTGCAGCGCGCCGCGCAGGACATAGACGCCCATGCTGTGACAGATGAGATGAATGCTCTGGTTGCAGCGCTCGCTCTCCGGCAGCCCGTCGACGAAATCATAGAGACGCCGCAGCGTGCGTGCCACGGCCGGGCCGGATGCCGCCGCCGTCTTGCGATCGTGCTGGTAGTCCACAAAGGGCAGCGGCACGCCGACCGGCGAGGCCACCGACGGCCAACTGAACACGAACATGTTGGCGTCGATCCCGTAGAACGCCGATATCCACCCGGCGCGTTCGATCGAGTCGACGAAGCTGTTGCTGAAGCCGTGAATGAACGCGATCGTCGGCCGCGCCTTCGCCAGCATGTCGGTACGCAGGGCGCCGAAGATCGTATTGCTGCCGAGGACGGCTCGGGAGCCTTGCGGAAAGATCAGTTGCTCGTCCTCGACATGAAGCGATCCAGGCACCAGGCCATAGCTCGATGCCTGCAGATCGACGGCGATCTCGGCCCGGCCATACCTGATGTTCAAGCCGTTGACGGGACCGAGCTCGGAGCTGAACCCGGTAATCTGATTCGTGCCTTCAGCCGTGATCGGTTGCCTGTTGGTCGCGAAATAGACCGTGACGTTCATGATCCCGCCCTCTGAGAATATCGCCAGCAAGCATGGCACGGCACCGGACGAGCGGATCGTCGGAAGCGGCGCGAAATGGCTTCCGCACCACGGCAGTCACGCGCGATGGGCCGGATCCGAACAACGTCGCCGTCTGAACAACGTCGCCGAACCGGCGCGGCTTCCGCAACCGCGCTCCACCTCAGATAGAACACCACAAACAGCGCGCACGCAATCGCGATGGATGCGCACGGCGTCTTGCGACGCACGACCGCGCTGCGCAAACCGGCCCATCTCGTCTGGTCAGCCCTGCATCACCCAGTCGGGCAAGCGCGCGAACCAGGGCTGCGCCTGCTCGAGCTGGCGGGCGAGCTGCAACAGTCTCGTCTCGTCGCCGAGCCGGCCTGTGAACTGCACGCCGAGCGGCAGGCCGTCGGCGGTCCAGTGCAGCGGCACGCTCATCGCCGGCGTTCCCGTCAGATTGGCGAGCTGCGTGAACGGGACATATTGCAGGCTGTCGCGGGCGATCTTGTCGATCATGCCGTCGAGCAGGCCCCAGCGCGTCAGCAGCCCGAGCAGGCCGATGCGGTCGAGCATGTCGAGCAGCGTCTGTTCGGCCGTGCTCGGATCGCCCTCGCCGTGCCGGATCGGAGGGTGTGCGAGCGTCGGTGTCAGCAGCAGGTCGTAGCGCGCATGGAAGCGCGCGAGCGCGCGAGCGAACTCGTTCCATTTGAGCAGCTGCGTCGTCAGCGCGCCGGCCGAGATCGCGCCGCCCAGCGTCGACAGCACCCGCGTCAGCAGCTCGAACTCCTCGCGCCTGGCGCCCTTGCCGCGCGCGTCGGCGACCAGCGCCGCGACCTGGCCGAAATAGATGTGCAGGAACGAGGTCGCGAGCGCGGCGCCGTCGATGTCGGGGGTGGCCTCCTCGACCTCGTGACCGAGGCCCCGCAGCAGCTTCACGGCGTTGTCGACCGCAAGCTTCGCCTCGGCATGCACCTCGGTCCCGATCGGCGACGCCGCCGTGTAGCCGATGCGCAAGCGGCCGGGATCGCGGGCGACCGCATTGGCATAGACCACGCCGGGCTCGGCGGTGAGAAAGGGATCGCCGGGCTCGCTGCCCGCGATGACGTCGAGCGCGAGCGCGGTGTCGCGAACGCTGCGCGACAGCACGCCCTCGCTCGAGGCGCCGAACCAATACTCACCGAAGCCCGGGCCCGACGAGATCAGGCCGCGCGACGGCTTCAGCCCGAACAGGCCGCAGCAGGCGGCGGGAATGCGGATCGAGCCGCCGCCATCATTGCCGGCGGCCATCGGCACGACGCCCGAGGCGACCGCCGCTGCAGCGCCGCCGCTGGAGCCACCCGGCGTATGCGCGGGATTCCAGGGGTTGCCGACGCGGCCGAAAGCGCGGGAGTCGCTGACGCCCTTCAGCGCGAGCTCCGGCAGGTTGGTCTTGCCGAAGATCACGAGGCCGGCTTCGAGATACCGCCTGACGACCGAGGCATGCTCGGCGGCCGCGAAGCCGGACAGCGCCTTGCTGCCATAGGCCGTCGGCAGGCCCGCATAGTCCTGGGCACAATCCTTGATCAGGAACGGTACGCCGGTGAACGGGCCGGTGGCGGGCTTGGCAAGCTGCGCACGGGCCTCGCCCTCCATCAGCCTGCAGACGGCGTTGGTCCGCGGCTGGGCCCGCTCGTTCTGTACCAGCGCGAGCTGCAGCAGCTCCGCCGCATGGGTCTCGCCGCCCTTCACCGCGGCGGCAAGCGCCGTTGCATCTCGCTGCACATAGTCCCCGAAGTTCACGCCGCCCTCCCCGCACCGCATTCGTTGCCGTGATCGTAGCTGATTCTGGCTGCAACCGAGGCGCAGTTGCGCCGAACGCGGCGTCAATGCGGCCCCATCGGGGCGATCATGGCGACATGATGATCAACCCCGGTCGACTCGAGGGCCGGATTGCGCAGCTTGGTCCCGATTTTAGTTAATTTGATTCAGATCATTCGTCGCGTCTCTTGTGCCGACCTAACCTTACGCATCGTTAGTTGCGTAGAGTTGACGAGAGAGCGATGGGACGCCTCGCAAGCCTGCTGAGCCGAGCGCACGGTCCGCATGAGGATGCGGCGGCCCTGCCCGTGACCACCGCCGACTACTTCATCCTGCTGTCGCGCGCGATGGAGAACCTGCCGGACTCATCCCCCGAACGCCGAGCCGAAGTCTACCAGTCGGCCCGCCAGGCGCTGGTGACCCAGTTGCAGGCGATGGATCCGCCGGTCTCGCGATCACGCATCAAGGCCGAGCAGCGCGCGCTCGACGACGCGGTTGATACGATCGAGACGCGCGCGCTGACGACACCGGACGGCAGTCCGGAACAGACGACGACGCTGGTCCCGGATGACCCGCTGTATCCCTCCGCCGTTACTGCACAGATCGACATTCCCGCCGCTTCCGTTTCAACAGCTCAAGATGATGACCAGGACCCCGCCATGGCTCAAAGTCAGTTTCATTCCAAGTTTGCCCCGCGCGCCGTCGAGGAGAAGCCGATGTCACGACTCGATGAAATCAACCGCGTCCTGCGCAAGCTGCAGAGCGACTCGTTCGGGGTCGAGGCCTGCGCGCTGATCTCGGAGGACGGGCTGATGATCGCGAGCGTGCTCGCGGCCGACATGGAGGAGACGCGGGTCGCCGGCATGACCGCGACCTTGCTGTCGCTGGGCGGCCGCGCCGCCATGGAGCTCGGCCGCAGCCATCTGCAGGAGGTCATCATCCGCGGCGAGTCCGGCTACGCCGTGCTGGTCAGCGCCGGCCGCGGCGCGCTGCTGCTCGCGCTCACCAACGAGAACAGCAAGCTGGGCTTAACCTTCTTCGACATGCGCGAAGCCGTCCGGTCGCTGCAGAAGGTGCTGTAGCGCATCGTCGTCAATGAGCCGGCGCGCGGCGATCGCGCGGCGCCGGCGGGGAGTCATTTCATGGCCAATACCGTCCTCTATGACGACGGCGTTCACAAGAACATCCTGCTGGAGGATTTCGGCGCCGGCGACCTCGCGGTGCAGGCGAACCAGCATCTGATCATCCACGACCGCATCGGCATGCTGCTCGATCCGGGCGGCCACAAGGTCTATTCCAGGGTGCTCAGCGAGACCTTCAGCGAGCTCGCGGGCGGGCGGCTGAAATATCTGTTCCTGTCGCACCAGGATCCCGACATCGTCGCAGCCATCAACGGCTGGCTGATGACGACCGACGCCGACGCCTACATCTCGGAGCTGTGGACCCGCTTCGTTCCGCATTTCGGCTTCGACCACATCGTCGCCGACCGGCTGAAGCCGATCCCCGATGAAGGCATGGTGTTCGATCTCGCCGGCAGCAGGCTGTATGCGCTGCCGGCGCACTTCCTGCACAGCGAGGGCAATTTCCAGCTCTACGATCCGATCTCGAAGATCCTCTACAGCGGCGACCTCGGCGCTTCGATCGGCGTCGACTACACCGTCGTGCGCGACTTCAAGGCGCATACGCGCTTCATGGAAGGCTTTCACCGCCGCTACATGGTCTCCAACCGCGTCATGAAGGCGTGGGCGCAGATGGTGAGCACGCTCGACATCGAGATCATCGCCCCACAGCACGGCGCGCTGTTTCCGGATGCTGCAATGTCGCGCCAGTTCATCGCATGGTGCGCGGGGCTCGAATGCGGCATCGACCTGATCACGCCGAAGTTCAAGGTGCCCGTGGGCTGAGATGCTGGCGCCCTCCCCGAACTCCGTTCCGCCCTCGCCCGCGATGCGCGTCGATGCGTGCACCGTGGCCGGCGAGGAGGCGCCGATCTGGCTCGCCGCGGCCTTCGCCGTCGCCGGCACCCTGATCGCCGTCATGTCGGCAGCGCTCTGGCAGCAAGGCATCGCTACGGCGCCGGTCGCGACGGCGGCAATGCCGGTGATGGCCGTGCCGCAGCGCGACGACCGCATTGCCGACGCGGCGCCCAAGCGACGGGAGGCGCGGATCGTCGACCCGGCACCGGTGGTCGCGGCGCCGCCGACGCCGCCCGCGCCCGCTCCCGTCGTAATCGCGCCACCGACTCCGCCGGTCGCCCCGGCAGCGCCCCCGGAGCCCCAGAGCCCCGCGAAGCCTTCCGCCGAGTGCTTCGCCCCGCTGGCGGTCGGCTTCGAGCGCGGCAGCGCCCGACCGAACCCTGCCGACATGAAGCGGTCGCTGGCGATCCTGCAACGCACGCTCGCGCGCCACGGCGATGCGACCATCATCATCGAGGGCCATACCGACGCCAGCGGCACCGAGGATCTGAACGTGCTGCTCAGCTATTCGCGCGCCAAGGAGATCGCGGCCCAGTTGAAGCGCGAGGGTCTCCCGGCGCAGCGGATGTCGGTGCGCGCCGCCGGCGCCGGCGAGGCGCGCGGCGATGCCCTGGCGGTCGCGGGCGACCGCAAGGCCGTGCTGCGCATTGCGGGCGTCGATGATTGCAGTCAACTCACAGCGACGAAGCGACCATGACGATCTATGCCATCGTGAGCGGCCTCGGCGCCGCCATCCTGCTGCTGACCTCGGGCTATCTGTTCGGCGCCCGCCAGGGCGCGCTGTCCCGCGAGCTGCTGCGGCGGCAGGTGCAGATGCAGGCGGCCAGCCTCGACCAGTTGCAGGAGCAGAGCAGCCACGACGCCATTGAGCGCGAGACCAGCCTGCGCAGCGCGATCGAGGACGTGCTGGCGCCGCTGGTCGAGCGCGAGCGCATCTCGCTCGATCTCGCGCAGCTCGCGAGCCGGCCGGGCCGGCGCCGCGAGCTGGTGCCGCTGCTCGACCGCATCGCCGAGGTCGGCCGCTTCCAGACCGTGCTGCTCACCAACGAAGAAGGCCTGCCGCTCGCGGCCAATACGACCGCCCACCGCACCGAGCAGCTTGCGGCGGCGGCGACCCGACTTGCGCTGGTGGCGGAGAAGATCGCCGACGAGACCCACATCGCGCCGTTGTCGGTGATGCTGCGCGACGCCTCCGAGGCGACGACGCTGTGCCGGATCTTCCGCGTGCAGGACCAGACGCTCACTCTGACCGCGCTCTCCAACGATACGCGCCTCGCCTCCGTGGCGCTCGATCCGGCGCTCGCCAAGGTGCAGGTCGCGCTGACGGCGCCGGCCTGACACCTCCTCAAAACGCAAAGAGCGCAGCACCTCTTGCGAGGCACTGCGCCCTTCGCCGACCTCATTGTCAGGGATGAGGCCGACTACACGCGGCTGCGGCCGCGGGCGAGGCCCACGACGGCCGAAACCAGAAACAGCACGACGGCGATGAAGAAGATGATCTTGGCGATCTCGATGGAGGCACCGGCGACGCCGCCGAAGCCGAGAATGCCGGCGATCAATGCGATAACCAGGAAGGTGACAACCCAGCCTAACATGACACGACCTCTGTCTCTCGATTGCGGTTCAAAGCGACGCGGAGCTTGCGCCGTTGCCAGAACAATCGTGGCTTGGAACAAAGGTTCCGGCCGCGCGGGCCGGTAAAAATTCGCGATCTGCCGGAACAAAAGCCCGCCGAGGCTGGAGCGGCGTCCGTCTGCCCCGATTTAGGGCTGTAAAACGCCGCTGCCGGCCCCATATAGCCGTCAATCCCTGCTATGAGGGCTCCTTCCTGCAGACCTCGCGATGCCGTCATATGATGCCATCCGAGGGACGAGACTGATTCGCTGATGACCGAGCCCAACCGCGTGAGCCCTTTTCCTGCGCCCGACCACCAGCCCGTTGCCGGCGGCATTGCCGCGCGCGCCCGCGCCGCCGCGACCGGTGGTGCGCGCTATCTGGCGGGCCTCAATCCGGAGCAGCGCGAGGCGGTCGAGACGCTCGATGGCCCGGTGCTGGTGCTCGCCGGCGCGGGCACCGGCAAGACCCGCGTGCTGACCACGCGCATCGCGCATATTCTGAGCCAGGGCCGCGCGAGGCCGAGTGAGATTCTGTCGGTGACCTTCACCAACAAGGCCGCGCGCGAGATGAAGACGCGGCTGGCCGAGATGCTCGGACAGGCGATCGAGGGCATGCCGTGGCTCGGCACCTTCCACTCGATCTCCGGCCGCATCCTGCGCAGCCATGCCGAGCTGGTGCAGCTCAAGTCCAATTTCACCGTGCTCGACGTCGATGATCAGATCCGCCTGCTCAAGCAATTGCTGCAGGCCGAGAACATCGACGACAAGCGCTGGCCGGCGCGCATGCTGGCCGGGCTGATCGACGGCTGGAAGAATCGCGGCCTGGCGCCGTCCCAGGTGCCCTCGGGCGAGGCCGCGGTGTTCGCCAACGGCAAGGGCGGCAAGCTCTATGCGAGCTATCAGGAGCGGCTGAAGATTCTCAACGCCGCCGATTTCGGCGACCTGCTGCTCGAGAGCATCCGGCTGTTCCGCGAGAACCCGGACGTGCTCAGGCAATATCAGAGTCGCTTCAAGTTCATCCTGGTCGACGAGTATCAGGACACCAACGTGGCGCAATATCTCTGGCTGCGGCTGCTGTCGCAGGCGCCGTCGTCCTCCGGCTCGTCATTGCCGGGCTCGACCCGGCAATCCATCACGTCTTCGGAAGAAGATGGATCACCGGGTCTCGACGCTCCGCGTCGGCCCGGCGATGACGACAGAAGTGTTGCCGCGCCTAGCTCCGCCCCCGCCCTCAAGAACATCTGCTGCGTCGGCGACGACGACCAGTCGATCTATGGCTGGCGCGGCGCCGAGGTCGACAACATCCTGCGCTTCGAGCACGACTTTCCCGGCGCCAAGGTCATCCGCCTCGAGCGCAACTACCGCTCCACGGGGCACATCCTCGCCGCCGCCTCGCATCTGATCACGCACAACGAAGGCCGGCTCGGCAAGACCTTGCACACCGAGGACGTCGAGGGCGAGAAGGTCACCGTCACCGGCGCCTGGGATTCGGAAGAGGAAGCGCGCGGCATCGGTGAGGAGATCGAGGAGCTGCAGCGCAAGGGCGAGCATCTCAACGACATCGCGATCCTGGTGCGCGCGTCCTACCAGATGCGCGAGTTCGAGGACCGCTTCGTCACGCTCGGCCTGCCCTATCGCGTCATCGGCGGCCCGCGCTTCTACGAGCGCGCCGAGATTCGCGATGCGCTGGCCTATCTGCGCGTCATCAACTCGCCGGCCGACGATCTCGCCTTCGAGCGCATCGTCAACGTGCCGAAGCGCGGGCTCGGCGATGCCACCGTGCAGATGCTGCACGACCACGCCCGCAAGCGCCGCATCCCGCTGTTCGAGGCGGCGCGCGCGGTGGTCGAGACCGACGAGCTGAAGCCGAAGGCACGCGGCTCGCTGCGCGGGCTGATCCTGCAGTTCGAGCGCTGGCGCGCCCAGCGCGAGGTGACGCCACATACCGAGCTCGCCGAGATCGTGCTCGACGAGAGCGGCTACACCGAGATGTGGCAGAAGGACCGCTCGGCCGATGCCGCCGGCCGCCTCGACAACCTCAAGGAGCTCGTCCGCTCGATGGAGGAGTTCGAGAACCTGCACGGCTTCCTCGAGCACATCTCGCTGGTGATGGACCGCGAGGGCGCAGCCGACGAGGAAGCGGTGTCGCTGATGACGTTGCACTCGGCCAAGGGGCTGGAGTTCGACAACGTGTTCCTGCCGGGCTGGGAGGAAGGCCTGTTCCCGAGCCAGCGCACGCTCGATGAACAGGGCCGCGCCGGGCTGGAAGAGGAGCGCCGCCTCGCCCATGTCGGCCTGACCCGCGCACGGCGTCGCGCCAAGATTTATTTCGCCACCAACCGCCGCATCCACGGCACCTGGACCACGACCATTCCGTCGCGCTTTCTCGACGAGCTGCCCGCGGCGAGCGTCGAGATCACCGAATCGAAGGGCGGCTCGGGCTGGGGCGGTGCTGGCGGCTACGGTCCGTCGCGCTTCGACAACGTCGAATCGTTCGGATCGAGCTATTCCACGCCGGGCTGGCAGCGCGCACAGGCGCGTCGGCCGGGCGCGGCACGCGGTTCGTCGGAGAGCGGCTTCAAGGAAGAGCCGTCGCCGTTCTCGGGCCGTGATCCGTTCGGCAGCGGCTTCGGCGGTAATTTCGGCCGCGGCAAGCGCGGACCGATGACCATCGAGGGCGAGCTGGTGGCGAAATCCACCGGCACGACGTCGGAATTCGCCCTCGACGACCGCGTCTTCCATCAGAAGTTCGGCTATGGCCACGTCGTCAAGATCGACGGCAACAAGCTGACCATCGCGTTCGACAAGGCCGGCGAGAAACACGTCGTCGACAGCTTCGTGCAGCGGGCGTGACCCGGCGGCCACGCCGCCGCACTTCGCCTTGGTTAGGCCTTGACCGTGGCAGCGTGCATCGTATGAGATGCAATCATGGTCCGGGGATCCATTCTGTTGAGTGTTGCGGTCGCGCTGTGTGTGCCCTCGCTGGCGGCGGCGCAGACGATGAGCTTTGGCGACTCCGCGGGGCTGATCGCGTCGAGCTGCGGCGCCGACATCACCGCCAATTGCCGCGGCGTCAATCTCGACTCCAACCGCCTCAAGGAATGCCTCTCGCGCAACCAGGACGTGGTGTCCGCGCAGTGCAAGGCGACCTATTTCAAGGCGTTCGAGGCGATCCAGAAGCGCATCGCCGCGCGGGTCACGGTCGCCAATGCCTGCCAGCGCGAGATCGTCAAGCTGTGCGGCGGCTCCACCAAGGAGACGAGCAAATCGATCCCGTGCCTGTTGACGACCAACGGCGTGAGCGCGCGATGCCAGCAGGCGATGGGCGAAGCGGGGTATCGCTGATGCGGCGGACCGCGACATCCTCGCTGTCAGGGCTGATCTTGGCTTCGCTGGTGGCCGCGGGCGCGCCCGCGTGGTCGCAGGAGCTGAGCCGCGAGGACATCGTGCGCCAGCTCGGCCGCTTCGAAACCGCGCCTGCGCTGGATCTTCCGGCGCTGAAGCAGCAGACGCAGGAGCGTTCCAGGTCGCGCGGGCGCAACGAGCCGCCGCCGCAGAAGCGCCCGCCGATCGCGCCGGAGCTGATGAATCTGCCGGCCTTCAACGTCGACATCCAGTTCGACGTGGACACGCCGATCGTGCGTCCGGAATCCTACCAGACCGTCGGGCGGATCGCCGATGCGATGGTGTATTCCGACCTGCTGCCCTACACCTTCCTGATCGTCGGCCATGTCGAAGCCAACGGCAAGCGCGAGTCCAACGTCATCCTGAGCCAGCGCCGCGCCGACGCGATCCGCGACATCCTGGCAAACACCTTCAAGATCTCGGTCAAGCGGCTGCAATCGATCGGACTAGGCGAGGAGCAGTTGCTCGACCCGTCCAAGCCGGCCGCCGCCGTCAATCAGCAGATCCAGATCATCCCGATCGCAAAAACCGTCGAAGAGGCCGCGCCGCCTCAGCCCCCTGCTCCGGCAGCGACCGGCAAGCAGGGCCCTCGCAAGCGTCGCAATTGATGCAATTGAGACCTGCGCGGAGGCCATGAACCCGGAGCGCTGCAGGTGCGACTGTCATATCAGCAGGCTGCCGATGCGCTCTGCCCGACAGGGCGCGAATGGAACCTGTTTTCAAGTGCGGTTGCGCAGCCATGCGGATGGGCCGTGATTGCTGGGTTTGTCGACACAGCCGCTTGATGGTATAGCCCCCTCTTTGCGGCCGTCGATTGAGCGGCGGTCGATCTCATTGACGAGCGAGCCAGCCATGAACGCCATGTTCCGACGCCAAATGGTCGACTACGTCGAATATCATCGCGATCCGCGCAACGGCCTGATGCATGTGTTCGGGATCATCCTGTTGTTCCTGGGCGCCGTGCTGCCGCTGAGCTTGTGGCATTTCGACGCGTTCGGCATCCGCATCGGCCTCGGCGCCGTGCTGGCGCTGCCCGTCCTGCTCTACTGGCTGCTGCTCGATGCCGCACTCGGGGCCGGCATCCTGGCCTTCGCGGTGCTGTTCCTTGCTGCGGCCATGATGATCGCCGATCACGTCCATGGTGTCGCCTTCTGGGCGCTGTTTGCCGCGCTCATCATCTTCGGCTTCGTCTCGCAGGCCGTGGGCCACAAGGTGTTCGAGCGCAACAATCCGTCTCTGCTGGATCATCCGGCGCATCTCTTTCTCGGTCCGATGTTCGTGATGGCGAAATTGTACATGGCGTTGGGTCTGCGGCCTTCGGTGGCCGACCTCATCGCGCCGAATTGGTCGCCGGATCGGCTTGCATCGGACCGGCTTCAAGGCGATCAGCACTCGCGTCCCTAATGAAAATCCTCGTCACCGGCGGCAGCGGTTTCATCGGCCATCACCTCGTCTCTGCGCTCGTGACGCGGGGCGCCGAGGTGCGTGTGCTCGATATTCGCTGCCCCAGCCACATGATCGCTGACGTCGAGTACATCGAAGGCTCGGTGCTCGATGCGGGCCTGGTGAAGCAGGCGGTCGCCGGCGTCGATCAGGTCTATCATCTCGCCGGACTGCCCGGCATGTGGATGCCTGACCGCGAGGACTTCTATCGCGTCAACTGCATCGGCACGGAAACGGTGCTGGCGGCCGCACGCGCCGGCCGGGTGCGCCGGTTCCTGCACTGCTCGACCGAATCCATCCTGTTCGATTATCCCCGCTCGACCGGTGCCGCATCGGCGCCAACAGCACCGCCGGCCGAGGCGATGCCCGGGGCCTATACGCGCTCCAAGGCGCTGGCCGAGGCGCGCGCCATGACAGCCGCCGCGGAGGGCTTCCCCGTCGTGGTGGGCACGCCGACGATGCCGATCGGGCCGCATGACAGCAATCTGACACCGCCGTCGCAGATGCTGCGGCATTTCCTGGACAGCCGGGTCCAGCTCTATCTCGACTTCATCGTCAACCTGGTCGACGTCCGCGACGTCGCGGCGGGCCTGATCCTGGCGATGGAGCGCGGCAAGGTCGGCGGTCGCTACGTGTTCGGCGGCGAAAGCCTGCGCCTCAGCCGCATCCTCGATCTCATGGCGGCGATCAGCGGCCGCAAGCATGTCGCAGTCGCCGTGCCCGGTCGGCTGGCCGAGCTGTCGGCGGGCATGCTGGAGTTCGTCTCCGATCACCTCACCAAGCGCTGCCCGTCCGGCACCGCCGAGGGGGTGCGGATCGCCCGCGCGGCCTCGGATCTGTCGATCGACAGGGCCAAGCGCGAGCTCGGCTACGTTCCACGCCCGATCGAGCCGACCTTGCGCGAGACCATCGCCTTCCTGCTCGGTTCCGAGGCGGGAAAGCGTCTCGACGGTAAACAACACCCTTTTCGCACCGCGGCCGAATAGCTAAGAGCAGCCGGTCCCAGGTTTCATAACGGTTCCAAGACATGTCCGGCGATGCCAGCCCCATCTCGTCGTTTGCGTTCAGCGGTTGGACCACCACTTGGCCCACCTCGCTGCTGGCCATCATCTGGCTGATCTGGCTGGCGAGCTGGGTCGGTGCCTCATTCTGGTCGGGGCAGACCCGCAAGCATGTGACGGTGATCAAGACCAGCCGCTATCACGCGCTGATCGTGTTCGGCGGCATCCTGTTCACGCCGTGGACCTCGCGCCTGCTCGGCGAGAAGCCGTTCTGGCACCCCGGCGAGACCGGCGTCTACCTGCTGACCGTCGTGACCCTGACCGGCATCGCCTTCACCTGGTGGGCGCGCATCCATCTCGGCCGCTTCTGGTCCAACGCGATCACCCACAAGGAAGGCCACAAGGTCATCGACACCGGCCCCTACGGCATGGTCCGTCACCCCATCTATACCGGACTGATCCTCGGCATGATCGCCACCGGCATCGCGGTGGGCACGGTGACCGCCGTGCTCGGCGCCGTCCTGATCTCGCTCGGCATGGCCTGGAAGGCGAAGATGGAAGAGGTCTTCCTCGCTCAGGAGCTGGGGCCGGATTACGTCACCTACCGGCAGCGCGTGCCGATGATCATTCCGTTCCTGCCGCCGGGCTAAGGCCGCTCAGCGCCTGGCCTGGGCTGCCGAAGGCGGCTGCGGCGCCTGGTTTGCCGCCTGCGGCAGCAGGTGGCGCGGCAGGATGATGCGCTGGCCCGGGACCAACGGCTGGGTGGCGAGGCCACGGTTGGATTGCTGGAGCGCCCAGAGCGGAACGTGATAGTTGGCGGCGATCTGGTCCAGGGTCTCGCCCGGCCTCACCGCCAGAGCAGTGCCGCTGTCCCACAGCTCCACGGAGGCTGTCGGCGGCACCAGATATCGCAGCGGCACCGGATCCGCGTCGGCAGTAGCCGAGGTCTGCGACAACTGGCTGATCATGGTGACCAACTGGGCGTGCACGTCCTCCATCTTGTCGATGTTGATGTGCGTGACCTCGTCATGATCCTTCATGTCGAAGCTGGCGTAGTGACCGCGAAAGCCGGGCTCCGGCTTGACGTCGCCGCCGCCGAGAATGTTGTCGGACAGGAACAGGTTGATGAAGCGCTGCACGTTGGACGGCACGCTCTTGGTCGCATGCGCCGGATCGACGGTGACGACGAGGGCGACCGGGATGTTCTGCTCCTGCAGCGTGATCGCGATGCGCACGCTGCACAGCCCGCCCATCGAATGGCCGATCAGCACGATCGGGCCCGGCTCCTGGCGGTAGTTCTTGGCCACCTGGAGCGCGATCAGGTCGCACAGCGTGAATTCATAGACACTGGCCCGGTAGCCGGCCGCCTCGATCTTTTCGGCCAGACGGTCCATCCCGGTCGAGAACAGCGGACCGAGCGCGCCGCGGAACAGGTACACCCGCGGCGGCGGCAGCGGCTGGCTGATCTCGGGCGGCGCAGCGGGTACGGCCCGGATCGCCGCGGGGGTTACTGCCGGGGATGCCTTCGCGGATCTGGTCGGCGCAGGGGCGGAAGCAGCGCCGGGCTGGGCGGCCTGCGAGATGCTCGGCGCCGCAAGTCCGGCGAGGAAAGGTGCGGCGAGGAGGATCGCAAGCCGTCTCCTGCCGGCAGCCGCCTTGGCTGGACCGAGCCACCGTCTCGCGATTCGCGCCACGCTGGTCATTCGCGCTCCCGGGAAAGCTCACAAGCTCAGATCGAGCAGGGTCTCATCTCCCCCCTGCCATACCGCTTGTCGCCACTGAATGGGAGCATTTTGGGGCGCGCGCCCAGTGGCGCGGTCGTCGATTACCGGTAGCCGGCGACGTTCGCAGCGCGCTGCGGAGCGGCCATGCGGGTCGGCGGCGCCGCCGTCGGGCGGCCCCGCCCGCCGAACACCACGCCATCGATGGCACCGATCACCTTCTGCTGCATGATCTGGTTCTTCTCGATCGTGACGTGGCCAACACCGGGAACCGATTGGACGTCGACATTCTCGAGCTTGCCGCGGAAGCCGTCGTCGCGGCGGACCGGCTCGCCGGCGCCGCTGGCGATGTAGAAATTGATGTAGCGCTCGGCGTTGCCGCCGACGAGCTTGGTCTTGAACACCGAGTCCAGACCGATCGCGAGCTTCACGGGCACGCCGAGCTGGCCGAGTTTGTTGATCATGTCCGGCAGCGCAGTCGCGCCCGAGGAATGCCCCACCAGGATGATGGTCTTGATCCGGCCGGCGCGATAGGCGGCCGCCGCCTCGTCGGCGAGCGACGACCACGACACGAAATTGGCGACCGTGTTTGGAATGCCCTGCGAATCCAGCTTGGCGGCGATGTCGTCGAGCCCCAGCGAGAAGATGTTGAGCACGCCGCGCAGCAGATAGACATGCGTCGTGCTGGCGGTGCTTGCGGCCGCGGGGCTCGGTGCCGCCCTGGCCGATCCGGTGCCGAGCGGCAGAGCCAGCGCAACGGCCAGGGCCACGATGCCAAAGCAGCGCGCCGACAGGCTGCGCTTGAAGGTGGGTCGAACGGTGCTGGCGCGTGGCGTCATCGGTCCTTCTCCGCGGCGGAAATGTCGAGACGGCGCGACCGTACCCAAGATGCTCGCGGACGCAACATTGTCGGACATCGCGAGGCGGCGATCCTCGCCAGCCGTGGCTGAGCGGCAACACCTAACCATATTGGCCACGGAAAAGCCCAACAAGCGACACGATCGATGGTCGCGCGCATGATTGCGCGAACGCCCCCCCGTTCCTATCTGAGCGCTTCGCCTGCGCCCCTCCTCCGCGCAGCTCCCCCGCTCTTTTCGAATCCCTCGCATCGAATCCCCGTGATGGCTCCCGTCATTTCCGTTACCGGCCTGTCGAAGACCTATTCCTCGGGCTTCACCTCGCTCAACAATGTCGATCTCGCGATCGAGCGGGGCGAGATCTTCGCGCTGCTCGGGCCCAACGGCGCCGGCAAGACGACGCTGATCAGCATCATCTGCGGCATCGTCAATGCGTCCAAGGGCAAGGTCGCGGTCGGCGGCCACGACATCAACCGCGGCTATCGCGCCGCGCGGGCGCTGATCGGACTGGTGCCCCAGGAGCTGCACACCGATTCATTCGAGACCGTATGGGCCACGGTCAGCTTCAGCCGGGGGCTGTTCGGCAAGCCGAAGAACCCGGCGCTGATCGAGAAGATCCTCAAGGACCTGTCGCTCTGGGACAAGAAGGACGCCAAGATCATCACGCTGTCCGGCGGCATGAAACGCCGCGTGATGATTGCGAAAGCGCTGTCGCACGAGCCGCAGGTGCTGTTCCTGGACGAGCCGACCGCGGGCGTCGACGTCGAGCTGCGCAAGGGCATGTGGGACGTCGTGCGCGAGCTCAAGGCCACCGGCGTCACCATCATTCTCACCACGCATTACATCGAGGAAGCCGAGGAGATGGCCGATCGCGTCGGCGTCATCAACAAGGGCGAGATCGTCCTGGTCGAGGACAAGGCCAAGCTGATGGCGAAGCTCGGCCGGAAGCGGCTGAGCCTGCAGCTGCAGCATCGGATCGAGACCATCCCCGAGGCGCTCGCGCCCTATCAGCTCGCGCTGTCCGACGACGGCTGGCGGCTCGCCTACGACTACGACACCAAGGGCGAGCGCACCGGAATCACCAGCCTGCTCGGCGATCTCAGGACTGCCGGCATCCGCTTCGTCGATCTCGAGACCAAGCAATCATCCCTTGAAGACATCTTTGTGAGCCTGGTGCGGCAATGAATTTTCGCGCGGTCGCCGCAATCTACAAGTTCGAAATGGCCCGCACCTGGCGCACGCTGCTGCAGAGCATCGTGTCGCCGGTGGTGTCGACCTCGCTCTATTTCGTCGTGTTCGGTGCCGCGATCGGCTCGCGCATCAGCGAAGTGGACGGCGTGAGCTACGGCACCTTCATCGTGCCCGGCCTCGTGATGCTGTCGGTGCTGACCCAGAGCATCTCCAACGCCTCGTTCGGGATCTACTTCCCGAAGTTCATCGGCACGATCTACGAGATCCTGTCGGCGCCGATCTCGCATTTCGAGATCGTGCTCGGCTATGTCGGCGCGGCCGCGACGAAATCCATTATTCTCGGGCTGATCATCCTCGCCACCGCCGGGCTGTTCGTGCCGCTGCACGTCCAGCACCCGGTGTGGATGCTGTCGTTCCTGGTGCTGACGGCCGTGACCTTCAGCCTGTTCGGCTTCATCATCGGCATCTGGGCCGACGGCTTCGAGAAGCTGCAGATGGTCCCGATGCTGGTGGTGACGCCGCTCACGTTCCTCGGCGGCAGCTTCTACTCGGTCAACATGCTGCCGCCGACCTGGCACTCGATCGCGCTGCTCAACCCGGTGGTCTACCTGATCTCCGGCTTTCGCTGGAGCTTCTACGAGATCGCCGACGTCAGGGTGGAAATCAGCGTCGGCGTGACGCTGCTGTTCCTGGCGATCTGCATGGCGATCATCTTGTGGATCTTCAAGACCGGCTACCGGCTCAAGCATTGAGCCGGCGCCTCAGCTTGGTGGTGACAGCTCAGCGGTAGCAGTGAAAGCGGCCGTAGCCGTCGCGATATCCGCGGCAGTGATAGTGCCGGTGGTAATACGAGCGGTGCGGGACGCCGAGCACGCCTTCGACGGCGCCCACGGCTCCGCCGACACCGGCACCGACCGCGCCGCCGACGACGCCGCCCACCGGGCCGGCGATACGGTTGCCTTCGTGCGCCCCTTCATGGGCGCCACGGATGATGCCCTGGGCGTGGGCGAATTGCGGCAGCGCCAGCCAGGCCAACGCCAGGATGAACAGTGCGAGCGCAGCCAGCAGATAGGTCAGCTTATGCGGCGCGCGATCGTCGAGCACCGCCGTCTTGGCCTTCATCGTCAACATTTTGAGTCCTGGGAACCGCATGGAGGAACCCTTGAAACGCGGATGCGGCCAAAAAGTTGCGCGGTCATGACAAATTGGACCGATTAGAGAAGTCCCAAACGCCGGAATGAAAGACCGTCCGCGGTCGCGAAAATGTCAGCGCGGATGAACAGGCCGAGCCTTTGTCCGGCCCCCGCCCGCCATTAAGGTTGAAGCTGCCCTCGGCTGGAACAAATCCGGCAATTCCGACATAGTGCAGGCCGAGGCGATGACCTGGGCGTTGACGTCCCGTTTTGAGGTCTCTCCACAGTCGAGGGCCCTGGAGGCCAGAGGTTAGATGCGTACCATCCTTTTTGCCGTTGCCGGCTTCGCCTTTCTGTCGGCCACGCCGGCTCTGGCCAAGATCGACATCACCGTCGACAAGAACAACCAGATCATGACTGTCGCCGTCGATGGCGTCGAGCGTTATCGATGGCCGGTCTCGACCGGCATTCCCTCGCGGGAAACGCCGAATGGCTCGTTCCGCGCCTTCCGCATGGAAGCCGATCATTTTTCCAAGGAATTCGACGACGCGCCGATGCCGCATTCGATCTTCTTCACGAAGGTCGGTCACGCGATTCACGGCACGGATTCGGAAAGCCGCCTCGGGACCCCGGCGTCCCACGGCTGCGTCCGGCTGTCCAAGGCCAACGCGACGACGCTCTATGACCTGGTACAGAAAGACGGCGTGCTGAACACCACGGTGACGCTGACCGGATCGGCCGAGGTGGCGCTGGCGCGCAATCCACGCCGCGGCACCGCTGTTGCGCGGCGCGAGGCGCCGCAGCAGTATGACGACAGTGGCGAGCCGGTCGTGCTGACGCCGCAGCCGCAGATGCTGCCGGGGCGCCCGGTCGTTCCGCAGCAGCGGCCCGATGACGGCTACATCTATCCCGCCGACGGCAGCGACAACGGTGCGCGCTATCCGGCACCGCCCGGCACGGCCCGCCGCGTCTATGACGCCCAGGCCTATCCGCAGCAGCAGCCGCAGCAGTACTATTACGACAACGGCAATCCGAGCTACGCCCAGCCGCGCTATTACCAGCCGCGGCCCTACTACCAGCCGCGCGGCTATTACACCTATCAGGACTGATCGCGCACTGATCCCAGCAACCGGGCGTGGCCACCAGGCGGCGCTCGGCCCGTTGGGATCTTCTCACTCGGCGTTGACGCGCCCGAGCGAGGCCGACGCACGATCGGCGCTGGCCTGCCCGCGGGCCGTCGGCATGCGCTTGCGCCGCTGCACGAGATACTGGTCGGCCAGCACGCCGATCAGGATCACCGTGCCCATCACGGCGAAATTGAGCGAGCTGGGGATGCCCAGCAGGTTGACCAGGTTCTGCAACACTTGCAGCAGGACCGTGCCGAGCACGACGCCGATGATCGAGCCTTCGCCGCCGCGCAGCGAGCAGCCGCCGAGCACCGCGGCGGCGATCGCATAGAGCTCGTAGAACGAGCCGTGCACCGCCGGCGAGATCGAACGGGTATACATCGCCAGCAGGACCGCGGCGAGCGCGGTCAGGGCCCCGCAGATCACATAGGCCGCGATCGTCACCCGGTCGGACCGGATGCCGGAATAGCGCGCCGCCTCCTCGTTCTTGCCGACGGCGTAGAAATAGCGGCCGTACACCGACCGGTGCAGCACCAGCCAGGCGATGCCGGCGACGATCGCGAGCGCCACGACGCTGTGCGGCAGCGGAAAGCCGAGGACATCGGTGCGGCCGGCGGCCAGCCATTCCAGCGCCGGGAAGCTCGCGCCATAGCCGAAGCCGGCCGTGGCATCCTCGGTGTAGTAGCGCGCCGCGCCGCGATAGATCAGAAGTCCGCACAGGGTCACCACGAAGGGCTGGATGCGCATCTTGGTGACCAGCGTGCCATGGACCAAGCCGATGGCGATGCCGCCGGCGAGGATGAGGAACAAGGCAGCGACCCAGTCGACGTCCCGGTTGACGATGAGGTCGATGAACAGCACGCCGAGCAGCGCGATCACCGACCCCACCGCAAGCTCGATGCCGCCGACGATGATGACGAAGGCCTCGGCGATCGAGAAGATGCCGAACATGCCGACCTGGTTGGCGGTGTTGGAGAGGTTGCCGACCAAGAGGAAGCGTGGGTTGATGAAGGCCACGACGGCGCCGACCACCAGGATCAGGATCAGCAGGCTGAGATCTTTCTTCTGCACGGGCGCCCTCGCTCAGACGGTATGGCCGACGGCGAGCTGAAGCACGTTGTGCTCGCTGAACTCGTCTCTCGCCAAGAAACCTGAAATCATGCCTTCATGCATCACGGCGATCCGGTCGCTCACCCCGATCACCTCCTCCATGTCGCTCGAGATCATCAGGATCGCGACACCGGAATCCGCCAGCCGCCGCAGCATGTCGTAGATCTCCTGCTTGGCGCCAACATCGATGCCCCGGGTCGGCTCGTCGAAGATCAGGACCTTCGGCCGCATCGACAGCCATTTGGCGAGCACGACCTTCTGCTGATTGCCGCCCGACAAGGTGCCGACCGACACCTTGACGTCGGACGCCCGGATCTTGAGCCGTTCGCGCTGTCGATCGGCATTCTCGGCCTCGCGCCTGATGTCGACAAGTCCGAAGCTCAGATAGGAGGCGAGATCCGGCAGCGAGACGTTCTCGGCGATCGACAGGTCGAGCAAGAGGCCGCAGGCCTTGCGGTCTTCCGGAATGAGATAGATGCCGCGATCGATCGCCGCGCGCGGCGTCGAGATGCGGATCGGCTCGCCCTCCAGGCTGAGGCCCCCGGCCAGCAGCGGCTCGACGCCGAAGATGGCGCGCGCGAGCTCGGTACGGCCGGAGCCGACGAGGCCGGCAAGTCCGAGGATCTCGCCGCGCCGGAGTTGCAGGCTGACGGCCTGGTTGGGATAGGTTGCGGTCACGGCCTCCATGACGTCGAGCACGGCCTCGCCAGGCGGCGCGGCCGGCGGCACGTAGAGCGACCGCAGGTCCCGGCCGATCATCAGCCGGATCATCGCTGCAGGATTGAGTTGGTCTCGCGTCAGCGCGCCGACCATGCGGCCATCGCGCAGCACGATGGCGCGATCGGCGCATTGCATCACTTCGTTCAGGCGATGCGTGATGAAGATGACGCTGACCCCGTCCGCCTTCAGGCCGGCGATGACATGCATCAGCCGCTCGGTTTCCGACAAGGTGAGGCTGGAGGTCGGCTCGTCCATGATGACGCAGCGCGCATCGAGCGACAAAGCCTTCATGATCTCGACCAGCTGGCGCTGCGCCAGGGACAGTTCGGCAAGCGGCGTATCCGGCTCGAAATCGGCCCCGAGACGCGCGATCAGCGGGCGCACCCTGGTCCGCAGCGTCGCGCGGTCGATCAGCCGCAGCGGCCCGCCATAGACCGGCTCACGCCCGATGAAGACGTTGCCCGCGACGTCGAGATTGTCGAACAGGTTCAGCTCCTGGTGGACGAAGGCGATGCCGGCCGCGATCGCGTCCGCCACCGCATAGCTGGCCCGCGCCACGCCATCGATCCGGATCGTGCCGCTGCTCGGCTCCACCACGCCGCCGAGCACGCGCATCAGGGTCGACTTGCCGGCGCCGTTCTCGCCGACCAGGGCGATCACCTCTCCGGGCGCGACCGACAGGTTGGCGTGGTCGAGCGCGACCACGCCAGGATAGGTCTTGCCGATGTCGATCAGCTCGAGGAAGGGCTCGCGCACGCCGGCCGTCGCGTCACTTCTTCAGCATCTGCTTCATCTGCGCCATGAAGTCGTCGACGTTCGACTTCTCGATCACCTTGCCGGGCACGATGATGATGCCGTTGGCCGGCACACCCGACTTGTCGCCCTCAACGACCTTCGCCATCAGCTTCATGCCCTGATAGCCCCATTCGAACGGCTGCTGCACCACCGTGCCCTCGATCGCGCCGTCCTTCACGCCGCCGAGCGTGATCGGATCCTCGTCGAAGCCGATGATCTTGATCTTGCCGAGCTTGCCGGCTTCCTTCAGCACCTCGTAGATGCGCGGTGTGTTGTAGGAGTAGAAGCCGACCAGGCAGCTCACATCGGGCATCGCCGCCAGGATGTCCTCGACATTGCGCTTGGCCCGGGTCTGGTCGATCTCGTCGCCGCGCACGTCGACCAGCTCGACCTTCGAGCCCTTGATGGTCTCCTTCACGCCCTCGATGCGCTCGCGGGCGTTGTCGGCGCCGAGCAGGCCGACGAAGCCGACGCACTTGCCCCCGTTCGGCAGCGCCTTCAGCATCAGCTTGCCGGCGTCCTTGCCGAGCTCGGTATTGGAGGAGCCGATATAGGCGATGCGCTTCGATTGCGGCGCGTCGCTGTCGGTGGTGAAGAGCACCGTCTGTGCCGCGATCTTGTTGAGGTGCTCGGTCTGGTTCTTCGGATCGACGGCGCTCACCATGATTCCGGCGGCGCCGGCCGCGACGAGGTCATCCAGCATCCGCTGCTGCACGGCGGCGGCCGCCTGCTCGGGATATTTGAGCTGCAGGTTGTAGTTGGGCAGCTCGCCCTGCGCCTTCTTCACGCCGGCCTCGGCGATCTTCCAGAAGTCGGACGCGCCGTTGACGACGAAGGCGAGGACCTTCTTGTCGGCCGCTCCCGCCGAGCCCACACCGAGCGCCATCGCCAACAGAGCAGACGCGCCGACCATCCAAAGACGCTTCATCAAACCCCTCCCATGTCAGCCGGCCTGCTTGATGCGACCGGCGTTTTGTACTCATTGAAGACACGTTCCGCGCCCGGGACGAGGCCTGCACCCGCACGGCACCGCAGGTCTCGACGTGAACTCGACAAAACCCGAGGCGCACGGGCGTCGCCAAAATCGACGTCACCCCTCGAGTCGTGAAGATGTCGTGTGAGACTTACCGCGCCGCGTACCGAGCCGCCGCTTTCCTCCCGAGAGCCTCATCGTCGTGGAACTTTTATGAGGCACGCACCTCAAGGTAGCATGATCGTGACAGCTCCGCAACAAAGCCGCTGAAGAAAGCAGATCGTGCTATGTTCTGCGATGCAATATCGCTCCATCGCGATGAACCAAGCGGCGAACATTTGACGCGACGCAACCGGCGCCGATTCGGAATCGAGGAGCGCACCTCTTTCCGAACGCGCATGCCGCATGGCGCGCGCCACCCGAATCCTGACGGCCGCCCAACCGGCGGGAACGCGGCGTGCGCCCTCGCCTACTCGCCGTCGCGAAGCCGCCGATACGCCGCGCCGAGAATATTCGAATAGTCGTCGGTCCAGACCCGCTCGCCGTCGGTCGGCTCGGTCTCGGTCCACTTGTCCGAGGAGGCGAGCTTGCCGACATCGGCATCGTCGCGCGCGCTGACGACGACGTCGGTCGGGAAGATGTACTCGTCGTCGCGGCCGGAGTCCTCGTTGTAGACCCAGCTCTTCAGGTCGTTGGCGTCGGCGATGCCGACCACGACGCTCTCCAGCTCCAGATGGCGATTGGAGACGTGCATCACGACAGCGCCCTGTGGCGCCAGCTTCGCCTTGTAGATCGCCATCGCCTCCTCCGTCGCGAGGTGGATCGGAATCGCATCAGACGAATAGGCGTCGACAATGATCAGATCGTAGACGCCGTCCGGCTCCTTGGCGAAGGTCAGCCGGGCATCGCCGATGACCGGCTTGAAGTCCGGCGCGCAGCTCTTGATGTAGCTGAAATATTTCGGATCGCTGGCGGTGTCGACCATGGTCTGGTCGATCTCGAAGTAATTCCAGCTCTCGCCGGGCTGGGCCGCGCAGGTCAGCGTGCCCGCGCCGACGCCGATCACGGCGACCTTGAGCGGCGCGCCCTTGCGCTCCCGGATCGCGGTGATGGCGCGGCCGATGCCGCCGTCCTTGTGATAGTAGGTGATCGGCTCGGGCCGCCCCGTCACCTTGGAGCCGTCGGCGTTGAGATATTTCTGCGCGCCGTGGATGGTCGTGCCGTGCATCAGCACGTGGTAGTGCCCGTCCGATGTCACCACGATCTTGTGCACGCCGAAGAAGCTGCGCACCGTTTCGACGCGGCCGTCATCGGCCGGATAGGCGCGGATCAGGACGAGCGCGAGTGCGGCCGTCGCGAACACCTTCCAGCGGCCGCCGTTCAGCAGCAGAGCGAGCAGCGCGGCGAGCACGCCCACGGCGCCCGCGACATAGACGCGGTGGTCCTCGAGATAGGTCGTGACCTTGCCGGTCATGCCTGAAGGCACCAGCAGCGCGACCGCAATGACCGCGAGCAGGAGCCAGTACCAGCGCGTGAGCCCGGGCAGGCGCTCATTGGCAGCCGGGCGGCACAACGCCGCCAGCGCCAGCAGGATCGGATACTCGGCGACCCAGGAGAAGGTGAACGGCGCGATCAACCCGGCGAACAGGCCACCGACCATGCCGCCGAACGACAGCGCGACATAGAACCCGGTGAGATACTTGGCCGGCGGGCGCGTGCGCGCGAGCTCGCCATGGCAGGCCATGGCGATGATGAAGAAGCAGAGCTGATGACCGCCGAGCGTGAGCGCGAGATTCTGCTCGCCGCCGAAGGCGAGCAGCACGATCACGCCGGCGATCGCCAGCGGCTGCAGCGCCAGCATCCATTTGTGCGGCAGCAGCGGCCGCGACTGGAACACCAGCACCCAGGTGAGCAGATAGAGCGACAGCGGCAGCACCCACAGCAAGGGCGCGGCCGCGACGTCGGTGGAGATGTGCGCGGTCACCGCGATCAGCAGGCCCGAGGGCACCGCGGCCAGGAATATCCAGCGCAGGCGCAGCAGCCAGCGTGGCGCCGGGGCATGGCTGTCCTCGGTGTGCAGCAGGCTCGCGACGATCACCGGCGACCGCAGCAGCAGGACGCCGCAGCCGGCGATCAGCGCGATCAGGAGGCCATAGCCGCCGGTCCAGATCAGGTTCTGCATGCGCAGGCTGAAGATCGGCTCGATCAGCAGCGGATAGGACAGCAGCGCCAGAAAGCTGCCGATGTTCGACGACGCATAGAGGAAGTACGGGTCGGGCGCGGCTGGATGGCCCGTGCGTACGAACCACGCCTGCAGCAGCGGATTGTTGGCGGCGAGCGCGAAGAACGGCAGGCCGATCGACACGGTGAACAGGCCGAGCAGCCACAGCCCGTAGCCCGAGGTCGGCGGGTCGCCCCAACTGCTCGCGATCGACAACGGCAGCGTCAGCAGAGCGAAACCGAGCAGCAGCAGATGGATCGCGATCGGCAGCACCCGGCTGGGCAACTGGGTGAGAAAATGCGCATAGGCGTAGCCCGCCAGCAGCAGGGACTGGAAGAACACCATCGCCACCGACCACACCGCCGGCGAGCCGCCGAGCCGCGGCAGCACCATCTTGGTGAACAGCGGCTGCACCGAGAACAGCAGCAGCGCGCTGACGAAAATGGCGGCGGTATAGACGACGAGCACCAGCCGGTTGCGTGCGGCGGAGGGCTGAGCGACGGCGGCGGGCGAGGCGATTGAGGTCATGACAACTCCGGCAGCAGCGCGGCCGGCATCAGATGCCGAGGCCGGACCGCGATGAGCAGACGAGACATAGCGGATCGCAGGGCGGTATGGCGAGCAGCTGAGGCAAAATGGAGTTTTCCTTGACGTCGCAGCCTTCCGGCGCGACAGCACCAGCCGAGGTTCCCGGTGCGGGTGATTAAACAGGGCTTTTTGAAGCTGACATGAATGAAACCGACGTCATCATCATCGGCGCTGGCCATAACGGCCTGACCTGTGCGGCCTATCTCGCCATGGCGGGCCTGCGCGTGCATGTGGTCGAGCGCCGCAAGGTTGTCGGCGGCGCCGCGGTGACGGAGGAGTTTCATCCGGGCTTCCGCAACTCCGTCGCATCCTACACGGTGAGCCTGCTCAATCCGCGCGTCGTCTCCGACCTGAAGCTGCATGAGCACGGGCTTGAGATCGTCGAGCGCCGGGCGCAGAACTTCCTGCCCTCGCCGGACGGTCGCTATCTGCTGACGGGCGAGGGTCGCACGCTGGCGTCGGTTGCGCGGCTGAGCCCGCGGGACGCCGACGCGATCGGCCCGTTCTCGGCCCGGCTCGAGGCGATCGCGGACGTGCTGCGCAGCCTCGTGCTGCGGGCGCCGCCAAACCTGGTCGCCCAGTTCGGGCTATCGGCGATCCGCGAGGCGTTCAACGCGCTCGGCACCGCCAACACGTTGCGCGCGCTGTCGCTGGAGCAGCAGCGCGACCTGCTCGACCTGTTCACGCGCTCGGCCGGCGAGATGCTCGACGAGATCTTCGAGACCGACCTGGTGAAGGCGCTGTTCGGCTTCGATGCCATCGTCGGCAACTATGCCAGTCCCTACGCCGCCGGCTCGGCCTATGTGATGCTGCATCACGCCTTCGGCGAGGTGAACGGCAAGAAGGGCGTCTGGGGCCATGCGATCGGCGGGATGGGGGCGATCACGCAGGCGATGGCCGGGTGCCTGAAGGAACTGGGCACGCTGGTCGAGCTCGAGGCCGGCGTGCGCGAGGTGATCGTCGAGCGTGACCGCGCCGTCGGCGTCGTGCTCGAGGATGGCCGCACCATCCGCGCCCGCCACGTCGTCGCCAACGTGAACCCGAAGCTGCTCTACACGCGCCTGGTGCCGGCCGGCGCCGTGCCCGAGCCGTTCCTGAACCGCATCCGGAACTGGCGCTGCGGTTCGGGCACGTTCCGCATGAACGTGGCGCTCGACCGGCTGCCCTCGTTCAGCGCGCTGCCGGGCGACGGCGACCATCTCTCCGCCGGAATCATCCTCGGCCCGAGCCTCGGCTACATGGACCAGGCCTATCTCGATGCGCGCGCGCATGGCTGGAGCCGCGATCCCGTGGTCGAGCTGCTGATCCCGTCCACACTCGACCCGACGCTGGCGCCGGCAGGCCGGCACGTCGCCAGCCTGTTTTGCCAGCATGTCGCGCCCGAGCTGCCGGACGGCCGCTCCTGGGACAATCACCGCGACGAGGTTGCCGACCTCATGATCGCGACCGTGGACCGCTATGCGCCGGGCTTTGCCGCCAGCGTGCTCGGCCGGCAGGTGCTGTCACCGCTCGATCTCGAACGCCAGTTCGGACTGATCGGGGGCGACATCTTTCACGGCGCGCTGACCTTGAACCAGTTGTTCTCGGCCCGCCCCATGCTCGGCCACGCCGACTATCGCTCGCCGCTGAAGGGGCTCTACCATTGCGGCTCGGGCAGCCACCCCGGCGGCGGCGTCACCGGTGCCCCCGGCCACAATGCGGCCCAGGCGATCCTGGCGGACCATCGCGCTCTGTTCGGCTGAGAATAAGGGGTGGAAAGGCGGCGGACGTCCGTGTGGACAAGCTGAGGACGCACTGTGGATCGACTGCCAAACAATCAGTGCACGGCCGTGTGGATATGCTGTGGACCCGGCGGTTGATATGGCCTCAAGCAGAAAAACCGGGCGCAGGGCCCGGTTCTTCGAGAACGCCGCGTCGGGCGGATTACTTCAGGGACGTGTTGATCGAGTCGAACTTGCTGCTGAGCGAGCTGCCCAGGCCGTTGACGGCGGCGATGATCGCCAGCGAGATGCCGGCTGCGATCAGGCCGTATTCGATGGCGGTGGCGCCGGATTCATCACGCAAGAACTTCGACAGAATGGACTTCATCTGAACCTCGTTTCCCAACCCAGGAACCGAGGATCATCCGGTTCCCATGGCGGGAACATTAGGGGCCGAGACCCTAAAGTCGGGATAATCCCCCCAGGTCAAGTTGCAGAGATTCTTCGCTGCAATTGAACCTCAACTTTTATTCGGATCAGGAAAGGCATTATACAACCGCTGGATGCGCAGATCCGGCAGAATTGCGGTCCTATCGCTTGCGTTGGCAGGCAATTCCCTTAACCACGCCGTCAAATCTCGCCAGGATCCACCTTGATGACCTCAACGACTACGCCCGCCACCCACAAGGCCAGCTTCACGGTTGCCGATGAAGCGACCGCCCGCCCGGCGGTCGACGTCCTGACCGAGGTGTTCTTCGAGGGGGACGCGGCGGTTGCGGCGTTCGAGCGTCCGGACGGACGCTGGGACGTCACGGTGCATTTTGCCGATCCGCCCGACCAAGCGCTGGTGCGCGAGCTCGTCGGCGGGGCGGCGGGCGCCGACGTGGCCCGGACCCTGACGTTCGAGGTCGTCGAGGCCAAGGACTGGGTCAAGGCCAGCCTGGACGACCTCGTTCCGGTCCCGGCCGGTCGTTTCATGGTCCACGGCAGCCACGACCGTGCCCGCGTGCCCGGCAACAAGCTCGGAATCGAGATCGAGGCGGCGCTCGCCTTCGGCACCGGCCATCACGGCACCACCCGGGGCTGCCTGCTGCTGCTCGATCACGTGCTCAAGACGCGCGCGCCGCGGCGCGTGCTGGATCTCGGCACTGGAACCGGCGTGCTCGCGATTGCCGCCGCCAAGGCAACGCGCCGGTCCGTGCTGGCGAGCGACATTGATGCGCCCTCGGTCATGGTGGCGCGGGAAAACGCCCGGCTCAACGGCGCCGGCCCCCTGGTCCAGGTGATCCGGGCCACCGGCTTCGCTGCCGCGGAATTTGCCGAAGCCGGCCCGTTCGACTTGGTGCTGGCGAATATCCTGGCCAACCCACTGCGCCAGCTGGCTGCGCCGATGCAGCGCCACCTCGCGCCGGGGGCCTTCGTGATCCTGTCGGGCCTGTTGACCCCGCAGGCACGCGCCGTCCGCGCCGCCTATCGTGCCCGTGGCCTGGTTCCGATCCGGCATTTGAGAATCGAGGGATGGAGCAGCCTGTTGCTGCAGAAGCAGCAGTGAGGCGGATCAGCTCACGGCATGGATCGAACCTGCGCGCTGGGTGCGGCAAGTTCGCGATTACGTCTTCGGCTGGCTCTGCTGCGAGGTGGAGTCGGACTGATTACGCGGGGCACGTCGACCGCGCGGCGCGACGAGACGATTGACGAGATCCGCCAGCGCGCTGCGCGGCTTCTCGGCCGGTGCGGACGCCGGTCCGCTCGGCGCGGGCGCCGATAATTTTTCGAAGGTAAAAGCAGGCATCGTGCATCCCCTCGCCGTTGAGTTGAGGCACTCCCCGGATCATGCGACCGTGGATGATCTTTACGATCGTGGTCGTCACGTCCATACGTTTCCTCGCCGCACCTCTTTCGGATGACTGGCATGCGACAGCAAATCTTTTTGCACAGGCGAATGCAAGGAGATTCTTCGTGCACTGCACTGTCTGCTGAAGGAGTATTCGCCGACGCGGCAGGATTCACTTCTAAAGTATGAGACCGATGTTCGAAGCTCTGTTCCAGACGTTCGAAGAACCCGAAACCGGCGTGGCACTGACCGCGCGGCTCGCCGCGCTCCGCGAAGAGCTGGCCAGACGCAAGCTCGCCGGCTTCATCGTGCCGCGCGCCGACCAGCAGCAGAACGAATATGTGCCACCCTCGGAGGAGAGGCTGGCGTGGCTGACCGGCTTCACCGGCTCGGCCGGCCTTGCGATCGTGCTGTCGCAGGCGGCCGCGATCTTCGTCGACGGCCGCTACACGCTGCAGGCCAGCAAGCAGGTCGACGGCAAGGCCTGGATGGTGGAATCACTGATCGAGCCGCCGCCGGAGAGCTGGCTGACGCGCCATTTGCAGAGCGGCGACCGCGTCGGCTTCGATCCGTGGCTGCATACGACGGCCGCGGCCGAACGACTGGCCACCGCCTGCGCCAAGGCGGGCGCGGAGCTGGTTCCGGTCGAGCGCAACCCGGTCGACAGCATCTGGACCGAACGGCCGCTGCCGCCGCTCGGCGCCGTCGCCATCCACGGCGCGGAATTGTCCGGCGAGAGCGAGGCCGACAAGCTCGGCCGGATCCGCCAGGAGATCGAGCGCCTCGGCGTCGAGGCGCTCGTCCTGTCCGATTCCCACAACGTCGCCTGGACCTTCAACATCCGCGGCGCCGACGTCTCGCACACGCCGCTGCCGCTGTCCTATGCGTTGGTGCCGAAGACCGGACGCCCGACGATCTTCATCGATTCCCGCAAGCTCTCGAACCTGACGCGCGATCATCTCGAGCAGAGCGCCGAGGTGGCGGAGCCGGACACGCTGACACCACGCCTGTCCGAGCTCGCGCAATCCGGCGCGGCCGTCGCGCTCGACAGCGCCACGGCCGCCGATGCCCTGACGCGCCTGATTCAGGGCGCCGGCGGCAAGGCGGTGCGCGGCGCCGATCCGGTCAGCCTGCTCAAGGCCGCCAAGAATGCGGTCGAGATCGACGGCACGCGGCGCGCCCATCAGCGCGATGCGGTCGCGCTGGCCCGCTTTCTCGCCTTCATCGATCGCGAGGCGCCGAAGGGCTCGTTGACCGAGATCGATGCGGTCGAGGCGCTGGAGAGCTTTCGCCGCGACACCGGCGCGCTCAAGGATGTGTCGTTCCCGACCATCTCGGGCACCGGTCCCAACGGCGCCATCGTGCACTATCGCGTCACCCGCAAGAGCAACCGCCGCATCATGCCGGGCGATCTGCTGCTGATCGATTCCGGCGCGCAATATCAGGACGGCACCACCGACGTCACCCGCACGATCGCCGTGGGCGCGCCGACCGAGGAGATGCGCGATCGCTTCACCCGCGTGCTGCGCGGCCACCTTGCGATCGCGCGCGCGATCTTCCCCGACGGCACCACCGGCGCCCAGCTCGACACCCTGGCGCGGCAGTTCCTGTGGCAGGCCGGCATCGATTTCGAGCACGGCACCGGCCACGGCGTCGGCAGCTATCTGTCGGTGCACGAGGGACCCGCGCGGATTTCGAAGCTCGGCACCACGCCGCTGAAGCGCGGCATGATCCTGTCCAACGAGCCCGGCTACTACAAGACCGACGCGTTCGGCATCCGCATCGAGAACCTCGAGCTGGTGGTGGCGAAGGACGTCGCGGGCGCGGAGAAGCCGATGAACGGCTTCGAGGCGCTGACCCTGGCGCCGATCGACCGGCGCCTGATCGAGGTCGCGATGCTGAGCGCCGAGGAACGCGCGTGGCTCGACGCCTATCATGCCCGGGTCAGGGACGCCGTCCGAGCGGCGCTCGACGACGGCGACCAGCGCTGGCTCGATCAGGCGACAGCGCCACTGTAGTCAGCCGTACGGTCCGGCTGCGCGCCGTCCCGCTGCCTGCATGGGCGCATGCCGAAACAGGCATTTCCGCGAAATGGAAGGCCGCTACAGTCGGGGCGTTCACCTGATTTGAGCGGCACCATGCATGGAATGATCAGCAGACCGCCTGGAGCGGCGCCACCGCGCGCCGTTCCGTCGCGCACGATGCTGGTCCTGCTGGTCGTGATGACCGGGCTGGCGCCGATCTCGCTGTACCTGCTGGTACCGGCGCTGCCGATGCTCGCGACCACCTTTGGCCGCGACGCCTCCGTCGTGCAGATGACGGTGTCGTTCTACATGGCCGGCATTGCGATCTCGCAACTGCTGCTCGGGCCGCTGTCGGACCGCTTCGGCCGCCGCCCCGTGATGCTCGCCGGGCTCGCGCTGTCGATCGTCGCGAGCGTCAGCTGCATCTTCGCCGACACCCTGGCCCAGCTGATCGCGGCGCGCTTCTTCCAGGCGCTCGGCGGCGCCAGCGGCATGGTGATCAGCCGCGCCATCATCCGCGATCTCTATCCGCGCGAGCGCATCGGGGCGATGATCAGCCTCGTCGTCGCGGTGATGATGATCGCGCAGATGCTGTCGCCGCTGACCGGCGGCCTGATCGAGATCGCGCTCGGCTGGCATGCCATCTTCTATGTCGTCGCCGCGCTGTCGATCGTGATTGCGATCGCCGTGACCATGGCGCTGCCGGAGACCCGCCCCGCCCGCATCGAGGGCGCGAGCTTCCGCCGCGACGTCGCGATGCTGGTGAAGAGCCGCGCCTTCCTCGGCTACATGCTGTGCCAGGTGCTGGCGTCGCAGATCATCTTCGCCTTCGCCGGCGGCGGGCCGTATATCGTCGAGGTGCAGATGGGCCGCTCCTCGGCGGAGTATGGCGCGTGGTTTGCGACCACCGGCTTCGCCTATTTCGTCGGCAACCTGTTCTGCGTGCGCTACGCGCCGCGCCATTCGCTCGATCGGCTGATCTGGTTCGGCCTGGGGCTGCAGCTCACCAGCGCCGCGCTGAACTTCACGTGGAGCCTGTTCGGCTTCAATCAGGTGCCCTCGGTGCTGTTCGGCACGCAGATGCTCTTGATGTTCGCCAACGCCGCCGTGATGGCGAACTCCGCGGCCGGCGCGATCAGCGTGCGGCCGGGCGCGGCGGGCACCGCCTCCGGCGCGATGGGGTTCCTGCAGATGGGCGTGGGCGCGCTGACGTCGCAGCTCGGCGCCTATCTCGGCGGCCACTACGCAACGACGCTGCCGCTGACGTCGGCGATGCTCATGTTGTCGCTGGCCTGCGCCTGCAGCATGATCTTTCTGGTTCCGCGCACGCAGATGAAGGTGACGAAGGAGCTGATCGAGACGGCGGAAGAGGATGAGGCCGGGGTGATGTGAAGGGCGGATGTCAGGGATTGTACGCACGCGCGGCACTTTCGCTGTCACGCAGGCGGGTATCCAGTACGCCGAGACGGATCGGTCGTATAACAACTGCCTCTGGAATACTGGATCATCCGCTTTCGCGGATGATGACAGTTGTGGTGCCACAACCACCTTCTGCACCAGACGAGCGCGCGAGCTACTCCCCGATCAGTTGCAGCCACTCGTCCTCGGTCAGCACCTGGACGCCGTGCTTCTGTGCGTCCTTCAGCTTTGAGCCCGCGCCGGGACCGGCGACGACATAGTCCGTCTTCTTCGACACCGAGCCCGATACTTTTGCACCGAGCCGCTCGGCGGTCGCCTTGGCCTCGTCGCGCGTCATCTTTTCCAGCGTGCCGGTGAACACCACCGTCTTGGTCGCGATCGGCGAATTGCGCTTCGGCTTCTCCGCGTCGAGGATCTTCACCTCTTTCGTCAGCCGCTCGACGATGCCGCGATTGTGGTCCTCGCCGAAATAGGCGGCGACGCTCTTGATCACGGTGTCGCCGATCTGGTCGAGCGCATCCATCTCCGCGATCGCCTCCTCGTCGCCGCTGGCGACCTTGAGACAGGCTTCGTGGAACGCATCCCATGAGCCGTAGCCGCGCGCGAGCGCCAGCGCCGTGGTCTCGCCGACATGGCGCATGCCAAGCGCGTAGATGAAGCGCTCCAGCGCGATCTCGCGCCGGGCGTCGATGGCATTGAAGAGATTGCGCACCGAGGTCTCGCCATAGCCCTCGACCTCCTCGAGCTTCAGCCTGGCGTTGCGCGCGGCCAGCGTGAAGATGTCGGCGGGCTCCTTGACCCAGCCCTGGTCGAAGAAGAACTGAATCTGCTTCTCGCCGAGACCGTCGATATCGAAAGCGCGGCGCGAGGCGAACAGCTTGAGGTGCTCGATCTTCTGGAACGGACAGGCGAACTCGCCGGTGCAGCGGGCGCGCGAGCCCTCCTCGCCGGTCGCGATCTCCTCGCGGACGACGTCGGTGTGCAGCGGGCACGGGCATTTCTTCGGGAAATGGAATTCCTTGGCGTGCTTCGGCCGCTTGTCGATGAGCACGTCGACCACCTGGGGGATGACGTCGCCGGCGCGCTGGATCACCACGGTGTCGCCGATCCGGATGTCGCGGCCTTCACGCAACACTTCGCCCTTGTTGCCGATGCCCTTGATGTAGTCCTCATTGTGCAGCGTCACATTCTGCACGATGACGCCGCCGACGCCGACCGGCTCCAGCTTGCCGACCGGCGTGAACGAGCCGGTGCGGCCGACCTGGATCTCGATGTCCTTGAGCACGGTCATGGCGCGCTCGGCCGGAAACTTGTGGGCAATGCCCCAGCGCGGCGTGCGCGAGACGAAGCCGAGCCGCTCCTGCCAGTCGATGCGGTCGACCTTGTAGACGACGCCGTCGATGTCGTAGTCGAGCTCGGCGCGCTGCTCCTCGATGTGACGATGGAACGCGATCAGTTCCTCCACCGAGTGGCAGAGCCTCGTGAGCGGGTTGGTCGTGAAGCCGCAGCGTTCGAACCATTTGATCATGCCGCTTTGCGTCTCCGCCGGCATCGCGCTCATCTCGCCCCAGGCGTAGGCAAAGAAGCCCAGGGGACGCGAGGCGGTGATGGTCGGATCCTTTTGCCGCAGCGAGCCGGCGGCGGAGTTGCGCGGGTTGGCGAAGATGGTGTCGCCCGCTTCCTTCTGGCGCTCGTTGAGCGCGAGGAAGGCCTGCTTGGTCATGTAGACCTCGCCGCGGACCTCGCAGATGTCGGGCAGGTTGCGGCCGTGCAGCCTGTGCGGTACGTCCTTCAAGGTACGGATGTTGGCGGTGACGTCCTCACCCTCGGCGCCGTCACCGCGGGTCGCGGCGGTGACCAGCTCGCCGCCCTCGTAGCGCAGCGACATCGACAGCCCGTCGATCTTCGGCTCGGCGGAGAAATCGATGCGCTCGTCGGCAAGCTTGAGAAAGCGCGCAATGCGGCCGACGAAGTCGCGCACGTCCTCCTCCGCGAAGGCGTTGTCGAGCGACAGCATCGGCACCGCGTGCCGAACTTTCTTGAACCGGCCGGAGGGCGCAGCGCCGACCTTCTGCGACGGCGACTCGCTGCTGACGAGCTCAGGGAAACGCTTTTCGATCGCATTGAAGCGGCGACGCAGCTCGTCGTAGGCGGCGTCCGAGATCTTCGGCGCGTCATCCTGATAATAGAGCCTGTCGTGGGTCTCGAGCTCCAGCGCCAGCCGCTTCCACTCCACCTTGGCCTGCGCCTTGGTGAGATCGGCAACGTCGACGGGCTGCTTCGGTTTTGCTGTCTTGGGCATGCGTATGATCTGCTCGTCATTGCGGGACGGCCCGGAGGCCGTCCCGAGACGACGGTGTACACAATGCGCGCGCCGGAGCCAAAGCGTTCGGCCGCTCCGTTTCCAGCTATGCCGCCGCAGCCTCCAGCAGCCGGTCGGCGGCGGCGCGGGCTTCGGCGGTGACCTCGGCGCCGGCCAGCATGCGGGCGATTTCCTCGCGGCGGTGCAGGGTGGCCAGCGTATTGACCCGGGTGACGACACGCTTGCCGCGATCGAGCGCATCTTTGGAGATCAGCAGATGCTGGTCCGCCCTGGCCGCGACCTGCGGCGCGTGGGTCACGGCCATCACCTGAACCCCGTGCGCGAGCCGCGCCAGCCGGGCGCCGATGGCGTCGGCGACCGCGCCGCCGACGCCGGTGTCGATCTCGTCGAACACCAAGGTCGGCGCCGAGCCGCGGTCGGACAGCACGACCTTGAGCGCCAGCAGGAACCGCGACAGCTCGCCGCCGGAGGCGACCTTCATCATCGGGCCCGGCCGCGTGCCCGGGTTGGTCTGAACCCAGAACTCGACACGGTCGATGCCTTCCGGCCCCGGCGCCTCGGCGTCGCTGTCGACCTGGGTCATGAACTTGGCCCGCTCGAGCTTGAGCGGGGCGAGCTCCGCATGGACGGCCCGGTTCAGCTTCTCGGCCGACTTGGTCCGCGCTGCCGACAGCTTGGCCGCCGCGGCGGCATAGCGCCCATCGGCTGCCGCCGCCGCTGCTTCCAGCTTCTTCAGCTGCTCGGCGCCGGCATCGATCAGGACGACGTCGGCGGCATATTTGGCAGCCAAGGCAGCCAGACCGTCCACCGGCGTCGAATATTTGCGCGCGGCCGCGCGCAACGCGAACAACCGCTCCTCGATGCGCTCCAGCTCCAGCGGATCGAAATCGGTGGCCGCGAGTGCCACCGTCAGATGCTGATCGGCCTCCTCCAGGGCGTTGATCGCCGAATCGATCGCCTTGACCGCCGGGTCGACCAGCGCGGGCGAGCTGACCGCGCGGCGCTCCAACCGGCGGACCGCCGCGGCTAGCGCGGCGATCGGCGACTGGTTGCCGCTGACGGCATCCTGCGCGTCGCGCAGATCGCCCGCGATCTTCTCGCCCTGCATCATCGCCGTGCGGCGGGCGGCGAGCTGCGTCTCCTCGCCCTCCTTCGGCGCCAGCTTCTTCAGCTCGTCCGAAGCATGCCGCAGATAATCGGCCTCGCGGGCCGCGCGCTCCATGCTCGCCCGATGCTCGTCGAGCGCCGTGACCGCAGTCCGGCGCGCTGCCCACAGCGCTTCCACCGCGGCGACGTCCTTCTCCAGGCCCGCAAAGGCATCCAGCAGCCGGCGGTGGGTGGCGGCGTCGACCAGCGCACGTTCGTCATGCTGGCCGTGGATTTCGACCAGTGTGGCGCCGATCGCCTTCAGCGTCTGCACGCTGACCGACTGGTCGTTGATGAAGGCGCGGGTGCGGCCATCGCCGAACTGAACGCGGCGCAGGATCATCTCGCCATCGGCATCCAGGCCGTTGGCGGCGAGAATCCTGGCGGCCGGATGATCCTTGCCGATCTCGAACACGGCCGTGACCTGCCCCTGGTCGGCGCCATGGCGCACCAGGCTCGCGTCGCCACGACCGCCGAGAGCCAGAGCAAACGCATCGAGCAGGATCGACTTGCCGGCACCGGTCTCGCCGGTCAGCACCGCAAGTCCATTCGAGAATTCGAGATCGAGTCGTTCGATCAGGACGATGTCACGGATCGACAGTCGCGCCAGCATGGAACCGAAGTCCTTCGTAACGGGGCGGAACGCCCCTGAGCGAACGACTCGATGCTAGCAGCAAAAAGAGAACAAAACAAGAATATAGAACAAAGCCAGATCAGACGAGTGATCCGGCCGATCGCTCAGCCCAGGCCGAGCTTCTTGAAGGCGCGCGAGATGTAGGAGCCCTTGTTCTCCTCGGGCTCGACGCCGCCCGACTTCACGAGATTATAGGCGTCCTTGTACCACTTGCTGTCGGGGAAATTGTGCCCGAGCACGGCCGCCGCGGTCTGGGCCTCGCCGACGATACCGATCGTCATGTAGGCCTCGGTCAAGCGATACAGCGCTTCCTCGACGTGCCGCGTGGTCTGGTACTGCGTCACGACCGCCTTGAAGCGGTTGATGGCGGCGGTGTAGTCGCGCTTCTGCATGTAATAGCGGCCGACATCCATCTCCTTGCCGGCGAGCTGATCGCGGGCGCCCTCCAGCTTGGCCTTGGCATTGGTGGCGTATTCGGAGGTCGGATATTTGCGCACCACCTCCTCGAGCGAGGCAATGGCCTTCTCGGTGCGGCCCTGGTCGCGGCTGATGTCCGGGATCTGGTCGTAATGCGAGGCGGCGATCAGGTACTGCGCATAGGCCGCGTCCGGGCTGCCCGGGTGCAGGGTCACGTAGCGGGTGGCGGCGCCGATGCAGCCGTCGTAGTCGCCGGCCTGATAGGAGGCGTAAGCCGACATCAGCAGCGATTTGCGGGCCCAGTCGGAATAAGGATGCTGGCGATCGACCTCCTCGAACTTCTTGGTCGCGCCTTTGACGTCCTTCTTCTCATTCATCAGGTACAAGCCCTCATTGTAGAGCTTGTCCGCGGGCTCATCGACGAAGGTGTCGTCCTTGGCCAGGAATTTGTCCCAGAGCCCGCCTGTTCCGCAGCCGCTCAGAGGCAGCGCCAGCAGGATCAGCGATGCGGCGAGCCTAAGCCGGCCGATGCTTGCTGCGGGATGACGGAGGTCGCGCGTGAGACGCTGTATCGACATGCTTCTTTGGAACCCGATGCCTGTGATCTGATCTACGCCGCGCACCATGAAGGTCGCTTCATGACCGCGAGGGAAGAGCCCCGCCGGTGGCACGCATCACGCGGCCCCGGCCTCTCTAGCCGAAAACACTTCATCAACCAACCGCATAGGAAGCCAATCCGCCCGGATTAAGGCAACACCGAGGCTGCCGCCACGCATCATGGTTACCGCTGAAGAAGCCGTTGGAAAACATCGAAATGCCGAGGATCCAGCCGCTGAGAAGGACGCGGCCGGCAACAAACATTGACAAAAAAGCAGATGGAAAAATCTGAACCACACCGAAAGCAAAGCTCCCGGCGATGTCGCGCGTTGCGTAGGTCAGCCGACGGAATCAGCCGATCGGGGCGACGCCGCTCAGGACACGTCCGGGCCGTAGGCCGGGGCGACCATGCCACCGACCATGCCGCCGACGACCTCCGCGGCCACGCGGGGACGACGCACGGTCTCGCCTTCGACGATCCGCCAAGCGGTGCGATCGGCCATCAGAGCAGTCAGCACCGCATGGTTGAGCTTGTGACCGCCACGGACCGAACGATACGTTCCGAGCATCGGCAGGCCGGCCAGCGCCAGATCGCCGATCGCGTCCAGCACCTTGTGGCGGGCGCATTCGTCGGCGTAGCGCAGACCTTCGGGATTGAGCAGGCGGTCCTCGTCGAACACCAGCGTGTTGTCGAAGGAGGAACCGAGCGCGAAGCCGGCGCTCCACAGCCGCGACACGTCGCTCATGCAGCCGAAGGTGCGGGCGCGGGCGATCTCGCGGCGGAAGCGCTCGGGGCTGAGCTCGAAATGATAGGCTTGGCGGCCGATCACGGGGTTGGTGAAATCGATTTCAGCTTCGACCCGGAAGCCGGAGCTGTTCGGACGCAGCTCGCCAGTGGAGGCGCCCATGGTCACCTGGACCGGCTTGAGCACCTGAAGGTAGCGCCGCGGGGCCGACTGATTGACGATTCCGGCCTGGTCGATGGCAGCGACGAACGGCGCAGCGCTGCCGTCCATGATCGGAACCTCGGGGCCGTCGACCTCGATCAGGGCGTTGTCGACACCCATGCCGCGCAGCGCGGCGAGCACATGCTCGGCAGTGGACACCAGCGCACCGTGGCGGTCACCGAGCACCGTCGCCAACTCGGTGGCGATCACCGAGCCGAAGGACGCCTGGACCTCGCGGTCAGCGCCATCGAGGCCGGTGCGGAGGAACACGATTCCCGCATCGATCGGCGCAGGCCCGATCGTCAGGCTGACAGGCGCGCCAGAGTGGACGCCTACACCGGTGACGGTGGCTTGCGAACGAAGCGTTGTTTGCCGGCTGAATTTCATCGACGATCGCCCAAGACCCCGCCTGATCCCTTATCGGCCGCCCCTCGCGAACCGACTCAGTTTCAGGCATCCCCAAGTCACGGCAGAACTTAACGAGAGCCCCAAAGAGCGCCAACTCACGCTTCTTTACGGATTGTTACCCCATCTCTGCCGTATTCGCGCCAACCCTTAACCAAACTGGAACGTGGCCTTAACCCTCCTGGTTCCCGATCTAAACACCGAAAGAATAATTAATCATTTAAAATCAGTTAGTTGAACGGCGATCGACGAGCCCCGGACAGCCATGGAAAAGGCCCGGCTCTCGCGAGCCGGGCCTGTTCAGCACCATCAGGGCTGTAACAATTCTCAGGTGGCCTGCCGGCGCAGGAAGGCCGGGATATCCAAATGGTCGTCTCCCTGTGGCGCCGGGGACACAGGCGCGGGACGGCCATGGACGTCCAGACCCTGGGGTGCGGGACGGCGGGCATATTCCGAGACAGGCGATTCGTGGCTCGCAACCTGCTGAGCAACGTTCCGCTGCGGCTTCCGTTCCGGCAGCGGCGGCATCTGCGGCATGGCAGGACCCGCGGTCCGCACCGGCAGCGGCGGCTCGGCATCCTCGTCGCGGCGGCCGAGACCGACATTGGCGAGACGCTGCAGCAGCGACATCCGGGTCTTCTGCGGATGCTCATCGCCCTCGTCGCCGCGCGCCTGCCGGATCTCGGCCTGGGCCGGCATCGGCAGGTCCTCGAACTTCGGCATGCGCGGCGCGCGCGACGGAACCCGCTCCGCGGCCTGCGGGATGAACGTCTCCGGCGGGGCCGCCGGCTCGATCGGGGCCGCGCGCTGCGCCTCCGGTTCCGGGAACAGCGACGGCTTCTGCGCGATCGGGCGCACCGTCACATCGCCATAGGAGGCGGGCTGGACCGGCGCCGACGCGGGCGCGGGCTCGCTGGCCATTGCGGCGGCAACGGCGGCCAGCGTGTCGCGCTCGAGGTTGGGAGCCGGACGCGGCGCAGGCGCCATCGGCGCGGGCGCGGCGACGGCCGGAGCCTGCGACGCCTGCTGCTCGAGCTTGGCGGCGCGTTCAGCCAGGCGCTGATTGTCGGCGCGCAGGCGCGCAGTCAGATCGGCGAGGCGGCTTTCAGGGAGACCCGCGGCAGCGGTCGGGGCGGCGGCAATCGGAGCGACAGCCGCCGCCGGCTGTGCAGTCGTCGTGACGCCGCGGTTGAACTGCGCCTGCTCGATGCCGGTGGCGACCACCGAGACCCGGATCAGCCCGTCGAGCGATTCGTCGAAGGTGGCGCCGACGATGATGTTGGCGTCCTGGTCGACCTCCTCGCGGATGCGGGTCGCAGCTTCGTCGACCTCGAACAGCGTGAGATCCTTGCCGCCGGTGATCGAGATCAACAGGCCGCGCGCGCCCTTCATCGAGGAATCGTCGATCAGCGGGTTGGCGATGGCGGCTTCGGCGGCGGTCAGCGCGCGCTTGTCGCCGGAGGCTTCGCCGGTGCCCATCATCGCCTTGCCCATCTCACGCATCACGGCGCGAACGTCGGCGAAGTCGAGGTTGATCAGGCCTTCCTTGACCATCAGGTCGGTGATGCAGGCGACGCCGGAATACAGCACCTGGTCGGCCATCGCGAAGGCGTCGGCGAAGGTGGTCTTCTCGTTGGCGACCCGGAACAGGTTCTGGTTCGGGATGATCAGCAGCGTGTCGACGACCTTGTGCAGCTCGGAGATGCCGGACTCCGCGGTGCGCATGCGGCGCGCGCCTTCGAAGTGGAACGGCTTGGTGACGACGCCCACCGTGAGGATGTTCATCTCGCGCGCGGTCTTGGCAATGACCGGGGCTGCACCGGTGCCGGTTCCGCCACCCATGCCGGCGGTCACGAACACCATGTTGGCGCCCGAGAGATGATCGCGGATCTCGTCGATCACCTCCTGCGCGGCGGCAGCTCCAACGTCCGGCTGCGAGCCGGCGCCGAGGCCCTGGGTCACCTGCGTGCCCATCTGAATGATGCGCTGCGCCTTGGACATGGTCAGCGCCTGCGCGTCGGTATTGGCGACGACGAAGTCGACCCCCTGCAGGCCGGCCGTGATCATGTTGTTGACGGCATTGCCGCCCGCGCCGCCGACACCGAACACGGTGATCCGGGGCTTCAGCTCGTGGATATCAGGAGGTGTAATAGTGAGTGCCATGATTGCCTCTCGATCACGCGCGGGTGGGTTCGCCCCGGCCGCCGGCCGCGGTTGGTGTTGTTGAAAATCGCATGGGGTGGAAACCGGTCATCAGAAGCCCTCGCGTAGCCATCGTCCGACCTTTCCGAAGTAGCCGTCGGTTCCTGTCCCGGCCTGCCGCGTATGCCGCGGTTCGACGTGTTCGAGGTGCGCGTATTGCGGATAGACCAGCAGCCCCGTCGGCACCGCGAAGGCGGCGTTCTTTGCCTCGTTGGGGAGACGACCGAAGCCGAGCGGGCGGCCGACGCGCACCGGGCGGTCGAGGATCCGGGTCGCAAGCTCGACCAGCCCCGTCAGCTGAGAGGCGCCTCCGCTGAGGACGACGCGCGCCTTGGGTTCTGCCGCAAAGGGCGAATCCTTCAGCCGGTCGCGGACCATTTCAAAAATCTCCTCTGCGCGGTGCCTGACGATGTTCGCGATGGTGGCGCGGGACACGATCTGCGGAACATCCCGCTCGTTGTCACCGGCCGTCGGAACAGACATCAACTCACGCGCGTCGGACCCGCCAGTCAGCACCGTGCCATATAACGTCTTGATTCGCTCGGCATCTGCAATGCACGCTGATAGTCCGCGCGCAAGATCCATGGTCACGTGATGCCCGCCGAGCGCAAAACCGGAGGCATGGACGAAGCGGCCACCGGAATAGATCGCGATCGTCGTGGTGCCCGCCCCCATCTCGACCACGGCGGCGCCGAGATCGGCCTCGTCGTCGGTCAGCACCGACAACCCGGCAACATACGGGCTTGCCGCCATCGCCTCGACGTTGAGGTGGCAGCGCTCGACCACGAGCATCAGGTTCTTGGCCACGGTGGCGTCGGTCGTGACGACGTTCATGTCGACGCCGAACTGCCGCGCCAGCATGCCGCGGGGATCCCGGATGCCCTTCACGCCGTCGAGCGTGTAGCCGACCGGCAGGGCATGCAGCACCGCGCGCCCGTCGCCGGTGGCGTGGTGCATGCCGGTCGAGGTGACGCGACTGACATCGGCCTGGGTGACGGCGCCGCCGCGAATGTCCGAGGTGGCCTCGATCAGGTGGCCCATGACGCGGCCGCCTGCGACCGGCAGCAGCACGGATTCGACCCGCACCTTCGCCATGCGCTCGGCCAGCGCGACCGCCTGCCGCACCGCCTGCTCGCATTCGACGGGATCGACGACGGCGCCGGCCTTGACGCCGCGCGACTGGATCTGGCTGTAGCCGATCAACTCGACGGCGTGGGTGCGGCCGCGCAGCGCGTCGCTCGGCGGCGCCGGCTTCAGCCGCGCGATCATGCAGGCGATCTTGCTGGTGCCGACGTCGAGCGAGGCCACGAGCGCGGTGCGCTTCTGGCCCATCGGACGCGTCTTCGGAGTCTGGCGATCGAAGCCGGTCATGCGTCACCGGCCTTCTTCTTGGACTTCTTGTCCTTGAACAGCTCGTCGCGCGCCTTGCCCGCATCCTCGGAGAGCTGCACCGTCAGCCGGTCCGGCAGCCGCAGGTCGATGGCGACGATGTCGCGCGAGAACAGCTTGTCGTCCTGATCGAGCTGGGTCAGGGTCGCGAGCGCGTTGCCGACATCATGTTCGGGCAGGCGAATGTCGAGGCCGTCCTTGGTCCGCAGGTTCCAGCGCCGCTCGCCGACGAATACGGCGGCCTTGGTGATCGCGCGCACCTGCGGGTAGCGGGCGAGCAGCGCCAGGAAATCGCGCGCGCGGCTCTCGGCTCCCTTGCCGACCACGAGCGGCAGCGTCAGGAAGCGGCGCGAGACATATTGCTCGAGCACGGCGCCGTCCTCGGCTATGACCGAGAGGCGGCCGTCCTGCTGCCAGAGCGCGAATGCCTTGCGTTCGACGACGTCGATCTGCAGTTGGTTCGGAAAGAACTTCTGCACCGTGGCGTCGGCGATCCAGGGGTTGGCTTTGAGCCTGTCACGCACTGCGGCGGCATCCAGGAACAGCAACGAGGAGCGGCCGGTAACGCCGCCGACCGCGAGGATCTCGTCCTGGGTAAGCTGCTTCCGGCCGTTGATCGCGACAGCCGTGATGCGGAACCCGGCCGCATTGGCGAGCGCGTTGCGGGTGTCGGACAACGCCACGCTGACGTCCTGCGCATGGCCGCCCTTGACGATGCCGAGCCAGACACTGCCGAACAAGAGGACCACCGTCGCCACGGTGCCGAGCCGGCGCGGCAGATAGCGCTCGACGAGTTCGACCACGCGCGGCGGCGCCTCGCGCTCGACCATCGGCGCGAGCGCTGCCTGCGCCGGCGCAAGGTCTCGTCGGATGGATCGCCTGCCTTGCTTCGTGCCTCGCGCAAAGCGGACACGCGGAAGACGGGCCGAGACATACTCGCGCAGCAGGATTGCCGCGCCAAGGGCAGCGGCTTTCAGGTCAGCTTGAGGCCTCTGCGATCGAGCGAGGCGTCCTGCACCATCCATTGCACGAGCTCATCAACTGTTGCGCCCGCAGATACTCGCGGACCCACGCCCACGGTCCCGGCCGACCGGATCCCTTCCGACCATCGCGACGCGGTTCGTCACGACGGCCCGACCTGGCAGCCGAGCACCACTGAGGCGCCAGCGTTAACCTTCGGACGTCCTGGTAAACAAAAAGTAAAATCGGTCCGAGGAGACGAATTTTTTCTCCGATTTATGAGGACCTTGCCCGGAATTCTTAAGCATTTTACGGGTTACAGGAACCACCGGGGGACGCCGGGCCGGGTTCCTCCGGTGCGCCTACCGCACGCCGGATCGGCGTGTACGCCTCTCGGCCAGGGCGATCTGCTGATTGAGGAAATCGACAATGGCGATGCCCTGGGCCGCCAGAGCCTTCGGGTAGAGCGAGGCGGCCGTCAGGCCCGGCAGGGTATTGGTCTCCAGATAAACCGGACCGTTGGCCGCGACGATGAAGTCGGTGCGCGAGTAGCCGCCGCAGGACAGCGCGCGATGCGCCTTGATCGCCTCAGCCTGGAGCGCCGCCGTGATCTCCGGACTGAAGCGGCCCGGACAGATTTCCTTCGTCGCCGCCGCGAGGTACTTCGCGAAATAGTCGAAGGCACCGTCGGCGGGGAGGATCTCGATCGGCGGCAGCGCGATCAGCGAGCCGTCGGCCTGCTCGAGCACGCCGCAGGTCGCCTCGGTCCCGGTGACGAACGGCTCGATCAGATACTCCTCGGTCGCGGCCGCTGCCTTGACGGCGACGAGGTCCTGGCTGGCGTTGACGAAGATGAGGCCGAAGCTCGAGCCGTCCTTCACGGGCTTCGCGATCAGCCGGCCGTAGCGCGCGAGCGCAGCCTCGGCATCATCCAGCGCGACACCCTCGGCCGCCGTGACACCGCCGAGCACGGCGAAGCGTTTGGCGGCAACCTTGTCGAAGGCGAGGTGCGAGGCCGCCGAGCTCGAGCCGGTGAACGGCACACCACGAAGCTCGCACATCAGTTGAAGCTCGCCATTCTCCGCCCGGCCGCCATGCAGGCCGAGCACCAGGACCCGACCCTCGGCCCCGGCGCGATCGAGCGCCTCGCCGAGCGCGCCGATCCTGGCGCCATCGGCGGTGAACGGCTCCTCGAACGGCTTGGCATGCGCGGCCAGCGCTTGGCCGCTGGCCTGATGCACGCTGTCATCGGCGTCCCAGAACCACAGGTCCGCCTCGGGCAATGCCGCGTGCAGGGCTTTCGCGCTCGCGACCGAGACGAGACGCTCCTTGTTGGAGCCGCCGAACAAAATCGTGGTGCGCATCAATGTCTTCTCGATTGATCTCACAATCGCGGTCGCGATTGCGCTGACGTCACGTAAGCCTGCGGCTCGATCAGCTCGCCTTGATTCCGATCCGCTTGATCTCCCACTGCAGCTCGATCCCCGAGCCCGCCTTGACCCGCTCGCGGACGGTCTCGCCGAGCGTCTCGATGTCGTCGGCGGTGGCGTTGCCGAGGTTGATCAGGAAGTTGCAGTGCATTTCCGAGACCTGGGCGCCGCCGACCCTGAGTCCACGACAGCCGGCGGCATCGACCAGCTTCCAGGCGGAATGTCCCGGCGGATTCTTGAAGGTCGAGCCGCCCGTCTTCTCGCGGATCGGCTGCGCCGTCTCGCGATGCGCCTGCACCTCCGCCATGCGCGCCCGGATCGCCTCCGGCGCCGAGGGCGTGCCGCGGAAGCGCGCGGCCGTGAAGATCAACGCCGGATCGACGCCGCTCGCGCGATAGGTGAACTTCATCTCGGCATTGTTGAAGCGGTGCGTCTCGCCGTTTCGGTCGACAGCGATCGCTTCAATGAGAATGTCTTTGGTCTCGCCGCCATTGGCGCCGGCATTCATCCGCAGCGCCCCGCCGATGGTGCCGGGAATGCCGAACAGGAATTCCAGGCCCGCGAGGTTGGCCGACGCGGCGACCTCCGCGACGCGCTTGTCGAGCGCGGCGGTGCCGGCCGTGACGATGTCGCCTTCCGCCTTGACCTCGCCGAACGCGCGCGGCGCCAGCCGGATCACGACACCGGGGACGCCACCATCACGCACGATCAGGTTGGAGCCGACGCCGATGACATAGAGCGGGATATCCGTTGGGAGGTGCTTCAGGAAATAGGCGAGGTCGTCGGCATCCGCCGGCGTGAACAGCACCTGCGCCGGTCCGCCGACACGAAACCAGGTCAGCGGCGCGAGACTCTCATTGGCGAGCAGCCGCCCACGCAGCTCCGGCATGGCCGTTTTGAGATCGGGGGTGATGTCGGGAAAGGTCATGCGGCGGCCTGCCTCGTTTGGGCCGACGTCGTTGCGACGTAGCACGCTCCGTTCCCTCCCCCCTTGTGGGGGAGGGCTAGGGAGGGGGGGACCACGCACTCCGGAGTCTGCGGCTCCCCCCCCTCCCTGCCCCTCCCCCACAAGGGGGGAGGGAACGGAGAGGCTACGTCGAGTGGCCTGACTTTCTCGGTGAACCGCTGGTTCAACACCGCCCTCACCCCAGTGCCTTCAACTCGCCGGGCAGCGCGTAGGCCCATTGCGTGATGTTGCCGGCGCCGAGGCACACGACGAGGTCACCGGGCTTGGCGAGGTCCTTGACGATACGAGCGAGATCGGCGGCCTTCGGCAGCGGCACCACGTCGCGATGGCCGTGGGCGCGCAGGCCCAGGACGAAGTGGTCGCGATCGATGCCCTCGATCGGCGCCTCGCCGGCCGGATAGACGTCGGCCACGACGACCGCATCGGCGTCGTTGAAGCAGGTGCAGAACTCTTCGAACAGCGATTGCAGCCGGGTGTAGCGATGCGGCTGCACCACGGCGACGACCTTGCCGTTGGTCGATTCGCGCGCCGCCTTCAGCACGGCGGCGATCTCGACGGGGTGATGCCCGTAGTCGTCGATCACGGTGACGCCGTTCCACTCGCCGGTGCGGGTGAAGCGGCGCTTGACGCCGCCGAAGCCGGCAATCGCCTTGCGGATGGCCTCGTCGGACAGGCCGAGCTCGCGCGCGACCGCAATGGCCGCCGTTGCGTTCGAGGCATTGTGCCGGCCTGGCATCGGCAGCGCGATGTCGGCAATCTCGTGCGTCTCACCGCTCTTGCGGTCGCGGAACACGACCTTGAACGACGAGCCGCCGCCCATCGGCGCGAGGTCGACGAGCCGGACATCGGCCTGCGGGTTCACGCCATAGGTGATGATGCGGCGGTCCTCGATCTTGCCGACCAGCGCCTGCACCACCGGATGATCGATGCACATCACCGCGAAGCCGTAGAACGGCACGTTCTCGACGAAGGCGCGGAACGCGTCCTGCACGGCCTCGAAGGTCTTGAAGTGATCGAGATGCTCGGGATCGACATTGGTGACGATGGCGACATCCGCCGGCAGCTTCAGGAAGGTGCCGTCGCTCTCGTCGGCCTCGACCACCATCCATTCGCCGGCGCCGAGCCGCGCATTGGTGCCGTAGGCATTGATGATGCCGCCATTGATGACGGTCGGATCGAGGCCGCCGGCATCGAGCAGCGCCGCGACCATCGATGTCGTCGTGGTCTTGCCATGGGTGCCGGCGATCGCGACGCAGCTCTTCAGCCGCATCAGCTCGGCCAGCATCTCGGCACGCCGCACGACCGGGATGCGCTGGGCGCGCGCGGCCATCAGCTCCGGATTGTCGCGCTTGATCGCGGTCGAGACCACCACGACGTCGGCGCCCGCGACATTCTCGGCCTTGTGCCCGACGCTGACGGTGATGCCCTTCTCGCGCAGCCGCGCGACATTGGCGTTGTCGGAGGCGTCGGAGCCCTGCACCGTGTAGCCGAGATTGCACAGCACCTCGGCGATGCCGCTCATGCCGATGCCGCCGATCCCGACGAAGTGGATGGGTCCGATCTCGCGCGGCAGTCTCATGGGGCGTCTCGTCTCAAGGGTTCCGGGCGTCCCCACCGGGGGGAGCGGCCGCGAATCATCAGCCCTTCTTGCAAGACATGGCCGACCTGGACAAGTCCGCCCGGGCAGTAAGAAGTGCCAAATTCGCAGGCGTTCGCCCGGTTTTAGCCGATTTTGGCAGCCCGGCCGGCGGCGATCGGCCAGGAGTTCCCGCTCGATCCCTCCCTTCACGAATTATTAAGCGCGATCACATGCCGCCCCCTCCCAACGGGATACCTGCAATTTTTGCGCGCTCACTGCGTCAGTTCGCGTGGCATGAGTAGCCGTGCGGCCGGCGTGCCGGGCACGCATATTTCAATCTTTGATGGAGAACCCTCGCCGATGTGCTCGCTGTGTGAAACGCACCCTCCCGTATTGTCCCGCCGCCGGCTGCTCGGCGGCGGCGCAGTGCTGGCTGCCGCGGCGGTCGGCGCACTTCCGGCGTTTGCCAAGGAAGCCAAGCAGGCGAACGACAGCGCAATGCCGCCCAACGCCATCTCTCCGGATGACGCGATGAAACGCATCGTCGATGGCAATGCGCGCTACGTCGCCGGCAATCTCGACAACAGGGATTTTTCGGCCGGCCGAGCGGCGCGCGCCGCGGCCCAATACCCGATCGCCGCGATCGTGAGCTGCGCAGATTCCCGGGTCGCGCCCGAGCTGGTGTTCGATCAGGCGCCCGGTGAGCTGTTCGTGGTCCGCGTCGCCGGCAATTTCGTCAATGACGACGGCCTCGCCAGCCTCGAATACGGCGTCAAGTTCCTCGGCACGCCTCTCGTGCTGGTGCTCGGTCACAGCGGCTGCGGCGCCATCGATGCGACGATCAAGGTGCTCAAGGACGGCACCAAACTGCCAGGCCACCTGCCCGCATTGATCAATGCGCTCAAACCCGGCGTCGAGGCAGCGATCGCGAAGAAGCCGCAGGATCTGCTGGCCGAAGCCACCGCGGAGAACGTCCGCAACAATGTCCGGCGCCTCTCGACTGCCAAGCCGATCGTCGGCCGCATGGTCGCCGAGGGCAAGGTGAAGATCGTGGGCGGCATCTATGACATCGGCACCGGCCGGGTCACGATGATCTGACGCCCTCAAGCCGGCCGCAGCACGCGATCCGCACGTGCGGCTGCGGCCGCGAGCCAGCACACCTGGTGGCAGAACCAAGCTTCCACGGAAGCCACGAAACCCGGCGTCAGCGTCAGATGCCGGCGCCCGTCGCCGAAGCGCAGCAGACCACGGCCCTCCATGGTCGCCAGCAGATTGCGGATATGGGAGCGCGAGACGCCGAGCGAGGTCGCAAGCTCCGCCGTCGAAATCGCGATGGCCTCGCGCCCAACCGCGGACCGGGCGACGAGCGTCAGGGCCAGATGGATGCCGCTGTCGTGCTCGTCGGTCCAGGCGAGATCGGGAAAGCCCGTCAGCGGCCGGTTGTCGCGGCAGAGCCAGCCCGCACATTGCCGGATCGTCTCCGCAAATAACGCGGCGTCGTCCTGCAGACGAAGGCTCAGTCCATCGGACTGCGTCAACCGCGCGTGGCAATCCAGGTGCATTGCAAGCCAGCCTCGCAGTCCCTCGAGGATGACGGGGCCAGGCACCAGATAGCGGATACGAGCGTCCTCGGGATCTCGCTCGACGGTCACCAGCGACAGACCGCGCAACACCGCGACGAACGCCGCCGTCTGCCGCGGACCCGGCAGCCGCATCTGCAGACGCGTCAGTGTCGGCCGCTCGACCGGCTTGCGCGCCGACATATGCATCATCACGATATGCGCAGCGATTTCCGTCGGAGCGCGCTGACCGAACAGCTTGATCATCAGGCGCTGGCCGCGCAGCGGCGCAATCAGCCGGTCGCAGAATTCCACGAGCACAGGCACGAAGGACGGATGCCGCCGCAAGCGCATCGGACGATCGTCGGGCAGGATGCCGCCATCGTCGGAGCTCCGGTTCATCTTGGGATCACCGTGCGCTCGCGCGACTAGAGCGCCGCCGTCCTGATCACGAGATCGGCCAGACGTTCCGCGGCATCGAGCCGGCCGGCCGCGCGCGCGGCCTGCGCCATGGCGGCGAGGCGCGCGGGCTCGGCGGCGAGCGCCGAGATCTCGGAGGCGAGCCTGTCGGAGGTGAATTCGGTCTGCACGATCCGGATCGCGGCGTTCGCGTCCGACAGCACGCCGGCATTGGCGAACTGGTCCTGGTCGATGGCGCCGGGCAGCGGCACCAGGATCGAGGGCCGGCCGATCGCGGCGAGCTCGGCCACGGTGCCGGCGCCGGAACGCGAGATCACGAGGTGATTGGCGGCGAGCCGCGCCGGCAGGTCGGTGAAGAACGGTTGCAGCTCGGCATTGATCTTGAGCCGCTCATAGACCGCGCGCACCCGCGCCATGTCCTCCTGGCGCACCTGCTGGGTCAGCACCAGCCGGCCCCACAACGCCGGCTCCAGCCGCTCGATCGCGCCGGGCACGATGTCGCTCATGACGCGCGCGCCCTGGCTGCCGCCGACCACGAGCAGCCGCAGCGGCCCGGCGGCCTCGGGCGGACCATAAGGTACGGACGCGGCTTCCAAAATCGCGGGGCGCATCGGGGTGCCGACGGTGGTCGTCTTGGCCGCCAGCGCCGGATCGCGGTCGAGCACCCCCGGCAACGAGGTCGCGATCGCCTTCACATGCGCGGACAGGAAGCGATTGGCGCGGCCGAGCACGGCGTTCGCGTCGTGGATCAGGCTGGGCACGCCGGCGAGGCGCGCCGCCAGCAGCGGCGGCACGGTCGGATAGCCGCCGAAGCCGATCACAGCAGCGGGCTTCAGCCGCCGCATCAGGTTGAAGGCCGCGACGGTGCCGGTGCCGAGCAGCAGCGCGGTCCGCGCGAGGGCGAGCGGCGAGCGGCTGCGCACCGTCTCGCTCGGCACCACGTCGATCATGTCCTTGGTGAACAGTCCGCTGTAGCGCAGCGCGCGCGCATCGGTGACCAGACGGACGCGATAGCCGCGCCTGATCAGCTCGACGCCGAGCGCTTCAGCAGGGAACAGATGGCCGCCGGTGCCGCCGGCCGCGAGCAGAATGAGAGGCGCGGTTGAGGTCATGCGGGCTTGTTTACAGGCAATGTGTCGTCATTGCGAGCAAGGCGACCTCAAGCGTAGTTGCGCAACGCGCCGGCTGCGTCGCCCGCCTCGACCTCCATCCGCGGCCGCTGCCGGGTCAGCGCCAGCATCATGCCGACGCCATAGGCAAGCGACACGATCGAGGAGCCGCCGTAGGAGATGAAGGGCAAGGTCATGCCCTTGGCCGGGATCAGCTGCAGATTGACCGAGATGTTGATGGCCGCCTGGATGCCGAACAGGATCGCGAGGCCCGACGCTGCGAAGCGCGCAAAGCTGTCCTCGGTCGCATAGGCGCGCGACAGCGTGCGGATCACGATGAACGCGAACAGCGCGACCAGCGCCAGGCACAGGATGATGCCGAACTCCTCGGCGGCGACCGCGAACACGAAATCGGTGTGGCTGTCCGGCAGGCTGCGCTTGGCGATGCCCTCCCCCGGCCCTAGTCCGAACCAGCCGCCATTCGAGAACGCCTCCATCGCGGTGTCGACCTGGAAGGTGTCGCCCGAGGCCGGGTTCATGAAGCGCTTGATGCGGCCGGCGACGTGCGGGACCAGGAGATAGGCGCCGAACAGGCCGGCGGCGGCGGCGCCCGCGAGACCCGCGACCCAGATCATGCGCATGCCGGCGATGAAGAACAGCGAGCCCCAGACCATCAGGATCAGCATGGTCTGGCCGAAATCCGGCTCCATCACCAACAGCGACACCAGCATCAGCAGCAGCACCAGCGCCATGGTGGTCGCCGGCATGTCGGGCCGCCGCGCGGATTCCGAGAACAACCAGGCGGAAACGACGACGAAGGCCGGCTTCGCCGCCTCGGACGCCTGGATGTTGACGCCGATCAGCGTGATCCAGCGCCGCGAGCCCTTTACCTCCGGGCCGATCGCGAGCGTCAGCACGATCAGCACGATGGCGATCGTGAACACCACCAGCGCACTGCGCCGGATCTGGCGCGGCGACAGGAAGGACACGCCGATCAGCACGATGAACGACGGCAGCAGGAACAGGACGTGGCGGTTGAAGAAGTGGAACGGATCGAGCCCGATCCGGGTCGCCACCGGCGGGCTGGCCGCGAGCGACAGGATCACCCCGCACAGCATCAGCGCGAGGATGGAGCCGAGCAGCGGCTTGTCGACCGTCCACCACCAGTCGGACAGCGGATTGCGTTCTTCACGGGAGAGCATCGGGCGTCCACCTGAGCCGAGACATCGGCCCATTGGCGCCCAGGATGGTTATCGAAGGGTTAAGGGCCTCTCAACTGTCGTCCCGGACAAGCCGTGGCGCGCGCCAGCGCGTCGCGGCGCCGATCCGGGACCCATACGCCGTAGCCGTCGTGATGGGCAAAGAGCCAATGGCCGGCATGCCTCAAGCTGCTCCCTGCGGGTATGGGTCCCGGCGTTCGCCGGGACGACAGCGGTGTTTGCGGCCTAGACAACCCGCTCCACACCCGGCAGCGCCTGCACCAGGTCGCGGAAATGCGTGCCGCGGATTTCGAAGTTGCGGAACTGATCGAAGGAAGCGCAGGCCGGCGACAGCAGCACGACGGCATCCTTTAATCCCGAGGCCTCCGCATCGGCGGCAGCCTGCGCGACCGCGACCTCCAGCGTGCCGGACATCTCGTGCGGCACCTTGTCGCCAAGCGTTCCGGCGAACTCGGAAGCCGCCTCGCCGATCAGATAGGCCTTGCGAATGCGCGGGAAGAAGCCGGCGAGGCTGGTGATGCCGCCCGCCTTGGGCTTGCCCCCGGCGATCCAGAAGATGTCGGCAAAGGACGACAGCGCATGCGCGGTCGCATCTGCGTTGGTGCCCTTGGAGTCGTTCACGAACAGCACGTTGCCGCGGCGGCCGACCTGCTCCATGCGGTGCGCCAGACCTGGGAAGCTGCGCAGCCCCTGCTGCAGCACATCCTCCCTGACCCCGATCGCGAGCGCGGCAGCGGCGGCGCAGGCGGCGTTCTGGGCGTTGTGTTGACCGCGCAGCGAGCCGATGCCACCGAGACGTGCGACCTCGCTGCGCGCGCCCCCCGCGCTGCGCTCGATCGTCTCGTGCTCGACGTACAGCCCATCCGCCAGCGGGTTCTTCACCGAGATGCGCACGACGCGCTTGCCGCCCCGGTCGAGCCGATCGGCGATCGCCCGCGAAAAACCGTCGTCGACACCGACGATCGCAGTGCCTTTGGACTGGACACCCGCCACCAGCCGCTCCTTCACCGCCGCATAGTTCTCGATCGTGCCGTGGCGGTCGATATGGTCCTCGCTGACATTGAGCAGGATGCCGACGCTCGGATCGAGCGACGGCGTCAGATCGATCTGGTAGGACGACATCTCGATCACGTGGACGCGGCCCATCCGCGGCGGCTCCAGCGACAGGATCGCGGTGCCGATATTGCCGCCCATCTGGGTATCATAGCCGGCGACGCGCATCAGATGCGCGATCAGCGCCGTCGTGGTCGACTTGCCATTGGTGCCGGTGATCGCGACGAATGGCGCATCCGGCGCGTGCCGCCTGCGCTCGCGGCAGAACAGCTCGATGTCGCCGATCACCTCGACCCCGGCCTCGCGCGCCTTCAACACGCTCCAATGCGGCACCGGATGGGTCAGCGGCACGCCCGGCGCCAGCACCAGGGCGGCGAAGTTCGCCCAGGAGACGGTGCGCAGATCGGCGGTGATGAAGCCAGCTTTTGCCGCTTCCGTCATCCGATCGGCGCCGTCGTCGGCCGCAATCACCTCGGCGCCGCCGGCGCGCAAAGCGTGGCACGAGGCCAGCCCCGAGCCGCCGAGCCCGAACACGGCGACGGTCTTGCCGGCGAATGAGGTGACGGGGATCATGTCAGCGCAGCTTCAAGGTCGAGAGACCGACCAGGGCCAGCATCACCGAGATGATCCAGAACCGGATCACGATCTGCGGCTCGGTCCAGCCGAGCTGCTCGAAATGATGGTGGATCGGCGCCATCTTGAAGATGCGCTTGCCGGTCAGCTTGAACGAGGCCACCTGCACGATCACCGACACGGCCTCCAGCACGAACAGGCCGCCGATGACCGCCAGCACGATCTCGTGCTTCACCGCGACCGCGATCGATCCGAGCATGCCGCCGAGGGCCAGCGAGCCGGTGTCACCCATGAAGATCGACGCCGGCGGGGCGTTGAACCAGAGGAAGCCGAGGCCCGCGCCGAGCACCGCGCCGCACAGCACGGCAAGCTCGCCAGTGCCCGCGACATAATGGATCTGCAGGTAATCGGAAAACACCGCGTTGCCGGCGAGATAGGCGATCAGACCGAAGCTGGCGGAGGCGATCATCACCGGGACGATGGCCAGGCCGTCGAGTCCATCGGTCAGGTTGACGGCATTGCCGGCGCCGACGATGACGAACGCGCCGAAGATGACGTAGAGCCAGCCGAACTTGATGACGAGTTCCTTGAAGAACGGAATGGCAAGCCCGGTCGCGGACGGATCGCGCCCGAGCCGCACCAGCGCATAACAGGCGACCAGCGCGATCGCAGCCTCGATCAGCAGACGTAGTCTGCCGGCAAAGCCGGAATGCGACTGTTTGGTCACCTTCAGATAGTCGTCATAGAAGCCGACGAAGCCGAAGCCGAGTGTCACCGCGAGCACGATCCAGACGTAGGGGTTGAGCGGATTGGCCCACAGCACGGTGGAGACGACGAGGCCCGACAGGATCATCAGGCCGCCCATCGTGGGCGTGCCCTTCTTGCTGATGATGTGCGATTGCGGGCCGTCGGTGCGGATCGGCTGGCCCTTGCCCTGGCGCAGGCGCAGATGATCGATGATCCACGGCCCGAACAGGAACACGAACAGCGCCCCGGTGACGACCGCGCCGCCCGTACGGAACGTGATGTAGCGGAACACGTTCAGCAATCCGCGAAACACGGACAGGCTCGGAAACGTATTCGTCAGCTCGATCAACCAGTAGAACATCCAACCCGCCTATGCCGCCTCACCGAGACCGCGAACACGGATTCGCTCGCGAATCCGGTCCAGCCTCTTTTAACCATGATCGGGGCCGGGTGCGAATCATAGGCCGGCGGAAAGACCCGTCCGGCACGATCGCTTCGACCGCCAGTGGAAAATATCGTTCTGCCGCGCCGCGATATCGCCCGATTTTCAAGCGGGCCGCTGCAGCGCCGCGGCGAGCTTCGACACGAACTTGTTGACCCAGAAGATCTTCTTGCTGCCCTTGATGACGACGACGTCGCCCGGCGCCAGCAGCGCCGCGACCCGGCCGGGATCCAGCGTCACCGGATCCTCGTGCCAGCCGAGCCGCTTTGCGTGCGGCAGGCTGTCGAACAGGTGACGCATCAGCGGACCGACGCAATAGACGCCATCGACCCCGGCGAGATGAGCCACCATCCCCTGATGATAGGCCGGCGCCTCGGCGCCGAGCTCGAGCATGTCGCCAATCACGGCGATGCGCCGCCCCCGCACCGGTCGCGCCTGCAGACTGTCGAGCGCTGCCGCCATGCTGGCCGGATTGCCGTTGAAGCTGTCGTCGATGAGAACGATGTCGCCGACGGTCTGCTCGACGCCACGGCCCGTCATGATGCCGACATGGCCGAGCGTCGGCGCGAGCAGCGCCGGATCGAGCCCGGCCGCTGCGATCGAGGCCAGCGCCGCCAGCGCATTGTGCAGGCGATGCGGCGCACCGGGCGTCAGCGCAAATGCGACGCGACGACCGGCGACATCGGCGATCACATCCCAGGCTTCGCCGCGCGAGTTGTGCGAGAGCTCGCGCACCTCCGCATCGCCGCCGAAGCGGATCACCTTGCCCGTCCATTCCGGCGCCGCGAGATCTGAGGGAAGCACGAGGACGCCATCGGCTGGCAGACCGCGCGCGATCGAGACCTTCTCTTTCCTGATCGCTTCCAGGCTGCCGAGCTTCTCCAGATGCACCGGCTGGACGTTGACGACCAGCGCCACCGTCGGCTGCGACAGCTCCGTCAACCGCGCGATCTCGCCTGTCTGGTTCATGCCCATCTCGACGACCCAGACCGAAGCGGAGGGGTCGGCGTTGCACAGCGTCAGCGGCACGCCCCAGAAATTGTTGAAGCTGGACGGACTCGCGGACGCTCCGGGATAGGCGGCGATGAACTCCTTGGTCGAGGTCTTGCCGGCGCTGCCGGTCAACCCGATCACCGGGCCGTGGAAGCGCGCCCGCGCGGCGCGCGCCAGCGCCCACAATCCATCGATCAGCGTGTCCGGCACCACGAGCTGCGGCACGGTGACGCCATCGATCCTGTGCGGCACGATCATCGCCACCGCGCCAGCCGCTTCGGCGTTCGCCGCAAACTCCCAGCCATCGCGGCTGGAGGCAAAGCTCGACACGAAGCCGCCACTCGGCGTGCCGCTCAGCGCCACGAACAGGCTGCCGGGCTTCACCGCGCGGCTGTCCTGCGTGACGAAGTCGATTCGAGTCTCCGGATAGTCGCCGGTGAGGCCGAGCGCGCGCGCCGCCTCTGCCACGGTCCACAGCGCCTTCGTCATGATGTCCTCGATGCCAACGCGTCCGCGACCGCTTCATGATCGCTGAAATGCAGAATATTGCTGCCGATGATCTGTCCGGTCTCATGGCCCTTGCCGGCGATCACGAGCGCATCGCCGAGCTGCAGCTCGCCGATGGCGACCCGGATCGCCTCCGCCCGGTCGCCGATCTCGCGCGCCCCGGGTACGGCCGCCAGGATCGCGGCGCGGATCGCAGCCGGATCCTCGCTGCGCGGATTGTCATCGGTGATGATGACGCTGTCGGCCTCTTCGGCGGCGATCGCGCCCATCAAGGGACGCTTGCCGGTGTCACGGTCGCCGCCGGCGCCGAACACGACGACGAGTTTTCGGGCGGCATAGGGCCGCAGTGCATGCAGCGCCTTGGCGAGCGCGTCCGGCTTGTGCGCGTAGTCGATGAAGATGGGCGCACCATTGTGCTCGCCGACCAGCTCAAGCCGGCCCTTGGCGCCCTCGAGCTGCTCGAGCGCTTCGAACACGGCCTGCGGATCGCTGCCGGTGCCGATCGCAAGGCCCGCTGCGACCAGCGCATTCTCGATCTGAAACGCGCCGACCAGCGGCAGCCGGACCGCATGCATGCGGCCGCAATGCTGGATCTGGAGCTGCTGCGCAAAGCCGTCGATTGCAGCGGCCACGAGACGGATGCCCTCGCCCGCGCCATCGCCATGGGTCCCCACCGTCATCAGGCGAAGACCGCGCGTCTGCGCCGCAGCGATGACCTCCGGCGAGCACTCATGATCGGCCGAGATCACCGCAGGCCCGCCCGGCGGAACGAGATCGCGGAACAGCCTGAGCTTGGCGTTGAGGTAGTGCGTGATATCCGGATGATAGTCCATGTGGTCGCGCGATAGGTTCGTGAACCCGCCGGCCGAGACCCTGACACCGTCGAGCCTGAACTGATCGAGCCCGTGCGACGAGGCCTCGAACGCCAGATGGGTGACGCCGTCCTGCGTGATCTCGTCGATCTGCCGATGCAGCGCGATCGGATCGGGCGTCGTCAGCGAGCCGTAGACGGTGCGCTTGTCCGACACCAGCCCGACGGTCCCGATGCTGGCCGAGCTGTGGCCGAGCTTCTGCCAGATCTGCCGCGTGAAGGCGGCGACCGACGTCTTGCCGCTGGTGCCGGTGACGGCGGCAATCGTTGCCGGCTGGCGCGGATAGAACCGCGACGCAGCCAGCGCGAGCGCCCGCCGCGGGTTCGGCAGCGCGATGAATGGAACGGCCAGCTCTGTTCCAGGACCCGCCCCACCGGCTACGGCAACCGCGCCGGCCGCGATCGCCGCCGCGATGAAGCGGGAACCATCGGTCTTGGTGCCGGAGAGTGCAAAAAACAGGTCGCCGGGCCGCACGGCGCGGCTGTCGACGGCGAGGCCGGATATCTCGACTGCGGCGATGGGAGCGTCGAGCGTCGCCTGATCGCCCAGGAGGTCGTGAAGTTTCATCCTGGTTCCGTGCCAGTCCTGGCCCCGCCCGGGGATGGCGGCAGCTCCAAAGCCTGCGATTCGACGACGGCTTACTGTGTCAGCCGCGATGCCGCAAGAATTTGGCGGTCGGACGGCGGCAGGTCGAACCGGGGCTCGATTCCCAGCAGCGGCCCGATCCGGGAGATCACGTTGCCGGCGGTCGGCACCGCGTTCCAGCCCGAGGTGATGAAGCCATAGGTTTCCTTCAACGGCTGCGGCTCGTCCAGCATGATCAGCAGCTGGTATTTTGGCTTGTCCGCCGGGATCACTGCGGTGAAGAGGGTCAGCACCTTCTTCTTGGCGTAGCGGCCGTTGATCACCTTCTCGGCGGTGCCGGTCTTGCCGCCGATGTAGTAGCCCTTCACGTCAGCCTTGCGCGCGGTGCCGATCTCGGCGTTCAGACGCATCAGATAGCGCATCTTTTCGGAGGTCTCCGGCTTGATCACGCGCTTGGCGACCTGCATCGCCTCCGCCTCGGTGCGCTTCATGAAGGTCGGCGGGATCAGATAGCCGCCATTGACCAGCGCGCTGACGCCCATCACGCCCTGCAGCGGCGCCACCGCCATGCCGTGACCAAACGCGATCGTGATCGTGTTCAATTCGCTCCAGCGCTTGGGCAGGATCGGCGAGGCACTCTCCGGCAACTCGGTGCGCAGCCGGTCGAACTGGCCCATCTTGCGCAGGAATGCCTTGTGGCCCTCGACGCCCTGAGTCAAAGCGATCCTGGCGGCGCCGACGTTGGAGGAGAAGGTGAACACCTCCTTCATGGTAAGGAAGCGGCCCTTCGGCTCGTCGTCGTGAATGGCGAACTTGCCGTAGTGCAGCGGCCCGCGCGCATCCCACAGCGAGTTGAGATCATACTTGCCGGTGTCGAGCGCCATCGCGAGGGTGAACGCCTTGAAGGTCGAGCCCATCTCGTAGACACCCGTGGTGAGGCGGTTGATCCGGTCTGGATCGTGCGCTTCCTTCGGGTTGTTGGGATCGAAATCCGGCAGCGACACCATGGCGATGATCTCGCCGGTCCTGACATTGACGACGAGACCGGAGGCCGCCTTGGTCTTGAACTTCTCCTTGGCCTTGAGCAGTTCGTCGCGCAGCGCATGCTCGACGCGTAGGTCGACCGACAGTTCAACCGGCCGCTGCAGTCGGTCGGTGGCGAAGCCGGCGCGATGCAGGTCGGCGAGGCCCTGATTGTCGAGCCACTTCTCCATGCCGGCGATGCCCTGGTTGTCGATGTTCACCAGGCCGATCAGATGCGCCACCTCGTTGCCGGTCGGATAGACACGCTTGTTCTCGCGCAGGAAGCCGATGCCCGGCAGGCCGAGGCGATGAATGTCCTGCTGCTGCTTCGGCGTCATCTCGCGCTTCAACCAGACGAAGCCCTTGCGCGACATCAGTCGGTCGCGGACCTCGCCCGTATCGAGATCCGGCAAGGTCGCCGTCAGTAGCTCGATCGCCTCGTCCTTGTCGATGAGGCGACGCGGCTCGGCGAACAGGCTCGGCGTCTTCACGTCGGTGGCGAGAACGGCGCCGTTGCGGTCGACGATATCGGGGCGCGCGGTGGCGATGGCGTCCTGCTGCGCGGCGCGCCGCGCGCTCGGACCATCCGAGCCGATCGCGAACATCACGAGGCGGCCGCCGATCACCGCGTAGACGGCGGCAAAGGCAATGATCGCGAGGCCGACGCGCGCGCGCGCCTTGGCAGTCCGATCGACATCGCGCCCATACAGCAGCGTGCGCACCAGACGTTGCCGCCAGGGTTCCTGCGGCTTGACGTCGGGCCGAAGCTGATCGGTCATTGCTGATCCTCCGGGCGACGCACTGACCCGGTCACGGGGGGCTCTTCGTTGATCGCGTCGATCGCATCGATCATCGATCCGATCGGATCCGGATTGTCCGGTCGCGCAAATCGCGGGGGCCGCTCCGGCAGATTCTTCAGGCTGTCGTATTGCGTGGCGTTGAGCGGCTTCAGCGGCAGATGCCGCTCGACCAGCCCTTGCAGCCGCAGCGGCGCGTCGAGCTTGGCCCATTCCGCGCGCAACACTGCGATGGCCTCGCGCTGCTCGCGGATCTCGGCGCGCAATTGCAGCACGCGCTCGACCCGTGCCGTGGAGTCCATCTTGATGCGATAGACATAGGCCGCCGCGAAGATCAGCGAGCAGATCACGACGAGGTGCAGGAGGCGCATCGGTCAGCCTCCTCGCAGGACATCGGCCAGGCGCGGCCAGGGCGAAGAAGATGCCGAAGCGTGCGCCGGCGCGGCCGTACGCTCGGCACCGCGCAGCTTGGCGGACCGCGCCCGCGGATTGGCGTCGGTCTCGGCCTCCGCGGCCACGACCGGCTTGCGGTTGAGCAGTTGGAAGCTCGGTGCCTCCTGCGCGATCTCGGGCAAATGGCGCGAGCCGCCGCCGGTTCTGCTGCGCTCGGCGAGGAACGTCTTGACGATGCGGTCCTCGAGCGAATGGAACGAGACGACCGCCAGCCGGCCGCCCGGTGCCAACACGCGCTCCGCGGCCGACAGCGCCTGTTCGAGCTCGTCCAGCTCCTCGTTGACGAGAATGCGCAACGCCTGGAACGTGCGCGTCGCCGGATGGATGTCGCCAGGCTTGGATCTCACCACGCGCGCGACGATGTCGGCAAGCTGCCGCGTCGTCGTGATCGGCTGTTCCTTGCGCGCGGCCACGATGGCCCGCGCCACGGCGCGCGAGTGCCGCTCTTCGCCAAAGATATAGATGACGTCGGCCAGAGCGCGCTCGGCAGCGTGGGCGACGACATCGGCGGCCGTCGGTCCCGTGCCGCCCATCCGCATGTCGAGCGGGCCGTCGAACCTGAACGAGAAGCCGCGCGCGGCGGAGTCGAGCTGCATCGAGGAGACGCCGACATCCATCACGACGCCGTCGACATGCGTGAGGCCTTGCGATGCACAGATGTCGGCCAATGCCGAGAAGCGGTTCTCGACCAGTTTCAGGCGATCGCCCGCTTCGGCGAGGAGACCAGCGCCGCCGGCGATTGCAGTGCTGTCGCGATCGATCCCTATGACCCGTGTTCCCGCCGTCGCCAGGATCAGGCGCGTATAGCCGCCGGCGCCAAAGGTCGCATCGACGTAGGTTCCGCCGTCGCGCGGCGCCAGCATCTCGACCGCTTCGGGGCCGAGCACCGGGACGTGTCGCTGGTCAGCCGTACTCACGCGGCCGCTCCGCGAGCGCGCCGTTGCTTCAGACTGATTTTGGTCGGCAGCGAGCCCATCGCGTCTTCGATCCTCGCGCCCCGTCAACTCGCCAAGCCATCTCTCGGGACGCTCCGTCATCCGTGGAGCCGTCACGACATCAGCAGCACGATCCGGCCATGTCGAGACCCTCGATCCGACAGCGATCGCACGGCGCCGGAGCGCCCCGGAACCGGTTTCGATCGTAATCTGCCGTGCAGGACCTTGCATCGTGGCGGCTTGCCGTCCCGAAAGCCGGCTTGGCTCTTCACCACTCAGTAACGGCGTTTAGCGTTAACAAACCGTTGACGGTCTGTGGCGGATGTTAGGCACTTGGAGTGCGAAGCAGAGCCGGCGCGCCGGTCGGCGGACGTGCCGTCGCGATACAACGGTCGGCTCAATATCGAGGGCTCGCATGCGATTTCGATTGCGGCTGGGACATGTAAAAGAGTAGTGCCTGCCCATATCCGGTTTGAGCCATCGCCGCCGCCGTCCGCTTCGAGTCGTTCATGCCCAATCCCTCCGACAAGCCGGAATCGAAGCGTTCTCGTGCGCTGCCGATCCCCAAAGGCGTTGCCGACCTGCCGGTCTTTACGCCGGACTCGTCGGTCGCCTCCGACGTCATCCCGTCGGCCAATTTCGGCGAGCGCAAGGGCGGGCGCCAGCCGGACATGATCATTCTGCACTACACCGGCATGCCGGATGTCGAAGGGGCGATCACCAAGCTGTGTACCGCCGGCAGCGAGGTCTCCGCGCATTACGTCGTGCTCGAGGACGGACGCATCGTCCAGTGCGTGCCGGAGGCCTTGCGCGCATGGCACGCGGGTCTCTCGTCATGGGGAGGCGAGGAGGACATCAATTCCTGCTCGATCGGCGTCGAGATCGTCAATCGCGGCCACGATTGGGGCTATCCGGATTTCCCACCGCGGCAGATCGCGGCGGTGATCGCGCTGTGCCGGGGCATCATGCTCCGCCGCAACGTCCCGGCGCATCGCGTGCTCGGGCATTCCGACGTCGCGCCCGCCCGCAAGAAGGATCCGGGCGAGAAATTTCCGTGGCATTCGCTGGCGAATTCCGGCGTCGGCCATTGGGTGCAGCCGGCGGCGATCACCAAGGGCGAGACGCTGAAGCTCGGCAGCATCGGCGACGACGTCAAGGGCCTGCAGAAGGCGCTCGCCAAATACGGCTATGGCGTGCCGATCACCGGCAAATTCGACGGCATCACCATGGATGTGGTCACGGCGTTCCAGCGACACTTCCGCCCCGAAAAGATCGACGGCATCGCCGACCGCTCGACCTTGTGGACGCTGCATGCGCTGCTGACGAGCCTTCCGGCCGAGGATCAGGCGCCGCGCGCCTGACGCGTCAGGCCTCCGCGTCGAGCTCCCCGAGCCGGCGTGCATAGAGACGCCTGAGCGGCGCGAGCTGCGTCGCTGCGCTCGCCTCGCGATAGGCCGCGCTTGCCTCGTCGCGCCGGCCGAGCCGCCGCAGGAGGTCCGCCCGCACTGCCGGCAGCAGATCGTACTGCTTCAATCCGCCACGGGCGGCCAGCGCATCGACCAGCGCCAGCGCCCGCGCCGGGCCGTCGACCATCGAGACAGCGGCTGCATGATTGAGCTCGATCACAGGCGAAGGCGCGATCCGCAGCAGAACCTCGTAGAGGCCCACGATCTGCCGCCAGTCCGTTTCAGCGTAACTGGACGCCTGGGCATGAAGCGCGGCGATCGCCGCCTGGACCGTGTAGGACTGCGGCAGCCCCTTCATGCCCAGCGCCTGTTCGACCAGCCCCAGCCCTTCGGCGATCTGCTCGCGATTCCACAGCGAGCGGTCCTGCTCCTCCAGCAGGACGATGTCGCCCGCCGCATCGGTTCGGCCGGCGCGCCGCGCATCGTGCAGCAGCATCAACGCGAGCAGGCCCTTGATGTCGCGCGCCTCCGGCATCAAGCCAAGCAGCAGCCGACCCAGCCGGATCGCCTCGCGCGCGAGATCCTCGCGAATCAGCTCCGTGCCGGAGGTCGCGAGATAGCCCTCGGTGAACACCAGATAGATCACGGTCAGGACGCCGCGCAGCCGCTCCTCGAGCGCGTCGCGTCCCGGCACCTCATAGGGAATGCCGGCAAGGCGGATCTTCTGCTTGGCGCGGACCACGCGCTGCGCCATCGCCTCCTCGCCGGTGACAAAAGCGCGGGCGACCTCGGCGGTGGTGAGGCCGCAGACCGTGCGCAGCGTCAGCGCGACCTGGACCTCCGGCGCGAACGACGGATGGCAGCAGATGAAGATCAGCCGCAGCATGTCGTCGTCGAGATCGGCCGGCGCGTCGGCGTCGTCGCTGGCGGCATCACGCTCGATCGCATGAACGATCTCCGCCTCCTTGTCGCGAAAATTGCTCCGCCGCCGGATGCGATCGATGGCCTTGTTGCGGGCGACATTGACCAGCCACGCCCGCGGGTTGGCGGGAGCGTCGGACCCCCGCCATTTGAGCAGCGCCGCAGCGAACGCATCCTGCAGCACGTCCTCGGCCAGATCGAAGTCACCGACGAGCCGGATCAAGGTCGCGAGTGCGCGGCCGGCCTCATCGCGGAACACCTTGTCGATCGCATCGGGCGTCATCGGTGACCTTCTCGGCAGCGAGCCGCACCGGTCTCAATGATTGTATTGCCAGACCGGCCGCACCTCGATCGAGCCGAGCCGGGCGCCGGGAATCCGCGCGGCAATCCCGATCGCCTCGTCGAGATTCTTGGCCTCGATCATGTAGTAGCCGCCGAGCTGCTCGCGGGTCTCGGCGAACGGACCATCGGTCGTGAGGATCTTGCCGTCCCGCACCCGCACGGTGGTCGACGTCATGGTCGGCTGCAGCCGATCGCCGCCCTTGTAGTTGCCGCTCGAGATGATGGACTGGGTGAAGGCCTGATATTCCGCCAGCATCTTCCCTTCGGCCGCCTTCTCCATCTTCGCGTATTCGACCTCGTTCAGATAGATCATCAACAGATACTGCATCGGACTTACTCCTCATGTTCGGCTGGATCGCCGACATCCAGTCGAACGGCGCCGACCTGGAACGACGCGCGAAGGATAATATTTTTCGCCGGCATGGTGATGGCTTGACGTGCTGCTCGGAAAGCCCCATTCAGGCCGCATCAGTCGGCCGGACGGCCGCTCCGGCAAGCGCCGAAAGGCCGCCGGGGAGGAAAGTCCGGGCTCCATCGACATGCGGTGCCGGATAACGTCCGGCGGGGGCGACCCCAGGGACAGTGCCACAGAGAACGAACCGCTTCTTCCCGCAAGGGAGGCAAGTAAGGGTGAAAAGGTGCGGTAAAAGCGCACCGCGGGGCCGGCAACGGAACCGGCATGGTAAACCCCACCGGGAGCAAAACCGAATAGGGACGGCCACGCGGAGACAATCGCCCAGGCACTTTGTGTCAGGCGATGACGTCCGCGGGAGCGATGTCAGGCTCGCCGTCCGGGTAGGTTGCCCGAGGTCACGCGCAAGCGCGATCCCAGAGGAATGGCCGTCGCGTATCGTCATGCGCAAGTGTGGCGGTGCCCTACAGAACCCGGCTTACAGGCCGGCTGATATGTTCATGAGGGGCTCGGCGCCGACAGCGCCGGGCCCCTCACCATTTGTGTTATCCCGCCGCCGAGAGCTGGCCGAACTCGATGGCCTGCCGCTCGAACAGGCTGCGATAGAGTCCGCCAGGCTTGCCGACCAGCGCGGCGTGGCTGCCCTGCTCGACGATGCGGCCACGATCGAACACCAGGATGCGGTCGAGGCTGCGCACAGTTGCCAGCCGATGCGCGATCACGATCGCGGTCCTGCCCTTCATCAGCCGCTCCATCGCCTCCTGGATCAGCGCCTCCGATTCCGAATCCAGGCTCGAGGTCGCCTCGTCCAGGATCAGCACGCGCGCATCCGCCAGGAACGCGCGCGCCAGCGCCACCCGCTGCCGCTCGCCGCCCGACAGCTTGACGCCGCGCTCGCCGACGAGCGTACCGTAGCCCTTCGGCAGCCGCGTGATGAACTCATGCGCGTTCGCAAGCCGCGCCGCCTGCTCGATCTCCGCCTGGCTGGCGCCCGGCCGGCCATAGGCGATGTTCTCGGCCAGCGAGCGGTGGAACAGGATCGGCTCCTGCTGCACGATCGCGATCTGGCTGCGCAGCGAGTCCTGCTTGGCATGGGCGATGTCCTGCCCGTCGATCAGGATCCGGCCGCCGCTCACGTCGTACAGCCGCTGTACCAGCTTGACGAAGGTCGTCTTGCCGGAGCCGGAGCGCCCGACGAGGCCGATCCGTTCGCCCGGCCGGATGTCCACCGACAGCCGATCGTACAGCGGCGCACGATGGCCGCCATAATGGAACGTCACCGCATCAAACACGATGTGGCCGCCCGTCACGGCGATCGGCCTGGCATCGGCGGCATCGACGATGCCGATCGGCTCGCCATGGATCGCCACCAGCTCGTCCATGTCGTTGACCGCACGCTGCAAGTTGTTGATGTGCATGCCGACGTCGCGCAGATAGGCATGGATCACATAGTAGCTGGTCAGCACATAGGTGACGTCGCCCGGCGAGGCCCTGCCCGCCATCCACAGCAGGACGGCGCCGCCGATCACCGAGGAGCGCAGGCACAAGAGCACGCCGAGCTGCACCGCAGCCGTGGTGTTGTAGCGCAGCCAGGTGCGGTTGACGCGCCGGGACCAGCGGCTGACGACGCGCATCAGCCTGGAGTCCTCGCGCGCCTCGGCGCCGAACGACTTCACCACCGCATTGCAGCTCAGCGCGTCCGCCAGGGTGCCGCCGACCTTGGTGTCCCAGGCATTGGAGATGCGCGCCGCGGGCGCGATGTACCGGGTCGAGAACGCCACCGTCATCGCGACGTACAGCACCGCGCCGACGGCGATGACCCCACCCAGCGCGCCCCAATGCAGGCCGAGCAGCACCATCGAGCCCAGCAGCACCGACAGCGACGGCAGCAGGGCCAGCAGGATAGTGTCGTTGTAGAGGTCGAGCGCCCACATTCCCCGGGTGATCTTGCGCACCGTGGAGCCGGCGAAACTGTTGGCGTGCCAGTCGGTCGAGAACCGCTGCACGCGCACGAAGGCGTCGCGCGCCACGTCGGACATGATGCGCAGGGTGAACGGCACGATCAGTTGCAGGCCCGACAATCGCAGCACGATCGAGGCGAAGCCCAGCGCGACGATGCCGGCGAATGCCACCAGCGCGGCATGTCGCGCATCGCCGTTTGCCGGGCCGAGCGTCAGCGCATCGACGAGCTTGCCGGAGAACACCGGCATGAACAGGTCGGCGGCGGTGGCGCCCAGCAGCGCGCATGCAATGCCGAGGGTCATGCGCGGCTGCTTCCGCCAGTGGCGGAACACGAACGGCATCACGACGCGGATGGCGGCGGGACGCTTGTCGGCCTTCAGGCCGGAGACGTCGACGGTCATGGCATCATCCGGCCGCGCGCGCAGCGCCAGCCGGCTCCAAATAATGCAGACGTGACGCGGCGCGCGGTCTGCGGATGAGTAATCAGGCGTTGGGAAGTTAGGCGGTGGTGCTCAAAGCGAGCGGCCGAACACCAGAACAGGCATCGAGCGGGTGCACGCGATCTGCAGATGCGATTCAGTCATGCAAATCTCCCCGGTTCGAGCGACAATTTTTGTTCCATACCATCGAGGGTATGATTTGGCAACCCGCGGCGCGCGCGGGGCCGCTCACGTCAATGTGCGTCGCCGCCGCCGGCCATCGGTGAGCTCGGCTTGTTGAGCAGCATCACCATGAAGCTCAGCGCGATGTAGAAGCAGGTCAGCATGAAGAACGCATCGCCATAGCCCATCACCACGGCCTGACGGTGCACGATCTGCGAGAGCTGCTTCATCGCCATCAGCGCCGAGTCACCCATGCCCTGCAGCTTCTGCTGCAGCATGTTGAGCGTCTCCACCGCAGTGGCGTTGCCCCAGTTGACGCGCTCGTGCAGGCGGGAGATGTGCAGGTCGGTGCGATCGTTCAGCACCTGGTTGATCACGGCAAGGCCGACGGCGCCGCCGAGATTGCGCATCAGGTTGAACAGGCCGGAGGCGTTCTTGACCCGGTCGGGCGCGAGCGTGCCGAGCGCGATGTTGTTGGTCGGCACCATCGCGAACATCATGCCGACGCCGCGCAGAACCTGCGGCAGGAACAGCTCCCAGAAATCGTAGTCGCGGGTGATGCCGGTCATCTGGTAGGAGCCGATCGCGAAGATCACGAGGCCGAACGCGATCATCAGGCGCATGTCGACCTTCAGCATCAGCCGACCGACCACCGGCGCCATCAGGAACATGGTGACGCCGGAGACGAACATCGTCTCGCCGATCATCAGCGCACTGTAGCCGCGGACCTCGGCGAGATAGCGCGGATAGATGTAGGTCAGGCCATAAAGGCCGATGCCGATGCAGAATTGCAGCAGGCAGCCGACCGCGAAGTTGCGGTTGCCGAACGCGAAGAGGTCGACGATCGGCTCGTCGGCCGTCAGCACCCGCCAGAAGAAGCACACCGCCGAGACGGCACAGACCGCAGCGAAGATCGCGACCGAGGTGTCCTGCAGCCATTCATATTGCGGCCCCTCCTCCAGCACGTATTCGAGCGAGCCGAGGAAGCCGGCCATGAACAACAGGCCCCACCAGTCGAAGCGATCGAGCAGCTCGAAATGCGGCTCGTCGAAATCGACGAGCGCCAGCACGCCGATCGTGATCAGGATGCCCGGCGGGATGTTGACGAAGAACAGCCAGTGCCAGGACATCGCATCGGTGATGTAGCCGCCGACGGTCGGGCCCACCGTCGGCGCCAGCGTGGCGACGAGGCCGATGATCGGACCGACGATGTGGAATTTGGTGCGCGGAAACACCGTGTAGGCCGAGGCGAACACGGTCGGGATCATGCCGGCGCCGAGGAAGCCCTGCAGAGCGCGCCACAGGATCATCTGCTCGATCGAGGAGGCGAAGCCGCACAGGAAGCTGGAGATGGTGAAGCCGGCCGCCGAGATCGCGAACAACAGCCGCGTGCCGAGCGCGCGCGACAGGAAGCCGGACAGCGGGATCGCGATCACCTCGGCGATCAGATAGGCGGTCTGCACCCATGACACTTCGCTGGAGCTTGCCGACAAACCCGCCTGGATCTCGGTCAGCGACGCCGACACGATCTGGATGTCCAGGATCGACATGAACATGCCGAACACCATGATCAGGAACGCGATCAGACGCCGCGGCGCGATGCGGTCGGACGGCGCCGCCGGCGCGCTCATGGTGGGGTTGGCTGTGGTGGCGGTGGCCATGGTCAGTTAGTCCGCTTGGATCGAGGACCGCGCCGCATTCCCGGTGCGCTCCCCTCCCCCTTGTGGGGAGGGGCTGGGGGAGGGGGCCCACAACGGCGGTCTCGCCCGGAGTACCCCCCTCCCCAGCCCTCCCCCACAAGGAGGGAGGGAGCTGACTTCCGATGACGCGACAGCTCGTGCCTTCGCATCAGTTCAAAATACTTTCCCTGTCCAACTACTTCCCCTGCACCGTCGCCGATGCGTCGAGGTCGGCGTCGGTGTCGGCATCCTTGGCGTCGGTGGTGTCGACGGTGACGTAGACCGACATGCCGGCGCGCAGCAGGTTCTGCCGCGCCACATCCTTCGGCACGCGGATGCGCACGGGCAGGCGCTGCACGATCTTGGTGAAGTTGCCGGTGGCGTTATCCGGCGGCAGCAGGGTGAACACCGAGCCCGAGGCCGGCGAGATGCTGTCGACCACGCCCTTGAAGCCGCGCGCGCCATAGGCGTCGACCTTGATCGTGACCGGCTGGCCCGGACGGATGCGCCGGAGCTGGGTTTCCTTGAAGTTCGCGTCGATGAAGACCTCGTCGAGCGGCACGACGTTGCCGAGCCGCTGGCCGACCGCGATGAAGTCGCCGGTGTTGACGAGGCGGTTGGAGAAGGTGCCGTCGACCGGCGCGCGCACGGTGGCGAATTCGAGATCGCGCTCCGCCTTGGCGAGCGATGTCTTGAGCTCGGCGAGCTGCGCCTGGGCCTCGACCTGCTGCGCCTTCGTCACCTCGACATTGTCGCGCGCGGCGTCGTACGCGGCGCGGGCGGCGCGGACCGCGGCCATGCCCTGGTCGCGCGCGGCTTCCGACTGCTCGAAGGTCGCGTGCGAGGCAAAGCCCTTGCTGCTCAGCGCCTGCTGGCGCTCATAGTCGAGCCCGGCGCGCTTCATCGCGGCTTCGGATGAGGTGAGATTGGCCTGCGCCTGCTCGGCGGCGCTCTGCTGCGCGGCGACCTGGCGGCCGATGCGCGCGATCGTCGCCTCCTGCGTGGCGATCTTGCTGCGGGCGGCGTCGACCGCGATCTTGTAGTCGCCGTCGTCGATGCGGAAGATCACGTCGCCCTTGCGGACCACCGAATTGTCGCGCGGCACGATCTCCTGGATGTGCCCGGAGACGCGCGCGCCCAGCATGGTGTTGTTGGCGCGGACGTAGGAATCGTCGGTAGAGACCATGAAGCGGCCGACCAGATAATAGTGCGTGGCATAGCCGGCGGCGGCGAGCGCGAGCAGCACGCCGATGCTGGCCAGCACCCGCTTGCGCTTGCCGGATTTCGGAGCCGCGGCGGCCACGGCCTGCGGCTTCGCGCCCGCGGGAGCGCCGGCCGGCGCGGGCCGTTCGGATGGAGCCTCGGTGCTGACGTCGGCCTTCAGGTCGGCAGGCTTGGCATCAGCAGGCTTGCGCTGCGCCGTGTCGCTGGCCTGCGGCCGGACCGGCTCAGACCTCGTCTGTTCCGGCGCTTCATCAGCGTCCGGACGGCGCGCCCGTACAGCCTGGTCTCTCGCAGCGGCCATCAGAGACTCCCACCCATGACAGCGGGGCCACCCAGGCCCCGAAAATTCCGACCGAACCGTTCGGTCAATCCACATCTACCATTGACCGAACCGTTCGGTCAATCTATATCTTCGCTACCGCAACATATCCGCGCAGATGCTTTTGTGACGTTGGCACCGGCCAAATCTTCGGGAACAGCCTAAACCAATGATTGAGCCGGACCACACCACCACCCAGGCGACGTCGGACGACGATTCCTCGAAGCGCCGGCAGATCCTCCAGGGCGCCCGCAAGGTGTTCATGGACCTGGGTTTCGACGGCGCCAGCATGGGCGAGATCGCGCGCGTCGCCGGCGTCTCCAAAGGCACCCTCTACGTCTACTTCGCCGACAAGTTCCGCCTGTTCGAGGCGATCGTCGAAGAAGAGAGCGTGCATCGAGGCGCCTCGAACTTCAGCTTCGATCCCGCCCGCGATGCCGCGACCGTGCTGTACGAGTTCGGCACCGCCTGGATCGCGGTCGTCTGCCGCCCCGGCGGCGGATCGGCGATCCGCACCGTGATGGCGATCGCCGAACGCATGCCTGAGGTGGGACGGCGCTACTATGATTGCGTCATCGAGGGCACGATCGGCCGGCTCGCCGCCTATCTGCAGGCCCGCGTCGATGCCGGGGAGCTCACCATCGACGATTGTCATCTCGCCGCATCGCAATTCCAGCTGATGTGCCAGGCCACGCTGTTCCTGCCTTTCATCTTCCAGGGAGCCCCCGCCCCCTCGCCCGACGAGACGCACAAGGTGGTGGCGAGCGCCGTCCGCATGTTCCTCGCGACCTACAGCATCAAGAGTTGAGACGCCGCTGACCGCATCGATGCGCGCGCCGATGTCGGCACGACAGATATCGGCGCCAGACATGTCAGCCCGAGATATGTCAGCATGAGACATGCGCTCTCCTTCTCGCGGCTGGTGACGCCCGAGCTTTGCAATCGGATCACCCTCTGATCGATCGGAGGGTGCAGGGAAGGCCGGGCGCTGGCCGCGCCCGTGGCCCGCCTGCTCAAAAAAATGCAGGCGGCAGGTACCACAGGTTCAGCCGAGATCACCCGGCCCTCCCTGCGCGATGGGCTTACGATTTATACGTACTCTCCCCGGTGTCCGGGCTTGTAGCCACCGTCGCCGTCCGGCTCATCACCGAACGACTTAGCGCCAGCATCGGGGCGCCAGGACCATACGACTTCATCGTCCTGCCGGTCGCGTTCGTCCGCTCGCGATAAAGCGCGCTGCGCGCCGACAGGCCACCGCTCCCCGCCTCCAACGCTCGTGACGACCGCGAAACGTCCCTCTTCGATCGAGGCGGGATGGAGGGAGACAACCATGAAATTCGGAAAAATGGAAGATAAAAATTTTTGCGCGAGGGACTGGACAGGGCAAATCAGCTTGAGCGGACTGATGAAATCAGTTTTTGCGCGCAGATGGTTTTGTGGTGCGCGAGCGTGGCGCAGCCCGTCATCGCGAGCGACAGACCGTCGTACGGACGAGCACAGCGATATCCGGGAATCGAGTCACGCTTGTCGCTGGAGTCCATGCGAGCACCCTGGCAGCGTCGCAATCGCGAGCGACAGCGAAGTGATCCAAGGCCGCATCAAGACTCTCGATTGCTTCCGCCTACGCCCGATTGGCTTCGGCGGACAGGTCGGCGCAAGGGGCCTCGCAATTACGGAAAGTGGGCAGGGTATGCGCCACAACCTCAATCGTCATCGCCCGGCTTGACCAGTCGATCCAGTTCGCCGCGGAGTCTGTAATGAAATCGATGGGCCGCGGCATACGGGATGCCCGCCTGCGCGGGATGGCAAAGGAGTGCTTGACTGTGGGCAGGGGTGGGCAAAGCACCGCCATCGAGCGACGCGTGCCCCCATCCTTAACGCTTGAATTTCTCCAAATGCTTGTCGACGCCTCCAAATAAAAAGACGTAAGTTATTAAGGCAGAATGGACAAGACAACTCACAGCACTCTGATGTAGATCATGTCGGTACTAGACAACTTAGATTGGATACGAATTGCACTTGCGGTCTTGTTGATCGGTTGCAACGTCGGCGTTTGGTGGGGCGTTGCTCTCGAAGAGAACACAAGCACCCTTGAATTTGGCAAGAAACTACTGATCCGCAGTCTTGCGCTCGAAGCGCTGATCGCTGCCCTGCTGTTTGTTGTCGATACTGTCGGCCTAGTTGACCAAAAATCGGAAATCTTGGCTCTCACCAAGAAGGCAGGCGACGCCGAACAACTCTCCGAGACGGCAAGCCAGACGGCCAAAGCCGCGCAGGAGCGCCTAAGGAAGATTGCAGAAGCCGAAACCAACCTAGAGAAGCGGCAATCAGATTTCCTGGATTCAATAACGCCTCCCCAATTGGAATACATGAAGTTTTGGGGCGACCTCGCAGGCGTATCGCCGGTATCGGTTGTGATAGAAGCGGAGCCTGACCCAAACTCGCAGTATTTTGCACGAGATCTGGATGCCGCATTTAGGCAGGCAGGTTGGCCGCCGCGCACCATTGTGAACCAGCCAATTTCCTTTATCACCGGGATCTGGGTGAAATTTTTATACCCCGCAACTGCTACTGAACCACGAGCAGCGGCAGTCGCCATTTGTAACGCACTTAGCGCGCAATTGATAACCAGCGTACGTGTTATGGGAGCGATGACTCTGGAAAAGCAGCGCGAACGTTTTGCCACTCCGGACAACATCTGGAATATTCAACATCCGAATGGCTCAAGCGCTTTAGACTGGCCGGATTCTGCCCCGCCCGCAGCTGTCGTTATCCATGTGGGACCCAATTCAGGCGATCTCTTTTTTAACAATGCACGAACTAAGAAAGGGCTACCTCCAATTGTAGCCTCTCCTGTGAGCACAGATTTGGCTTGCAAGCCGTAATAGCGTCCTTCAGGCTTAGGATTACCGCCGAGGCGACGTGGCAGGTCATTTCAGACAAAGTCAAATGTCGTCGCCCGGCTTGACCGGGCGATCCGATACTCCGAGGCGGCGGTCATGACATCGATGGGTCGCGGCGTACTGGATGCCCGCCTGCGCGGGCATGACGGCGGAGTGCGTGGCACCAGGCGGGTTCTACTTCTTGCCGCTCTTCGTCGTGTGGGAATGCGAATGGCTGTGACTGTGCGAATGGCTATGCGCGTGCCCATGCCCCGCCGCCGCCTCGATCGGCATCAGCGCGACGTGGCCGTGGCGGACGCCGCGTTCGGCGATGACGTGGTCGGCGAAGGCCTTGACCTCCGCCCGCTCGCCCTTGAGCACGGTGACCTCGAGGCAGCTCTCCTGGTCGATGTGGACGTGCAGGGTCGCCTGGGCGAGGCCGGAATGGTCGTGCGCCTCCTGGGTCAGCCGCTTCGGCAGCTCGCGCGCGGCGTGGTCGTAGACGTAGCTGAGCGTCGCGATGCAGGGACGGCTGTCACTGGCGCCGGAATCGGCCGTTTCGAGGCCGCTGCGCAGCAGATCGCGAAACGCCTCCGAGCGGTTGTCGTAGCCGCGCCGGGCCATGAAGGCGTCGACCTCGGCGAGCAGGTCGTCGTCGATCGTGATCGTCAGGCGCTGCATGTCCCGTCTCCCTGAGCTGCGCGGTAAGCGCCTATCCACCGCATGAGTATGATGTATTCACGTTGACATCATACCGGTGTCACCTTAGCGTTCTTTAACATTCGACAGTGGGGCGATCCAAGCGAGCATGTCGCGGGCCAACGAAGGCGCGCGGCAGTTGATGATGCATGCCCTGTGGCGAGTTCTAGGGGCGTGACGATGCGGTGGTGTGGGGCGAGTGTTGGCGTGCTGATGGCGGCCTTGGCGCATCAGGCACAGGCACATCCGGAACGGCCCCCCGCAGAGCTGCCGACAGTCGATGTGGATGCGCCCAAACGGACCGCCAAGCCCAAGCCGCAGGCGCGACGCACGGCACAGCGGCCGGTTTCGGATGCACTACGCCCGCGCATCGGAGCGACGCCGGCCGCGACAGCCGCGGCAGCGACGCCCCCATCCGGCACGCCCAGTGCCGGCTCCGGTGCGCCGCACCCGCAGGGCATGGCGAGCGAGGTCGTCATATCAGGCGAGGAGATCAACGCCCGCCCAGCCACGCGGCCCGGCGAGGTGCTCGAAGCCGTGCCCGGCCTGATCGTCACGCAGCACTCCGGCGAAGGCAAAGCCAACCAGTATTTTCTGCGCGGCTATAATCTCGATCACGGCACCGATCTCGCGTTGTTCGTCGATGACGTGCCGGTGAACATGCGCACCCATGCGCATGGCCAGGGCTATGCCGATCTCAACTGGCTGATGCCGGAGACGATCGGCCGGGTCGACGTCCGAAAGGGCCCCTACTTCGCCGACGAAGGCGATTTCGCCTCGGTCGGCAGCGTCCATATCGGCCTGGTGGACAGCGTGCCGAAGGCGATCGCACAGATGACGGCCGGCAGCTTCGGCTATCGCCGCTTCTTCGGCATGGACTCGGTGCATGTCGGCGACGGCCATCTGCTGATCGCCGGCGAGGCCGGCCGCTATGACGGTCCCTGGACCACGCCCGACGACGCCAAGAAGCTGAACAGCCTGGTGCGCTACTCGCAGGGCACGGCGACTGACGGCTTCTCGATCACCGGCATGGCCTATGCGAACCGCTGGACCTCGACCGACCAGGTGCCGGAGCGCGCCATCACCTCGGGAACACTCGGGCGCTACGATTCCGAAGACCCGACCGACGGCGGCAAGACCAACCGCTTCGCGCTGTCGGGCCGCATCGCCGGCACCGACGAGGCCGGCTCCTGGAAGGCCAACGCCTATGCGGTGAAGAGCCAGCTCGATCTCTACAACAACTTCACCTACGCGCTCAGCAACCCGACCTACGGCGACCAGTTTCACCAGCATGACGACCGGCTGATGCTCGGCGCCAACGCATCGCGCACCTTGAACGGCAGCTTTGCCGGCCGGCCAATGGAGACGACGTTCGGCGTCCAGACGCGCTACGATGACATCGCGCTGGCGTTGACCAACACCCGCCAGCGGGTGCTGCTCTCCGACATCGATCCCTTGAGCACCGGCGTCGTTCGCGCCGACAAGGTCGGCGAAGGCAGCGTCGGGCTGTATGTCGAGAACACGGTGCGCTGGACCGACTGGCTGCGCACCACCGTCGGCTATCGCGGAGACTATTATCAGACCCACGTGTATTCGCTGACCAATGGCAACAACACCGGCGATGCCGCAGCCAGCCTCGGCAGCCCGAAGTTCCGCATGGTGATCGGGCCGTTCGACAAGACCGAGTTCTTCCTTGGCGCCGGCTACGGCATGCACAGCAACGACGCCCGTGGCGCGACCACGACCGAGGATCCCGCCGATCCGACCAACAAGCTCGCCTCCTCGCCGCTGCTGGTACGCACCAAGGGCGCCGAGGTCGGTGTGCGTACGCGCATCATTCCGGGACTCGATTCGTCGCTGAGCGTGTTCATGCTCAACCAGGATTCCGAGATCCTGTTCTCCGGCGACGCCGGCGACACCGAGGCGAGCCGGCCGAGCCGGCGCTACGGCTTCGAGCTCACCAACCACTATCGCCCGGCGTCGTGGATCGACATCGATGCCGATCTGGCGATGACGCATGCGCGCTTCGTCGGCGACAACGCCGATCAGGCGGCGGTCTACGCCTCGCTCGCCGGCTACCCGCAGGCCCAGCTCGGCAATGCACCGGGCAACTACATCCCCAACGCGCCGTCGATGATCGCCTCCGCCGGTATCACGCTCGGCGACAAGACCGGCTGGTTCGGGTCCTTGCGCTGGCGCTATCTCGGCGCGACGCCGCTGACCGAGGACAACTATTTCCGCTCCACCGTGACCAGCGTGTTCAACGGCCGCATCGGCTTCCGCGACGCCAATGGCTGGCGCATCCAGCTCGACGTGCTGAACCTGCTCAACACCAAGGCCAACCAGATCTCCTACGGCTACGGCTCGCTGCTGCCGACTGACCAGCTCTACCAGGCGTGCTATCCCAGCGGGGGGACGTCGACCATGCCGGCCCAGGTCTGCCAGACCGGCGTGATGGACCGCGTGCTGCACCCGATCGAGCCGCTGACGTTCCGGGTGACGGTAGCAGGGACGTTTTGAGGTCAGCGCGAGAAAGTTGTACTAATATTTCTTGAGACGACATAGCTCGCAGCGGCCCCACCTCTCCCCGCTTGCGGGGAGAGGTCGGATTGCATCCGTCAGATGCAATCCGGGTGAGGGGCTACAGGTCTATCCACGTGCGCTTCCCGTGCGTCTGCCCTTCACCCCAACCCTCTCCCCGTAAAGAACGGGGAGAGGGAGCCCACCGTCCTCGCCGCAAGAGCCTGCGTTACATCTCAGACCGCTCGGATTTCTTCGTGCAGCATTCGCAGCCTGCGACGATATTGCGAACTCATGATAGGATGAGCCTCCTCTGCACCAAACGGCCATACCATGCCCGACCGCGCCAGCCATTGGCAGAACGTCTACACCACCAAGGCCGAGACCGAGGTGAGTTGGTACCAGGACGATCCGGCGACGTCGCTGCGGATGATCCGCGAGGCCGGTGCGACGGCGGCGTCGCGGATCATCGATATCGGCGGCGGCGCCTCGCGGCTGGTCGATGCGCTGCTCGCGGCCGGCTACGGCGCGCTCAGCGTGCTCGACATCTCCGACGCCGCCCTGGCGACGGCGCGCGGCCGGCTCGGCGCCGCGGCGGCCGGGGTGACGTGGATCGCGTCCGACGTCACCACCTGGACGCCGGACGCGCGCTACGACGTCTGGCACGATCGGGCCGCCTTCCATTTTCTCACCGCACCTGAAGACCGCGCCGCCTATGTCGATCGCCTGCGCGCGGCGGTGGTGCCCGGCGGGGCCGTCATCATCGGCACGTTCGCGCCCGATGGTCCGGAGAAGTGCAGCGGGCTGCCGATCGTGCGCTACGACGCCCACAGCCTGGCCGCAACGCTGGGTCCTGCCTTCACGCTCGAGAACAGTTGCACCGAGGCGCATCGCACGCCGTGGGGCGCGACGCAGCAGTTCCAGTTCTGCCGCTTCCGCGCCGGTTAGAGCATGATCCGGAAAAGTGGAAACCGGTTTTCCCTCGCGACAAACGCCGAAGGCGTTTGCGCGGAGATCATGCTCAAACAAGGAGATGAGATCATGATGCGATTCCGTGGAATCGCATCATGATCCAGTCAGCAGCACAGAGGCGGGCCATCCGACACGACGGGAATCTCGATGTCCTTGTCCTCGCTGCGCGCGGCATCGTCCGCGCCGCCAGCGGCGGTCGCCGGCTCCGGCGGCACACGCCAGGGGATCGGCTTCGGCGGCATCCGCTCCAGGCGCTGCGCATCGGCGACGGCGCGGCGGGCGGTCTTCAGCGAGCGGCAGACCAGCACAGCCTGCTCGGCGGTGCCGACCTCGAAGCCCGCCCCAATCGCCTTGATGCGATACGATGCCATCTCCGCCTCTCCCAATCCGGCAGCAACCAGAACCCCGCGCGCCTTGTTCCTGGCGACTGTGGCAGGTCTAGTGTCGGCCAATGGCGGACGGCAAAACTGGTCAACGGACTCCTAATGCGCAGCGCGCGACATCGGCGTTTCCGTTTCGGGGCGGGACAGAGCGCCTTCAGGCGCGGCTGACGGCGAAAGAAATCCACAGCCGCGCACAGCGCGAAGCGAATGACAAAGAGTGAGGAGATGGTCGGGCCGGGAGATGCGACGCGCTATTCGCCATTGCCACTCAATCGTCCCGGAATTCGTCTTCCTCGTTGATCAACTGACCAATCGACTTGGCTTGCTTGCGCGGCGGGATCGAGCTGGTGACGTCCGGCCCGCGCTGGCCGTAGCCGTAGCGCCGCTGCTGCGCGCGCGCCGCCACCGCCTCGCCGGATTGCGCGGCCGGCTGACAGATCAGGCGGCGGCTGGCGCGGCGCATCAGGTCCACATGGATGTGGTCGTAGTGATAGACGTTGGAGCCCGGCGCCAGCACCGTGGTGAACTGCTGGCACGCGCCGCCCTGGACATCGCGCAGAAAGCCCTGCTCCTCCGGCAGGCCGATCCAGCCGTCCTTGACGGTGATGCGGCGACCGTCGGCGAGCATGAAGGCGGAGATGTCGAGCGCGTTGCCGAAGGCATGCTCGGAAATGTGCGCACTCGGATTGCCGTTCATGCCGCGGCAGGAATAGGCCGAGATCTGCTTGATCTCGACGACCTTGGTGCCGAACCAGCGCTGCGCCGCCGGCTGCACCGATTCAGCGATCCAGCGGTCCAGCGCCGAGACGATCGGACAGGCGAGCGTCGCGGTCGGCTTCACCGCGACCGGGCCGACGGTGCCGACCGGATCGCGCGACGGACCGAGCCGCGGCGGTGCTTCCTGCTGCGGATAGGCGGTGCGCCCGGCAGGCTGCCCGCGATAGGGCGCGGCGGGATAGGACGCGTCGGCCGGCTGGTTGACGTCGTCCTCGCCGGCCGGTGGCTCGAGTTGCAGCGGCGCGCCGGGCGGGGCGCCGTAGGACGGCGATGCCGGACCAGGATAGGCCGCGTTCGACGACGGATAGGCCGGCTGCGGCGCGGCCTGCGGCTGATAGGTCGCAGGCGGGGCATAGCGTTGCGGCGGCGGGTTGATCGGCCAGCGCGGCTGGCCGCCGATCGCGGCCGGCGGACGCAGGCTTTCGTCGGCGAAGCCGTAGCTCGCGGTCGATTCGCCGAGCGCCGCCACCTTCAGCGGATAGTCGGCGCCGCACATGCCGGGGCCGGTGATCGGGTCGATGCGGACGATGTCCGCGCTCTCCTTCACCGCGCCCGATTTCAGGCAGGCGATCTCGGCCTCGGCCCGCCACGGCTCGCGCTCCTGGAAAAATCCACGGCCGCAACCCGCAAGCGAGACAAGGACGATGGAGCCGACGAGATACAAACGAACTCCGCGCGTCATATGCAGAGGTTTGCGGCAATTTGCTTAAGGACCTGTCAATGCCGTCCCTTTACGGCACGCAAACCATCGCGACGTGAAAGGCAGTCGTTTTACGGGGAAGCGACAGCCGCGCTGTCTTTTTTGCCGATGCCGATCTTGTATGTGTGGCGCGCGCTCTGCGGAGCGCAGGCGTCAAGAGCCAGCGCACGCCAGGTGCGCGAGCGATGCGAAAACGGGAGCCGTCCCATGAGCCTTGCCGATCGGCTGAGCATGGTGGTCACGTATGTCGTGTTTGCATTTGTCGGCGCGATCATCGTCGGGATGATCTGATCGCCGCGATCCGATCGATCAATTGACGGGCCGCGTGCGGCCCCGGCCCCATCGTCTCTTCGGCTCTCCGGCTGTGACCCTCGTCACAGATCGCGCGGTCGCCCGCGTCTAAGAGTTCCCTCAGGTTCACGACGCCGTCCGAGGGAGCTCATTCATGAAGACCGTGTATCTGGCCGCAGCAGCCGTTCTGATCGCGAGCAGCGCCGCGCAGGCCGGCAGCTCGATCGCGTTCAATTTCGACGGGCACAAGATCCGCGTCACCGTGCCGCGCAACTGCCAGTCACTGTCCTGCCTGCAGGTGTCCGGCATCGACCTCAGCGGGCTGAAATCCTCCAAGCTCGACGATGACGATGCGCCGGCGAGCGGCGCGCCTGCGACCGGCGCTCCGGCCGCAGCGGCGCCCGTGGCGGCTCCGCCGGTCGTCAACGCGCCGGCGCCCGTCGCCGCCACGCCAGCCGCGGCCGAGCCGGCTCCCGCAGCGCCCGCTGCCGCCGCGCCATCCACGACGGTGCAGATGCCGGTGCCGCCGGCTCCGGTCGCTACGACCGCGCCTGCTCCACAGCCGGCGCCAGCACCCGCGCCGGTCACGGTTGCCGCGGCGCCTGCCGCAGTTCAGCCGGCTCCGGCGCCGGCGCCGGCAGCCGATCCGAACTCGCCGCTCGGCCTGTGGGCCACCGAGGGCGGCAAGGGCAACGTCGTGATCGAGCCGTGCGGCGCCAACATCTGCGGCTTTGCCGAGAAGACGCGGGAGAAGATCCTGATCAACATGAAGCGCAAGGACAGCAAGTGGGTCGGCCGCATCCACGATCCGGACGGCGGCGGCAACTACGACTCCACCGTGGTGCTGAAGAATCCGAGCACGCTGCGGGTCCAGGGCTGCGCCTTCGGCGGCCTGTTCTGCGGCGGCCAGACCTGGAAGCGCGTGAGCTGACCGCCATCCCTCGACATCGGCGAACGCAAAGGCCCCGCCGGGATCAGCACCGGCGGGGTTTCCTGCGCGTGGCGCCCGCTACGCCACCTTGGCGGGGATCGCCGCGGGCATCGCGACGCGCAGCGGCAGCGACAGCCGCACCCGCAGGCCGCGCGGCGCGTTCGGCATCAGCGCGATGCCGCCATCATGCTTCTTCATGATCTCCTGCGCGATCGACAGGCCGAGGCCGAAGCCGCCGGCGGAGCGCGCCTGGTCGAGCTTGACGAACGGCTCCAGCGCGCGCGCCTGCAGCGCCTGCGGAATGCCGGGACCGTCGTCGGCGACCTCGATCGCGATCATGCCGTCGGCCAGGGTCGACAGGCTGACCACGACCTCGCTGCCGTGCTTGACGGCGTTCTCGACCACGTTGGTGACGGCGCGCGACAGCGCCCGGGCCCGGCCCTCGCAGACCAGCCGCGACGGTCCATCGAAGCTGACGGCGTGGCCGACATCGGCGAAGTCGCAGCAGATCGTCTCCAGGAGGCTCGACAGCTCGATCCGCGCCGGCTGCTCGGCCTTGGTGTCGTCGCGCAGATAGTCCAGCGTCTCGTCGAGCATACGACTGACCTGGTCGATGTCACGCAGCATCGCGCCGCGCATCTCGCCCTGGGCGATGCGCTCCGAGCGCAGCCGAAGCCGCGTCAGCGGCGTCCGCAGGTCGTGGCTGATCGCCGCCAGCATCCGCGTGCGGTCGTCGAGCAGCGCGCGGATGCGCGCCTGCATCTCGTTCAGCGCCTCGGCGACCTGGGCGATCTCCCGCGGGCCACGCCGGCTCAGCGGCTCCTGCGCACCCGGCGAGCGGCCGAACGCGGCGGCCGCGCGCGCCATCTCCGACAGCGGCCGGATGATCGCCCGCGCCGCGTAGATCGACAGCAGCACGCCCAGGATCAGGATGAGGAACAGGAACACCGCCGCCGGCTTCAGCACCATCGACCAGAATTCGAGCCGCGGCACGTCGTCGAACACCAGCGCACGCTCGCCGTCGACCTGGACGATGATCTGGGTCGGCGGCGCCGCGCCATAGCCGACGCCGTGGAGCAAGGTGACATCGCGCAGCACGCTGAGCTGGCGGCGCGCCAGCCGCGAGGTCCATGGCACGTCCCTGACCGGCTTGGCGAGCAGTGTCAGCGAGCTCAGCGGCACCAGCTCGACCTGGATGCCGGAGCTGCGCAGGCTCGACAGGCTGCTCTCGACGGCCACGGGGTCGTTCGCGGCGCGGACGAAGTGCACCGCCTCGGCGACGCGCGCGATGCCGTAGGCCGGGGATTCCTGCTCGTCGGGCGGATCGAGAAACAGCAGCGCGGCCGCGATCATCAGCACCATGCCGAACAGCACCGACAGCGACGCCAGGGTCACGATCTGCGTGGTGAGGCCGAGGCGCGGGCACGGCTTGCTATCAGGCGTCATCGATGGTCTCGACTCTTGGCGTGAAGACGTAGCCGCCGAGGCGCACGGTCTTGATCAGGGTCCAGCTCCTGGCGCCGGGCTCGATCTTCTGGCGGATGCGGCTGATGTGAACGTCGATGCTGCGCTCGACCGGCCCGGCCTGCCCGCCATGCGCCAGCTCGATCAGCTGCTCGCGCGACAGCACGCGGCCGGCGTTGCGGCAGAACGCCAGCAGGATGTCGAACTCCGCGCTGGTCAAGGTGATCTTGACGCGGTCGGGATCGAACAGCGTGCGCGTCGCCGGCTCGATGCGCCAGCCGTCGAAGGTCATCGCCGCCTGCCGCGCCGCGATCACGGCGGGGTGCAGCTGCGAGCGGCGCAGCAGCGCGCGGATGCGCGCCACCAGCTCGCGCGGATTGAACGGCTTGACGACGTAGTCGTCGGCGCCGAGCTCGAGGCCGAGGATGCGATCGATGTCCTCGCCCTTCGCCGTCACCATGATGATCGGCACGGTCGAGATCTGGCGCAGGCGGCGGCAGATGCTCATGCCGTCGTCGTCCGGCAGCATCACGTCGAGCATGATGAGGTCGACCTGCTCGCGCTGCAGGAGGTCGTTCATCGCGGCCGCCGACGACACGAAGCGCGGCGCGAAGCCGTGCTCCTGCAGGAGCTCGGTGAGCAGCGCCGCGATCTCGCGATCATCCTCGACGCAGAGGATCCGCGCGGCGGCCGGCATGTTTGCGTCTGCGGCCACGACGGTATTGTGTGACGACATCATGCGCGGAACATGGTCGATTTTGGCCGAAAAGAACAGCCCGAAGCGACGCGCGATCGTGGCGAAAGTAAGCTGTATTGTTAAGGCGGAAACATTTCTTCACGCGACTTAACCCTGCGCAATCGTTAACCTGCCTAGGCTCTGTGCATCAAACAAACATCAACGGGGAAGTCCTGCGGCGTGGCCGACCAGCCTGCGCGGCCTCCTTTCGAACCGCGATCGTATCAGCCGCCGTGAAGCCCGTCCTGCTCGCACTCTGCCTCGCCACGCCGCTGCTCGCCGGCTGCGCCGTCGGCCCCGACTACGTGACGCCGGAGTTCGGCGTGCCACAACGTTGGAGCAGCGACCGCAACCAGCCGGCGCAGACGCTGAAGCTCGCGCAGTGGTGGCGCAACCTCCACGATGGGCTGCTCGATCAGCTGATCAGCGAAGCGGTCGACGGCAATCTCGACGTCGCCGCCGCCAAGGCGCGCATCCGCGAGGCGCGGGCGACGCAGCGCCAGGCCGTCGGCGCGCTGTTCCCCACCGTGAGCGGCACCGGCACGGCGACGGAGACCCGCAGCGCCGGCAGCACCACGAATGGCATCGCGATCGCTCCGACCGCCTATAGCCAGTACCAGGCCGGCTTCGATTCGAGCTGGGAGCTGGATCTGTTCGGCGCCAACCGCCGCGCCGTCGAAGCCGCCGGCTACGGCGTCGACGCCGCCGAGGACGATCTGCGCGCGACCCTGCTGACGCTGGTCGGCGACGTCGCCTCCAACTACATCGATGCGCGCGCCTATCAGGCGCGCGCGGCGCTGGCGCGGCGCACCGCGGCCTCGCAGCGCGAGACCGCGGCGCTGACCGAGCGCAAGCAGAATGCCGGTTCGGCCTCGGCCGTCGACACCGCCAAGGCGAGCGCGCTGGCCGCCAGCACGGAAGCAACCATCCCGACCTATGAGAGCAGCTATCAGCAGGCTGTGCATCGGCTCGGCGTGCTGCTCGGCCGCGACCCGACGGCGCTGAACCTCCGCCTGTCGCTGGTGACTCCGATCCCGTCGCCGCGCCTGCCGCTGCCCAAGGGCATCCCGGCCGACGTGCTGGTCATGCGCCCCGATGTGCGCAAGGCGGAGCGGCAGCTCGCGCAGTTCACCGCCAAGATCGGACAGGCGACGGCTGCGCTGTACCCGGATGTCAGCCTGACCGGCACGGTCTCGACCACGGCGTTGAAGCTCGGCGATCTCGGCAAGAGCTCGACGATCGGCTGGTCGATCGGTCCGAGCCTGTCGGTGCCGATCTTCAACGGCGGCAAGCTGCAGGCCGCCGTCGAGGTCGCGGAAGCGCAGCGCGACGAATACCACGTCGCCTGGCGCAGCGCGGTGCTGAGCGCGCTCGAGGACGTCGAGAACGCCATCGTGAGCCTCGGCCAGGAGCGCATCCGCATCCGCAGCCTGAGCGAGTCGGCGCGGCGCTATGGCGAGGCCGCACGGCTGTCGCGCTCGCTCTACCAGACCGGCTCCAGCACGTTCCTCGACGTGCTCGATGCCGAGCGCTCGCAATTCACTGCCGAGGACAGCCTGCTCGCGAGTCGCGCCACTCTGGCGAAGAACTACGTGGCGCTGGCCAAGGCGCTCGGCGGCGGCTGGACCGGCGCAGTCGACAGCTCGGTTCCCGAAATCGTCGACGGCGGCACCGGCCCGCATCTCGCACAGGTCGGCGCGCCCAGGTAATTTCCGCAGCCCTTTCGAAGTCAAGGCGATGAACGCACCCCTGCCCCACATGCCCCGACCGTCCGCTACGGAAGACGGCGTCCCGCCGGTGCTGAAGCCGAAGCGTCCGCGCCGCCGGGCTGTGCTGATCATCAGCCTGCTCGTCGCGCTCGCGCTGGCCCTCCTGTTCGTTACCCGGTTCACACGCAATCCGAACGCCAACCTGGTGACGGCGCCGGTCACCCTCGGCGACATCGAGCAGACCGTGCTCGCCACCGGCACGCTGAAACCGGTCAAGCTGGTGGCGGTCGGCGCCCAGGCGTCGGGACGGCTGGTCGCACTCAACGTCAAGCTGGGACAGAAGGTCAAGGCCGGCGATCTGATCGCCGAAATCGACTCGCTGACGCAACAGAATACGCTGCGCACCAACGAGGCGAGTCTGCGCAACGTCCGGGCGCAACGCGACGAGAAAGTCGCCACCCTGGCGCTGGCCGAGGCGAACCTGGCGCGGCAGCAGGTCACGCTGGCGCAGAAGGCCTCGTCGCGCGCCGACTACGACAGCGCCGAGGCGACCGCCAAGCAGACCCAGGCCCAGATCGCGCAGTTGGACGCACAGATCGTCGAGGCCGAGGTCGCGATCGAAACCGCGCGCGTCAATCTCGGCTACACCAAGATCACGGCCCCGATCGACGGCACCGTGCTGTCGATCGTCACCCAGCAGGGCCAGACCGTCAATGCGGTGCAGTCGGCGCCGACCATCGTCGTGCTCGGCCAGGTCGAGACCATGACGGTGCGCGTCGAAATCTCGGAGGCCGACGTCGTCCGGGTCCGGCCGGGACAGAACATCTACTTCACCATCCTCGGCGATCCCGACCGCCGCTACGAGGCCACGCTCGGCACGATCGAGCCGGCGCCGGAATCGATCAAGAGCGATTCGAGCTTCTCCTCGAGCTCGACCACGACATCGAGCAGCAGCAGCACGTCGTCATCATCCACATCGTCGGCGATCTACTACAACGGCGTGTTCGACGTCGCCAATCCTGAGGGGCGGCTGATGACCTACATGACGGCCGAGGTCCACATCCTGCTCGGCGAAGCGCGCAACGTGCTGACGATCGCCTCGTCGGCGCTGGGCAATGCCAATCCGGACGGCAGCTACAACGTCCGCGTGCTCAATGGCGCAGGCGCGCTGGAGAAACGCGCGGTGCGGATCGGCCTCAACAACAAGATCAGGGCCGAGGTGCAGTCCGGCCTGCGCGAGGGCGAGCGGGTCGTGATCTCGGCGCCCGAGCAGGGCACGAAGCAAACCGTGATGCCGCCGCCGCCCGGAGGCGCATGATGACCGAGGTCCTGATCGACCTGCAGAATGTCGGACGGTGCTACGCGTCCGGCGAAGGCACGGTCCACGCTTTGCGCGGCGTTGACCTCCGGATCGCGCGCGGCGAGATGGTGGCGATCATCGGCCAGTCGGGCTCCGGCAAGTCGACGCTAATGAACATCCTCGGCTGTCTGGACCGTCCGACGTCCGGCAGCTACCGGATCGCCGGACGTGAAATGAGCTCGCTCGATCCGGATGAGCTGGCGGCGCTGCGGCGCGAGCATTTCGGCTTCATCTTCCAGCGCTATCATCTGCTCGGCGAGCTCACTGCCACCGAGAATGCCGAGGTGCCCGCCGTCTATGCGGGGCTTGGCCCGTCGGCCCGGCGCCGCAAGGCCGAGGCGCTGCTGCAGCGGCTCGGCATGGGCAGCCGCACCGATCACAGGCCGGGACAGCTCTCCGGCGGCCAGCAGCAGCGCGTCTCGATCGCCCGCGCGCTGGTCAACGATCCCGACGTGATCCTCGCCGACGAGCCGACCGGTGCGCTCGACCGCGCCAGCGGCGAGGAGGTGCTGCGCATCCTCGACGAGATCAGCGCCTCCGGCCGCACGGTCATCATCGTCACGCATGATGCCGGCGTCGCGCAGCGCGCGCGCCGCATCATCGAGCTGCAGGACGGCCGCGTCATCTCGGACAAGCCCAATCCACTTTCGCCCGGGCCGGCGGCTGCCGCCGCGGCCGAGGACGCCGGATCGCCGGCGCCGTCATGGTGGCGCAGTCATCTCGACCGCTTCCGCGAGGCGGCACGGATGGCGCTGCTCGCCATGAATGCGCACCGGCTGCGCGCCTTCCTCACCATGCTCGGCATCATCATCGGCGTCGCCTCCGTCGTCATGGTGCTGGCGCTCGGCCGCGGCTCGCAGGCGCGGGTGCTGGAGAACATCAACCGGCTCGGCACCAACACGCTGGAATTCTTTCCCGGCAAGGATTTCGGCGACACCCGTTCCAGCAAGATCAGGACGCTGGTGCTCGCGGATGCCAAGGTCATGGCTGAGCAGCCTTACGTGGATGCGATCTCGCCGACGGTCTCGACCACCAGCACCTTGCGGTTCGGCGCCGTCGAGGTCAGCGCCCAGATCTCGGGCGTCGGCGAGCAGTATTTCCGCGTCAAGAACACCGAGCTCGCGGAAGGCAGCTATCTCGATGCCGACACCGTGCGATCCTACGCCCAGGACGCCGTGATCGACGACAATGCGCGCAAGGCGCTGTTTCCGGATTCCGACGTCAGTCCGCTCGGCAGCGTCATCCTGATCGGCAAGGTGCCCTGCCGCGTCGTCGGCGTCACCAAGCAGCAGCAGGCCGGGTTCGGCTCCAGCTCCACGCCGATCGTCTATCTGCCTTACACCACGGTGCAGGCGCGCTTCCTCGGCAACCAGGTGCTGCGCAGCATCAGCGTCCGCGTCGACGAGGCGACGCCGATGGCGGCGGCCGAGCGCGCCGCGACGGCGCTGCTGACGGCACGGCACAACGCCAAGGACTTCTTCGTGCTCAACACCGACGACATCCGCAAGACCGTCGAGAGCACGACGCAGGTTCTGACCCTGCTGGTGGCGGCCATCGCCGTGATCTCGCTCTTGGTCGGCGGCATCGGCGTCATGAACATCATGCTGGTATCGGTGTCCGAGCGCGTCGGCGAGATCGGCGTGCGCATGGCGGTCGGCGCGCGGCGCAGCGACATCCTGATGCAGTTCCTGATCGAGGCCGTGCTGGTCTGCCTGCTTGGCGGTGCGCTGGGCCTGGCGCTCGCGGTCGGCTTCGGCACGGTCTTCAACGCGCTCGACGTCGGCTTCCAGCTGATCTATTCGCCGCTGGCCATGGTCGGCGCCGCCGTCACGTCGATGGCGATCGGCATCGGCTTCGGCTACATGCCCGCCCGCGGCGCCTCGCGGCTCGATCCGGCAACGGCGCTGGCGAGGGAGTAGGTTGAGGCGCGCATGAGCGACCGGCAGAGTAGGTGCTCGCCACGACTGTAGTGCGCTCCCTCTCCCCGTTCTTCACGGGGAGAGGGAGCCTGCCACGCTCTGCCGAACTAGCTGCTTTCCATCGCTGCGAACGACAGCAGACCATCCTACTTCACCGGGCGCTTCTCCAGCTTGCGCGCCAGAGTCCGGCGATGCATGCCGAGCCTTCTTGCGGCTTCGGAGATGTTGAAGTCTGTCTCGATCAGGGTCTGGTGGATACGCTCCCACTCCAGCGTCTTGATCGAGGTGGAACGCTCGGCCAGCGCCACTTGCGCATTGCCCTGCGCCTTGCGGAACGCTTCCTCGATATCGTCGGTGTTCGACGGCTTGGCGAGATAATGGCAGGCGCCGAGCTTGATCGCCTCCACCGCAGTGGCGATGCTGGCAAAGCCCGTGAGCACCACGATCAGCATCTCCGGATCATGCGCGTGCAGCTTCTCGACGCAGACGAGGCCTGAGGCGCCGCCGAGCTTGAGATCGACGACGGCATAGCCGAACGTCTTCTCCTTGACGGCCTGGTCGACGTCCTCGAGCGACGCCGCGATCACGGCCTCGTAGCCGCGCCGCTCGAACGAGCGCTTCAGGGTGCGTGCAAAACCGTCATCGTCCTCGACGATCAGGAGAGACATGTCATTCGCCATCGCGCTCTCCAATCACAAGCGTCGACAACGGCAGCGACAGCCGTACGGTCGCCCCACGTCCCCGGTGGTTCCAGGCCGAAACGCTGCCGCCCAGCTTGCGGATCACGTTGACCACCAGGAACAGGCCCAGACCGCGCCCCGGGCGGCCCTTGCTCGACTGATAGGGACGTCCGAGCTGGCCCAGCATCGCCGGATCAAAACCCGGCCCGCGATCGCTGACGCTGAGCAGCAGCTGATCGCCGTCCCGTTCGGCGACGAACTCCACCCACTCGCGCGAGACTTCGAACGCGTTGTCGAGCACGTTGACGATCGCCTGCTTCAGCGCGACATCGGAGACGATCGTCGGATCCGAGCCGAACTCGTTGCGGAACGTCAGATTGCGCGCCGAGCGCGCCGCGCTCCATTCGGCGACCAGCGTCGTCAGGAACGCCTTCAACGTCGTGGGCGCCGAGCCTTCGCCCCGCGCCTGGCCGGCCGAGACCAGGATGTCAGTCACGATCGACTTGCAGCGCTGCACCGCCGCTTCCATTTCGGTGAAATCCTCCGCGAGCGTCGGATCGGCAGAGATCGCGGTCATGCGCCGCCAATCGTTCAGGATCACCGAGATCGACGCCAGCGGGGTCCCGAGCTCATGCGCGGCACCTGAGGCGAGCAGGCCCATGCGGATGATGTGATCCTGCTCGACGGCGTGCTGGCGCAGATCGGCGAGCTTGGCGTCGCGCTCGCGCAGGTTCCGGTTGATCCGGGTGACGAACACGACGAGCAGCACGGCGTCGAGCACGAAGCCGACGAACATGCCGGTGATGTGCAGGGTGAAGGCATCGCTGACGTGATGCTGCGGCAGTTGCAGCGGGCGGTACTCGATGGTGAGCCAGATGAAGCTGAGCACCGTCAGTGCGACCAGCGACCAGGACGAGCGCGCATCGAGCAGCACGGCCCCCAGCGTGACCTGCAGCAGATAGAGGCACGTGAACGGATTCGACGCACCGCCGGTGAGATAGAGCTCCGATGTCAACGCCACCACGTCCAGCATCAGGGCGATCAGCAAATGGCGATTGCCGACGTCGTCGCGCCTGCGCAGCCAGATGTGGCTGGCGACGTTGAGCGCCACCAGCGCGCAGATGATCGCCACCATCGGCAGCACCGGCAGCGCGATGCCGAACCAGGTGGTCACGAAGCCGATGGTGACGATCTGGCCGACCACGGCGATCCAGCGCAGCTGGATCAGCAGCACCATGTTCTTGCGGTTGGTCGCGTCCCTGGTCGGCAGCGGCGCGTTGATCTCGGGTGTGGCGATCGCGGCCACCGCTCCGAACGGCAGGTTGGGCGCCTCGCTTCTCATGAGGCCACGTCCGGTCTCCGCCGCCAGAACGGGGAGCTTCGATCCCTCAACACGTCACCCCGCATCCACCCATGTCCTGCCGCCGCTGATCCCATTCCACATCCTGCGCCGCCGGCGCTTCGGGTCACGCTGCGCGCGGCGGAGCCGCTGCAGCCCGGCGCCGGCCAGCATGAGAGCCAATGTAAACCAGGTGAGCGCGTAAACCAGATGGTTGTTCGGAAACGAGATCACGGTGAGTCCGCCGATCGGAAGCCCGCCGGGATTCGGGGTCGCATCGGCATCGACGAAGAATGGCGCGACGTCGGACAGACCGCGCGCCGCCGCGATCGCCCCGACGTCACGTGAATACCAGCGATTCCCCGCGGGATCGTTGTGGCGCAGGAAGCCGCCGCCCGGCTCGGAGAGCCGCAGCAATCCCGTCACGCTGACCGTGCCATCCGGGTTCCCGGCGCTGCGGCTTGCGCGGGCGCGGCGATCCGCGGGCACGAAGCCACGATTGACGAGCACGGTGCCGCCGGCGGTCTGCAGCGGCGTCACCACCCAATAGCCGGAGCCCTCGACCGTCAGCGCCTGCACCAGCGTCTCGCGATCGTTGAGAAAGCGGCCGCTCAGTGTCACCCGCTTGTACTCGTCATCGCTGCGATTGATCGCCGGCCAATCCGCCGGGCCCGGCGCCGGCACAGGTTCGGCATGAACGCGGTGCTCGACACGATCGATCAGGTCGAGTTTCCAGGCCCGCCGCTCGATCTGCCAGACGCCCAGCGCCAGCAGAACCGCGACGCACGCAACCCACGCCGCGCCGATCGCGAGCCGCAGCGCGCCGGATCGCCCGCGGCCGGCCTCATCGTGTTCCCCTGCCCCGTCGGCAGGAGCCGACATCACGGCGTCTGGCCCATCTCGTGCACCGGCATCATGTTGGTGGTCAGGTGATGCATGACCCAGAGCGAGCCCGAGAGCGCGATCACCACCATGATGATGGTGAAGATCAGCGCCATCATGGTCCAGCCGCCCTCGGCCTTGGTGTTCATGTGCAGGAAGAAGATCATGTGAACGACCACCTGCACGGCCGCGAACGCCATGATGATCAGCGCGGTTGCCTGCTTGTCGAGCGAGCCATTCATCACCAGCAGAAACGGAATCGCAGTGAGGACGACGGAGGCGCCGAAGCCGATCAGCTGGCCGGAGCGCGTGCCGGCATGGTCGTCGGCCGAGCCGTGCGCGTGTGCATCAGAGCTCATCGCAGCATTCCCATCAGATAGACGAAGGTGAAGACACCGATCCAGATCACGTCGAGGAAGTGCCAGAACATGCTGAGGCAGACCAGCCGGCGGCGGTTGGCCTCGATCAGGCCGTGGGTCCTGACCTGCACCATCAGCGTGACCAGCCAGACCAGACCGAACGTCACATGCAGGCCGTGGGTTCCAACGAGCGTGAAGAACGACGACAGAAAGGCGCTGCGTTGCGGCGTCGCGCCCTCATGGATCATGTGCGCGAACTCGGTCAGCTCGATGCCGAGGAAGGCGAGGCCGAACAGCCCGGTCACCACGAGCCAGGCCTGCATCGCGCCGACGCGATTCTGCTGCATCGACAGCATCGCGAAGCCATAGGTGAGCGAGGACAGCAGCAGGAACGAGGTGTTGACCGCGACCAGCGACAGGTCGAACAGGTCCTTCGGCGCCGGACCAGCGGCATATTTGGCGCCGAGCACGCCATAGACGGCGAACAGGATCGCGAAGATGAGACAGTCGCTCATCAGATAGATCCAGAAGCCGAGCATGGTGCTGCTGCCTTCGGCGTGCTCGTGCTCGTCGACGACGTAGAAGACCGGTTCCCCCGCCTTCATCGTGCCCATCGCGACCGTCATGACTTGGCTCCTGCCGCGAGCAGCTCGGTGCGCGCACGCTCGGCGCTGACGACCTCATCGGCCGGGATGTGGAAGCTGCGGTGATAGTTGAAGGTGTGGCCGATCGCGACCGCGAGCAGCGCGACGAAGCTGCCCGCCGCCATCCACCACATGTACCAGATCAGGCCAAACGCCATGGTGGTGCTGAGCGCTGCCAGGATCACGCCGGTGCCGGTGTTGCTCGGCATGTGGATCGCCTTGAAGCCGGCGAGCGGACGGGTGTAGCCACGGCGCTTCATGTCCCACCATGCGTCGTTGTCGTGGACGACAGGCGTGAAGGCGAAGTTGTAGGCCGGCGGCGGCGACGACGTCGCCCATTCCAGCGTACGTGCATTCCAGGGATCGCCGGAGACGTCGGCGAGCTGCTCGCGGCGCAGGATGCTGACCGCGATCTGGATCAGGAAGCTCGCGATGCCCAACAGGATCAGGAAGGCGCCGATGCCGGCGATCACGAACCAGATCTGCAGGCTCGGATCGTCGAAGGTGCGCAGGCGACGCGTCACGCCCATCAGGCCGAGCACATAGAGCGGCATGAAGGCGAAGTAGAAGCCCACCGTCCAGAACCAGAACGACATCTTGCCCCAGAACGGGTCGAGCTTGAAGCCGAACGCCTTCGGGAACCAGTAGGCGATGCCGGCGAACAGGCCGAACAGCACGCCGCCGATGATGACGTTGTGGAAATGCGCGACCAGGAACAGGCTGTTGTGCAGCACGAAATCGGCCGGCGGCACCGCGAGCAGCACGCCGGTCATGCCGCCGATCACGAAGGTCAGCATGAACGCGACCGTCCACATCATCGGCAGCTCGAAGCGAATGCGGCCGCGATACATCGTGAACAGCCAGTTGAACATCTTCGCGCCCGTCGGGATCGAGATGATCATCGTGGTGATGCCGAAGAACGAGTTCACGCTGGCGCCGGAGCCCATGGTGAAGAAGTGGTGCAGCCAGACCAGGTAGGACAGGATGGTGATGACGACGGTGGCGTAGACCATCGAGGTATAGCCGAACAGCCGCTTGCCCGAGAAGGTCGAGGTCACCTCGGAGAAGATGCCGAACGCCGGCAGGATGAGGATGTAGACCTCCGGATGGCCCCAGATCCAGATGAGGTTGACATACATCATCGGATCGCCGCCGAAATCATTGGTAAAGAAGTTGGTGCCGACGTAGCGGTCGAGCGACAGCAGCGCCAGCACCGCTGTCAGCACCGGGAAGGAGGCGACGATCAGGACGTTGGTGCACAGTGACGTCCAGGTGAAGACCGGCATCTTCATCATGGTCATGCCGGGGGCGCGCATCTTGACGATGGTGCAGATCAGGTTGACGCCGGATAACAACGTTCCCACGCCGGCAACCTGCAGCGCCCAGATGTAATAGTCGACGCCGACATCCGGACTGTAGGACAGGTTCGACAGCGGCGGATAGGCCAGCCAGCCGGTGCGCGCGAACTCGCCGACGAACAGCGAGCACATCACCAGCACGGCGCCGGACGTGGTCATCCAGAAGCTGAAATTGTTGAGGAACGGGAACGACACGTCGCGGGCGCCGATCTGCAGCGGCACGACGTAGTTCATCAGGCCGGTGACCAGCGGCATCGCCACGAAGAAGATCATGATCACGCCGTGGGCCGTGAACACCTGATCATAGTGGTGCGAGTTCAGGTAGCCTTCGGAGCCATTGAAGGCGATCGCCTGCTGCAGGCGCATCATCAGCGCATCGGCGAAGCCGCGCAGCAGCATGACGATGCCGAGCACCATGTACATGATGCCGATGCGCTTGTGGTCGACGGTGGTGAACCACTCTTTCCAGAGATAGCCCCACAGCCGGAAATAGGTGATCGCGCCAAACAGCGCGAGACCGCCGAGCGCGACCATGGCGAAGGTGCCGACGATGATCGGCTCGTGCAGCGGCAGCGACTCCAGCGTCAGCCGGCCGAAGATGATCTTTGTGAGCTCTGCTGTATCGAACATGATGGACCCTCACGAATCCGACTTTGAGGTTGGCCCCGTGATGAAGGATGCCTTGGACGGCCGCAGCAGGCCGGGCCGCGCCAGCCCGCGCCCCTGCAATGGCGTCCAGTCCAGCGGCGCCAGCACGGTCGGCGAAGACTCGTCGGCCATCCGCGTGACCTGATCGCCCGGCAGGCAGACGCCGCCGGCAACGAAGCTCGGCTCGGCGCCGAACACGGCGCCGCGGCCGGCGAACTTGTCATAGGCGAGCGGCAGCGTGTTGCGCACGCCGGCCATGCCCATGCCGCCCTGCGCGTCGATCGCCATCATCTCGCTCATGCACATCTTGCCGGGCTCGACGCACATGTTGAGGATGGCGCGGAACAGGTCGCTGTCAACCGAGGCATAGTGGCGAACCGGTTCATTGGCGCTCGGACGCTCGAGCGCAAGATAATCCTGCTTGTTGAGCTCCTGCCCACTCGCCTTGGCCTTGTCGACCCAGCCGGCGAAGTCCGCATCCGACAGGCCACGGAAAGCGAAGCGCATGCCGGAGAAGCCGGAGCCGCTGTAGTTGGCCGAGAAGCCGCGATAGACGCCGGGCTTGTTGATGACGGCGTGCAGCCGGCTCTGCATGCCCGGCATCGCATAGATCTGGCCGGCGAGTGCCGGAATATAGAACGAGTTCATTACCGAGGACGAGGTGATCCTGAAATCGAGCGGCCGGTTCACGGGAGCTGCGAGCTCGTTGAGGCTGGCGATGCCGTATTCGGGATAGATGAACAGCCACTTCCAATCGAGCGCGACGACGTTGACCTCGAGCGGCTTGTCCTGCGGCGTCACCGCGCGCTCGGCGGAGATGCGTCCGAGCGTGCGATAGGGATCGAGCAGATGCGTACCCATCCACGTCACCGCGCCCAGGCAGATGATGATCAGCAGCGGCGCCGCCCAGATCAGAAGCTCGAGCTGGGTGGAGTGATCCCAATCCGGCGTGTAGGTCGCTGCCTGGTTCGACTGGCGGTAGCGCCAAGCCACGATGGCCGTGGCCGCCATCACCGGGATCACGATCAGCAGCATCAGTACGGTGGCGATGATCACGAGATCGCGCTGCTGGGCGGCGACGTCGCCGGAGGGCGCGAGCACGACCAGATTGCAGCCTCCGAGCGCGAGCCCCAGCGGCAGCATGCCTAAGAATTTCCAGTAACGCACGCTCAACCTCGTCGCACGGCGGATCTCTGAACGAGGCCTCACCTAGCGATCGGACGACACGGCCGGTATTGGACAATTTGTCCAATACCGGAGCGGCGCCGAGGACGACAATTACGTGGCGAAAATAGAGTACGAGAGGACTGCAGGCAGCGCGATGACACAGGCAGCGGCGACCGCCGACGGCGAAACCCATCTGTCCCGCACGCATGAGGCGCATCCGGGCGAGATCGCGATCGGCGTGATCGTCGGGCGCACGTCGGAGTTCTTCGACTTCTTCGTCTACGCCATCGCCTCGGTGATCGTGTTTCCGCGCCTCGTGTTTCCGTTCGCCGACGAGCTGACGCAGACGCTGTATTCGTTCGCGCTGTTCGCGCTCGCCTTCATCGCCCGCCCGTTCGGCAGCGTGATCTTCATGGCGATCGACCGCCGCTACGGCAAGAGCGCCAAGCTGATCACCGCATTGTTCCTGCTGGGCACCTCGACGGTCGCGATCGCCTTCCTGCCGAGCTATCACACCGTCGGTGCGGCCGCGATCTGGCTGCTGGCGCTGGCGCGGATCGGCCAGGGCCTCGCCTGGGGCGGCGCCTGGGACGGGTTGGCGTCGCTGCTTGCCATGAATGCGCCGGAGCACCAGCGCGGCTGGTATGCGATGATCCCGCAGCTCGGCGCGCCGCTCGGGCTGATCGTCGCCAGCGTGCTGTTCGCGTTCTTCGTCGGCTATCTCTCCGCGGCCGACTTCTTCGACTGGGGCTGGCGCTACCCGTTCTTCGTGGCGTTCGCCATCAACGTCGTGGCGCTGTTCGCGCGGCTGCGCATGGTGGTGACGCCTGAATATGACGAGCTGTTCCAGTCGCGCGAATTGCAGCCGGCGCGCGTCATGACCACGATCCGGCACGAGGGCCGCAACATCGTGATCGGCGCGTTCGCGCCGCTGGCGAGCTTCGCGCTGTTCCACATGGTGACGGTGTTTCCGCTGTCCTGGGTGTTCCTGTTCACCAAGGAGACGCCGGCGCGCTTCCTGGTCATCGAGGCGGTCGGCGCGGTGTTCGGCGTCGTCGCCATTGTCGGGTCCGGCATGCTGGCCGACCGCATCGGCCGCAAGTCGCTCCTGATCGGCTCGGCGATCGCGATCGCGGTGTTCTCGGGCTTCGCGCCGCAACTGCTCGATGCCGGCCCGATCGGCGAGACCATCTACATGGTGCTCGGCTTCATCCTGCTCGGCCTGTCGTTCGGCCAGTCCTCCGGCGCGATCGCCGCCAATTTCGCGCGCACCTATCGCTATACGGCATCGGCGCTCACGGCGGACCTCGCCTGGCTGTTCGGCGCCGGCTTCGCGCCGCTGGCGGCACTCGTGCTGGCCGCCCATCTCGGCCTGCTCTCGGCCGGCGGCTACCTGCTGTCCGGCGCAGTCTGCACCCTGCTCGCGCTGTGGCTCAGCGCGCCGCGGCAGCTGCAGCAGGTGTGAGGCCTCACGCGCCGCGCCACTTGCGCTCCGCCTCGTCCCACGCTGCCAGCGGCTGCAGATCCGGCACCCATGCGAGCCCGGTCTTGGCATCCGACGACACCGCTTCCGGCGTCACCACCACATCGAGCAGCGCCGGGCGATTCGCGAGCGCGCGCTGGATCGCAGGTCCGAGCTGCTCCGCGGTTTCGACCCGCTCGGCATGCATGCCGAAGGCGCGCGCCATCGCGGCGTGATCGGCGAATTGCAGCCTGGTGCCGACCACCTTGCCATGGGTCACGGTCTGGTCGTGCACCTCGATCTGCCAGGCGCCGTTGTTGGCGACGACGATCAGCACCGGCGCCTTGTGGCGCACGGCCGTGTCGACCTCGATCGCGTTGAAGCCGAAGGCGCCGTCGCCGGTCGCGACCACCACGGGCTTGTCGGGAAAGGCAAGGCTCGCGGCGATGCCATAGGGCACGCCGATGCCGATGCAGCCGAACGGGCCGGGATCGAGCATCAGCGGCGCGCTCAGGCCGACGCGGGCGAACGAGAGAAAATCGCCGCCGTCGGTGATGACCACGGCATCATTGCCGATCGCCTCCTGCAGGGCCGACAGCACGCGGTTCGGATGCAACCGTCCGTCGCTGCCGGCCGGCGCTGTCGCCATGCTCTGGCGCAGCTTGGCCGCGCGCTCCTGATGCGCGGAGCGGAGCTTGCCAGCCCATTGCTTGTCGACAGCCGACTCGCGATTGCCCGCGAGCGCAACCATTGCCCGGAGAGTTTCCGCAGGTGATGCGAGGATTTCGGCTGCGCCGCGGCGATTGTCGCGCAGCTCGCTCGCGGTGTCGCTGATGCGGACGAATTTGGCGTCCTTGAACACGGCCGGCGAGCCGTAGGCGAGCTGGAAGTCGAGCCGGCGGCCGACCGTCAGCACCACGTCGGCATCGCCCATGACAGCGCCGCGCATCGCGCCGACCACCGAGGGGTGATCGTCGGGCACGAGGCCCCTGCTCTCGCCGGTGTCGAGATAGACGGCGCCGAGCCGGTCGAGCAGCGCGATCAGCTCAGGGCCGGCGCCGCGCGCGCCGCGGCCGGAGATGACGAGCACGCGCCGTGCCGACCACAACAGTTCGACCGCCTTCTCGACCTCGGCCTGGTCCGGCCGCGGCGCCGCCCGCGGCTTCGGCGCGAGATGCTCCTCCAGTTGCAGCGCCTTGGGCACGATGCCGCGCAAGGTGTCCACCGGGAAATCGATGAACGCAGGTCCTGGCTCGCCGCCGTCGCCGAAGGCGCGCGCGATCGCCTCGTCGAGCTCCTGCAGCACCAGCGACGGCTCGCGCACGGTGCGCGCGTAGCGCGTGATCGAACGCACGAGCTGGGTGTGGTCCATGTCCTGCAGGCCGCCGCGGTTCTCCTGCGGACGCGGGTTGCCGCCCGAGATCACCAGCACCGGCGCTCGCGAGACGTGGGCGTTGGCGATGCCGGTGATCGCGTTGGTCATGCCGGGCCCGGCCGTGACGAGGGCGACGCCGAGCTCACCAGTCAGCTCCGCATGCGCCTGCGCCATATGCACGGCCGCGCGCTCGTCGCGCACGTCGATGATGCGGATGCCTTCGGCATCGAGCCGCATCCAGATCGGCATGATATGGCCGCCGCACAGCGCGAACACGCGGGCAACGCCGCGGCGCTTGAGCAGGCGGGCGATCAGGTCGGCGGCACTGTCGGGGGAGATCTTCATCGGACCACTCCAGCGAATGAAGTTGCGATCAGCCCGGCGCGAGCCAGGCCACGAGCAGCGAGACGGTGAGGACGGCGAAGATGTGCGAGACGAGGATCGAGCCCGACGTGACACCCGCCTCGAGCCCATACAGTTTGGCGATCGTGAACGGCCCCGAGCCGATCGGCAACGCGCTGAGGATGACGGCCGAATGCGACCAGAGAGGCGGCATCGAAAAGACGTGGAAGGCGAGCAGCGCGGTCACCGCGGGCTGCATCAGCAGCTTCAGCGACACCAGGATCGCGATTGATGTCGCATCGTGCGTGACGACGCGCTCCTGCGCCAGGAACAGGCCGATGCAGACCAGAGCGGCCGGCGAGGCCGCGCCGCCGAGCAGGCTGGTGAAGCTCATGAACGGCGCCGGCAATGCGAAGCCGCTGAGGCCGACCGCGAGTCCGGCGACGGGCGCGATGAACAACGGACTTGTCAGCAGCGAACGCGCCACCTTGGCGATCGTTGCGCCCAAGGTGGCGCCCTTCTGCAGATCCATCTCGACGACGACGATCGCGAACAGGAACAGCACGCAGGCCGTGAACAGGGTCGCGATGATCGAGGCCGGCGCACTGTCCGGGCCGAACACCAGCAGGCACATCGGAATGCCCATGAAGCCGACATTGCTGTAGCCGGCATCGAGCCCCTCGATGCTGGCATTGGCGGCGCGGCGGCCGCGCAGGCGGCTGATCACGAAGCCGGTCGCGAAGGTCGCGGCGATGCCGCCGCAGAACGCGCCGATGAAGCCGAACTGGCTGACCTGCTCGACGCCGATCTTGGACATCGCGGTGAAGATCAGCGCAGGCAGCGCCAGGTACACGGCGAAACGATTCAGATTGTCGGTCGCGGTGCGGTCGAACACATTGAACCAGCCGCACAGGAACCCCGTGAGGATCAACGCGAAGATGGGAAGAGCGGAATTGAGGACAGCCTGCATCGCAGCTACATATCAGACGCGCCGCGCATTGCAGCGACCAACTCACGAAAATCTCTTCTTCAGCTCGCGATGCAGGATCTTGCCGGTGGCGTTGCGCGGCATCTCGGCGTCGGTGATGAAGGCATAGGACCGCGGCCGCTTGAAACCGGCCAGACGTTCCTTGGCCCAATCGACCAGCTCGCGCTCGTTCACTGTCATGCCGTCGCGCGGCACGATCACGGCATGGACCCGCTCGCCCCATTTGTCGTCGGGCAGGCCGATCACGGCGATGTCCTTGACGGCCGGATGGGCTCCGACCTGCGCTTCGACCTCGGAGGGATAGATGTTCTCGCCGCCGGAGATGATCATGTTGCTCTTGCGGTCGGCGAGATGGATATAGCCGTCGGCATCGCGGCGGGCCATGTCGCCGACTGAGCAATAGTCGCCGCGGAACGCCTCCGCGGTCTTCTCCGGCAGGCGCCAGTAGCAGTCGAACGTGTGCGCGTTGCTCGAATAGAGCTCACCCGCCTCGCCGTCCGGCACCTCGCGGCCTGCCTCGTCGAGGATGCGGATCGGCGCGGCGCCGACGCATTCGCGCCCGACCGAACCCAGCTTGGTGAACTGCTCGTGCGGATGCAGCATGGTGACCCAGCCGGTCTCGGTCGCGCCGTAGAGCTCGTAGAGGCCGGACTTCGGAAACATCTCCATCACTTCGCGCTTGGTCTCCGGGCGCGCCGGCGCCGAGGAGATCATCAGCTTGGTGACCGCGCCGAAATCGTGCTCCGCGCGCAACCCTCGCGGCAGATCGAGCATCATGATGTAGTGCGTGGGGACCAGCGAGGTGAAGGTGGAGCCGCCATCGGCGAGCGTCGTCACCGCGTGCTCGGGATCGAAGCTCTTGCGCGAATAGATCGAATTGACGCCGCCGATATAGCCGAACGCGCCGAAGAAGTTCAGCGAATTGGCATGGCACATCGGCATCACCAGCAGCGCGCCGTCGTTGCGGCTCAGCTTCAGCTCGATCTCGGTGACCATCGACAGGAGGACGGCGCTGCGATGGCTGCGCAGCACGCCCTTCGGCTTGCCGGTGGTGCCCGAGGTGTACATCAGGGTCCAGGGATCGGACAGCGCGACCTGCTGATCCGGCTCGCGGTCCGCAGCCGCGGCGATGATGTCCTCGTAGCCGCGATAGCCTGCCGGACGCGGCTTGGTGCCAAAGTGGATGAAGCGGTCGTCGGCGATGCCGAGATCCTTGCGCGCCTCCTCGACCAGGCCCACGAGTTCGTCCTGCACGATGACGGCGGCCGCTTCGGCATTCTGCACGATGAACTGCATCTCGGGCGCGGTGAGGCGGAAATTGATCGGCAGCGCCACCAGCCCGGCTTTGGCCGTGGCCGCATAGATCTCGCACCATTCGACACAATTGTAGGCAAGGATCGCAACGCGATCGCCCTTGGCAAGGCCGAGCCCGAGCAGCGCGTTGGCGAGCCGGCACGCGCGCTCGTTCCACAGCGCAAAGCTCATCGCACGTTCGAGATCGCGGGCACCGGTGCGCTCCGGCGACATGCGCGCATGGGCCGACAGCATCTGCCCGAAATTCAAGAGATCCCTCATCGTCGTTTCCTCCCGGCAGCCGGGTTCACGACGCCGACTGGCGCGCGCCTCCAGCGGAGCGCGATGAAGATCGGCGACGGACTAGTTGATATCCCTCGTGATCCGCACCAGCGTCTGATCGACGAAGCTCTTGATGTCCTGGTCCGGCTTGCGGAACAGCTCGCGCTCGACCGTCAGCGTCCGGCCGGGCACCGTCTTCTTGCAGACCTCGCGCAGGAACACGCCCCCGACCGGCTGCTCGCCTGCGGTCGGCTGCTGCTCCTTGCACTCCCAGCCCTCGGCGCCATAGCGCGACTTCACCTGGTTGCCGAGCAGGAAGGCCTTCTTGCGAATATAGAGCCGTGCCTTCGGATCGGTCTCGATCGTCAGGCCGGTGACGGTGCCCTTGTCGTCGACCAGGACCGTCAGCAGCACGGGATGACCGGCCACCTTGGTGCCGTCCTGGCTGGTCTCCGGATCGAAATCGAAGCGCACCGCGTGCCGCGCCTGCGCGTCCGCTGGACAGTCGCGCCACGCCGACCACGCATTGAGCCTGCGATTCGGATCCTTGGCGCAAGTCAGATTGACATAGCCCTCATTGGGCAGGTCGCCGACGGGCATGCCGACGGTGATGTCGCGCAAATCGTAGTTCGGTGCGGCCTGCGCCGAGGCCGCATGCATCACAAACGACAGCACGAACGTGGCGAAGATCGCAGCGCAGGTTGACCGCTTCATTTCGATGGCTCGCTTGCAGGCTTGGCGGCATTCGTCTTGTAGATGTCGCAGACCCGCGACGTGTTCCCGAAGAACGCAGTACACTCGTCGTAGTTCGGCTCGCCGCGGCCCTTGATGTGCGCGAGCACGTAATCCGCGACCGCCTGGATATCGTTGGGCCGCAGGAACACGCCGCCCTCGGGCGGCATGCGCTCGCCGACATCCTGGCGGCTCATGTCGTAACACTTCGCCGTGTCATAGGAGTCGCGCGCAAAGTACGGCATGCCCGTCCCGGGCCGGCCGCAGGTCACGGTCTCGATGATCTGGTCACGGGTGAGCTGCGTCTTGCGCAGCGACAGCGCGTCGCCGCCATAGCCGCCACCGCCATTGCCATGCCATTTGTGGCAGCCGACGCAGTTCGCGCGCTTGAACACGGCCTTACCGGCCTCGGTCGGATCCGTCGGCGCCGCGGACTGCGCCGACGCGAGCGAAGCAGAACCGAGGACGAGAGCCGACGCCACAGCGAGCGTGATCGCACTGGATTTCATCTGATCTTCTTGTCGAACAGGGGATAGGGGCGGAGCGGAGGACATGCCTCCGCTCCGCTGTCGACTTCACAGCGAGAAGACGTAGAGCATCGAGCCGGGCTGGATCTTCTTCAGCTCGGGCGTGGATTCGATGAACCACTTGTCCCAGGCGCCGCCGAGACCAACCAGGATCGCGACGTATTGCTTGCCGTCGACCGAGAACGTCACGGGAGGCGCATTGACGCCGCCGCCGGTGTTGAACTCCCACAGCTTCTGCAGGGTCTTGGCATCGAGCGCCATCACCTCGCCCGAGGGCTGGCCGGTGAAGACGAGATCAGGCGTCGACAGCATGCCGCCGAGATTCGGGAACGGCGTCTCCATCTTGCCGGCGATCTTGCCGGTGGTGACGTCGATCGCGGTCACGCTGCCCGTGATCTTGAACGGCTGGCTCGGTCCGCCGCCGGTCCAGAACTCACGCGGCTTCAGCTTGTCCTTGGTTGCTTCTTCCACGGTGATCCGGTTGCAGCTCTCGATGACAGGGATGTACCAGAGCTTCAGGTCCGGATTGTACGAGGTCGGCGGCCAGTTCTTGCCGCCCATGTTGCCCGGGCAGATGTCCGCGACCTTGTTCTCACGATGCGGCGACACCGACGCATTGTAGCGCTGCACCGGGTTCTTCGGATCATACTCGATCGGCTTTCCGGTCTCGGCATCGAGCCCCTTGGTCCAGGTGACCTTCTTGACGAAGGGCAGACCCCAGATGAATTTGCCGCTGGTGCGGTCGATCGCATAGGCAAAGCCGTTGCGGTCGGCCTCGAGCGCGAGCTTCAGGGTGGAGCCGTTCGGCGCGGGCACATCGACCAGGACGTTCTCGGCGACGCTGTCATAGTCGAAGGGATCGTTCGGCGTGTGCTGGTAGTGCCACTTGATCTTGCCGGTGTTCGCGTCGAGCGCCAGCGAGCTGTCGGTGTAGAGGTTGTCGCCGGGACGATAGGCGTTGTCCCAGTCCGGGCCGGGATTGCCGACGCCCCAGATGATGGTGTCGGTCGCCGGATCATAGGTGCCCGTGACCCAGGTCGAACCGCCGCCGGCCGCCGCCGCGTCGTTGCTGTCCTTCCAGGTCTCGCTGCCGGGCTCGCCCTTGGCCGGAATGGTGTGGGTGCGCCAGACCTCCTTCTGCGTGGTGAGGTCGGTCGCCGCGATCCATCCGCGGATGCCGTATTCGGCGCCGGCGACGCCCGAGATCGCCATGTTCTTCACGATAAGCGGCGCGCCGGTGATCACCTCGCCCTTGTCGGGATCGGCGACCTGACGCTGCCAGGCAACCTGCCCGGTTTCCTTGTTGGTCGCGATCAGGCGGCCGTCGAGCGTGTGCGACACGACGAGGTCGCCCCACAGCGCGACACCGCGATTGTCGACGCCGCAGCAGGCGATCGCGCCGGCCCAGTCGTGATCCGTCTTCGGATCCATCTTCCAGACCATCTGGCCTTTGCCACCGCGCGCATCGATCTTGTACACCGAGCCCCAGCCGTCGGTGACATAGATCATGCCGTTCTCGACGATCGGCGTGCCTTCGAGACCGCCGTGGCTCCAGATGCCGCCGCCCTCGACGCCGCCGAGATGCATGGTCCAGGCGACCTTCAGGTTCTTGACGTTGTCCTTGTTGATCTCCTTCAGCGCCGAGAACCGCGTGCCCGAGTAGTTCTTATGATGGTGGAGCCAGTTGCCGGCCTCCTTGTCGGCGTTGAGCAGCCGCTCGGGGGTCATCTCGTCGGCGGCCTGCGCCGGCGACACAAGCTGGAAACAGGCGAAGGCTGCGCTGGCCAGCAGCACCGCCCGCAAGGTTGACCTGACGTTTTTCCTCATCGTTTCCTTCTCCCATTATTGATTATGAGTTGGAGCGAATACCGCTCCGCCGAGCCCGAAGGCGGAGAGCAGCAGGCGACAAACACGCTTCAAGGGGACTTGCGAACCTCGACCTCCGTTTCGATGGATCCTGCTTTCTGGAACACGATCGTGCAGGTGAAGCGCCTGCCTGGCTCGAGCGGCTCCCGCGTCTGCAGCAGCATGACGTGATAGGCGGTCGGCAGCAGCACCAGCGTGCTGCCTGCAGCGATGGGAATGTTGGGAATGGAGCGCATCGCCGGGGCGCCTTCGCCGCGATCGACGGTGTGCCGCTCAGAGAAATTGGCGACCGGACAGCGCACGCGCATCAAGGCTTCCGGCGCGGTCGTGTCGTTCTTGATCGTGATCAGCAGCGGGATGTCGCGTCCCACCTCGGGCGCCGCGGGCACCCAGGCGTCGGACAAGGTCAGCCCTTCTCCGGCCGCGGCGAGCGCAGGCGCCATCGCGCCGAACCACGTGACCGACGCCACCAGCAATGCGCGCGACACCGCCGACATCACACCGGCGCGCACGCTGCCCTCCGGGCGCACGGACCAGACCTGACCGCACTCCCGACTGGTCGGATCTTCCGACAACGGAGTCCCTCCCCTGTTTGGCCGCTTTTTAAATTGCCTCAGTGCGGCGCCTTTTCTGAATTCGTACTCTGAATTCGAATGCATCGCAAATCGATTTTCGGACTTGACATGCTAATGTCCGGCAAAATGTGATGGCCCATGCGAATCGTGCCCGCCGCTCCCTCTCTGGTCGACCAGGTCGTCGAGGCGATCACTGACGAGATCGTCAGTGGCGTTCTCACGCCGGGCTCGCGGCTGATCCAAGATGATCTGGCTCAGGCTTACGGGGTGTCGCGCCAGCCGGTTCAGCAGGCGCTGATCCTGTTGCGCGGCTGCGGGCTGGTGCAGAGCGCGCCGGGCCGCGGCCTGATCGTGGCGCCGCTGGACCCCGCCTTCGTCCGGGATCTCTATGAGATGCGCGCCGTTCTCGAAGGCCTCGCGGCGCGGCTGGCCGCCGAGCGCGCGAGCGAGCGTGCCGCGCGCGAAGGCCCGGCCTACATCGCGGCCGGCCACGAGGCGGTGAAGAGCGGGCTCGTCAACCGCAAGATCGAGACCGACATCGCCTTCCATCAATTCCTCGGCGACCTCTCCGGCAACGCGCTGATCGGCGAGACGATGGCGCCGCATTGGCCATGCCTGAAGCGGGTGATGTCCGACGTGCTGCAGAAGGAGCAGAGCATGTCCCGGATGGTCTGGGACGAGCACGAGGACATTCTTGCAGCCGTGATCAAGGGCCGCAGCGCCGAGGCCGAACGGCTGAGCCGCGAGCACATTTCGCGCGCGGCCAGTGTGTTCATCCATCACCTCAAAATCCAGCAGGACAGCAACTCCAAGCAGCGGCGGACGCTCGCCGCGCGGAAACTCTCGGTATGACCCCATTCAGACCGACCTCGTCCGCCATGCGAGCGCCGGGCTCCGGGACGGCAGTCTCACACGCGCGACCGGACATCACACCTGATCCCGTGGAGGCCGTGTGCCACCGCTGAAGACACAGCCGAGCCTGACCGAACGCGTCTACGAGCGCATTCTCTCCGACATCGTCGGCGGCGAGCTGCCGGAATCCGCCCGCCTCATCCAGGACGATCTCGCCCGCGACCTCGGCGTCTCGCGCCAGCCGGTGCAGCAGGCCCTGCTGCTGCTGCGCAATCAGGGGTTCGTCCGCGACGCGCCGGGCCGCGGCCTGGAAGTCGCGCCGATCGACACGGACTTCATCCGCAACCTCTATGAAATACGCGCCGTCGCCGAGGGCCTCGCCTGCCGGCTCGCGGCGACGCGCGGCGCCGAGCGCGCGGCCGAGGAGGGCCCCAAGCTGATCGAGCAGGGCCGGCGCGCCGAGCGCGAGCATTCGGTCGAGAAGCTGATCGAGGCCGACGTCAGGTTTCATGAATTCCTCTACGAGATCTCCGGCAACTCCGTCATCCAGGACACCACCCTGCCGCATTGGCTGCATCTGAGGCGCCTGATGGGCGAGGTGCTGATGCGCGACGAGACCCCGCGGCGGATCTGGGACCAGCACGAGGACATCCTGCGGGCGGTGATCGCAGGCGATGCGCAGACAGCCGAGGATCTTGCCCGGCAGCACATCACGCGGACCGCCACGGTGCTGCTGGCGCGGCTGTCGAAGCAGCGCGAGCCCGTGCCGGTCGCGACGGCGTCCTGATCACGTCGGACTTGGCCTTTGCCGGCGACGTCCGGCAACCCCGCGTCAGGAATCCCGGCATCGCCTCGGACGTTCAAGGAAGATGAGGACGCTCAGCATCCCATGTCGGCGTCGGCGGCAGCCCCTGCGCGCATCGTCAAGCCGCCGGCAAGGTGAAAGAGAACGTGGCGCCGCCCTGCGGCTCGTTGCTGGCCAGCAGTTCGCCGCCGTGCTCGCGAACGATGCCGTAGCTGATCCACAGCCCGAGCCCCGTCCCCTCCCCGACGCGCTTGGTCGTGAAGAACGGCTCGAAGATGTGGGTCAGATGATCCTTGTCGATGCCGGGGCCGTTGTCGGTGATGCGAAAGGCGATCTCGCTGCCCTGGCGCATCACCGCGACCAGAAGGCGCGGCAGGTCGGTCGATCGCATCGCGTCGATCGCGTTCTCCACGAGGTTGACGATCACCTGATGCAGCTGGCCTTCGTTGCCGGAGATCCACAGATCCGGCTCGACCTCGATCTGGATGTCGACACGATGCTGCTTGGTGCGACCCGCCCACAGCACGGCGGTATTGATCAGTCGCTCGATGTTGACGCGCTCGACCTCGCCGAGCTTCGAGAACGACAGGCGGCGCAGGTTCTTGACGATCTCGCTGATGCGCACCGCGCCTTCCAGCGTGCCATCGATCAGCGGGCCAAAATCCTCCAGGATGGCATCGATCCTGAGATCTTTGCGAAGCGCAGCGACATCATCCGCGACCGGCTGCTCGTGGATGGCATCGAGATAGCCGACCAGCGAGGTGCGGTAGCGCATCAGGGTGTGGATGTTGCCGTAGACGAAGCTGATCGGATTGTTCAGCTCGTGGGCCACGCCGGCGACGAGGCGGCCGAGGCTCGCCATCTTCTCCTGCTCGACCAATTGCCGCTGCGCCCGCTGCAGCTCCTGATGCGCCTTGTGCAGGGCCTCATAGGCGCGGCGCAGCTCGCCGATCGGGCGCCCCGTCAGCACCACGCCGATGAAGCGGCCGCGGTGATCATGCCGCGGCGAGCTGTTGATCGCGAACAGGTCGGAGCTGACGCCGGCGGCCGCGGCAAAGCGCAATTCACCGTCGACCACATCGGCGCTGCTGCGCGGCGTCAGCAGCGCGGCGAGCTTGGGCCGATGATCGGGATCGATCATCTCGGCGATGTTGCGACCTGCGATGTCGGCCAAAGCCCGTCCCGATGTCTGCAGAAAGGCGGAGTTGGCCTGCTGTACCGTGCCCCTGGCGTCACAGACGACCAGGATGTCGGAGACGGACTCGATGACGTTGGTGACGAACGCCTGGGCTTCCTCGAGCTCGGCGTTCTTGTGCTCGAGATCGACCTCGTAGCGCAGCAGGTCGGAATAGACCTCGTCCATCTTGCGGATCACTTCGATCCACACGCCTTCGCGCTCGCTGTCGAGTTCGAGCGTGCTGCTGCTCGCGATCAGCTTGAGCAGCGTGTCAGCCCCGGACTCAGGAGAGTGAGTGGCCTTTGCCATGTTTCTTCAGATCGTATCTCGACAGTTTGTTCCGGAGCCCCACCCGGGACAGGCCGAGCTCGCTGGCGACGCGACTGATGTTACCATCATATTTCTCCAGACAGTGAACGATGATGGTCTTTTCGAGATCCTCGACCTTGTCCTTCAGGCTCCCGGAACCATTGAGCTTGCCATTGGCGATCGCGGGCGCGGCGCGGCGGCCGCCGCGCCGGCCGGCAAACGGCGGACAGCGCAGTTCGTCGGCATCGGCCAGCACGGCCATGCGCTGGATCTCGTTCTGCAACTCGCGAACGTTGCCGGGCCAGTGATAGCGGGAGAATTCCTCCAGCGCCGCCGGTGCGAACCGCAGATGCGGCCGGTTGAACGATGTCTTCACCGCCGATAGCACGCCCTCGGCGATCAGCGGAATGTCCATCGGCCGTTCGCGCAAGGACGGCATGTGCACCGGAAACGCGGCGAGCCGGTAGTACAGGTCGCGCCGGAAGCGGCCCGCCTCGACTTCGGCCTCGAGATCCCGGTTGGTCGCGGCGACCACGCGCACATCGACCTGGCGCACGCGCTGCGCGCCGAGCGGCCGGATCTCGCTCTCCTGCAGCACGCGCAGCAGCTTGACCTGAAAGGCGGGGGATGTCTCGCCGATCTCGTCGAGAAAGATGGTGCCGCCGTCGGCGACCTCGAACAGGCCGATGCGGTCCTGATAGGCGCCGGTGAACGCGCCCTTCTTGCAGCCGAACAGCTCGCTTTCGAGCAGCTCATCCGGCAGCGCGCCGCAATTCTCGACCACGAAGGCCTTGGTGGCGCGCGCAGAGCCATAATGAATCGCACGTGCGAGCAGCTCCTTGCCGGTGCCGGATTCGCCGGTGATCAAGACCGAGATGTCGTAGTCGGCAGCGCGCCGGCCGAGCTCGATCACGTTGCGCATCGGGCTCGCGGCCGAATGCACGATGCGGTCGAAATCATAGAGCTGTTTGGCGGCGCCGCGCTTGACCGACACGACCTTCTTGATATGGGCTGGCGTGGCCTTCACGTCGACGCCGGCGGTCTCCGTCTCCTTCTGCAGCCGGTAGAGCTGCACGGCCTCGCGGACGATCTCGATCAGGCGGTCCGGCTGCCAGGGCTTCGTGATGTACTGATAGATGCCGGCCTCGTTGAGGCCGGCGATGATGTCCTCGGAATCCGAATAGCCCGAGATGATCATCCTGACAGGGTCGGGCCACATCTCGCGCACGCGCTTCAGGAAGCTGACGCCGGATTCCTGCGGCATGCGCTGGTCGCAGATCACCGCATGCACGATCTCGCCTTCGAGCAGCTTCTCGGCATCGTTGGTGTTGCCCGCACACAAGACCTCGAAATCCTGGTTGAGGACGCGCCGCAGCGCCTCCTGTGACCGGACCTCGTCGTCCACGACCAGTATCGTTCCCTGGATGCCCATCGCGCGTCTCAGCAGATCCGCGGCAGCTGCTCGCCCGACAGCCAGTCGACGATGCGGCCGCCGCCGAAGCTCGTCGCCATCTGGACGAAGCGATGATCATCGGCCACAGCTTCGCCGATCTCAGCCGCATCGCGGCCGAGCGGATGCGCCCTCATGGCGGCGAGAACGGCGCCGGCCAGCTCAGGCGCGACGATCGCGACCAGCTTGCCCTCATTGGCGACGTGGAGTGGATCGAGCCCGAGCAGCTCGCAGGCTGCCGCGACCGCCGGCTTCACCGGAATCGCTTCCTCCTGCAGACGGAAGCCCAGATTCGACTGCTGGGCGATCTCGTTCATCGTGGCCGCAACCCCGCCGCGCGTGGGATCGCGCATCAGCCGGATGCCGGCGCCGCCGGCTGCGACCATGTCGGCGACGAGACCGTGCAGCGAGGCCGAGTCGGAGACGATCTCGGTGTCGAAGGTGAGGTTCTGCCGCCGCGACATGATCGCCACGCCGTGGTCGCCGAGGCTGCCGGACAGCAGCACGCGGTCACCGGGCCTGGCCTTGTCGGCAGAGAGATCGAGGCCTTGCGGCAGCACGCCGACACCGGCCGTCGAAATGAACACGCCATCCGCCTTGCCGCGCTCGACCACCTTGGTATCGCCGGTGATGATCGCGATGCCGGCCTCGCGCGCCGCCTCGCCCATCGCATCGGCGATCCGCTTCAGGTCGGAAAACGGAAACCCCTCCTCGATGATGAAGCTGGCCGACAGATACAGCGGCCTGGCGCCGGCCATGGCGATGTCGTTGACCGTGCCGTGCACCGCGAGCGAGCCGATATTGCCGCCGGGGAAGAACAGCGGCGAGACGACATAGCCGTCGGTCGTCATCACCATGCGGCCGGCCGCGACGTCGAACGCCGACTGGTCGTTGCCGCGCGCCAGCCATTCGTTGCCGAACGCCTCGTGGAACAGGCCGGCAATCAGTTGCGCCATCGCGCGGCCGCCGGCGCCGTGCGAGAGGTCGACGCAACCGCTCTTGATGTCGAGCCGGCGCTGGTGAATGCTCATGATGCGAGCCTCCGCTGATGGTCGCGGAAGCGGCCATAGGTCCAATGCGCCGCGCAGGCGCCTTCCGACGACACCATGCAGGAGCCGATCGGCGTCTCCGGCGTGCAGGCGGTACCGAACAACTTGCAGTCCACCGGCTTCTTCAGGCCGCGCAGAATGGCCGGACACTCGCAGGCCGGATTGTCGGCGACGATCAGCTCGGACATCGCGAAGCGCAGCTCGGCGTCGAGATGCGCAAAGGCGGGCCGCAATTTCAATGCGCTCGCCGGAATGCTGCCGAGCCCGCGCCATTCGAACTGATCGCGCAACTCGAAGATCTCGGCGACCTCGCGGATGGCGCGCTGGTTGCCGCTGCCGGTGACCGCGCGGCGATACTGGTTCTCGACTTCGTGACGGCCGTCATTGACCTGCTCGATCAGCATCAGGATCGCTTGCATCATGTCGAGCGGCTCGAAGCCCGCGATCACGACCGGCTTGCCGTCATTGCGCGCGAACGGCGCATAGGGCTCGGTGCCGATCACGGTCGAGACATGCGCCGGCCCGACGAAGCCGTCGATCTCGATCGGCGTGTCGCTGTCGAGGATCGCGCGCATCGCCGGCGGGGTCAGCACGTGGTTGCAGAACACCGTGAAGTTCGACAATTGCTTCTTCTCGGCGGCCCGGATCATCACGGCGGTCGGCGGCGTCGTCGTCTCGAAGCCGATGGCGAAGAACACCACCTCGCGACCAGGATTCTGCTCGGCCAGCGCGATCGCATCCAGCGTCGAGTATACCATGCGGATGTCGGCGCCGCGCGCTTTCGCCTTGAGCAGCGAGGACCCGCGCGAGCCCGGCACGCGCATCAGGTCGCCATAGACGCAGAGGATGACCTCGGGGCGTTCGGCGAGCGCGATCGCCATGTCGATGCGCCCGGCCGGCAGCACGCAGACCGGACATCCCGGGCCGTGGATCATGCGCACATTGTCCGGCAGCATGTCCTCGAGGCCATAGCGCGCGATCGCATGGGTATGGCCGCCGCAGAACTCCATGAAGCGATAGGCGCGCGCCGGATCGGCCTTGGCGCGGATGGCGCGCGCAAGCCCGGTCGCCAGTTCCTTGTCGCGAAACTCGTCGGCATATTTCATGGTCTGACCTCCGCCACAACCTCGCCCATCTGCCGGAGCAGGTCGAGCGTCTCGCGCGCCTCCTCCGGATCGATCCTGGCCAGCGCATGGCCGACATGAAGAATGACGTAGTCGCCGACGGCGATCTCCTCGATCAGCGCGATCGAGACCTCCTTGCTGACGCCGTCGATCGAGACGATCGCCATGTCGTCAGGCAAGAGCTTGATCACCTCGGCAGGAATGGCCAGGCACATCAGACGGTCCCTCCAGACACCATATTGTTTTGCGTGAGATGCAGACCCGCCACCCAGGCCTGCCCGAGGCTGAGGCCGCCATCATTGGGCGGCAGCCGCAGCGGCAGCAGCGGATCGAGGCCCGCGGAACGGCAGCCACGCACGATCAGTTCGGCCAGATGCGCATTGAGGAAACAGCCGCCGCTCAGCACGATCATGCCGATGCCCGTCGCGCGCGACGCGCTCGTGATCCAGTCGACGCAGGCCGCCGCCAACGTGCCGTGAAACAGCCCGGCCGCTTCAACCGCGCCGGGATCACGCGCGATCAGATGCGCGAGCAGCGGCCGCAGCGACAGCACGCCGTCGGCAATGGTCCAGCCGCGCTCCAGCGTCGCCGGTTCCCGCACCAGCGCCTCCAGCTTCATCGCCGCCTCGCCTTCGTAGCTCTGCACCGTGTTGACACCGAGCAGACCGGCCACGGCATCGAACAACCGGCCGGCACTGCTGGTGACCGCGGCATCGGCACGATCCAGCAGCATCGGCATGTTTCGCGCCTGCGGCTGGGTCGCAAAACGCCACCCGATTTCGTCACCGCGACCAATATCGTGCAGCACGGAAGCCGCCATCCGCCACGGCTCCCGTGCGGCCCGGTCGCCGCCCGGCATCTTCAATGGAGCGAGATGGCCGAGGCGCTGGAAGACTGCTCCGTCGCACGACAGCAGCTCACCGCCCCAGGCGCCGCCATCGCTGCCATAGCCGTAGCCATCCAGCACCAGCGCGAGGGCGGGGCTGGTCACGCCATGCTCGGCCATGACCGAGGCCGCATGCGCATGGTGATGCTGCACCGGCAGCGTCGGCAGACCGTGTGCCAGCGCGAACCGCGTCGACGCCATGTCCGGGTGCAGGTCATGCGCGATCGCGACCGGCTCGACGTCCAGGATGGAGGTGAGATGCGCGATCGTCTCCTCGAAGAAGCGGATCGCAGCCCCGGTGTCGAGATCGCCGAGATGCTGCGACACGAATGCCTCGTCGCCGCGCGTCACCGTCACCGTCGCCTTCAGCTGAGCGCCGACCGCGAGCACCGGCGGCACGGCGCGCGCGAGCCGGATCGGCTCCGGAACATAGCCGCGCGCGCGCCTGACGAAGCGGGGAACGCCGGCCACGACAGCAAGCACGGAATCGTCGGCGCGGATGACGATGTCGCGATCGTGGGTGACGATCAGATCCGCAATGTCGGCGAGGTCCGCGCGCGCCTCGTCATTGTCGGTCAGCAGCGGCTCGCCACTTGGATTGGCGCTGGTGCAGACCACCGCCCATGGTCCATCAGCGGCCGGCCGGCGCGCCTCCAGCGCATGGAAGATCAGATGATGCAGCGGTGCGAGCGGCAGCAACACGCCGATCTTCGAAAGGCCCGGTGCGACCGAGGACGCGACACGTTGGCGCGAGCGCAGCAGCACGATCGGTCGCGCCACCTGCTCCAGCAGCGCGCGCGCAGGCGCATCAATCTCGGCAATCTCGGTTGCAGCGTCGACCGTAGCGAGCATCACGGCGAACGGCTTGCCATCGCGCTGCTTGCGCGCGCGCAGCCGCTGGACGGCCTGCTCATCCCGGGCGTCGCACAGCAGCTGATAGCCACCGAGACCCTTGATGGCCACGATCCTGCCATTCGCGAGCACGGCTGCGATATCATCGATGCCATGGCTGAGCTGCGGACCGCAGCGCGGACAAGAGATCGCTTCGGCATGAAAGCGGCGCCCGGCGGGATCTTCGTAGTCGGACCGGCACGCCTCGCACATCGGAAAGCGCTTCATCGAAGTGGACGCGCGATCGTAGGGCAGGCGCTCGGCGATGGTGAAGCGCGGACCGCAATGGGTGCAGTTGACGAAGGGATAGAGATGGAAGCGGCTATTGCGATCGAACAGCTCGGCCAGGCACGCGTCACAGGTGGCGGCGTCGGGCACGATCCGCGTCGTGACGCGCCCGCCCGTGCTCTGGGCGATCCGGAAGCCCGTGCTGCAATCGGCCACGATCGGCTCGACGGCGATGTCGTCGATGCGGGCCAGCGGCGGCGCCTGCTGCGGCAGCGCCGCGACGAAGTCAGCGACCTCGTCGCCCTCGACCTCGATCAGCACGCCATCAGCGTCATTGGCGACGAAGCCGCCGAGCCGATGGCGCGTGGCCAGGCCGTGGACATAGGGACGAAAGCCGACGCCCTGCACGGCGCCGCGGACGCGGAGCCTGAGGCGCGCATGGTTCGCCGCCGATGTCCGGCCGGGCGTGCTCATCCCCGCACCGCGTTCGCTGCGCTCGCCCGCATCCGCTCAGACTGCTTCCTGATCCAGGCGTAGAACGCAGAAAGGCCCTCGCCTGTCTTCGCGGAGATCGTCAGCACCTCGATCTTCGGATTGACGCGGCGGGCATATTCGATCGTCTGCGCAAGATCGAAATCGAGCACCGGCGCCAGATCGATCTTGTTGATCAGCATCAGCGATGATGCCGCGAACATGTCGGGATATTTGAGCGGCTTGTCTTCGCCCTCGGTGGTCGAGAACACGACGATCTTGCAAGCTTCGCCGAGATCGAAGGCGGCCGGACAGACGAGGTTGCCGACATTCTCGATGAACAGCAGCCCGCCGCGCAATGACGGCAGCCGGCCAAAGGCTTCGCCGACCATGGCCGCGTCGAGATGACAGCCCTTGCCGGTGTTGATCTGGATCGCCGGCACGCCGGTGGCGCGGATGCGCTCGGCATCGTTGGAGGTCTGCTGGTCGCCCTCGATCACCGCGACGGGCCGGCTCTGCTTGAGATCGGAGACGGCGCGCACCAGCAGCGAGGTCTTGCCGGCGCCTGGGCTGGAGACGAAATTGAATGCCAGCACGTCATGCGCGGCGAAGCGCGCGCGGTTTTCTGCCGCGAGCCGGTTGTTCTTGCCGAGAATGTCGCGTTCGATCTGGATGATGCGCCCGCTGGAGAGACCGGCAACCTCCTGTCCGGCCGGATTGGCCGAACAGTCGACGTGGTCGGCAGCATGATCATGATGATGATCATGCGCGCGACCGTGATCATGATGGTGATCATCGTGATGGTGACCATGCTCGTGATCATGATGGCCGTAATGGTGATGATGTCCGGACTGATCATGGCTGTGATCATGTCCATGATCATGATGATGCTCGCCGTGATCGTGATCATGATCACCGGTCTCGATGGAGGACTTGCCGTCACTGCAGCCACACACCGTGCACATTACTCGACCTCCAGCTCCTTGACCCGCATGTCCTCACCGCCCGTGACCTGCAGCTGATGACTGCCGCAGACCGGACAAGGCTGATAGCGTTGGCTGATCTCGACGCTGCGCGAGCAGCCCAGGCACCATGCCGTGCCCGGCTGTTCGATGATCTCGAGCGCTGCCCCCTGCAACAGGGTCTTCGCGGTCACCGCCTCGAAACAGAATCGCAGCGCCTCCGGCGCGACATGGCTGAGCGCACCGATCTCCAACCATACGGTCTTCACCGTGGAGAAGGCGCCCTTGCGTGCCTCCTGCTCGACGATCTCGACGATGCCTTCGCACAGCGCCATTTCATGCATCGGCCATCCCCCGGAACGCCAGGTGATAGCCGACGCAGGGATCGAACGATCCGACCATCGTATGGACGGCGTGGCGATCGACGGTGCCGCGCAGCGCAACTCCCGTGAGGCTCCTCACGACAGGACCGCGCGGGTGAAAGTTCCATTCCGTCGGCGCCAGATACTCGAAACGCGAGACCGTGCCGTGCGCATCCAGCTCGATCGCGTGATGCAGCCGGCCGCGCGCGCATTCGACCGCGGCGGCGCCGCGCCGCGGGCCAAGCCCGTAGCTTGCGACGGCATGCGGGTCGTCGGCCGCGGCGGCCTCCGCCTCACCCGCCTCGATCAAGCGGAGCAGCTCGGCAATCTCAGCGATCTTGGCTGAGAGGCGTTCGACGGGGCCGGCTGATGCCAACTGATGGCGCTCCGCATAGCGGGCCCAGACTCCGGTCTCCGGAACGCGGCCGTCAAGTTCGGGAGCCTCAGCAAAGGCAGATCCCACGTCGATCAATCGCGTGACGATGGCGCCATCATCGGCGGCCGACAGGATGTCGTGCTCGGCCGGCATGTGGCTCCATCCTCCATCATCGGCGGCCTTCCGGGCCGCGTCCATCATCGATGCAAGCGGAGTTCCCGGCAGAACCGGCTCCGCTGGCCAGCCTATGCCCAGAGCCACCATGCCCATCTTGATTTGAGACAAGGTTGCAGCGCGAGATTGCAGCGGGGCATCAGCGTCGGAAGGCGTCTGCAGCGAGGCGATCGCCTGCAACAGCCGTTGCACCGGCTGCGCGACACTGCGATTGTCCGCCATTGAAGCAATCAGCAGACCGCGCATGAGTTCGGCGAAGCGTTCCGCCAGCACGGCCTGGATCCGACGATGGCGCGTCGACGGCGCAGCCTGCTCGCCGCGGGCCGCCTCCAGCGCCGAGAGCAGCGCAACCTGGTGTGCACCGGCGCACAGCGAGAACAGCCGCGGCAGGGCCGCAAGCAGCATCTCGGCCGGCTTGCCGGCGAACAGCCGTTCCAGCGGCGGCCGCGTGCGCGGCTGAATGTCGACGCCGACGATCAGCTGATCAGCGACCGACAGCGTGACGTCGATGCGGTTGCGGAACGTGAGGGTCATGCGCGGCCCTCGGAAAGGGTCCCACGCAGGAACGCCCGGCGATCGATCGTGCTCGACGCCTTCGCAGCGCGTTCGGACGACAGGTCATCCTCCGGCGCCGTCATCAGCGCGGCCAGAGCGGCCTCAGCCGCCGCACGCGCCGCGGCCATGTCCGCGAACTCGAACATCGGCGAGAACAGCGAGCAGCTCGCGATCCGCCCGATCCCGGCGATATCGCCGATCGTGAACTCGAACGAGCCGGCCGGAAGCACGATCTTGACGACGGATCCCGCGGAGCCCTGGGCGGCCGGAGTGACCACGTTCATGAACCACGGCGTGACGACGATGCCGAGGATGCGGCCCTCGACAACCGAAAATCCAATCGCCTCGACGTCGAGCGCGTCGTGATAGATCGGCAGATCGCGCATCGCACGCGCGCCGATCTCGCGATAGAAGCCGGCGAGACGCTCGCCCCACGCGACCGGCGTGACGTCAGACGTGCCCTGCCCGGCCGCCTCAGCGCTCATGGCTCGACCACCATGAACTTGGCTTTCGGCGCATCGCAGTTCGGGCAATGCCAGTCGTCCGGCAGCGCCGCGAACGGCGTCCCCGGCGGAATCTGCGCGACGCCGTCACCTTCGGCCGGATCGTAGCGCGTCCAGCAGATGCCGCACTCCAGCAACACGTCATCAGCGAGATCGCTGCGGACACCGAAATTCTCGAAGCCGCCGCTCATGTGAAATAGGCCTCGATGATCTGGGTCAGGCGCTCGGCCGAATCCTCGAAATCCTCAGCCGCGGCGAGCGCGACCACCGGCACGCCGCCGACTTCGAGGGTGTCGAGAATGATCGTATCCATGGCGTTGAAGAACTGCACCGACCAGACATGGCGGATGCCGGTCGCGAGCACGCGGCAGGTGCCGTAGCCGCGCGACATCAACTGGATCGGGCCGTTGCCGAGCGTCTGCTGCAGGAAACTCATGTCGGCCGGGCTCATCGGCAGCAGCGTGAAGTTGATGGTCTGCGAGCGCTGGCCCGGTCGCCAGGACAGCGCGCGCTCGCGGATCTCGGCGAGCACCGGCAGCGCGTTCATCGTGCCCTCGGGCACAGGGCCGATCACGATGTCACCCGCGGTCAGATCGGCGGCGGCGCGCGACACGATCTCCGGCACGGCGCCGACCTCGATGTAGTCGTGGCGCTCATCCGCTTCCAGCCGCACCCGCCAGATGCCGGCGAGCACCGATTCCTGGATTTGAGCCAGCGTCCCGTCGGGAAGAGCCACGACGCCCGCGACCTCGCCCTCGCCCAGCACGTCGTCGATCAGCCGCCGCTCGAGATCGTTGAGGCCTTCGAGACGGAATAATTGCGTCGGTGCGCCGGCAGTCTGCGCCGCGATGGCGGATGCAATCGTCGACAGCAATTCGACCGCGCGCGGGCAGCTCCGCGCCAGCGCCTCCGAGTCGAGCGAGGCCAGCTTGGCCAGCGCTCCGGAAGCGGTCAGCCCCTTGTGGGAGGTATCGAGCGCCTCTTCGCCGATCGGAAAGATGTTGACCGGCTCCTCGGCTCCTTCAGGCGCGATCCAGAATCCCGGCTTCATCGCTCGACTCCCGCAGGCTGATGGACTGGGACGATGCTGGCGACGACCGCCGCCGTCGCGCCCTGCGGCCGGTCGATCAGCCGCGAGATGCGGTCGACATAGACAGACCAGTCCTGGATCTTGGCGATCAGGCCAAGCGTCTCCGCGCCGCGGCACAGGATCAGGCTCGGCTGCACGCGCACGCCAAATCGCGCCCCGAGCTCGGCCTCCGCGTCGCGCGCGATGATCGCGCCACACAGCCGGCCCTGAAACGCCGTGATCAGCTCCGGCAGCACGATGGCCACGTCCAGCGCCTCCGGAAATCGCGCGGGATCCCCGGCCGACAGCAGCACGGCGACAAGCCCGGCGCAATCAGCCTCGGCGAGAAAGGCATCGACGGTGCCGGTATCGACCTCCGGCAACCCGCCTCGCGCGCGCGCGGGGTCACGCTGCTGCATTTCCATCGGTGTTTCTCCCTGACCAGTTATCGTTGCCATATTCCCCATGATCAGCAATCGACGTGCCAGACACCCACGCGGGGCCGGTAGCACCCAAGACATTGAAACATATTCGGTTTTTATTGCAACTAAGGATTGCGCAAGAAATCGGAAAGGTGCTTTCCAGAGAAAGCCTGCAAACTTACTTCATCTATGGAAATTCTGTTATCAGCAATCCGGCGCTGCCCGAGGGCATCACGCCGCTACCGCAAATGCTCCGGCAGCTCCGGCTCGCGCCCGATCAGATCCGCGAAGAAGTCATCGCAATTCTCGCCGTTCACGGCCGCCTGCAGGCCGCGCAGCGCCTCACCGATCAGCCGCGCTTCTTCGTCATCGAGCAGGCGAACGGCGTTGTCGATATAGACGAGCACCTTGGCCCCCACCGGCGGGTTCGACAGCAACAGCACCGAGACGCGGCGCTCCTCGCCGTCGAAGCTGCACAGTGCCGAGACGCCATCGGTCTCGAGGATTGTCATCGGCAGGCCAAGACACATGGCGGATTTCCTCGCGGCGCGGTCACTCGGCCGGGCGCGCCCGCAGCTCGTAGCTGTGATGGTCGATGTCGTTCGCAAGCAGGCGTTCGTCGCCGGCGAGCGGTTCACGCCGCGGCACGGCGGGTGCGCCCCATTCCGCCAGCAGGGCGCAGGCCAGCTCGATCGACGGCCCGATCTGCGCGAGGACAGGCGCGGTCAGCGGCCCGCCCCAATCCTCGAGGTCGAGCGGCTGGCAGCCGATCAGCGCAAGCCGTTGCGGATAACGGCCGAGCAGGTCGGCCGCGCTCAGCACTTCCTGGAAGCCCGTCTGGTGCAGGCTCATCTTCTTGGCGCCGGTGAAGCGCGGCACCTCGTCGTCCCGGACGAGCTTGAGCTCGCCCGGCACGAGGCCGTAGTCGATGGCGTCGAACACGATCAGACTGTCGGCTTCCTCGACATAGTTGACGAGGTAGAGCCCCTGCGTGCCGCCATCGAGGATCGTGACGTTGTCGGGCACGGTGAAGCGGCGGTGGAATTCCTCCACCACCCGCACACCGAAGCCTTCGTCAGCCCAGAGAATGTTGCCGATCCCGAGCACCAGAATGCGGTCGCGCCCGCGCTCATCGACCATGCCGGCCCTCCTGTCAGTCGCGGAACTGCCGCTCGCCCGAGATCATCGAGGAGATGATGCTCTGGCGCGACATGATGTCTTCGCGAATGGCGGCATAGACGTGCACCATCACGAAGGTGACCAGCGCCCACATCCCGAGATGATGCCAGGTATGGACGTCCTGGCTGTTCGGCCAGATGGCGAATACCCAGCCGAACAGCTTGTGCTGCCAGCTGTCGATCCCGGTGCCTTCCGAATAGAGCGCAAAGCCGGTGACGATCATGAAGGTCACGAACAGCGTGAAGCCGGTGAACATCGCCGTCTGCGCCAGCGGATTGTGGCCGACATACATCTTCGGCTCACGCTCCAGGAACGCGTACCAGCGGATCTCGTGCAGCACCTCCTTCCAGAATTGCTTGCGATGCACCGGAATGTAGAAGATCTGCCGGGAGTGGTGGTTGCCGACGAAAGCCCAGAAGATGCGGGCGAGGAAGAACACCGCCAGCACCTGTCCGGCCGCGAAATGGGCAAAGCGGATGTAGCCCATCACGAAATTCGCCGACGCCTCCCCCGCCACCGTCGGCAGCGGCGAGCCGATCAGATAGCCGGTGATCATCAGAACGATGATCGCGAACGCGTTGACCCAGTGGCAGATGCGCACGGGCGCTTCGTAGACATAGACCGTGGGCCGGCCGACCGCATGCTCGCCGGCGGCGTCGGCCGCAATCGCGGCGATATCCGTCCCCGACTCGGGCGGGCGTGCAACTGCATCCATCATGACCCTGCTCCCCGTGCTATCTGACCTTGACCTTGGCAAGTTCCTGGCCGTCCGGACTCATCACGTGCGTCGAGCAGGCTAGGCACGGATCGAAGGAATGGATCGTGCGCAGGATCTCCAGCGGCTGCTCGGGATTGGCCATCGGGGTGTTCATCAGCGACGCCTCGAATGCGCCGATGTTGCCCTTGGGATCCCTCGGCGAACCGTTCCAGGTCGTCGGCACGACGCACTGGTAGTTGTCGATCTTGGTGTCCTTGATCTTGATCCAGTGCGCGAGCGCGCCGCGCGGCGCCTCGGTGAAGCCGACGCCCTTGGCCTCCTTCGGCCAGCTCTCCGGCTTCCATTTGTCGACATTCGCCGTCGAGCTGTCGCCCGCCTTGATGTTGGCGATCAGCTTGTCCTGGAAGTAGCGCATCTGGCGTCCGGCCCAGACCGATTCCAGCGCGCGCGCCGCGGTGCGGCCCAGCGTCGAGAACAACGCCGTCAGAGGCAGGTCGAGATCTTTCAGGAACTTGTCGACGGGATCCTTGAACTCGGACTTGTTCTGCGCGTAGCCGACGACCCAGCGTGCGAGCGGTCCAACCTCCATGGCGTGGCCGCGCCAACGCGGCGCCTTGATCCAGGAATATTTGCCGCCCTCGTCGAGCTCCTTGATGTCCGTCTTGGTGCCCTTGGCATTGGGGCCGAGCACGTAGTTCGGCTCGGTGATGCCGTCCCAGGGATGCAGCCCCTTGGTTTCGTCGGGGTATTTGTACCAAGAGTGAACCACGAACTCCTGGATCTCGTCGGGGTTGGCGTGATCGACCGGAAACACCTCGGACAGATTGCCGTTGATGATCGCGCCCCGCGGCAGCTTCAGGCTCTTGGCGGAATAGTCATTGGCGTGCTCGGGCACGTCGCCATAGGCGAGCACGCTCTTGCCGGACAGGCCGCCGCCGTAGAGCCAGTCCTTGTAGAACGAGCCGATCGCGGCGACGTCAGGGAGATACACCATCTCGTTGAACTCGATCAGGCGATCGATGATCGACGAGACGAGATTCAGCCGCTCGATGTTGATGGCGCCGACCGCGCCGGTGCCGTCGATGTTGATCGGACACGGCACGCCGCCCACCAGCCAGTTCGGATGTGGATTCTTGCCGCCGAAGATGGTGTGGATCTTGACGATCTCTTTCTGGAAATCGAGTGCCTCCAGATAGTGTGCCACGGCCATCAGATTGGCCTCAGGCGGCAGCTTGTAGGCCTTGCTGCCCCAATAGCCGTTCTTGAACGGACCGAGCTGGCCGGACTCGACGAACTTCTTGAGACGGGTCTGCAGGTCCCTGAAATAGCCGGGCGACGACAGCGGCCAGCTCGAGATCGACTGCGCCAAGGTTGACGTCGCCTTTGGATCGGCCGAGAGCGCCGAGACCACGTCGACCCAGTCCAATGCGTGCAGATGATAGAAGTGCACGACGTGGTCGTGCACCTGCAGCGCAAGCTGCATGAGGTTACGAATGGAGTTGGCATTCTCCGGAATGGTGATGCCGAGCGCGTTCTCGACCGCGCGCACCGATGTGAGCGCGTGCGTTCCGGTGCAGACGCCGCAGATCCGCTCGGTGAAGGCCCAGGCGTCGCGCGGATCGCGGTTCCTGAGGATCACCTCGATACCGCGCCACATCGTGCCGGTGGAGACCGCATTGCGGATCACGTTGTCGGAATCGACGTTGACCTCGACCCGCATGTGTCCCTCGATGCGGGTGACCGGATCGACGACGATGCGCTTGCCGGAATTGTCGAGATTGAAGCCGTTGGGAGTCTGGATGCCCATCGTTGCCTGTCCTGAATTCGATCAATGATCTTGCTTGGCGTTTTCCTTGGCGTCGTCGCGTTTGGTCGCGAGACGCTTGACCGCCGTGACCGCCGCATGCGCTGCGACCGCCGCACCTACCGTGCCCGCGGCCACCATGCCGACCTGGTCGGCGTTGTGCTCGATGCCGAACTGCTTGATGTTGGTGAGGCGGTCGTAGAACGAGCCCTTGTCCCAGAAGCCGTCCTCCGAGCAGCCGATGCAGCCATGACCCGACTGGATCGGGAACGATACGCCGCCATTCCATCGCACCGTCGAGCAGGCGTTGTAGGTGGTGGGGCCCTTGCAGCCCATCTTGTAGAGGCAGTAGCCCTTGCGCGCCGCCTCGTCGTCCCACTCCTCGACGAACTGGCCGGCGTCGAAATGCGGCCGGCGATAGCACTTGTCGTGGATGCGCTGTGAGTAGAACATCTTCGGCCGGCCCTGGCGGTCGAGCTCTGGCAGCTTGCCGAAGGTGGTGATGAAGGTGACGACGCCGGTCATGACCTCGGCGATCGGCGGGCAGCCCGGCACCTTGATGATCGGCTTGTTGGTGATGACCTTGTCGATCGGCGTCGCCTGCGTCGGATTCGGCTTCGCCGCCTGCACGCAGCCCCAGGAGGCGCAAGCGCCCCAGGCGATGATCGCCATCGCGTCCTCGGCCATCATCTTCAGCTTCTCGACGAACGGTTTGCCGCCGTCGATGCAGAACATGCCACCTTCGTTCAGCGGCGGATTGCCCTCGACCGCGAGAATGTATTGTCCCTTGTACTTCGCGCGCGTCTCTTCGAGGATGGCCTCGGCCTGGTGGCCGGCCGCCGCCATGATGGTGTCGTCATAGTCGAGCGAGATCATCGACAGCACGGCATCCTTCACCAGCGGATGCGCCGAGCGGATGAAGCTCTCCGAGCAGCAGGTGCATTCGAGCCCGTGCATCCAGATGACCGGCGTGCGCGGCTTGGTCTCCAGCGCATTGGCGATGCGGCTCGCCGCGACCGGCCCGAGCCCGAGGCTCGTCGCCGTCAGGCTGCAGAATTTGTGAAAGCTGCGCCGCGTGATGCCCTGACGCCGGATGACGCTGTAAAAAGTTTCCGTTGCCGCGCCCATGAGTCCTCCCCCTGATATCGCGTTGGCGATCGTGTGATCGCGTTCTGGCGAGAAGGACAGCAAGATGCGGGCCAGCATCATCCCTGGATTTGAATCATAATGATTCCAGATGCTTGAAGCAGTGAGGCCGCAGCGGCTAAGGCTTCGACAGCGGATCGCGCGCGATAATCGGAAATCACGCGCTTTGCACCGACAAGCTTGTTTCCGCTTGCTGCCTTACTGTGTGCAGCGCGCTCAATGCGCCGTGCAGACCATGCACGGATCGAACGACCGCACGACGTGCTGGATGCCGACCGCACGAGCGCCGGCATCGCCGACCTCGGTGCCGACCAGCGCCTGTTCGAGCGGACCGGCTATCCCATCCGCGTCGCGCGGAGAGAAATTCCAGCTGGTCGGCGCGATGATCTGATAGCGCTCGATGCGGCCGGAGCGCACCGCGAGCCAGTGGCCCAGGCTGCCGCGCGCAGCTTCCACGAGCCCGACGAAATTGCCGTCGGCCGTACTGGCGCTGTTGTCGCAGAACGGCTCGTTGAGACGCAGTGCCTTGATCCATTGCTCGATCGCCAGCGCGAGGCGCGCGGTCTCGATCAGCCGGGCGATGACACGATTGCGGACATTGCTGCGACCGCCCGCGAGCAGCGCGGAGATCAACGGCTGACCGTCGATGGCCTGCCTTGCGAGAGCGCCGACCTCGACCGGTTCTCCCGCAAGCCGCGGCGCCTTGCACCAACTATAGGCGTCGGGCTTGTCGGCGTCGGGCTCGGTCCGGCTCTCGGCCGGATCGAGCGAGGTCGCACGCATCCAGGCGTGCGACACGTCCTCCGTGATCCGATTCGACGGCAGCGCTTCGGTCGTTCCATCGCGGGTGCGAAGCCCGGCGCGGAAGTGCGCACTGTCAGACTCGTGATAAGCGCCGAAACTCATCAGCAGGCCGGAGCCCGGGCCAAGATGCGCCAGATCGAGCGCGTCGGCGATGCGCAGGAAATGCGCGAAGTCGCCGGCGCGGCCCTCGCGCCAACGGTCGAGCTCGTCCGACGTCGACAAGGCGAGCACATTCTCCAGCCTGTCGGCAAACACGGCGCGTTCAAGAAAACCGCGAAACGACGCCGCGATCGCGTTGAGGCGCACGCGCTCGCCGAGCTCGATCGCGCGCGTGGTCCCGCCCGGCTGGAAGGCAAGACTGTGCGGCCATTTGCCGGCGATCAGGCCCATGATCTCGAGCAGCCGCGCGCGCGCCGGCAACGCTTCGCGAGCAGCGCTGCCCTTCGTCGCCGCGAAACGCTCGGCCGCAGCCGAATGCCAAGCGTGCGCGACGTAGGCGTCGCGGGCGAAGTCCGGCATGAAGAAGATGTAGAAATGCGTCAGATGGTCCGCCGCGTTCTCGGCCGCATGGGCAATGTTGGCCGCGAGGATGCCGTTTGGCGCTGCCGCAATGCCCATGGCCTGGCGCAACGCGGCGGCGGCGGCGATCGATTGCGACACCGAGCAGATGCCGCAGATTCGCGGTGCGATCACCAGCGCGTCCAGCGGCGGCCGCCCCTCCAGGATCTGCTCGAAGCCGCGATAGAGCGGCGCCGTCACTTCCGCCCTGGTGACGCGGCCGCTCTCGATATCGAGCCTGACCTCGAGGTCGCCTTCGACACGATTGAACGGCCCGACCGTGATCCGCGTCATGGACGGCGCTTGTCACTGGGCCGGCCAGGCGGCACCACGACATGATCCGCCGTCGCATTGACCCGCACGCGGCGCGGCGTGGCCGATTTCGACAGCGCGGCAAGCGCCACGAACCAGGCTTTCGGCATGTCGGTCGGAAGGCCTACGGGAATGCCCGCGAGCTTCGCCGTCTCCAGATAGTTCTGCGTGCTCTCGAAGCCCGGCGAGGTGCAGGCGATGCAGGCGTACCCGCCCTTGGTGCAGGAGCCGCCGCCATTCCAGGAGCGCTGATTGCAATCGCCGACCGCCTGCGTCGCGCGGCAACCGAGATGCTCCATCAGGCAGCCGCGCTCCGACATCGTCTCAGCGCTCGCCTTGAACTCGTAGAACTCATTGCGTGAGCAGCCGTGATGAGCCAAGTGATTGGCGATGAAGGTCGGACGTCCCACTGCGTCGAGGCCGTCTGCCGTCAGATCGCCCGAGGTGAGCGCCAGCAGGCTTTCCATCATCCAGCCCGGATGCGGCGCGCAGCCTGCGACGTTGATCACCGGCAGCCCGCGTTTCGAGCGGAATCCCGCGCCGAGCGCGCCGCCGATGTCACTGCCCTCGAACTGCAATCCGACCGCGTCGGTCGGGTTGATGCCGGCAGCAGGAATGCCGCCATAGGCCGCGCAGCTGCCGACGGCGACGACGTAGTCGGCCAGCGGCGCCAGATCGAGCAGCCAGTGATAGATCGAGCGGTTGGTGCCGGCGAGCATGTTGAAGCGGCCGGTCTGACCAGGTCCGCGCGCCACCGAGCCTTCGAGCACCAGCAGATCGAGCCGCTCGCGACCGTCGCGGATCGCCTCCAGTAGCTCCACGACCTCGTCTCCGGTCTGCTCGCTGACGGAGGGATGCCAGATGAGGTCAATGCCGGACTGGCGCAGCTCATCGAACCAGCCGGACGCACCGCTTTCCAGGATCGACATCGTGCAGCCGCCGCAGCTCGCGCCCTGCAGCCACAGCATCCTGGTCATTTCGTCCGAGCCGGCCATCATTCGTACCCGCGCGCTCGATCCTATTTCGCCCTCGGGTTTAGCGCCCCGGCGCGAACGCTGGCAAGCTCCTCACCCGGCGCATCCTCGGAACCGCCCGGACGGCGGCCAAGCAGCATGGCACCCGCCCAGATCAGGCCGAACAGTCCGATGGCGACGATCCCGAGGTTGGCGAGATCATCGCCCAGCGCAGTGACGACCTCGGCCCATCCGCCGGTGAAGCCAAGCCGGGGCGTCAGCAGCGCGACCGCCTCGACGCCGCCGATCACCAGCGCGATCGCGACCGAGGCGCCGGTAATGACCAGATTGTAGCGCCGCTTACGCGCGGGATCCGTGAGCGCCCAGCGATAGGCGCCGGCCATCAGCATGCTGTCGGCGGTGTCGACGGTGGCCATCGCCGCGGCGAACAGCGCCGGGAATACCAGCACATGCGCCAGGCTCGCCCCGCGCGCCGCCTCGGTCGCCGACAGGCTGAGCAGCCCGATTTCGCTGGCGGTGTCGAAGCCCAGGCCGAACAGGAAGCCGAGCGGGTACATGTGCCAGGCGCGGGACACGACGCGGAGCACCGGCCGCAGCAGACGAATGAGCAGGCCCCGCCCGGCGCTACCGGCGGCATCCATGTCGGAATGGGGGTGGGATGGGCGGCGCCAGAGGTTCACGAACAGCACCAGATTCGCGAAGGCGATCAGCAGCAGGAAGCCTGCGGAGACCGAGGTGCCGATGGTGCCGCCGATCGCACGGATGGCGCTGTCCTCACTCAACAGATCTGCGCCGGCCACCAGGCTCACCACGATGGTGGCGATGACGACGACGCTGGAATGGCCGAGCGCAAAATAGAGGCCGGCGGCGCGCGGGGCGCGACCGTCCTGCACGAGCTTCCGCACCACATTGTCGATCGCCGCGATGTGGTCCGCATCGACGGCATGGCGCAGTCCGAGCAGCCAGGCCAGCATCGCGGTGCCGACGATGGCGGGCCGGTCGGCGTAGAGCGCGAATGCCCAGGCCCAGGCCACCGCATTGGCCGCGACCAGCCCAGCGACGAGCGCAACGGTCCTGCCGGGCTGCGACCGCCACCACAGCAGCCGCGGGGCACGAGGATGATCAATTGGAACAATCGTCATACTCGAACTATAGCAAGAGCCAGGCCAGTTCGGTAAAGCCCCGCTGCAGGCGAAAGCTACAGGAAAAAATCGGCTGCACTTGCCGGATCGCCCGCTCGCTTGGCAACCCGCTATCCAGTCGCGCACAGATCGTGACCAGCGGCGGGACCTCTCTCGTCCCCTCCCCCTTCACCGCGCCGAGGCACTCTGCGCCGCAATCTCGCGCCGCACGACCGCCTCGAACTGGCTGGCGGGCGCGGCGAACATCAGCCGGGTCTCCTCGTGGAACGCCGAGAAGATGCCGACAACGGTCGGCTGCCCGCCGACCTCGGCCAGGATCGGCGAGCCCGAATAGCCGAAATTGGCGAGGCAATGCACCGTCAGCAGCCGGGCATCGCTGGTCATGCCGGCGCTGCAATTGCGCTGGCCGGTCGGCGAATAGCGCCGCTCCTGGCCGTAGCCGATCTCGGAAATGGCGCCAGCCTTGGTCGCAGCCTGCAGTTCCTCGCGCGTCAGCGCCTTGACCGCGACCGGCTTCGACGGCAGCGCATCCTTCAGCACGATCAGCGCCCAATCGGCGGGCGAGCGGTCGAGCGACCATCTGTCGTGCCGGGTCGGGACGAAGTCCGGCGCCACGATCAGCTTGTCGGCGACCGACGATGCCGCCGGCGTGCCCCTGTTCATGCCGGCCAGGAAGCGGACATTGCCGGGGCTGACCTGCGCGACGCCGTTGAACACGCAATGCGCGGCGGTGAGCACGACGCGCGGCGCGACCAGAGTGCCGGTGCACCAGCCGCCGGTCGAGTATTGCGCGACGGTGACGACGCCGATCGACGACGCCGGCCACGAGGTGGGATCGACGACCTCGCCGATGTGGCGGTCGAGCCCGAGCAGTTGCTCCGGACGCGGAGCGGCGACGCCCGCCTCCGCCGATTCCGGCTTCGGCCGCCAGGCCGCAATGGCGCTCTGGGCCTGGACGCGCTGCGGCTCGGTCAGCTTGACCCGCTGCACGTCGCGGCCGGCCGATCGCACGCCGCTGCGACCCGCCATCACCAGCCAGGCGTAGCCCTGCACGACGTCCTGCTTCACGCCGCGACCGTCCAGCAGCATCAGGCCCAGCATGTATTGCGACTGGGCGAAGCCCTGCGCTGCCGCGCGGCTGAACCAGCGGCCGGCTTCGCCATAATTGCTCGCGACACCTTCGCCGTTGACATAGGCGATGCCGAGATAATGCTGGGCGACGGCGAGGCCCTGATCGGCGGCCTTGCGATACCACGCCAGCGCCTCGGCGGGGTTGCGCGGTTGGCCCCAGCCGAAGGCCTCCATGAAGCCGACGTCGAACTGCGCCCGCGCATCGCCCTTGGCGGCCAGCGGCAGCAGGCGGCGCATCGCCGCGGCGTGCTGTCCGTTTCCCGCCGCGGCGACCGCGTCTTCGAGCTCGGCGGCCGCGGCGCCCGCCGCGCTGCCGAGCAGGACGGCTAGAGATATGATGATGGTCTTGATCAAGGGCGTCCGCTGGGACCGAAACATCGTGACGGGCCACGAAGCAGACACGATCAAGACGGCGGCGGCGTGGCGGAAAGCGGACCACGATCTTCTCAATCGGGCTCCTTCGCGCCTCACACCTGCTTCGTCCTCACGCCCGATCGCCCCTTACACCTGCTCGCTCTTGGCGAAGCGATCATCGAGCGCATAGCCGGCGCCGCGCACGGTGCGGATCGGGTCCTGCTCGCGGCCCGGATTGAGCAGCTTGCGCAGGCGGCCGATATGGACGTCGACCGTGCGCTCGTCGATATAGATGTCGCGGCCCCAGACGCTGTCGAGCAGCTGCTCACGGCTGAACACGCGGCCGGGATGCTCCAGGAAAAACTCGAGCAGGCGGTATTCGGTCGGGCCGAGATCGATCGGCCGTCCCGAGCGCGCCACGCGGCGCTTCTCGCGGTCGAGCTCGATGTCGCCATAGGACAGCACGGTCGCCAGCCGCTCCGGGCTCGCCCGCCGCAGCAGGCCCTTCACGCGCGCCAGCAGCTCCGGCACCGAGAACGGCTTGACGATGTAGTCGTCGGCGCCGGTCGCGAGGCCGCGCACGCGCTCGCTCTCCTCGCCGCGCGCGGTGAGCATGATGATCGGCAATTGCCGGGTCTCGGACCGCGCCCGCAGGCGGCGGCACAGCTCGATGCCGGACAGGCCCGGCAGCATCCAGTCGAGCACGACGAGATCGGGAACGCGCTCCTTCAGCCGTGTGTCGGCCTCGTCTCCGCGCGCCACCGTCTCGACCTCGTAGCCTTCGGCCTCGAGGTTGTAGCGCAGGAGCGTCGTCAGCGCCTCCTCGTCCTCCACCACCAGAATTCGGGCGCCCATGTCAGAACCGTCTCTCTCAGTTGCCGGGGATCGTCGTCGCGAAGCTCGTCATGTCGCCCTTCGGGCGCTTGTCCATGATCTGCTGGCCTTCGATCATATAGAAGACGGTCTCCGCGATGTTGGTCGCGTGATCGCCGATGCGCTCGATGTTCTTGGCGCAGAACATCAGATGGATGCAGAACGAGATGTTGCGCGGATCCTCCATCATGTAGGTCAGGAGTTCGCGGAACAGCGAGGTGCAGATGGCGTCGACCTCCTCGTCGCCCTTCCACACCGTCATCGCCGCCGGCAAATCGTGCGCGGCATAGGCGTCCAGCACCGTCTTGACCTGCGACTGCACCAGGTCGGTCATGTGCTCGAGCCCGCGGATCAGCTTGAGCGGATGGAAGTCGCTCTCCAGCGCCGCGACGCGCTTGCCGATGTTCTTGGCGAGATCGCCGATGCGCTCCAGATCGGTGGCGACCCGCATCGCACCGACGATCTCGCGCAGGTCGACCGCCATCGGCTGTCGCCGGGCGATGGTAAGAACGGCGCGCTCCTCGATGATGCGCTGCAGCTTGTCGACCTCGGCGTCGGTGGCGACCACCTTCTGGCCGAGTGCGATGTCGCGCCGCACCAGCGCACCGACGGAATCGACGATCAGACGCTCGGCGAGGCCGCCCATTTCCGACACCAGCCGGGTGAGATCCTGCAGATCGCTGTCGAACGCCTTGGCGGTATGTTCACTGGCCATGATGATCTCCTGAAGTCAATGTCGTCGGCGTCAGCCGAACCGGCCGGTGATGTAATCCTGGGTCCGCCGATCGCTCGGCGAGGTGAAGATCTTGCTGGTGTCGTCGAACTCGATCAGCTCGCCGAGATACATGAAGGCGGTCTTGTCGGAGACGCGCGCCGCCTGCTGCATGTTATGCGTCACGATGGCGATCGTATAGTTTTCGGCGAGCTCCTGGATCAGCTCCTCGACCTTGGCGGTCGAGATCGGATCGAGCGCCGAGCACGGCTCGTCGAACAGGATCACCTCCGGCCGGACCGCCACGGTGCGCGCAATGCACAGCCGCTGCTGCTGGCCGCCTGACAGCGACAGGCCCGAAGCGTTGAGCTTGTCCTTGACCTCGTTCCACAACGCGCCGCCGCGCAGTGCCTTCTCGACCCGGTCGTCCATCTCCGACTTGGAGATCTTCTCATACAGCCGGATGCCGAAGGCGATGTTCTCGTAGATCGTCATCGGGAACGGCGTCGGCTTCTGGAACACCATGCCGACCCGGGCCCGCAGCAGGTTGAGGTCGAGCTTGGGATCGAGGATGTTGGTGTTGTCCAGCATGAGCTGGCCAACGGCGCGCTGGCCCGGGTAGAGATCGTACATCCGGTTGAAGATGCGCAGCAGGGTCGACTTGCCGCAGCCGGACGGGCCGATGAACGCGGTGACGCGGTTGGTCCCCAGCGACAGGTTGATGTTCTTCAGCGCGTGGTGATCGCCGTAATAGAAGTTCAGGTTGCGCGCGGTCACCTTGGCGGGGGCTTCCGGCAAAACCTTGCCGTTCAGCGCGGCGGGATTGGGCTGGCTGACGGATACGGACAGGTCGGTCATTTTGCGTTCCTCTCGGCGCCGAGAATGCGTGCACTGACATTCAGGGCGAGCACGGCCAGAGTGATCAGAAGGGCTCCGCTCCAGGCCAGCTGCTTCCAATAGGCATAGGGGCTCTGGACGAAGTTGTTGATGGTGACGGGCAGGTTGGCCATCGTCTTGGAGAGGCTGAGGCTCCAGAACTGGTTCGACAGCGCAGTGAACAGCAAGGGCGCGGTCTCGCCGGCGACGCGGGCGGTGGCCAGCAGCACGCCGGTGATCAGGCCCGAGCGCGCCGCGCGATAGGCGATGCGCCGGATCACCAGCGATCGCGGCAGGCCGAGCGCCGAGGCCGCCTCACGCAGCGGGTTGGGCACCAGCAGCAGCATGTCCTCGGTGGTGCGCAGCACCACGGGGATGACAATGACCGCCAGCGCCAGCGAGCCTGCGAGCGCCGAGAAGCCGCCCATCGGCACCACGACAGCGCCATAGATGAACAGGCCGATGATGATCGAGGGCGCCGACAGCAGGATGTCGTTGATGAAGCGGATCACCGAGGTCAGGCGGTCGTTGCGGCCGTACTCCGCCAGATAGGTGCCGGCGAACAGGCCGAGCGGCGCGCCGATGCCGACGCCGATGACCGTCATGATCAGAGAGCCGACGATGGCATTGCGCAGGCCGCCTTCGCTCGAGCCCGGCGGCGGGGTGTCGGCGGAAAACACTTGCAGGCTGAGGCCGGCGAGGCCGTTATAGAACAGCGTGAACAGGATCAGCGCCAGCCAGGTGACGCCGAACAGCGCGGCGGCGACGCAGAGGCCGCGGATCACGATGTCCCTGCGGCGTCGGCGCGCATAGATCGGATTGACCGGCGTATCGGCGGTGAGCGAATCTGCGCTGGACATGGCTTATTTTCCCGCCTTTGCTTGGAGCCGCATGAGCATCAGGCGCGCGCTCGCCAGCACGAAGAAGGTGAGCACGAAGAGCAGCAGGCCGAGTAGGATCAGGCTCGACTGGTGCAGGCCGTCGCTCTCCTGGAACTCAGAGGCAATGGCGGCCGAGATCGTGGTGCCCGGCGCGAAGATCGACGATGAGATCCGGAACGAGTTGCCGATGATGAAGGTCACCGCCATCGTTTCGCCGAGCGCACGACCCAGCGCCAGCATGACGCCGCCGATGACGCCGACACGGGTGTAGGGAATGACGACGCTGCGCACGACCTCCCAGGTGGTGCAGCCGACCCCGTAGGCCGCTTCCTTCAGCACCGGCGGGACGGTCTTGAACACGTCGACCGAGATCGAGGTGATGAAGGGCAGCACCATGATCGCCAGGATCAGCGAGGCGTTGAACAGACTGAGATAGGACGGCGGACCGGCGAAGATGTCCTGCAGCACCGGGATGCCAGAGCAGAGATTGATCATGAACGGCTGGAACGTGTAGGCCAGGAACGGGCCCAGAACGAAAAAGCCCCACATGCCGTAGATGATCGAGGGAATGCCGGCGAGCAGCTCGATCGCAATGCCGATCGGACGGCGCAGCCATTGCGGGCACAGCTCGGTGAGGAAGATCGCAATGCCGAGACCCACCGGAATCGCGATCAGCATCGCGATGAAGGACGTGACCAGGGTGCCGTAGATCGGGCCGAGCGCCCCGAGCACCGGCGGATCGGCCGACGGCGCCCAGCGCCGCGTCCACAGGAATTCGAAGCCGTAGGCCTTCATCGCCGGCCAGGCGCCGATGATGAGAGAGATGATGATGCCGCCGAGGATCAACAGAACCGAGATCGCGGCGAGCCGGGTGATCCAGTAAAAGGTGACGTCGCCAAGCTTGAAGGCACTGAGCGCGCGCGCCCGGTCGTAGGGCCCGGCAGCAGCCGCGATGTCGCCGACTTCGGTCTGAACCGCCATCTCTGCCAATTCCGCCCCCTGTTCCTTGGACACGCCTCAACCCCGGTAGCACCCCTCCCCCGGCGGCCGGGAGAGGGGAATTTTCGATACGTCCAGCTCAGCTCTTGATGTCGGCAGACCAGGTCTTCTCGATCAGCTTCACGACGCTGTCGGGCATCGGGATGTAGTCGAGCTCCTCGGCCATCTTGCCACCCTTCTCGAACGACCACTTGAAGAACTTGATCGCCTCGGCGGACGCGGCCTTGTCGGTCGGCTCCTTGTGCATCAGGATGAAGGTCGCGGCCGTCATCGGCCAGGACTTGTCGCCGGGCTGGTTGGCGAGGATCACGTAGTAGCCGGGGGCCTTGGTCCAATCGGCATTCGCGGCGGCGGCCTGGAAGGCCTCGACGGTCGGCTGCACGGTCTTGCCGGCCTTGTTCACCATGGCCGTGTAGGTCAGCTTGTTCTGCTTGGCATAGGCGTACTCGACATAGCCGATCGAGTTCTTGGTCTGGCCGATGTTGCCGGACACGCCTTCGTTGCCCTTGGCGCCGACGCCGACCGGCCACTCGACCGCGGTGTTGAAGCCGATCTTGCTCTTCCAGTCGGCGCTCGCCTCGGAGAGATAATAGGTGAAGTTGAAGGTCGTGCCCGAGCCGTCGGAGCGGCGGACCACGGCGATCGCATCGCTCGGCAGCTTGACGCTGGGGTTCAGCTTCTTGATCGCGGCGTCATCCCACTTGGTGATCTTGCCGAGATAGATGTTGGCGAGCGTCTCGCCGTCCAGCACCATCTCGCCCGGTTTCACGCCCTCGAGGTTGACGACCGGCACGATGCCGCCCATCACCATCGGCCACTGCACCAGGCCATCCTTCTCGAGCTGCTCGGCCTTGAGCGGCGCGTCGGTGGCGCCGAAGGTCACGGTCTTGGCCTGGATCTGCTTGATGCCGCCGCCGGAACCGATCGACTGGTAGTTCAGACCGTTGCCGGTCTCCTTCTTGTAGGCGTCGGCCCACTTCGAATAGATCGGGAACGGGAACGTCGCGCCCGCGCCGGTGATGTCGGCAGCAAATGCCGACGTCGATGCGGCGACCAAGCCGGCAGCGACGATAGCTTTGACGAAATTCATAGCTGGTCTCCATGCTCGGGAAGCGAAGCGCCATCTGCGCCCGATTGCGCTTCCCCGGCCGCTTTACGGGGCCTCAGTGTGGCTTTTATAAAGGTTCGATGACAGTCGGATGACAGTCACAAGCCGTTGATAATTCTTGATATTTAGAATTTGACCCGAGTTTTTACGGAGCGCGGGCGGGGTTTCATGCGGGCCTCCGCCCCTCGCCGTTTGCGAGCACTGCTCAACGAGATTGGAGGACCCGGCGATGCCGCGCACAACCTCATCGACCCCATGCGGCCGCTGCGCCCGACGTGGAAGTTGCCACAAGGGGCCGCCAAATCATCGGTGTCGTTCCAGGCAAGGTCGGCGACGGGAAGCGGTGACGGCCGCCGACCCGGGACCCGCTCCGCAGCGGTTGTGGCCTGGCGGCCGGTCCATCATCGTGCCTCGAACTCCTCCCTGGGGTTATGGATCCCGGATCTGCGCGCGCTTTGCGCGCTTGTCCGGGACGACAGCGGAAAGGTTGGTTGGCCGCTCCGCCGCCTCATGACACGCGTCATCGCGCCCCACGGCACACCGTGCCCGAGGTGATGCATCGATCATATCGCCCTGAAACGAGAGGGCGCGAGGAAGGCCGGACCTCGGCTGAGGCCCGTGGCCCGCCTGCTCAAAAGAATGCAGGCGGCAGGTACCACAGGTACAGCCGGACAGACCCGGCCTTCCCCGCGCGATGGCTTTACGGTGTCCTTCGTGCTCTTGTGTGTTCGAAACCTGCCAGAATGTGCGAACGGGCGGTTCTGACCAACCGCCCGTCGCTGGATCTGAGCCCGATCGTGCTCAAAGGCCCTAGAGCCTGTCGGGGAGCGTGGGACAGGTCCGGTGTCTTCCTTCAACCCGAACAGTTGCACGGGCTTCGAGCCCGCACCTTGCAAGGAAGGGAGCTGGATGATGGCACAGAATGATCTCGTTGTCGCGGGTGTCGATGTCGCCAAGGATAAGGTCGATGCTTGTACCCGAGCGCCCGGGTCCAAGCAGATGTTTGAAAGGACGAAGGAAGGCCAGCGCGACTTCGTGGCGTGGCTGCGCCGGCACGGCGTCACCAAGGTCGTGATGGAGGCCAGCGGCGGCTACGAGCGGGAGTGGGCCAAACTGGTGCGAGCCGCCAAGATCGACGTTCGTATCGTCGATCCAAAGCGGGTGCGGAGCTTCGCTCAATCGGCCGGGCGCCTGGCCAAGAACGACAGTATCGATGCGGACACGATCGCCTGGTTCGCCGAGACCTTCAACGAAGCTGCGGTGCAAGCCTACGATGCCGCCCGAGAGAAGCTTCAGCAGATGGTCAATGTGCGCCAAGCGACGAAAGATATGCTGGTCAGACTGAAGAACCAGGGCGAGCATAAATTGCCTGTAGAAGTACAGCGTCTGCATACGCGCATCGCCAAGGCGATCAGCGCCGAGCTGGCCGAGCTCGAGGCAGAGATCTCCGCCCTGATCGAAAGCACGCCGCATTTTGCGGAGCTCGCCGAGATCATCGAAAGCGTTCCGGGCATCGGCCGCACGACGTGTGCTACGCTGATAGCAACCATGCCGGAGCTCGGCCAGACCAGCGACAAAGCCGTCGCGGCGCTGCTGGGTGTTGCGCCGTACGATGATGACAGTGGCCGGCGTCGCGGGGATCGGCACGTCAAGGGCGGACGCCGCAGAACTCGCAACACATTCTACATGGCCTGCGTGGGCGCCGCGACGCGGTGCAATCCAGTCCTGAAGGCCTTCTACGAGCGCCTGCTCGCCCAAGGTAAGTTGAAGAAGGTCGCGCTGACCGCCTGCATGCGCAAGCTGATCTGCATTCTCAACGTCATGGTCAAACGCTGCCAAAAGTGGAATCCGGCGCTCCACGTTGTGAACGGGTCGAGCGCCTCATAGCCGCTCGGGCTCCGCCCGAGCGCACGCCAAGCCAACAGACCGGCGAGCGGACGGGGTCAAGGCCGTCAGCCGCCGAAGGCGGTGGCGCGCCTTCGCGCCAGCCTTGAGGCCGGCCGATCACCGGTCTACAAAAAAGACAGTTGCTCCCTGGGGATCGGCTTTCTTGCCCCCATCGCCCGCGTGTGCCGTCAGGCAACCACCGCAGACTTGACCTCAGCGTCGAGAGGCCAGGACCACACGACTTCGCCGTCCGTGCCAACCGCGCTCGTCTGGCGCAGCCGTCACGTCCATCGCAGCCCACCTCAACGTATCGTGACGACGCGTACGTCCCTCTGCTCGAGGCGGGTTGCACGCAAGAGAACATGATTTCAGAAAAATAGCAAGCTATTTATTTTTTTCGGAACATCCCCTCCCCCCGGCACGCGGGGCATCGGCTCAATCCGGCTTCGGCGGCTCGATCCAGATCCCAGGGTCGGAATGGGTCCGGATGTGGTCGACGAGGAAATCGGCGAACACCCTGATCTTGGCCGGCAGCCTGACGCGGTTCTGGTAGGCAATGTTCATCGTCAGGAGCGGCAGCTCCCAGTCGAGCAGGACCGGCACCAGCCGGCCGGCCAGAATGTCGCCCTGCACGATGTAGAGCGGCTGAATCAGGATGCCGAGCCCGGCCAGCGCCGCGCCCCTGATCACCTGGCCGTCATTGCTGTCGAGCGTCGGCGCGATCCGGATGCTCTGGGCCGTCGTTCCGTTGCGCAGGGACAGGGAATAGGGATCGTTGGCAAGGTTGTAGATCAGCATGTCGTGGCGCACGAGATCGGCGGGAACGACGGGGCGGCCGCGGCTGGCGAGATAGGACGGCGCCGCCGCCAGCACACGCCGCATCTGCCCGATGCGGCGGACGACGATGCCCGAGTCCGGCTCATGCTCGCGGGTGCGGATCGCGACGTCGATGCCCGCCTCGATGAAATCCGGATAGCGGTTGGCGGCGATGATCTGCAGGTTCAGCTTCGGATACATCGCGCGGAACGCCGGCAGCATCGGCGCGAGATAGATCGTCGCGAACGACAGCGAGCTGGTGACGCGCAGCATGCCCTGCGGCGACAGCGCGCGGTCGCTGACGGCGTCCTCGGCCTCGGCCAGCTCGTTGAGCAGCGTGCCACAGCGCTGCAGCAGCTCCTGCCCGGCTTCGGTCAGCCAGAGACGGCGGGTGTTGCGCTCGATCAGGCGCACCGCGAGCCGCTCCTCCAGCGCGCTGAGATGCCGGCTCGCCGCTGCGTTGGACATCCGCAAGGACTCGGCGGCCTTGGACAGGCTGCCCAGCTCCGCCGTCCTGGAAAACACTTCGAGCTGGAGCAGACGGTCCATTGTTGCTCCGAATTGTTACGCTGAGCGGAAAACAGAGTTACAATTTTTGGGCTTTATTTCCATTTCCTGCAAGGCAAAATCGCCCGACAAGAACAAGGCACAGGTGAGGACGCACGAATGACGGGGCCGATCAGGCACATCGTGATGTGGCGGCTACGCGCCGAGACGGCCGCCGACCGCGCCGCAGCCCGGCTCAAGGTCAAGACCCTGTTCGAGGGCCTCAAGGGCCGGATCGACGGCCTCACCCACATCGAGGTTGGTCTCGATGTCAGCGACGTCGACTACGCCTGCGACGTCGTCCTGTTCTCCGAATTCGCCAGCAGTGCCGCGCTGCACGCCTATGCCTCGCACCCCGAGCACCTGCGCGTGCGCGAGGAGCTCGGCGACATCAGGATCGGCCGCTTCCAGGTCGACTATCCCATCGCTGCGGCGACCGGCGCGTGACCGGGGCGTTCATCTTCGACGGCCTGCCCGGCCGCCCCCTGCCCGGCTCCAGACCACATGGCAGATCAAGCCAATGACGGACGGCATCGATGCCCCTTCCTGACCAACGCCTCGCCTTCATCGGCATCGGCAAGATCGGCCTGCCGATCGCGGCGCGGCTCGCCAAGGCCGGCTATGACGTCACGGCGTTCGATCCCAACGCCGAGCGGCTCTGCGAGGCGCGCGCGCTCGGCATCGTCGCTGCAACATCCGCGACGGAGGCGGCGCGTGAACATGCGGTGGTCATCGCGTCCCTGCCCGACGACACCGCGCTGCGCGCGGCGATGCTCGGCGACGGCGGAGTGATCGCGGCCATGGCACCGGGCGCGATCCTGATCGAGACCAGCACCGTGGGCGTCGACGCCTCGAGCGCAGTCGCCGCGGCCGCCGGCGCGCGCGATGTCGCTTATCTGCGCACGCCGATCTCCGGCAATGCCAGCATCGCCCACACCGGCGAGCTGACCTGCTTCGTGTCCGGGCCGAAAGCGGCCTTCGCGCGGATCACGCCGCTGCTGCAGGCTTTCACGCGCGCGCAGACTTATCTCGGCGCGGCCGAAGAGGCGCGCTATGCCAAGCTCGCCGTCAACCTGATGATCGCGACGACCGCGGCGATGATGGCCGAGAGCCTGGCGCTGGCGCGCAAGGGCGGCATCGCCTGGCCGGACATCCTGCAGGTGCTGCACGACAGCGCGGTCGCCTCGCCGATGGTGAAGTACAAGACCGCGCCGCTGCTGGCGCGCGACTTTGCCGCGACGTTCTCCTGCGCGCAGATGGCCAAGGATCTCGATCTCATTCTCGGCGCCGGTCACGCCGTCGGCGTGCCGCTGCAGCTCGCGGCGCAGGTCCGCGAGACCTATGCCGCGCTGATCGCGCAGGGCGAGGCCACGACCGATTTCCTTGCCACTGTCCGTCATGTCGAACGGCTGTCCGGGCTCGGCGAGCCCGTCTGAAAGGAGCCGCCTCGTGCGCAACTTCAACGAGACCACGATCACGGATGCCGTGCTCGACCGCCTGGCGGGCGCGAGCGATGCGCGCATCAAGCAGATCAGCGAGGCGCTGGTGCGCCATCTCCATGCCTTCGTGCGCGAGGTCCGTCCGACCCAGCAGGAATGGGAGTTCGGCATCGACTTCCTCACCCGCACCGGCCGGATGTGCGACGACAAGCGCCAGGAATTCATCCTGCTGTCGGACACGCTCGGCGTCTCCATGCTGGTCGACGCCATCAATCATCCCGTGCCTGAAGGCGCCACCGAGACCACCGTGCTCGGCCCGTTCTTCGTCCAGGCCGCGCCGGAGCGCGCCAATGGCGACGACATCGCGGGGCCGATGAAGGGCGATCCGCTGCTCGTCACCGGCTCGGTGTCGCGCACCGACGGCCGGCCGCTCGCTGGCGCCGTGGTCGACGTCTGGCACTCCGACGATGACGGCTACTACGACGTGCAGCGGCTCGAGCAGATCGGCGATCTCGCCATGCGCGCGCGCTTTCGCACCGATGCCGGCGGCCGCTTCCATTTCTGGTCGATCAAGCCCGCCGCCTATCCGATCCCCAATGACGGGCCAGTCGGCGACATGCTGGCGGCGCAGGGACGGCATCCGTGGCGGCCGGCGCATGTGCATTTCATGATCTCGGCGCCGGGCTTCGAGCGGCTGGTGACCCATGTGTTCGTCGCCGGCGACCAGTATCTCGATTCCGACGTCGTGTTCGGCGTCAAGGACAGCCTGATCCGCGACTTCACGCGCTGCCCGCCGGGCCGTGCGCCAGATGGCCGCATGGTGGCGGAGGGATATTTCCATCTCAACTACGACTTCGGCCTGAAAGCGCTTGCGGAGCGCGGCGATCGGGCTTGAGCTGAGCGGACGACAAGGACCGTCAAGAGTCCTGTCGTCGTCGAGGAAGCGGACGGGAGGAACGATGGAGTTGCGGGTCGGCACCGGCGCATTGGCCGAGCGGCTTTCGTGCCTGATCGGACCACGCGCGAGCGTCGCGCGCGGCGTGCTGGATCAGCACGGCCGCAGCGAGTCGTATTATCCCGCGATGCCGCCCGACATCGTCGTATTCCCGGAGACGACGCAGGAGGTCAGCGCCATCGTCGGGCTGTGCGCCGAGGCCGGCATGCCGATCGTGCCGTTCGGCGCCGGCACCTCGCTCGAAGGCAATGCCGCGGCGGCCGCGGGTGGCGTCTGTTTCGACTTCGCTCGCATGAACAAGGTGCTGGCCGTGCATGATGCCGACATGGACGTCGTGGTGCAGCCCGGCATCACCCGCAAGCAGCTCAATGCGGAGCTGCGCACGACCGGCCTGTTCTTTCCGATCGATCCCGGCGCCGACGCCTCGATCGGCGGCATGAGCTCGACCCGAGCCTCCGGCACCATGGCGGTGCGCTACGGCACCATGAAGGACAACGTCCTCGCATTGGAGGTGGTGCTGGCCGACGGCCGGGTGATCCGCACCGCGAAGCGTGCGCGCAAATCGGCCGCCGGCTATGACCTGACGCGGCTGTTCGTCGGATCGGAGGGGACGCTCGGCGTGATCACCGAGATCACGCTGAAATTGCATCCGCTGCCCCAGGCGATCTCGGCCGCGACCTGCAGCTTCCCGACCCTGCACGACGCGGTCGACACCGCGATCGCCCTGATCCAGTCGGCGGTCCCCGCCGCCCGCATCGAGCTCGTCGACGACGTCATGATGCGCGGCATCAACGCCTACTCCAAGCTCGGCTATCGGGAAGCGCCAACCTTGTTCCTCGAATTCCACGGCTCCGAGGCGGCCGTCGCCGAGCAGGCGCAGACGGCGGAGGCGATCGCGACCGAGCATGGCGGCCGCGGCTTCGCCTGGGCCAAGGCGGCCGAGGACCGCAGCCGGCTGTGGCACGCGCGCGACAACACGCTGTACGCCGGCCTGGGCCTGCGGCCCGGTGCGCGCGCCGTCATCACCGATGTCTGCGTGCCGATCTCGCGGCTCGCCGAGTGCCTGACCGAGACGCGCCGGGACGCCGACGCCAGCGGCTTCCTCGCGCCGATCGTCGGCCATGTCGGCGACGGCAATTTCCACATGCTGATCCTGGTCGATCCCAGCGATGACAGCGAGCTCGCCGGCGCCAAGGCGCTGCAGGCGCGCATGGTGGCGCGCGCGATCGCGATGGACGGCACCTGCACCGGCGAGCACGGCATCGGCCTCGGCAAGATCGACTATCTCGAGGACGAGCTCGGCGGGGCCGTCGCCGTGATGCGCGCCATCAAGGCCGCGCTCGATCCCGCCGGCCTGATGAATCCGGGCAAGATCTTCGCCGGCGGAGCACCGTCATGAGCGCGGCGGCCGCCATCGGAGCTCCATCGCCCGCGCCGCTGCTGGAGCTGCGCGGCATCAGCAAGTCGTTTCCGGGCGTCAAGGCGCTGGACGACGTGTCGTTCGCGATCTACCCGGGCGAAGTCCACATGCTGCTCGGCGAGAACGGCGCCGGCAAATCCAGCCTGATGAAGGTGCTGTGCGGCGCCTACAGCGCCGATGCCGGCGAGATCATCTCCAAGGGCGCGAAGGTCGAGATATCATCGACGGCCGACGCGCAGAAGCTCGGCATCGCCGTCATCTTCCAGGAATTCTCGCTGGTGCCGTTCCTCGACATCGCGCAGAACATCTTTCTCGGCCGCGAGCCGAAGGGCCGCATCCCCGGCACCATCGACCGCCGCAAAATCCTGGCCGATGCCAAGCGCGTGCTCGAGGGCATCGGCTTCGACATCGATCCCTCCGTCATCGTCGACACGCTCGGCGTCGCGCAGCAGCAGATGGTGGAGATTGCCAAGGCGATCAGCCAGAATGCGCGGATCCTGGTGATGGACGAGCCGACCGCGGCGCTGTCCGACCGCGAGGCGGAGCTGCTGTTCGCGCTGATCAGGCGGCTGAAGGCCGACGGCGTCGCCATCGTCTACATCTCGCACCGCATGGCCGAGGTGTTCGCGCTCGGCGACCGCATCACCGTGCTGCGCGACGGCCGCCGCATCGACGATATCAGGCCCGCCGACGTCACCCCCGACCAGCTCGTGCGCATGATGGTCGGGCGCAATATCGACATGAGCTATCCGCGCCATTTCGCAGAAGCGCCCGGCGAGCTCGTGCTGGAGGTCAAGGGACTGAGCGCGCCGAGCGGGATTGCCAACATCAACATCGAGGTGCGGCGGGGCGAGATCGTCGGCCTGTGCGGTCTCGTTGGCTCCGGCCGCACCGAGGTGGCGCGCGCGATCTTCGGCGCCGATCCGGTCAGCGAAGGCGAGATCATCTTCGACGGCAAGCCGATCGCGGGCGAGCCCGACATCGCCGCGCGCCGTGGCATCGCGCTGATCCCCGAGAGCCGCAAGAGCGAGGGCCTGGCGCTGCTGCGCTCCGTCGGCGACAACCTCGTGGTGTCGGCGCTGAAGAAGCTGTTTCCGAGCGGGCTGTACGATCCCCGCGGCGCGCAGCGCACGGCCGACGGGCTGATCCGGCAGTTGCGGATCGCAACGCCCACGGCGCGGCAGACGGTCGGCCTGCTCTCAGGCGGCAACCAGCAGAAGGTCGTGATCGGCAAGTGGCTGGCGGCCGGCGCCAGGCTGTTCATCTTCGACGAGCCGACCCGCGGCATCGACGTCGGCGCCAAGTCGGAGATCTTCGCGCTGATTGACCGGCTGGTCGCCGACGGCGCGGCCGCGCTGATGATCTCGTCCGAGCAGATCGAGATCTGCCACGTCTGCGACCGGGCCTATGTGATGCGCGAAGGCCGCATCGCCGGGCATTTGTCACGGGGCGAGCTGACCGAGGAGAATATCGTGCGACTGGGGATGCATGATGACTGACACCGCCATCGTCTCGCCGATCCGAACCTTGCAGCGCATTCCGGGCGTGGCGATCGTGCTGGTGCTGCTGATCGCGCTGTTCGGCGCGATCGCGCCCGGCTTCCTGTCGGCCGCAAACCTCTCCAACGTGCTGGTGCAGTCGACGATCCTGACCATGCTCGCGCTGCCGATGACCCTGATCATCATGACCGAAGGGCTCGACCTGTCGATGGGCGCGGTGCTGACGCTGACCTCGCTCTGCGTCGCCATCGTCTCGCTCGCGACCAAGTCGGTGCTGCTCGGCCTCGGCGCCGCGGTGCTGGCCGGCGCCGCGTTCGGCACCGTCAATGGCTGGCTGGTCGCGGTCGTCGGGATTCCGCCGTTCGTGGCGACGCTCGCCACGCTCGGCATGGCGCAGGGACTGTCGCTGATCGTGAGCGACGGCCAGAGCGTGGTCGGCATTCCCCACGGCGTCCGCGACATCTATGCGGCGACGCTGCTCGGCATCCCCGTGCCGATCGTGATGGGGCTTGCCACCTACGCCGTGTTTCACGGCCTGCTGTATCATACCAGGTTCGGCACCTACATCTTCGCGCTCGGCGGCAACCGCGAGGCGCTGCGCTATGCCGGCCTGTCGCCGACAAGGCTCCTGATCGCGGTCTATGCGATCGGCGGCACGATGGCGGGCATCGCCGGACTGCTGATGACCGCACGGATGAATTCGGGACATCCGACCGCGGGGCTCGGGATGGAGTTCGACGCCATCGCGGCGGTCGCGGTCGGCGGCACCTCGTTCGAGCGCGGCAATGGCTGGCTGCTCGGCACCGTGCTCGGTGTCATCGCCGTCGGCGTGCTGCGCAACGGGCTCAACCTGGTGTCCCTGCCCTCCTCGGTGCAGGTCGCCAGCGTCGGCGCGCTGGTCATCGTCGCGATGTTCCTCGACGGCCTGCGGAGCCGATCATGACCGACATCGCCAAGGACACGCTGCCGCCGCCGCGCTCGCTCCTGTCGCAGAACGCAGCGCAGGTGTTCTATCGCATGCTCGCCGCGCTGTTGATCTGCGCCGCGCTGACCGTGCTGAGCGACGCCTTCCTCAGCCTCGGCAACATCCTCAACGTGCTGAGGCAGGCGAGCCTGACCTTCTTCATCGCCTCCGGCCTCACCCTGGTGGTGCTGACCGCCGGCCTCGATCTGTCGGTCGGCGCCAACGTCGCGCTGTCGGCGTGTCTCGCCGGCACCGTGATCCATCAGACCGGCTCGCCCGTGCTCGGAATCCTGACCGGGCTGCTCGCGGGCGGCAGCGTCGGCTTCCTCAATGGCTTCATGGTCACGGCGCTGCGCATCCCCTCCTTCATCGCCACCTACGGCATGCTCTGGGTGCTGAACGGCGTCACCTATTGGTACATGGCGGGCGAGACCATCCACGGCTTTCCCGCGGGCTTCCGCCAGATCGGCAGCGGCTATCTGCTCGGGCTGCCGATCCCGGTCTATCTGCTGCTGGTGTTCCTCGCGATCGGATCGTTCTTCGCGCAGCGCACGATCTGGGGCCAGGAGATCTACGCCATCGGCGCCAATCCGGTCGCGGCGCGGCTGTCCGGCATTCCGGTCGCGCGCCGGCTGCTGCTGGTCTACACGGTGTCCGGCACCATGGCCGGGCTCGCCTCCATCATCTTCCTGTCGCGGCTCAACTCGGCCGAGGCCGACATCGGCGAGAGCCTCACCTTGCCGGCGATCGCCGCGGTGCTGATCGGCGGCACGTCGCTGTTCGGCGGCGTCGGCACCGTGTTCGGCACCTTCATCGGCGCCCTGATCCTGACGCTGGTGCTGAACGGCATGAACCTGCTCGCGATCAGCGCCAACTGGCAGCCGCTCGTCACCGGCATCATCGTGATCATCGCCGTCTGGCTCGACATGAAGACCCGGCGCCCGGCGCAATGAACCTCTAAGACGACCAAAAAAACGAGGGAAGGAAACGACATGCAACATCGGATCACGCGCTGTCTCGCTCTGTCACTGCTGATCGCCGCAGGCGCGACGCAGGCCCGCGCCGACGGCGAGACCATCGCCGTCTTCACCAAGAACCAGACCAATCCGTTCTTCCAGACGGTGCGGGTCGGCGCCGACAACATGGCGAAGGTGCTCAACGCCAAGGTCCTGCACTACATCCCGACCAAGCCGGACTCGATCCCCGAGCAGCTCAGCCAGATCGAGGACGTCGTGGTGAAGAAGCCGAGTGCGATCGTGTTCACGCCGGTCGACTACAAGGCGATGGTGCCCGGCGTCGAGAAGATCAACGACGCCAAGATCCCCGTCGTCAATATCACCGACCGCTCCGCCGGCGGCAAGTTCATAGCCTTCGTCGGCGCCGACGACTACAGCCTCGGCCTCGAGACCGGCCGGTTCCTGCTGAAGACCCTCGGCGGCAAGGGCAACATCGTCATCATCGAGGGCGTCAAGGGTTCGCTGACCAATGTCGACCGCGTCCGCGGCTTCAACGACGCGCTCAAGGAGAACCCCGGCGCGAAGCTGCTGGCGTCGCAGCCCGGCAACTATCAGCGCTTGCAGGCGCTGCAGGTGATGGAGAACCTGATGCAGTCCAACCCGCAGATTGACGGCGTGCTCGCCGCCAACGACGCGATGGCGGTCGGCGCGATCGAGGCGCTGGACGGCGCCAACCGCAAGGCGCAGGTGATCGGCATCAACGGCACCAAGGAGGCGATCGACGCGATCAAGTCCGGCAAGCTGCTCGCCAGCGGCGACTACAACGGCTTCGCCCAGGGCTGCCTCGGCACCATGATGGCCGTCCGCTCGCTGCGCGGCCAGCCGGTGATCAACGAGATCGTGCTGAAGCCGACTGTCATCACCAAGGACAATTACCAGCCGTTCGACGTGGCGCTGGAACAGCGAACCTGCCCGAGCTTCGAGGATGCCGGCAAGCTCGGCGCGAAATAGGATCAGCCATCAGTCCGGAAGCAGGGCGGCACGCCGCCGTCCTGTTTCGACTTGCGGAGAGAACTCATGCTGTTTGCGATTCACGCGCTCGACAAGCGCGACGCGCTGCCGGTTCGGCTTGCCAACTACGATGCCCACAAGGCCTATCTCGGCGACAGCGCCCGCCTGCCCGTCACGATCGTGATGTCCGGCCCGCTCGTTTCCGACGATGGCTCGACGATGATCGGAAGCCTGTTCCTGGTCGAGGCTCCCGGTCGCGCCGAGGTCGAAGCCTTCAATCGCGCCGACCCGTTCGCCGCGGCCGGGATCTGGGAGAAGGTGACGATCACCGGCTTCCTGCGGCGCCAGGGGTAGTCAGCCCTTCAGCTCGACGCCGGCCAGCGCCTCGCTCAGCTTCGCCAGCGCCGTGTGGTCCTGGCCCGGTCCGAGCAATCCCTGCGCGCTGGCGCTCAGTTCGCGGCAGAGATTGGAGAACGGTGCAGCGACGCCGCTGGCGCGCGCGACCTCGAGCGCGATCGACAGGTCCTTCACCATCAGGTCGAGGCCGAAGCCGCTGTTGAACTGGCGCGACAGCACGAACTGCCTGAACTTCTTCTGCGTCGAGTTGTTCATGCCGGTCGAGGCGTTGAGCACGTCGGTCATCAGGCCGGGATCGATGCCGAACTGCTGGCCGATCAGCAGCGCCTCGATGCCGATCAGGAAGCCGCCGGCCGAGACGAGGTTGTTGAGCGCCTTCATCGCCTGGCCGGAGCCGAGACTGCCGATGCGGTGGATCGTGGTGCCCATGGCGCGCAGCAGCGGCTCGACGCGGTCGAGCGCGGCCGCATCGCCGCCGGCCATGATCGCGAGCTGGCCGGTCACCGCGCGCGGCACGCCGCCGCTGACGGGCGCATCGAGCATGGTCACGCCGAGTGGAGCGAGATCGGCCGCAATCGCCTGCGTGGCCGCCGGCGCGCCGGAGCTCATGTCGATCAGGATGTGATCCTGCTTCAGGCCCGCGCGCAATGCCGCGACCGCGTCCGCGACATGTTTGCTGGTCGGCAGCATCGTGATGATGACATCGGCATCTGCCGCTGCCTCCGCAAGATCCCCCGCCGTGATGCCGCCGACCCGGCGCGCGAAATCTTCGGCGCGACCGGGCACGGCATCATTGACGGCGACCGCGAAGCCGGCGCCGAGCAGGCGCGCGGCCATCGGCCAGCCCATGTTGCCGATGCCGACGAACAGGACCTTTTGCGGCACGCTCATGCGCCGTCCTTCTTGGCGATGGCGCCCTCCGCGACCAGCACCTCATGGGCGGCCTTGAACGCCTCGAGGCCCGCGGGAATGCCGCAATAGACGGTCGCGTGCAGCAGGATCTCCTTGATCTCGTCGACCGTGACGCCGTTGGTGAGCGCGCCCTTGACGTGCAGCTTCAATTCGCTCGGCTTGCTGAGCGCGGTCAGCATCGCGAGATTGATGATGCTGCGGGTGCGGCGATCGAGCCCGGGCCGGGTCCAGGCATAGCCCCAGCACATTTCGGTGGTGATGTGCTGGAACGCCATCATGAAGTCGTCGGCCTTGGCGAGGCTGCCATCGACATAGGCCGCGCCGAGCACCTCGCGGCGCACCTTCAGGCCCTTCTCGAACAATTCCTTTTCGTCGCTCATCCGCTCGTCTCCCTTGTAACACCTGACGTCATTAGCGCTTCGCCGCGCGGACTGACAACAACGCCGCACGGCGTGCGTCGTCGCGTCCGTGCGGCGGAATTGACCGGAGCCCCGGCTCCACTGATCTAGCCGTGCTTGACGATCAGGGTCTTCATCGCGGCGAGCTCGTACAGCGCCTCGAAGCCCTTCTCGCGGCCGTGGCCCGACTTCTTCATGCCGCCGAACGGCAGCTCGATGCCGCCGCCGGCGCCGTAGCCGTTGACGAACATCTGGCCGACCTTGACCTTGCGCGCGACGCGCATCGCCCGCGAGCCGTCGCCCGACCAGACTCCGGCGACCAGGCCGAAATCGGTGGCGTTGGCGAGCCTGACGGCGTCGGCCTCGTCGTCGAACGGCATCGCCGCCAGCACCGGACCGAACACCTCCTCGCGCGCCAGCTCGGAGTCGCGCGCGACGTGCTGATACAGTGCCGGTGCGACGTAGAAGCCCTCGCCGGGCACGCCTTCGGCGATCCTGCCTGTCGCCACGCGCCTGGCCCCGCCGCTTTCGGCGCGGGCCAGCATGTTTTCGATCCGCGTCTTCTGGACCGCGCTGATGACCGGGCCGAGATCGAGGTCCATCTCCGGCGTACCGGCCGTGATCTTCTCGAAGCGCAAGGTGAGGTCGGCGAGGAAGCGGTCCCAGATCGAGCGCTCCACCAGCACGCGCGAGCCGGCCGAGCAGGTCTGGCCGGCGTTCTGCACGATCGCCGCGGCCACCGAAGTCAATGCGGCATCGAGATCGGCGTCGGCGAACACGATCTGCGGCGACTTGCCGCCGAGCTCAAGCGTGCAGCCGATGTGATTCCTCGCAGCCGCGGTCTGCACCAGCGTGCCGACCTCGGGGCTGCCGGTAAATGAGATGAAGTCGATGCCGTCATGCGCCGACAGCGCCGCACCCGCCTCCTCACCGAGACCCGGCACGACGTTGATCGCACCGGCGGGGAAGCCGGCTTCCGCCGCGAGCTCGGCAAGACGCAGCGGCACCAGGCAGGCCTCCTCGGCCGGTTTGATCACGGTCGCGTTGCCCATCGCCAGCGCCGGCGCGACGGTGCGGCCGAACATCTGCCCCGGATAATTCCACGGAATGATATGGCCGGTGACGCCGAGCGGCTCGTAGACGGTCGTGACGAAGAAGCCGTCGAGAAACGGGATGGTGTCGCCATGCACCTTGTCCGCGGCGCCGCCGTAATATTCGAAATAGCGCGCGACGGCGACGACGTCAGCCCTGGCCTGCTTCATCGGCTTGCCGGTGTCGGCCGCTTCGAGCTTCGCGAGCTCCTCGGCATGATCCTCGACGAGGCGGCCGAGCTTCGACAGCAGGCGCCCGCGCTCCACTGCGGCGAGCCGGCCCCACGGCCCTTCGAGCGCACGGCGCGCCGCCGCCACCGCAAGATCGATGTCGGCCGCATCACCTGCCGCGATCGAGGCGATCACCTGGCCGGTCGCCGGCGCCAGCATCGCAATGGTGCGGCCCGACTGCGCGGGCTGCCACTTGTTGTCGATGAAGACGCCCTTGGCGGCAGGCAGTTTGACATTGGCGTTCATGGCAGCTCTCCGACTTCCTTTGCAGCTCGTCCGCGGGTCATCTCAGACCTCGGCACGGCGCATCACAACGCGGCCGTTCGACAGCCGAGGCAACGGAGGCGTGTGACCATGGCCGGATTGGCCGGCCGCTCCTCGTTTGCGCTGCAGCGGTGATGATGCCCGATGGATGCGTCCGACGTTTCTGTCAGACAATCCGGGAGCCGTCCAGAACCGGACGTGGGGTGCACGCGAACGTGCGGCGCGCGGCCCTGCGGGGCTCGCGCGCGATCGGCCGCGACATCATCGTCGCAAGGCTCGTCATCTGGCTTGCCGCCTGGTCCGGCAGGCGGTCGGGAACGCTCGCGGCCGGCGCGCGATTACGCGCCGGTTCTCGCCTTGCTCGCCGCGATCTGGTGCAGCGCCCATCTCGCGTTCTTGCGAACGTCGGGATCGAGATCGTCGGCGACCAGCGCGAGGTACGGCTCGCCGTCGGGCGCCGCGATCTCGCCCAGCGCAGCCGCCGCCTCCTTGCGCAGATTGGCCTGCTCGTGGGTGATGCATTGGCCGATCGGCCGCACCGCATGCAGCACCTTCATGCGTCCGAGGCTGCGGATCGCCTTCAGGCGCACCTGCCAGAACTCATCCGCCAGGCAGGCGATCAACGGATCGGCGGCGACGGCACCATTGACATTGAGCCCGAGCGTCTCGGCCGCCATCTCCCGCACCATCCAGTCGGAATCCTTGAGCGCGCGGGTGATGGTCTCCGCGGCGATCTTCATGTGCGAGAAGGCGAGCGCGCTGACCGCCGCACGCCGGACATGCGCATCGGGATCACCGATCAACGCCGTCAGCGCCGGAATCGACTCCTCGAGCTTGAGGAAGCCGATGACGCCGATCGCCTGCACGCGGACGGCTGCATCCGGGTCCTGCAGCGCCTCCAGCGCCGGCTTGAGCGTGTCCTTGCGCCGCAGCTCCTTCAGCGCGCGCAGCGCGCCCATGCGGACGAAGGCATGCGCATGCTTCACCAGCGGCAGGATGGCGTCGGCCGAAGCGGGATCCTTGAACTCGGCGAGACTGTCGGCGGCCGCCGAGGCGACGATCCGCTCGGGATCGACGAGCAGCTGGACCAGCGCCTCCGCCGCCTCCGGCCCGTCGAACTCACCGAGCGCCATGGCGACCTGCTGGCGCACGCCGGCGTCGGGATCGGCGACCATCTTCGCCAGATGCGCGACCGCGGCGGGATCGCCGGAATGTCCCAATGCGATGATCGCGACCCGCCGCTCCGCCGGATCGGCGGCGCCGAGCCGCTCGTCGGCGTCGTCGAGATCGTCATAGGCTTCGAACGGGCTCGACATGATCACCTCAACAGATAGGGAATGTTGACGGTGACGGCGCCGGTCGGGCAATCCGCTTCGCAGGGCATGCAGTACCAGCATTCATCATAGGCCATGAAGGCCTTGCCGGTCATGTCGCTGATCCTGAGCACGTCGAGCGGACAGACGTCGACGCAGACCGTGCAGCCCTTGTCGGCGATGCATTTGGCGTCGTCGACGACGACCGGAACCGACGTCTGATAGGTGGCAAGAGGCATGTCTCGTTCTCCGTCTGATCGTCAGGCGCTGGCGCGGATGCGCTGCTTGTCGTAGAGGTCCTTCTCGTCGTCCGCGATCGGCACGACATAGGGTTGCACCGCCCGCTTCTCGCTGGTCATGCGGCCGTCCTGCTTGCTCAGCAGCGTGTGGCAGAACCAGTTCTCGTTGTCCTTGTCCGGAAAATCGGTCCGCCAGTGATAGAGCCCCCAGCGGCTCTCCTCGCGGAACAGCGAGGCATGGGCTGCCATGTCCGCGCAATCCATGATCGACTGCACCTCCAGCGCACGCAGCAGCTCGTGCGCGTTGCGCGCGATCATGCGCTCCTGCATGTCCTCGCGGACCTCGGCGAGCCGGCGCATGCCGAGCTCGTACTTCCGCGTCACCTTCGGCGGCTGCAGATAGTCGTTGACGAGCCGCCGCGTCTTGTACTCGATCTGGTTCGGCGGAATGCCGTCCTCGCGCTTGGTCGGCGCCAGCACGCGCTCGCGCTCCAGCGCGACCTCGGCGGCATCGATCTCGCCGAAATCATGGTTGTCGGCGAATTCCATCGCGTCGAGCCCGGCGAACGACCCGTTGGTGAATGCGCCCAGCATGTAGTTGTGCGGCACGCTGGCCATGTCACCGGCCGCATAGAGCCCGGGCACGGTCGTGCGGGCATTGTCGTCGACGAACACGCCCGACGCGCTGTGGCCTGAGCAGAAGCCGATCTCGGAGATGTGCATCTCGATCGATTCCTTGCGGTAGTCGACGCCGCGTCCCTCCTGGAACAGTCCGCGCGTGGGACGCTCGACCTTGTGCAGGGTGTGCTCGATCTCCTCGATCGTCTTGTCGTGCAGGTGCTTGAGCTGCAGGAACACGGGCCCCTTGCCCGACAGCAGCTCGTTGTAGAACTCCAGCATCATCTGGCCCGACCAATAGTCGCACTCGATGAAGCGGCGGTCCTCGTTGTTGGCGGTGTAGGCGCCGAAGGGCCCGGCGACATAGGCGCAGGCCGGGCCGTTATAATCCTTGATCAGCGGATTGATCTGGAAGCATTCGAGATTGGCGAGCGCGGCACCCGCGTGATAGGCCATCGCATAGCCGTCGCCGGAATTGGCGGCGTTCTCATAGGTACCAAACATGTAGCCCGACGTCGGCAGGCCGAGCCGGCCGGCAGCGCCCATGCACAGGATCACCGCCTTGGCCTTGATCACCAGCATCTCGGCCGTGCGGGTGTTGACGCTGACGGCGCCGGCGATGCGGCCATCGCTCGACTTCAAGAGCCGCGTCGCCATGTAGCGGTTGGAGATCAGGATGCGCGCCCGCCGCAGCTGACGATACAGCGCCTTCTTGACGGTCTCGCCGTTCGGCATCGGCAGGACGTAGGTGCCGATGTGGTGCACCTTCTTGACGGCATAGTCGCCGTTCTCGTTCTTGAGAAAGCGGATGCCGAAGCTGTCGAGCTCCTCGATGATCCCGTAGCAGCTCTGGGCGTATTTATACACCGCCTTCTGGTCCACGATGCCGTCATTGGCGATCGTGATTTCCTTGGTGTACTGCTCCGGCGTCGCGTAGCCGGGGATGACCGCGTTGTTCAGCCCGTCCATGCCCATCGAGATCGCGCCAGAGCGCTTGACGTTCGCCTTCTCGAGCAGAACGACGTTGGCCTTCGGATTCTTCATCTTGGCCTTCAGGGCGGCCATCGGGCCGGCGGTGCCGCCGCCGATCACCAGCACGTCGCAGGACACCTCCGAGAGGCCGTCGACGATCTCATCCATTGCCATTCTAAGCTCCTGCTTGGCCGGACCCACCGGTCCGGGTCAGAGTTGTTCAGCGGCGCGCCCGGCGATAGCAATTAGTTGTCGCCGGGACGCAATTCTTCCGCCGGCGCTCAGCGCTCGACGAACGCCTTCTCGACCACGAAATGGCCGGGCGTGCTGTGGTTGCCTTCGACGAAGCCGCGGTCCTCCAGCATGGTCTGGAGCTCGGCCAGCATCGCGGGGCTGCCACAGAGCATGACGCGGTCGGTCTCGACATCGAGGTCGGGCCCGCCGATGTCGGCGAACATCTGGCCCGATGCGATCAGATCGGTGATGCGGCCGCGGTTGCGGAACGGCTCGCGGGTCACCGTGGGGTAATGAAGCAGCCGATCTCGGACCAGGGGGCCGAAGAAGTCATGGCCGCGCAGGCTGTCGACGAGCTGCTCGCCATAGGCAAGCTCCGAGACCTGGCGGCAGCCATGGGCCAGAATGATGGTCTCATAGGTCTCGTAGATGTCGGGATCCTTGACCAGGCTGGCGAACGGCGCCAGCCCGGTGCCGGTCGACAGCAGCAGCAGACGTCTGCCGGGAATGAGGTTGCCCGCGATCAGCGTTCCCGTCGCCTTGCGCCCGACGAGGATGCGATCGCCCTCCTTGATCTTCTGCAGCCGTGAGGTCAGCGGCCCGTCCGCCACCTTGATGCTGAAGAACTCCAGCTCATCCTCGTGATTGGCGCTCGCCATGCTGTAGGCGCGCATCAGCGGCCGGCCGTCGACCTCCAGTCCGATCATCGCGAACTGCCCGTTCTGGAAGCGGAAGCCGGGATCCCGCGTGGCGGTGAAGCTGAACAGCGAATCGGTCCAGTGCCGGACCGACAACACCGTCTCAGTCTGAAAAGCGCTCATCGTCGTCTCCTGAGGCGCGGGGCGCGCCGTGTGGCGGTTGCTGAGCACGATCTCGCGGAAACGGCGCAGTCCGGCAATTTCGAACGTGCTGCGACGGTGGATTAGTTGCGAAGATTGTTCCGAGGAAAGCCAGCGCGCCTAACGAAGCAGCAGCGCTCGACATTCCGTCGAACGAGGCAATTAGTTGCTGGGTGCTCCAAACCGTCTCCCCTAGCGTGATGACACCGGCCTCGGCACAACCAGGAGGAGCCATGATTGCAGCCGACATCGCTGACGGCGAGGTCAGTCCCGACCTGGCATCATTGCGGCTACGGAACGCGAGCGGCCCGCCCGCGGTGCTGTCCGCCGAACGGCTGCGCCTGTCCTGCATGTGCGCGCATTGCAGGCGGGCCCGCTTCGACGGCCGCTTCCCGTCGCAATTTCCCGGGATCGGCATCGTGGGGGTCGGTGACCTCGGCTACGGCCTGAACATCGCGTTTTCCGACGGCCATAATCGTGGCATCTATCCGAAATCATACCTCTGGGAACTCGCTGCCGTTTGAGGCCCTCACGCGGCGACGGATGGCACGAACATTGCTCCGCTTCTGATCAGTATGATCAATGCGGAGGCAAGACATGTTGCTGCAGGCGGCCAAATCAGCTGCGGAAGCCGTGCCCTCTCCCATGACCTCAGCACGCGCGGTGACCAGTTCGTCGCTCCTGCTCACCGAAAGTCAGCAATCCATCGGCGGCCCGCCGTCGCTGATCGAAAGGCTCAGCCTGCGCGAGCGTGAGCAGGTGCTGAAGCAGGGCCGCCGCAAGGTCCTGAACCGCGGCCAGACGCTGTTCAGTCAGGGCGCCCGGCACGACGGCATTTTCCTGGTCGAGAGCGGCCGCATCCGCGTGTTCTACACGTCCCCGCAGGGGCGCGAGATCACGCTGGCCTATTGGCATGTCGGCAATTTCGTCGGCGGTCCCGAAGTGTTCGACACCGGCGTGCATCAATGGTCCGGCATCGCGGCCAGCAATGCCAGCGTGATCCAGCTTCCGGGCAAGGAGCTGCGAACGCTGGTGGCGGAGATCCCCAATCTGGCGATCGGACTGATCGAAGGGTTGAGCTTCAAGGGAAAATGCTACTCCGCCCTGGCCCAGATGCTGGGGACCCGTTCGATCACCGAGCGGCTCGCCCATCTGCTGCTGCATCTCGTCGACCTCTATGGCGTCGACGATCCCGACGGCAAGGTCATTGCCGCGGCCTTCACCCATGCCGACATCGCCCACATGGTCGGCGCGACGCGGCAGTGGGTGACGATCAGCCTCAAGCGGATGCAGGAAAAGAATATCGTCCGTACCAAGCGGTCGCAGATCGTGGTCTGCCGGCCCGACGTCCTGGACGAGATGCGCGGCCAGGCCGCGGATTAGCCGGCCTGCTCATGCAAGCGGCTGTCATGAGCGAAATTGCCCAAGGAGTACGCAACCGGATTTTGACGGCAACTAATCCACCCGCTGCCGAACTCCGGATTTGCGCTCGTGGACGCGGCCTTCATCATGGCGCCATCAGCCATCCAACCGAACGGGGATGAGAATGGTCCGCTGCCGTCACGCGCTATTACTATCCGCCACCTGTCTGTCCCTGATTGCGGCGCAGCCCGTCGCAGCAGAGACAGTCACGATCGGCATAGGCACCCAGGACACCACGACGAACACGGTGACTGCCGGCACCATCGTGCGGCAGCTTCACCTGCTGGAGAAGTATCTGCCCAAGGACGGCAAATACGCCAACATCAAGTTCGAAATCGAGTGGCAGAACTTCACGTCCGGCCCGCCCGTCACCAACGGGATGATGGCGAACAAGCTGCAGTTCGGCATGATGGGCGACTACCCGCTGATCGTGAACGGCTTCACCTTCGAGAACAATCCCGAGAGCAAGAGCCGGCTGATCGCGGTCGCCGCCTACAGCCTCGCCGGCTCCGGCAACGGCATCGTCGTTCACAAGGACTCGCCCTACTATGAACTCTCCGACCTCAAGGGCAAGCTGGTCAGCGTGCCGTTCGGCTCGGCCGCACATGGCATGGTGCTGAAGGCGCTTCAGGACGCCGGCTATCCGGCGGACTTCTTCCAGCTCGTGAGCCAGACGCCGGAGGTCGGCTCGACGAACCTGCAGGAAAAGAAGATCGACGCGCACGCCGATTTCGTTCCGTTCGCCGAGTTGCTGCCGTTCCGCGGCTATGCGCGCAAGATCTTCGACGGCGTCCAGACCAACCTGCCGACCTTCCACGGCGTCGTCGTCCGCACGGACTTTGCGGAGAAGTATCCCGAGGTCGTCATCGCCTATGTCAAGGCAGTCATCGCCGCCAACCAGTGGCTGCGCCAGGATCCGAAAGCGGCGGCCGAAAAGATCCAGGAATGGACCGGGATCAACAAGGAGGTCGTCTACATCTTCCTCGGTCCCGGCGGCAACATGACCACGGATCCGACGATCAAGCCGGCGCTGGTGGATGCCGCCGCGACTGACGTCAAGGTGCTGCAGAGCCTCGGCCGCATGAAGGAGTTCGATCCGAAGAAGTGGGTGGACGACAGCTACATCCGCAAGGCCTATGCCGAGCTGAAGCTGGACTATGACAAGGATCTCGCCAGCACCGCGAACTACGAAATCTCCGGCGAGGACAAGTTCTGCAACAGGCCGATCACCGAGCCGCGCAAGGCCGGCGAGGTCTGGATCGACGGCGAGGGCATCACAGCCTTCAGCAGCGCGACCTGCACGCTCGGCGCCTATGCCGACTACAAGGCCAAGGGCAAGAAGATCAACGTCGCCTACGTCTTCGACACCGCGCGCGGCATCAAGCTGTTCGCCGACCAGGCGTTCTTCGCCGCCGCCAATGGCGAGATCGCGCCGTTCCTGCTGAAGAAGGATGCCGAGGCCTATGCCGCCAAGATCGGCGGCAAGGTGATGGGACTTGATGACGCCGTGAAGCTGGCGGTGGCGGGAGGCAAGACTTGAGCAGCCCCGCCCTGATGACGTCGCCCGACCAGGCTGCGGCGGCCGCCGCGCCTGGCACCGCGCCCCCGCCGAGCCGGCCGCACGTCTCCGCCCGCGCGGCACGCTGGTTCCGGCTGAACCAGGACCGGCTGCAGTCGCTGCTGATCGGCACCGCGTCGCTGATCCTGTTCCTGATCGCCTGGCACCTGCTGACGACCTACCGCGTCGTCTTCTTCGTGAAGTTCACCAACGTGCCGGCGCCGCTGGCGGTCTATGCGAGCTTCACCAAGGCGATCCACGATCCGAAATTCCTGATGCACATCCTGCTCAGTTGCCGCCGGATCTTCATCGGGTTCTCGCTGGCCGCGCTGGTCGGCGTGCCGCTCGGCCTGATCATGGGCCGCTTCAAGCTGGTGCACGAGATCGTGTTTCCGGTCGCCGAGGTGCTGCGTCCGATTCCGGCCATCGCCTGGGTCCCGATGGCGATCATGCTGTGGCCGACCAACGAGCAGAGCATTGTCTTCATCACCTTTCTCGGCTCGTTCTTTCCGATCCTGGTCAACACCCTGCACGGCATGACGCTGGTCGATCCCGTGCTGGTGCGCGCCGCCAAATGCCTTGGCGCCCGGGAGGCGTCGATCTTCCGCGAGGTCTATTTCCCGGCGTCGCTGCCGCACATCTTCACTGGCCTCACCGTCGGCATGGGCGTCGCATGGGTGTCGCTGATCGCGGCCGAGATGATCTCGGGACAGTTCGGCATCGGCTACTTCACCTGGGAAGCCTATTCACTGGTCCAGTATGCCGACATCGCGCTCGGGATGATCACGATCGGCGTGCTCGGGCTCGGCTCGAGCCTCGTGATCCGCGCAGCCGGACAATTGGTGATGCCCTGGAGGTCGCGATGAGCCAAGCCGCAGCGGATACGAGACAGGGCCATATCGAGGTCCGCAACTTCGCCCTGAGCTACGAGACCATCGACGGCGCCGTCGAGGCCGTCACCGACACCCAGATCCATGTCGAGCCCGGCGAGTTCGTCTCGATCGTCGGACCGTCGGGTTGCGGCAAGTCGACACTGCTCAACGCTGTCGCGGGCTTCCTCAAACCGACCAGCGGCATCGTCACGGTCGACGGCCAGGCCGTGACCGGACCCAGCGCCGAACGCGGCATGGTGTTTCAGCAATATTCGCTGTTTCCCTGGAAGACGGTGCGCGAGAACGTCGAGTTCGGGCTGAAGATGCGCGGCATGGCGAAGTTCGAGCGCGCACGCGCGGCGCGGACTCTGCTCGGCCTCGCCGGTCTCGAGGCGTTCGAGAACCATTATCCCGAGCGTCTCTCCGGCGGCATGAAGCAGCGCGTCGGCATCGTGCGCGCGCTCGCCACCGGCCCCAAGGTGCTGCTGCTCGACGAGCCGTTCGGCGCGCTGGACGCGCAGACCCGCATCATCATGCAGCAGATCCTCACCAACATGTGGCAGCGGCTGAAGATCTCGGTGCTGTTCGTCACCCACGACATCGACGAGGCGATCTTCCTGTCCGACCGCGTCTACTGCATGACCGCGCGCCCCGGCTCGATCAAGGCCGAAATCCAGATCCCGCTCGAGCGCCCACGCCAGCAAGCGATGATGATGTCGTCGGAATTCCTGGCGCTGCGGCGCGGGCTGATGTCGTTGATCCGCGAGGAGAGCCTGAAGGCGATGGGCGGCGAGATCACCGATCTCGGCATGCAGGGACTGAGCATCGAGTTGCAGGGCCAGTCGATCTCCGAAATCCTCTGAAGGGTTTTGCGCTCGACCGACGGCGGCCGGTCCAGCTCCGAAGAAGGCGCCCGATGGTCGCACCCGAGCGGCGCAACAGGTGCTGGCGTCCCGGCCGGTCCTGGCGCAGAATGCCGGATAGCAAACAAGGACGTCGCAGGGGGAACGCCCGGATCCGTCAGCATCGACATCGGGCGTGAGGGTGCTCGCAGGCGCACATCGAGGGGTCCAGCCGGACGCACCGGCCGTGCATTGCACAACACGGACGGCGTCCGGGATGCGTCTCGTCGCGGCCGCGGCCGCTCTCCCAGGCGCAACTGAGAGGAACCAATGCAGGGCACCATCTACCCAAGCCTCAAGGATCGGGCCGTTCTCGTGACCGGCGGCGGCTCCGGCATCGGGGAAGCGATCGTCCGCAATTTCGTCGGCCAAGGTGCGCGTGTCGGATTCATCGACATCGATCTGGAGGCCTCACAGCAAGTGCTGGAGAGCCTGCCTGCGGAGGCCAAGGTGCACTTCGCGCATGCCGATCTGCGCGACATCGCCGCGCTGAGGGCTGCGGTCGCCGGCGCCCGCGAGGCGCTGGGGCCGATCACCATCCTCGTGAACAATGCGGCGCGCGACGACCGCCACGCGATCGAGGACGTCACGCCGGACTATTGGGACGAGCGCATCGCCGTGAACCTCAAGCATCAGTTCTTCGCGGCCCAGGCGGTTGCGCCGGACATGATCCAGGCGGGAGGCGGCGCGATCGTCAATCTCGGCTCGGTGAGCTGGGTGCTCGGCCAGGGCAACATGCCCTGCTACACCACGGCGAAGTCGGCGATCCAGGGACTGACGCGCGCCCTCGCCCGCGATCTCGGCCCCAGCAACATCCGGGTCAATTCCATCCTTCCGGGCTGGATCATGACCGAGCGCCAGCAGCGAATGTGGCTGACGCCCGAGGGCGAGGCCGAGCTGATGCGGCGCCAATGCCTCAAGCGCAAGCTCGTGCCGGACGACATCGCCCGCGTAGTGCTGTTCTTCGCCGCCGACGACAGCGGCGCCTGCACCAACCAGAACTACATCGTCGACGGCGGCTGGGCCTGAGACCGCGCCGCTCTCACGATGCAACCAGATGCGGCCCGGTGCTGCCGCGCGCGACGATCTCGAAACCGAGGTCGATCTGCCGCGCTCTCGGCCGCCTGCCGGTGGCGATCACCTGAAGCACCAGTTCGGACGCCACGCGCCCCATGTCGGCGCGCGGCGTCAGCACGGTCGACAGCGGCGGATTGGAGGCCGCCGCGAATTCCAGGTCATTGAAGCCGATCAGCGAAATCCGGCGCGGGACCTCCAGCCCCGCCTGCTGGCAGGCGAACAACGCCCCGAGCGCGATGTTGTCGTCGCAGCAGAAGATCGCGTCGGGGGCTTCGCTCGCGAGCATCTCCTCGGTCAGCTTCCGCCCCAGCGAGATCGTCGCCTGGGCCGGGAGCCAGGCCACCAGCGACGCGCCGTCCAGCCCGGCTTCCGCCAGCGCTGCGTGATACCCCTCGAGCCGGGCGCGGGCCCGGTCGTCGCGCTGTCCCGAGAGATAGGCGATCCGCCGATGTCCCAGCTCGATCAGGAAGCGGGTCGCGGCATGGCCGCCCTGGCGCTGCGAAAGTCCGACATTCAGATCGATCGGATCGTCGGTCAGCTCGAACGTCTGCACCACCGGAATCCGCGAGCGTTCGAGAATGCGCCGTGCCGCCCGCGTCTGGTTCACCCCGACCAGGATCAGCGCCTCGATGTTCTGGCCCAGCAAGGTCCTGATCGCCCCCTCTTCCTCCTCCGCCGAGTAGCGGCTGCTGACGACGACGGGGCGAAAGCCGAGCGGCAGCAGGGCGTCGTAGATCGCCTGCAGGTAGTCCGCGAAGATGCCGTTGGAGAGCGACGACACGACGATGCCGATGGAATGCGTGCGGGTCGAGGCGAGCCGGCTCGCCGCGAAGTTGGGCACATAGGCCAGCCTGTCGACCGCCGCATCGATCCGCTTGCGCAATTCCGGCGACACCATATCGGGCCGACGCAGCGCCCGCGACACGGTGACAGCGCTGACATTGGCGATGCGCGCGACGTCCTCCAGCGTGGTGCGACGCTTCTGAGACATGATCCTTGCAGCAATGATTCACGCGGATTTGTCCGAACCACATTCATGACATGCGACCGGCCGCTTGGCAAAAGCGGCGCGACGGTAATTGACAGCGCTGTCATTGATCAGTAACGCTTGGCGGGTCGAGACGACGAGCATTGCTCGCACAACCTCCGGAAACAAAGAGGCGTCTCGCACATGCGTCATTGATCTGGCGCCACAACAACAGGGGAGGTCACGAATGTCGTCCAAGTCGATGAGGGCGCGATGCCTTGCCACGTGTGCATCGCTGGTGCTGGTCACCGCGTTTGCCAGCAAGGCGCTGGCGGAGCCGGAGATGGTCAAGGGACCGGCGAGCGAGCCTGAATGCATGGTGCCGTGGACCAAGGACACCAAGTTCTTCAAGTTTCCGGCCAAGAAGGGCCCCTACCGCATCGCACTGGCGAACGGCTACATCGCCAACACCTGGCGCATCCAGATGATCCAGACCGCGAAGGCCTATGCGGCGCAGCCCGAGGTGAAGGCCAAGCTCAAGGAGTTCAAGGTCGTCTCGACCGGCGAGGACGTGCCGGCGCAGATCTCGGCGATCAACAACTTCATCGACTCCGGCTATGACGCCATCGTCGTCAACGCGCAGAACCCGACCGCCTTCGGGCCGGTGATCAAGCGCGCCAAGCAGGCCGGCGTGATCCTCGTCGCCTTCGACAACATTCTCGCGACGGAAGACGCGATCAACGTCAATGTCGACCAGAAGGGCCTCGGCGAGCTCTGGGCGAAGTGGCTGGTCAAGAACGTGCCCGGCGGCGGCAAGGTGCTCGAGGTGCGCGGCGTCGCCGGAACCTCGGTCGACACCGACCGTCACAACGGCTTCCACTCCGTTCTCGACGGCTCCGGCAAGAAGTGGCAGGTCACCGAGGTCGTCGGCAAATGGGACGACGGCGTCGCCCAGAAGGCCACGGCCGATGCGATCGCGACCAACGGCCCGTTCGATGCGATCTCCGGCCAGGGTGGCGACACCGGCATCGTGCAGGCCATGCTCGACGCCAAGCACAAGATGGTGCCGTTCGGCGGCGAGACCGAGAACGGCTTCCGCAAGTTCTGCGCCGCCAAGGCCTCGGAAGGCCTGAAATGCTCGTCCGCTGGCACCGGACCTGCGCAGGTCGCGGTCGCGATCAAGGTCGCGCTCGCCGCCCTCGAAGGCAAGGTCGTGCCGCAATCGGTCAAGCTGCCGCTCGCGGTCGTGGAAGATCCGAACTTCAAGAAGGATCAGGACTACTTCCCGGCCCAATCCGACAACTTCTTTGTCGGCAACTCCTTCCCGACCTGCGGCATCAACTTCACGGCGCAGGAGATCATGGGCCAGTCGAAGGAAAACCAATAGGCCGGTGTGATCGCTGGTCCGCGGGTTGTCTCGCGGCCAGCCCGTCCCTATTGCCCAAACGACTGGGGAAGCAAGCATGATCGCGGCTGAGCCGCTGTTTCGCGCCGTAGGACTGTCCAAACGCTACGGCGGCGTGATCGCTCTCGACGGTGCGGACCTGGAGGTCCATCCCGGCCGCATCCACGCCATTCTCGGCGAGAACGGCGCCGGCAAGTCGACGCTGATCAAGCTGATGGTCGGCGTGGTCGCACCGGACGAAGGCCGGATGACGCTCGAAGGGCGCGAGGTCGCCTTCAGCGGTCCCTCCGCCGCGAATGATGCCGGCGTCGTCTGCATCTTCCAGGAGCTGTCGCTGATTCCCGACCTGTCGGTCGCGGACAACATCATGATCTCGCATCCGCCGACGCGGTTCGGCATGATCGACCGGCGCGCCCAGCGCCGGCTTGCCGAGGAGGCGCTGCACCGCGCCGGCGCCGGCGACATTCATCCGCGCGCGCTGGTGAAGGACCTGCCGCTGTCGCGCCGGCAGATGGTCGAGATCGCGAAAGCGCTGTCGCGGCGGCCGAAGATCCTGATCCTCGACGAGGCGACCTCGGCGCTGACCGCCTCCGACGTGACCAAGGTATTTACGGTACTGAAGCGCCTGCGCAGCGAGGGGCTGGCGCTGCTCTACATCTCCCACCGCATGCACGAGATCGCCGAGCTCGCCGATGAATGCAGCGTATTCCGCAACGGGCGCCGCATCTCGACCTTCCCGGCCGGCACCAGGACGGATGCCGAAGTGATCGAGCTGATGATCGGCCGCGAGTACAAGCACGCTTTCCCGGACAAGCCGCCGCGCAAGACCGATGGGCGGCCGCCCGCGCTGCAATGCAGGAGCATCAGTTGGGGCGACCGGCTGAAGGACATCTCGTTCTCGCTGCAGGCCGGAGAGATCATCGGACTCGGCGGGCTCGACGGCCAGGGCCAGCGCGAGCTGCTGCTGGCGCTGTTCGGCGTGCTGCGCGACTGCCGCGGCGACATTCTGATCGACGGCAACAAGGTGACGATCGACAGCCCCGTCACTGCCAAGTCGGAGCGCATCGGCCTCGCGCTGATTCCGGAGGACCGCAAGACCGAAGGACTGATGCTGCCGATGTCGGTGCGCGACAATCTCTCGGCCGCCGCCTTCGACCGGTTCGCGACATTCGGCATCATCGACCGGCAGCGGCAATCGGCCCTGATCGAGGAGATGATCCGCCTGATCGAGATCAAGACCGCCTCCCCCGATCTCGCCGTCAGCGCGCTCTCCGGCGGCAATCAGCAGAAGGTCGTGATCGCGAAATGGCTGATGAACAAGCCGCGCATCATCCTGCTCAACGATCCGACGCGCGGCATCGACGTCGGCACCAAGCAGGAGATCTACCGGCTGCTGCGCCGGCTTGCCGACGAGGGCGCCGCGATCCTGCTCTATTCGACCGACTATGACGAGCTGATCGGCTGCTGCGACCGCGTGCTGGTGATGTATGATGGCGCGATCAGGCGCCAGCTTGCGGGCGCCGAGATCACCGAGCGCGCGCTGGTCAGCAGTGCGCTCAATGTCGACGAGGGCGAGCGAGCGGAAGCGAGTCTGGCATGACCGAGTGGCGGTACTGGCTCGCCGAACAGCGCGGCACCCTGCTCGCGATCGGCATCTTCGTCGCGATGTTCGTGCTCTATGCGACCAATCATCCGGCCGGCTTCAGCGCCAACATGGTGCAGACCGCGGCCAACAAGGCGACGCTGCTGGCCTTCGTCGCCATGGCGCAGGCGATCGTGGTGATCACCGCCGGCATCGATCTGTCCGTCGGCATGATCCTGACACTGACCAACTGCCTCGCGTCCTGGATCGTGGTCGGCACCGCCACCGAGACCGCGCTCGGCGTCGCCGGCGTGCTCGGCACCGGCATCGTCTGCGGCATGATCAACGGCGCGATCGTGATCTTCGGGCGCCTGCAGCCGATCGTGACCACGATCGCCACCGGGGCGATGTACTACGGCATCGCGCTGTTCCTGCGGCCCAATCCCGGCGGATCCGTCAACGAGACGCTGGCGGATGCCTTGACGGGAAGATTATTCGGCGTGCTGCCCACGAGCCTCGTGGCACTGGCTGCGGCGGCGCTGCTGATCTGGGTGCCCTATAGCCGCTCGGTCGTCGGCCGCGCCGCGTTCGCGACCGGCTCCTCCGAGGTCGCAGCCTACATGTCCGGCGCGCCGATCCGCGCGGCCAAGTTCGTCGCCTACACCCTGGCTGGCCTGCTGTCGTCGATCGGCGGCCTGTTCCTGACGTTCTTCTCCTACACGGGCGAGGCCGCCTATGCGAGCGGCAATGCCTACACGCTGTTCTCGATCGCGGCCGTGGTGCTCGGCGGCGTGTCGCTGATGGGCGGACGCGGCAGCGCGATCGGGGCGATCTTCGGCGCGCTCGCGTTCCGCACCATCGGCGATCTGTTGTTCGTGTTCGATTTCGATCCGCTGTGGCAGCCGCTGTTCCAGGGCCTCGTGCTGATGCTCGCGGTCTCGATCGGCGCGTTCGGCCTGGTGCGTGTGCGTAATCGGCTGGAGTGGTTCGGATGAGCGACGCAACGGCACCACAACCGGCCCAGCGCGGGATCGCCATGCTGCGTCGGATCGATCCGGCGGTGGCGGCCTCGTTCGGCTGCATCGTGCTGCTGCTGCTGGTCGGCAGCCTGTATTCGCGCAGCTTCCTGTCGCCGGATTATCTGCTGCAGCAGTTGAAGGTCGCGAGCTTCCTGGGCGTGATCGCCACCGGGATGATGCTGGTGATCCTGCTCGGCCAGATCGACCTGTCGGTGCCTTGGGTGGTGACGACGGGCGCGATGATGGCCTGCGCGGCGGCCGCGCATGGCACGACCGGCGCCATCATCGCGATTCCCTGCGGCATTCTCTGCGGCGCCGCCATCGGTGTCCTGAACGGCATCGGCGTCGCCTATCTGCGCATTCCCTCGATGATCATCACGCTGGCGACCAATGCGGTCGCGCAAGGCCTGATGGTGGCCTACACCGGCGGCTTCGCGCCGCAGGATTCCGCCTCCAAGGCGATGCGCTATCTCGCCACCGGCACGATCGTGCCCGGCCTTCCCAATGCGGTGCTGGTCTGGGCGATCATCGGCGGCGCAGCGATCTGGCTGTTGTCACGGACCACGTTCGGCCGCGCCATCTATGCCATCGGCAATCGCGAGCGCGCGGCCTATCTCTCAGGGATCGATACACGCCGCATCACCATGCTGGCGTTCGCGCTGTCCGGCGCGCTGTCCGCCTTCGGCGGCGTGCTGCTCGCGGGCTATGCCTCGAAGGCGGCGCAGTCGATGGGCGACGCCTATCTGCTGCCCTCGATCGCCGCCGTCGTCCTCGGCGGCACGCACATTCTCGGCGGCCGCGGCAGCTATCTCGGCACCGTCGCCGGCGTCGTGCTGATCACCCTGCTGCAGTCCATTCTGTCGGTGATGCAGATCAGCGAGGCCGGCCGCCAGCTGATCTACGGCGCGGTGATCATCCTGATGCTCCTGATCTACGGCCGCCAGAAGCTGTGATCGAACAGCGACTGGTCCCGCAAGCCGGCCGGTGATCTGCGACGGATGCCGCTGCACCTCACACTTCGAGCCACTCCTGCCGAACCGCGGTGTTGGCCTTGAGCTGATCCGGCGTTCCTTCGAACACGACGCGGCCGTGGCCCATGACATAGACGCGCTTCGAGATCCGCATCGCGATCGAGAGCTTCTGCTCGACGAGCAGGATCGCGACGCCAGCCGCCGCAATCCGGGCGATCAGGTCGCCGACCTGCTGTACGATCAGCGGCGCCAGACCTTCGGTGGGTTCGTCGATCATGATCAGGTCGGGGTCACCCATCAAGGTCCGGCAGGTGGTCAGCATCTGCTTCTCGCCGCCCGACAGCACGCCAGCCGGCGTATCGGCGCGCGCGGCGAGATTGGGAAACATGTCGAGCATGTCCTGGAGGCGCCACTTCCCCGGCCGCCGGGTGTCCTTGATGCCGAGCACGAGATTTTGCCGCACGGTGAGGCTCGGAAAGATGTCGCGATGCTCGGGCACATAGCCAAGCCCAAGGCGCGCGATCTTGTAGCTCGGCAAGCCGGCAATGTCCCGGCCCTTGAAGCGGATCGTCCCCTGCGGACTGACCTCGCCCATGATCGCCTTCACGGTGGTCGAGCGGCCGACGCCGTTGCGGCCGAGCAGGCTCACCACTTCGCCAGCAGCGACGTCGAGGTCGACGCCCTGGAGGATGTGACTCTTGCCGTAATAGGCGTGGAGGTTCCTGACTTCGAGCATCAGTGGGCCTCCTCGCCGAGATAGGCTTCCCTCACCTTCGGGTCCCGACGGATCTCCTCCGGCGTGCCCGACGCGATGATGTGGCCGTAGACCAGCACCGAGATGCGATCGGCGAGACCGAATACCACGCTCATGTCGTGCTCGACGATCACCAGCGTCCGCCCCTCGGTGAGCCGCCGGATCAACGAGACGGCGCGCTCGGTCTCCGCATGGCTCATCCCGGCCGTCGGCTCGTCGAGCATGACGACCGTCGCACCGCTCGCAATGGTGACCCCGATCTCCAGCTCGCGCTGCTCGGCATAAGTCAACAACCCCGCGGGGATGTCACGCCGATGCGTGAGGTGGATGTCGTCGAGGATCTGGGCGGTCCGCTCGCGCACCTCCGGCAGGCTGTCGACGTTCTTCCAGAACGCGTAGCGATGTCCGGTCGCCCACAGCACGGCGCAGCGGACGTTCTCCCACACGGTCATGCGGGCGAACACGTTGGTCACCTGGAACGAGCGCGACAGGCCGCGCCGGTTGATCTCGAACGGCCGCAGGCCCGAGATGACCGCGCCGTTCAATCGCACCTCGCCCGAGGTCGGCCTGATATGCCCGCTGATGAGGTTGAACGTCGTGGACTTGCCAGCGCCGTTCGGGCCGATGATCGCGTGACGCTCGCCCTGGGCGACGCTCAGGTTGAGGTCGCGGATGACGCCGACATTGCCGAAGCGCTTTTCGACGGCACGGACTTCGATGGCCGCGGTCATGCCAGATACCCCCGATCACGCGCCACAGTGGCGGCCCCGTCCCAGGCTCCGGCGATCCGCTGCCACGTCGACCGCGCGACGAAGAAGCCGGCGACCACCAGAATCGCGGCGACGCCCCATGTCACGGGGGATTGCGGATTGAAGGCCACGCCGAACAGGTTGATGGCGTCGCCACCCGAATAACGCGCGACCGTCTCGATGGTCAGGATGACGCCGCAAGCGAACGCCGCGGTCGGCACGATGGCAACGAGATAGGACGGGATCACCATTCCGAGCGTTCCGGCACGGACCAGCGGCCGGTGCATCATCAGCAGACCGGCGATGCCACCGGGTGAGAACATGACGATGCCGATGAAGATGATGCCGAAATAGAGCTGCCAGACGCTGGTGAGGCTCGTCAGCCCAAGCTGGAGATAGGTCACCAGGATCGCGCCGAGGATCGGACCGAAGAAGTAGGCCGTCCCACCGATGAAGGTCGCGAACAGCACGAGGCCCGACTGGATTGCACCGAGATAGGCGGAGTTCGCGATCTCGAAGCTGATCGCCGCGAGGCCGCCCGCGACGCCGGCGAAGAATCCGGCGAAACAATAGGCGAGATAGCGGACGACGTGCGGATCATAGCCGATGAACTGGACCCGTTCGGGATTGTCGCGCACCGCATTGCTGATCCGCCCCAGGGGCGTCCGGGTCAGCGCATACATCGCGATTGCCGATAGCACCAGCCAGAACGCGATCAGGTAATAGACCTGCAGCTGCGGCCCGAAGGTCCAGCCGAACATGCGCGGCAGAGCGGTGCGGTCCGTGGTGATGCCGGCTTCGCCGCCGAACACCGAGCGCAGGATCAGCGACGACGACGCCACGAGCTCGCCGATGCCGAGCGAGATCATCGCAAACACCGTGCCGGCGCGCTTGGTCATGACCCAGCCGAGGATGATCGCGAAGGCGAGGCCGCCCAGCCCGCCGAACAGCGGAATGAAGGGCAGCGGAATCGGCCAGCCATGCGCCACCACCGCATTCATCATGTGACAGGCCGCGAAGCCGCCCAGGCCGTAGTGAACCGCGTGACCGAACGACAGCAACCCGGTCTGACCGAGGAGGATGTTGTAGGAGAGCGCGAAGACGATCGCGATCCCGATGAGGCTGAACGAGGTCAGCGATCCGCCCGAATTGAAGAGCAGCGGCAGCACGATCAGCACGGCCACGCCGATCACCCAGACGGCATAGAAGCGGAGACGGGATCCGGCGGGCTCTGCCGCGAGACGAGACGCGGAGGTCACTGCTGCGGTCATGATTCGCGAGTCCCCATCAGGCCCACGGGGCGCACGATCAGGACGAGCACCAGCAGCAGGTAGGGAACGATCGGCGCGACCTGGGCGATCGTCACGTTCCAGATGTCGGTGAGCACCGATGGCCCGGCGGATGGATCGAGCGGACCGAAGGCGCTTGCCAGCGATCCGTTCAGCGCCACGGCGAAGGTCTGCACCAGGCCGATCACCAGCGAAGCGATGAAGGCGCCCGGCAGCGAGCCCAGGCCGCCGAACACGATCACCACGAACAGGATCGGCCCGAGCGCCGCGGCCATGTCGGATTGCGTCACCAGGGCGGGACCGGCGATGACGCCGGCGAGACCGGCCAGCGCGCTGCCGACCCCGAACACCACCATGAACACGCGTCCGACATTGTGGCCGAGATGGCCGACCATATGGGGATGGGTCAATGCCGCCTGAACGATCAGGCCGACCCGGGTGCGCTTGAGCACGATCAGCAGCGCCACGAAGATCGTCACCGACACCGCCAGCATGAACAGCTTGTAGGCCGGATAGTTGGTCGAGAAGATCGTAAATGCGGGAAAGTCCAGCAGCGCCGGGACGCGGTAGTCGAGCGGCGTCTTGCCCCAGATCATCGAGACGATTTCCTCGATCGCGAATGCGAGGCCGAAGGTCAGCAGCAGCTCGGCGACGTGACCATGCTTGTGCGTGTTGCGCAGACCGTAACGCTCGACCGCCATGCCGATGGCCCCGACGAGGAGCGGCGCGAGCAGGAGGGCCGGCCAGAAGCCGACCCATTTCGTGAGCTGGAAGCCGAAGAAGGCGCCGAGCATGTAGAAGCTGGCGTGAGCAAAATTGAGCACCCCCATCATGCTGAAGATGACGGTCAGCCCGCTCGACAGCAGGAACAGCAGCATGCCGAACAGCACGCCGTTGAGGGTGGAGATGACGATGAGTTCAAGCACGGTGCACCCGCGAATGTCCGGGGCCTCGATGCCCCGCCGCTCATTCCCTAACAGATCGACGCAGGGCCGACGCCGCTTCCCGCACGGTGAGGCCGTGCGGGAAGCCAGCGCCGATCGATTACGGCCGCGCCATCTTGCACGTCGTCGACACCATGGCCTGGGGCGTATCGACCCTGGAGACCAGGTGCCATCCCCAGCCGGTGTTCTCCTCGTCGAACGGCTCGTTCGCCGCGAGCTTGCCGAAGGACGAGACGTAGATCGGCTGGAAGAACTGGTGATCATCCTTGCGCATGAAGCCGGTGCCGCCATCCAGCACCTCGAGCTTGAGGTCCTCGAGCTCGGCCGCGACCTTCACCGGGTCGATGGAGTTGGCCTTCTCGGCCGCCGCCTTGAACATGCGCATCTCGTTGACCGCCCGCGGATACCACAGCGACATGTTGACCTTGGCGCGGAACGCCTTCTCGTAATCCATCGCAGCCTGATGGCCCGAATTGGCGAAGCCTTCGGTCAGCTGAAAGACCTGATGATCCAGGCCCGTCTGCTTGATGGCGGTCGGGCCGCCGGCGCCGCCCGCGTAATAAGTGTACCAGTTGACCTTCAGGCCGGCATCCGCGGCGGCCTTGAGCAGCAGCGCGATGTCCTGGCCCCAGTTGCCGGTGATGACGCTGTCGGCGCCGGACGCCTTGATCTTGGCAATGTAGGGCGAGAAGTCCGTGATCTTCAGCAGCGGATGCAGCTCGTCGCCGACGATCTGGACATCGGGTCGCTTCGCCGCCAGCATCTTGCGCGCGTCGCTGCGGACCGACTGGCCGAACGAATAGTCCTGATTGATCAGATACACCTTCTTGATGGACGGGATGTCCTTCATGTAGTTGGTGAGCGCCTCCATCTTGATGTCCGAGCTGGCGTCCCAGCGGAAATGCCAGTAGCTGCATTTCTCATTGGTCATGCTCGGATCGACGGCGGCATAGTTGAAGTACAGCACTTCCTTGCCGGGGTTGCGCGTGTTGTGCTTGTTGACGAAATCCTCCAGCGCAAGCCCGACGGACGATCCGTTGCCTTGCGTGATGTAGCGGACGCCGGCGTCGATCGCCTTCTGGGCCTGGACCAGGCTCTCTTGCGGATTGGTCTTATTGTCGAACGGCACGATCTCGACCTTATGGCCGAGAATGCCGCCCTTGGCGTTGAGCTCGTCGGCCAGGTACTGGAACGTCTTCAGGCCGCCCTCGCCGACGCTGGCACCGCCGCCGGACAGCGGATCGATATAGCCGATCTTGACGGTGTCTTCGGCCTGCGCGGCATGACCGAGCATCGGGACGATCAGGGCAATGGCTAAAGTTAACTTGCGCATAGTTTTGTTTCCTCGCTGGCTGTCGACTTCAGTCGATCGATCGATGCGCATGATCGCGCAATTTGAAGAAGCACTGAGCAGAATAACGGCCGGATGACAAGCTCGGCATGAGATGAAGCCGTGTTTGCCGCTCCGGCAATGGGCCGGCAAGCAGCTCACCGCCGATCGGACGTTTCATCGAGCGGAATGTGGCGTCCACATCGTGGACATATGCTTCCGACTCGCGGGGATGACGGCACTTGCCGGTCATGTCGCTTGTTCCACAATGTGGGACAGCGCGCCGTAAGTTCCACGCTGGAAGACGGGCAGAGCACGGCGGCCGACGGCGCCCCGACCGGTGGCAATCGTGGCTCCTGCCCCGGCCGAGACCGGCACGTGATGCTGGATCAGATAGATCATGATCAGGTCATTGACCGGATCGGCCTGCCACCAGGTGCCGAAGATGCCGGGCCAGGTCATCGAGCCCGGTGCGCCACAGGCATAGGGATTGCCGACGGCCTCCTCGGCGATCGCCAGTCCGAGCCCAAATCCGGAAGTCTGCCACAGCGGCATGCCGGCGAAGGGAATCTGGCGCTGCCCATCGGTCAGCCGATTGGTTCGCATCAGATCCACAGTTGCAGGCCGCAGCAACCTGACGCCGTCCAGCTCGCCTCCTCCGAGCAGCATGCGCGCGAACCGATGGTAGTCCGGCGCGGACGAGATCAGCCCGCCGCCACCCGGCGTATAGGCCGGCGGCTCGTCATACATGACCGGCTCGACCTTCACGAGCCGCTCCGTCGTCTCGTCATACCCATACAGGCTCGCCAGGCGATTTCGCTTGGCGTGCGGCAACCAGAAATCGCTGTCGTCCATGCCGAGCGGCGCGAAGAGGCGCTCCTGCAGCACCCGCCGGAACGGCTTGCCTTCGACCCGGCCGATCAGGAAGCCGAGCACGTCGGTCGAGTGGCCGTAGTGGAATCGGTCACCGGGCTGATAGGCCAGCGGTAGCGCGCCGAGCGCCGCGAGCCATTCGTCCGGCGTCGAACGGTTCATCGCGGGATCGCCGAGCGCGCGCTCATAGGCGACCTTGAGCGGGCCTTCCGAGAAGAACGCGTAGGCGATGCCCGAGCGGTGCGTGAGCAGATCCTCGATGGTGATCGCGCGCTGGGCGGGCACGGTCTCGTCGAGCGGGCCGGCGGCGTCGCGCAGGACCCGTAAATCGGCCAGCTCTGGAATCCACTGGGAGACGGGGTCCGCCAAGGCGATCCTGCCTTCCTCGACCAGCATCATCGCCGCCACCGAGGTGATCGGCTTGGTCATCGACGCGATCCGGAACAACGTATCCGGGCGCATCGGGCTGTTCGTTTCGACGTCCCGCCAGCCGATCGTCTCGGCATGAACGATCTCGCCGCCGCGCGAGGTGAGAGACACGATGCCTGCGAGCTCGCCGCGATCGACGAATTCGGCGAGCGCCGGGCCGATCGCTGCAAGCGCCGCAGGATCGAAGCCCCGGCGGCGGCGGACGGCTTCACTGATCATGAGCGGCGCTCCGACGGACAGGGTTCAGCTTTCGGCGCCGGCCGGCGCGGATGACGGAGAGACAGCTGGGCATCCTGGCGCGCAAGCGACGCCCGGACAGGCCATGGCCGACGAGAGGATCAGTCCGCCTTGAAGTCGTCGGTCAGGATCGGACCCGAGATGATCCAGCGCTGACCGTCGAATTTCATCATCTGGAATTGCTTGCTGATGCGGTAATCGTCGGGCGTTGTCGTCACCGACATTCCAGGCAGCCCGAGATCGGGAACGAAGCCCTTGATGTTGGTCGCCTGCTTCATGATGTTGGCGCGCGTCAGCTCGTCACCGCATTGCCTGAGGATGTGGACGAGGAGAGCGGCCGTCGAGTAGCCATAGGTGGCGAAGCCGCTGTTGGCGTCCTCGCCGGGCGCGTATTTCGCCATGAACGCCTTGTAGCGCTTCATGCCCTCGTCATCGGCCCATTGCGGATCGAGCGGATCCTTGCCGTAGGCGACCGAGATGATGTCCTTGGCATTCTCGAGCCCCGCGGGCACGAGCACCTGACCGACCGCCGTCGCGTTGACCTCCAGGATGTGGACGGGCTTCCAGCCAAGCTCGGCGGCCTTCCTGATCGATTGCGCCGCGAATTTCGGCGTCGACATGTTGTAGAACAGATCGGCACCCGACGCCTTGAGCGTCACCAGCTGCGAATCGATCGTCGGATCGGACAGCTCGTAGGACAGCTCCTTCACGATCATGCCGGCCTTGGCGCCCAGCCCGTCCTTCAGCCCCTTGACGTAATCTTTGCCGAGATCGTCGTTCTGATACAGGATGCCGATCTTCGCGTTCGGATGGTTCTCCAGAATATATCTTGCGTAGATGTGCGCTTCCGACTGGTAGTTCGGATTGGCGGAGATCGTCCAGGGATAGTTCTTCGGATCGGTGAAACGGGACGCTCCACTTCCCGCCAGAAGCTGCGGGACGCCCTTGCCGTTCAGATATTTCTGGACCGCGGCGTTCGGCGGCGTGCCGATGATCTGGAACGTGGTCAGCACCTCGTCGCTTTCGACCAGCTTGCGCACCTGCTCCACCGTCTTCGGCGGACTGTAGGCGTCGTCATACTGGATGAGGTTGATCTTGCGCCCGTTGACGCCGCCCTGCTCGTTGATCATGCGGATATAGGCCGCTTCCGCCTTGCCGATGGACCCGAAAGCAGAAGCCGGCCCGCTGAGCGGGTTGGTCTGGCCGATCTTGATCTCGGTGTCGGTGGCGCCGACGTCGTATGTCTTCTGCGCGAACGCCGGGGCTGAAAGGGCCACGCCGAGCATCAGCACGGCAGCCGCCGTCGACTCGATCCGTATCATGTGTCCTCCCGTGAGCGGCTGATCCATGGCCAGCCGATTGTCCTTGATGATGTCAGCGCGCGACCAGACTGGCAGCGCGCTGCCCGCCGCCCGACCGTCGACCGCTATCCATCAGGTCTCCGAGACCTACCGTCCGGCCGGCCGCCGGTCAAGTTCATTCATTTAGCACTAAATGAAAATGTTGGAAGCCCGAAGTCCCGCTTGACCGGGCGCGCCCACCCCCTCATCGTCAAAATGACAACGGCGCCGTTCCTGTGCGCGCCGATCAGGGACCACGGAGAGCATGCCAGCAGAGCCGAAGCCCGAGGGGCGCCGCACGCGCGCGGAACAGCGCGCGACGACGGTGAAGCTCATCCTCGACACCAGCGAGGAGCTGTTCGCGCAGCTCGGCTATTTCGGCGTGACGATCAAGGATGTGGCCGACAGGATGGGCATCCATCCTGCGCTGATCCATTACTACTTCGAGGGCAAGAAAGCGCTGTTCGACGCCGTGTTCGAACGCCGCATGGAATACGCTGTCACGGTGCGCACGGCCGGGCTGGATGCCTACGAGGCCAAGGTCGGAGATCGCCCGACCGTGGAAGGCGCGCTGCGTGCCTATTATGACGGCGCGTTCGACGTCTACGTCAACGAAGAGGACAACTGGCGGCACTTCGGCCGTATCTTCGCGCAGGTCGCGAACGCGCCGGGCTATGGCGTGGAGATGATGGACACCTATCTCGATCCGCTGGTGCTGCGTCTCATCGGTCTGCTGCAGAAGGCATTGCCCGATGCCACGCCCGAGGACCTGTTCTGGAGCTTCCAGTTCACCTCCGGCGCCTACTCGCTGATCCTGTCACGGACCGGCCGCATCGACCGCCTGTCCGGCGGTCTATGCAAGTCCGACGATTTCGTGGCCGTCCGCGAGCGGTTCGTGACCTTCATGGCCGGAGGCTTCAACGCGCTCTACAAGCGGCGGAAGCAGAAGTCGAAATGAGCGCCTCGGCGTCTCCCATCGGTCGACGCGATACAAACAACCAGCCGGAACCAATGATGACAGCTCCCTATGTCCCGCAAATGGCCCTCTATCGCCAATGGCTGAAGGATCATCGCGGCCTCCACTTCGAAAGCTTCGAGGAGATGCGGCAATGGTCCATCCGCGACCTCGACGGATTCTGGCGCAGCATCTGGGACTATTATGACCTGCAGTCGCCGACCGCGTTTTCGACCGTCCTGGGCAAGCGCACGATGCCGGGAGCGGTCTGGTTTCCGGGCGCTTCGGTCAACTACGCCCGACAGGTATTTCGTCACGTCGAAGCCAACGATGCGGCGGGCCTGCCCGCGATCGTCAGCAGTCACGAGGACGGCAGGCTCACGGAGACGACCTGGCCGGAGCTTCGGCGAAAGGCAGCCGCCCTGGCGCTGCATCTGCGCGAGCAAGGCGTGGCGCCCGGCGACAGGGTCGCCGCCTATCTGCCCAATATCCCCGAAGCCATGATCGCGTTTCTCGCTGCCGCGAGCATCGGCGCGATCTGGAGCGTTTGCGCGCCCGACATGGCCGCGCCCGCCGTGATCGACCGGTTCAAGCAGATCGAGCCCAAGGTGCTGATCGCCTGCGATGCGGTCACCTATGCCGGCCGCCGGCACGATCGCCGCGATGTCGTCGAGGAGCTGCGGCGGTCGTTGCCAACGGTCGGTCACGTCATCCTGCACAGCGACGATGCCGGCGCGCCGGTCGCCGGGGGCGTCCATCTCTCGGATGTCCTGTCACGAACAGGCCCTGGCGTCGATGCCTTCGAACCGGAGTGGCTTCCCTTCGATCATCCACTCTGGATCGTGTATTCGAGCGGCACCACCGGATTGCCGAAACCGATCGTGCATGGTCACGGCGGCATCATCATCGTCACGCTCGCGCTGCTTGGGCTGCACAACGACATCGGCTGCTCCTATCAGCCGAATTCGTTCGGCGAGCGCTATCACTGGTACAGCTCGACCGGCTGGATCATGTGGAACAACCAGGTCGGCGCGCTTCTCAACGGCACCACGTGCTGCATCTTCAACGGCAGCCCGGCCGGGCCCAAGGATCATCCGGACTGGACCACACTGTGGCGGTTCGTGGCGAACTCGAAGTCGACCTTCTTCGGCGCAGGCGCGGCGTTCTTCGCGAGCTGCGTCAAGGCGGACATCAACCTGGCCGACGCGGGCGATCTGTCCCGACTGCGTTGTCTCGGGTCCACCGGCTCACCGCTCAGTGCCGACACGCAGGCCTGGTTCGATCAGCGGTTCGCGGAGCTGTCGCAGGTCAATGGCAGCCGGGCGCAGGCGCAAATGTGGTGGTCCAACATCTCCGGCGGCACCGACTTCGCCGGCGCCTTCATCTGCGGCAACCGCGAATTGCCGCAGGTGCCCGGAACCATGCAATGCCGCGCACTCGGCGCGGCCGTCGAGGCCTTCAATGACCGGGGCGAGCCCGTCATCGGCGAAGTCGGAGAGCTCGTCTGCACCGCGCCGATGCCGTCGATGCCGCTGCGGTTCTGGAACGATCCGGGGAATGCGCGCTATCTCGCGAGCTACTTCGACGCCTTCGAGGCGCGCGCGGGCGGGCCGGTCTGGCGACATGGCGACTGGCTCAAGGTCAATCCGGATGGCTCCTGCATCATCTATGGCCGCAGCGACGCGACCATCAATCGCCACGGGCTGCGCATGGGGACGAGCGAATTGTACTCGGCCATCGAGGCGCTGCCGGAGATCCTGGATTCGCTGGTCGTCGATCTCGAATATCTCGGCCGCGACAGCTACATGCCGCTGTTCGTGGTGCTGCGCGACGGTGTCGCGCTCGATGCGGCGATGAAGCGGAAGATCAACATGGCGGTCGAAGCCGGCCTGTCGCGGCGCTTCGTGCCCGACGAGATCTTTGCGGTAGCCGAGATCCCGCGCACGTTGTCCGGCAAGAAGCAGGAGCTGCCGATCAAGAAGCTCCTGCTCGGGCAGCCGCTCGACAAGGTCATCAACCGCGACGCCATGGCCAATCCCGGTTGTCTCGACTGGTACATCGCGTTCGCCCAGAGCCGTTTGCAAAGCGGCTCAGGCGCGACATAGCAGACGCGCCCGAGCAAGCAGCTAGACCATCAGCCGATCGAAATCGATCGCAACACGGCTGTTGGTAAAAATTTCCCGCGCCTCGACGAGGATCTCCTCGTCAGGATAGCGGCCGGAGATATGGTTCAGGACAAGCAGCCCGACGTTGCTCGACGCCGCGAGCCCGGCGGCCTCCGCGGCCGTCAGGTGGCCGTAGTCACGAGCCATGGCCGAATCCCGCCGGAGAAAGGTGGCCTCGATCACGAGCATGTCCGCGTCGCGGACATGCTCGTGCAGACCCTCGGTCGTTTCAGCATCGCCGACGATGACGAGCTTTTTCGGTCTTAGCGGCGGCCCCAGAACATCCTCCGGATCGATGGTTCGTCCGTCCTCCAGCGTGACCGGCCGGCCCTCCGCCAGTGCCTTGCGCACGAGCCCATCAGGTACCGCGAGCGCCGCCAGACGGTCCGGCAGCAGATGGCGGCGAATTTGACCTGCAAATTCGAAGCCGAAGCTGTCGGTGTCGCGGTGCCGGACGGGAAAGCAGTTGATCGTAAACTCACCGGCGTCGAGAACCTCCCCGCGCCTGAGCGGAACGAGCTCGAGCGGGATCGGCGCACGGCCCTCGCCCCACAGCCCCGCGAGCATTCGGACCACCACATCGAGCGTGTCGGGACTGCCGTGCACGCGCATGATGTCAGCGCTCCTGCGCAGCCGCAGGGTAGAAAACAGTCCGGGAATGCCGAGGACATGGTCGAAATGGCCGTGGGTGAGCAGGATCCGATCGAGCCGGCGAAAGCCTGCCCCGCTGCGGAGCAGCTGACGTTGGGTCCCCTCGCCGCAATCGACGAGAATGCGATGCCGGCCTGCTCGAACGAGAAGGGCTGGATGATTGCGGTCCGCCGACGGAACGCTCGCCGAGGTCCCCAGGAAAGTGAGCTCGAACATCACAGTCGCTTTAGGCCCATGGTCGCAACACGTGAGCGGCTTTGACGACACGTCCCGGCGCTGCTTCGTCTCGATCACGGTCGGCGATCCTTCTTCTCACGAGCGCGTTTCCGTCGTGGCCGATGGAAGGCTGAGGGCGACAGACATCGCAACGTCGTTGTAAGGGACGTCGTCGGCAGCCCGCACTCGGCTGTGCAGACTTCATCGCCGCGCTCTGATAGAGCTTGGCCATGCCAAGCTCCGGTCCGGAACAGGATGCCGCACCGCCGGCCATTCGCAAGATCATCCACATCGACATGGATGCATTCTACGCGTCGGTCGAGCAGCGGGACAATCCCGAGCTGCGCGGCAAGCCCGTGGCCGTCGGAGGCTCGCGCGAACGCGGTGTCGTGGCAGCCGCAAGCTACGAGGCTCGGGCGTACGGCGTGCGCTCGGCGATGCCGTCGGTGACGGCAAAACGCCAGTGTCCGGACCTGATCTTCGTCAAGCCGCGCTTCGAGATCTACAAGGCGATCAGCCAGCAGATCCGCGCCATCTTCGCCCTGTACACGCCGGTCATCGAGCCTTTGTCGTTGGACGAGGCCTATCTGGACGTCACCGGAAATCTGCAAGGCATTCCGCTGGCACGCGACATCGCCTTGCAGATCCGGGCCAAGATCAAGGCCGAGACCGGACTCAATGCCTCCGCGGGAATCTCCTACAACAAGTTCCTCGCCAAGCTGGCCTCGGACCATCGCAAGCCCAATGGCCAATACGTCATTTCGCCGGAGATGGGTCCAGCCTTCGTGGAGGGGCTGCCGGTCGGCAGGTTTCACGGCATCGGCCCGGCGACCGCCGCGAAATTCAACGCGCTCGGAATTCATACCGGGCTCGACATCCGCAATCAGACCCTGCCCTTCCTCCAGCAGCACTTCGGCAAGGCCGGCCACCACTACTATTGGATCTCGCGCGGCATCGACAATCGCCCGGTCCGCGCCAATCGCATCCGCAAATCAGTCGGCGCCGAAAACACCTTCTCGACCGACCTGACCGACTTCGAACCGATGCTGGCGGAGCTGCAGCCGCTGATCGACAAGGTCTGGCAGCATTGCGAAGCCAGCGGCAACCGAGGCCGGACGGTCACCTTGAAGGTCAAGTTCGCGGACTTCGAAATCATGACGCGCAGCAGGTCCGTCGCCAACCTGGTCGCGAGCCGGGAGGACCTGGCACGCTTGTCCATTGCTCTCCTGCAGAGCGAGATGCCCCTGGCCAAGCCGGTGCGCCTCCTCGGCGTTTCGCTGTCATCCTTGCAGCAGCACGACACCGGCGTGGAAGCCCAGCTTCCCTTGCTGATCTGAGGCGGGTCGGCCCCGATAGCGATCGCGACGGTCCCCGATCGTTCCAGCAACGGGACGGGTTGACAGCCGAACAACCGAGCGCTTTATTCTGCCGCACGGGGATGTGCGATCTCCCCGCGAGGCGACATGCCCAAGAATCGCGTCCTGGTCACCAAGGGCGCAGCATGTCATCATCATACACTTCGATCTCACCCGAAAAATTGTCTCGACTGATCGGCACGGCGGCCGCGCCGGCGCTCGTCGACGTGCGTATCGACGAGGATTTCGCCGCCGACCCGCGCCTCATCCCCGGCGCCGTCAGGCGTTCGCATCTCGACGTCCAGCAGTGGGCGCCGAGCTTCACCGGCCAATCCGTCGTCGTGGTCTGCCAGAAAGGCAAGAAGCTGAGCGAAGGCACCGCAGCCTGGCTCCGGTGCAGCGACATCGCGGCCGAGGTCCTCGACGGCGGGTACGTCAGCTGGAGCGAGGCGCAGCTTCCGACTGTGCCCGCGAACAGGATTCCCGCGAGGGACGGCCGCGGTCGCACGGTCTGGGTCACGCGATCACGTCCCAAGATCGACCGCATCGCCTGCCCATGGCTGATCCGCCGCTTCGTCGACCCCGCCGCGGTCTTCCTGTTCGTGACCCCGGCCGAGGTGGAAGCGGTCGCCGACCGCTTCCAGGCCACGGCCTTCGACGTCGAGAACGTCTTCTGGAGCCATCGCGGCGAACTTTGCACCTTCGACATCATGGTCGATGAGTTTGGCCTGCGGACGCCGGCCTTGGAGCGACTCGCCACGATCGTGCGCGCCGCGGATACGGCGCGGCTCGATCTGTCGCCCGAAGCTGCCGGACTGCTTGCCGCTTCGCTCGGCCTGTCCCGAATGTACGACGACGATCTGGAGCAGTTGAGCGCAGGCCTTCTGCTCTATGACGCCTTCTACCGCTGGTGCCGCGACGCCACGAAGGAGGCGCACAACTGGCCGAACAGCAAGGTGAAGTCATGACGGACATCGCAGCACCGCGAAAACCGATTGCGGCCGAACACGCCCATGGCATCTCGTTCAATGACGCGCTTCTCGTGTGGCTCCGGGTGGCCTGTCTGAGCTTCGGCGGCCCGGCCGGGCAGATCGCGGTCATGCATCGCATCCTCGTCGAAGAGAAGAACTGGATCTCGGAGAGCCGCTTCCTGCACGCCCTGAACTACTGCATGCTGCTGCCGGGACCCGAGGCGCAGCAGCTTGCGACGTATATCGGCTGGCTGCTGCACCGGACCACCGGCGGCATCGTCGCGGGCACGCTCTTCATCCTGCCGGGTATTTTCGCCATCATGGGCCTCAGCTACATCTACGCGGCCTATGGCCATGTCGGCTTTGTCGACGCCTTGTTCTTCGGCCTCAAGGCGGCGGTGCTGGCGATCGTGATCCAGGCCGTGGTCCGCGTCGGCAAGCGCGCGCTACGCAATCGGATCATGATCGGACTGGCGGCGGCGGCGTTCGTCGCGATCTTCTTCTTCGGGGCGCCGTTTCCGACCATCATCATTGCCGCCGGAGTCATCGGCTTCGTCGCTGCCCGCCTCGGCCGGCCGGAGTTCGCAGCCCTCGAGCACGGCGGCAAGAACGCCGGCGCGATCGACAGCATGCTCGGCGAAGCCGTGCCGGATCACGTCCGTCCGAACGCGTCGCACGCGCTGCGGGTGGCGGCCGTCTGGCTCGCGATCTGGCTCGTCCCCGTCTTCGCCCTGCTGACCCTGCTCGGGCCGAACGACGTCTTCGGTCAGATCGCGATCTTCTTCAGCAAGATGGCGATGGTGACGTTCGGCGGCGCCTACGCCGTGCTCGCCTACGTCGCGCAACAGGCCGCGGAGTACTATCACTGGGTTGCTCCGCGCGAGATGCTCGACGGCCTCGGCATGGCGGAGACGACTCCCGGTCCCCTGATCATGGTCGTCCAGTTCGTGGGCTTCATGGCCGCGTTCCGCGGGGCGAGCGGGCTGTCTCCCATGCTCGCCGGCACACTGGGCGGACTGCTGGCGACGTGGGTGACGTTCGCGCCCTGCTTTCTCTGGATCTTCGTCGGCGCCCCCTACATCGAGGCGCTGCGGGGAAACAAGGCGCTCGCCGGCGCGCTCTCGGCGATCACGGCCGCCGTCGTCGGCGTGATCCTCAATCTCTCGATCTGGTTCGCGCTGCACACCCTGTTTCGCGAAACCTTTCCGATCCATGGATTCGGCCTGTCATTCGACGCGCCGCTGCCGGCGAGCATCGATCTGCCGGCCGTCGTCCTGTCGATCGCGGCGGCGACCGCCATCTTCCGCTTCAACATGGGAATGCTCGTCGTCCTCGCCGCCTCGTGCATCGCGGGCATGCTGATGCGCGTTGCAGGCGCCATCTGAGCGCTGTGACGGCCGCTGGATGCGCTAGCGCCGATCCGGCGTGTCCCATCGCTCGACCCGCTCGCGGTCCTGTGGCAAATTTGGGCGATGCCGATGGGGCGCAGCCGGATGTGGTAATGTCGTCGAAGCAGGACTGGACGCTCGCTTTCCCGCCGTTGCGACAACTGCCGGAGGAGATCTTCGCGCAGTTGCGCGAGGCCAGCCTTATCGTCGAGCTTCCGGAAGGCAGCCGGATTTTCGGCCCCGGTCAGGCGCCGGATTCCTTTCTGCTGCTGCTGGACGGGACCATCCGCGTGCAGCAGACGTCCGAGTCCGGCCGCGAGATCGTGCTCTACCGCGTCCAGGCAGGCGAAAGCTGCGCGCTGACCACGGCCTGCCTGATGGGTTACGAGGAATACCAGGCCGAGGGGATCGCGGAGACCCGGATCCGTGCCGTGGCGATCCCGCGCGCGCTGTTCGACCGGCTGATCGCCAACTCGCGCGAATTCCGACAGTTCGTCTTCACCGCGTTCAGCCGCCGCGTCACCAATCTCTTCCGCATCATCGAGGAAGTCGCGTTCGAGCGGATCGATGTGCGGCTCGCGCAGAAGCTTCTGGATCTCGCGGGGACAAAGCAGCAGATCGCTGCAACGCATCAGGAGCTCGCCAACGAGCTCGGCAGCGCACGCGAGGTCATCAGCCGGCAGCTCAATGAATTCGCGCGGCGCGGCTGGTTGCGAATGGCTCGCGGAATCGTCGAGATCACCGACAGACCGGCGCTTGTCCACCTGGCCCAGCATGGCTAGGAACCGGCGTCTCTTGGTGACTTAGTTACATACCCGCGCTGTGTCCCGCTCTATCGTCTGCATCATCGCAAGCCAAAGGGGAGCGCGACATGACACAGAACATTGGCAAGATCGACCGGCTGCTCAGGATCATCGTCGGACTGGCGATCCTCAGTCTGACGGTCGTAGGACCGCACACCCTGTGGGGCCTTCTGGGCCTGATCCCGCTCGGCACCGCACTGATCGGCTGGTGCCCGCCCTACGCGATGCTCGGCATCAATACATGCGGAACGAAATCCAATTCGATGTCTTAGACCGCGCAGGACGACAAACGCGCCGTGGGCGGCGATGCCGCCCCGGAGCCAAATCGTGGAGCAGCAGCCATGTCCTATCGAATCGATTCCTATCCAATCGATCTCCGCATGCAGCCGAAGGTGGCCGGATTTTTCGATCCTGACACCAGCACGATCAGCTACGTGGTGAAGGATCCGTCATCGCCGTCCTGCGCGATCGTCGATCCCGTCCTCGACATCGACTACGCGGCCGGCCGCATCAGCACCCGCTCCGCCGACATGCTGATCGACTACGTGAAGATCAACGGCCTCAGGCCGGAGTGGCTGATCGAAACGCATGCGCATGCCGACCATCTCTCTGCTGCGCCCTACATCCAGGACAAGCTCGGCGGCAAGATCGGCATCGGCGAGCATATCCTGACCGTGCAGGAGACCTTCGGCAAGGTCTTCAACGAGGGCACGGAGTTTCGTCGCGACGGCAGCCAGTTCGACCGGCTGTTCAAGGATGGCGACACCTATCAGGTGGGGCAGATGACGGCCTTCGTGATGCACACGCCCGGCCATACGCCGGCCTGTGCCACACATGTGATGGGCGATGCCGCTTTCGTCGGCGACACCTTGTTCATGCCGGACGGGGGAACGGCGCGGGCCGACTTTCCAGGCGGCAATGCGCGCACGCTGTACCGCTCGATCCGGAAGATCCTTGAGACGCTGCCGCGCGAGACCCGGCTGTTCATGTGTCACGACTATGCCCCCGACGACCGCGCGGTGCGCTGGGAAACGACCGTCGGCGAGGAGCGGCTCCGCAACATCCACGCCCGAGACGGGATGACCGAGAACGAGTTCGTCGCGCTCCGCGAGGCCCGCGACAAGACGCTCGGCATGCCGCGCCTGATCATTCCATCGCTGCAGGTCAATATCCGCGCCGGACATCTGCCGCCGGCGGATACGACGGGAAAGACTTTCCTGAAAGTGCCGATCAACGTACTTTGAGAACCACTCGCTTTGCTCACGCGATGCCGGTTTGGCCGCAGGTTCGCGGCGTCACGAAGATGTCAGTTGCCAAGAGCGGCCGGTCTGCGCGACCAGTCCAGACTGGAGACGATGGTCCACGATGAGGCGTGCTGAACTCGAGATGCCCGCGATGACACGCCGCCTGATGGCGGCGCTGATCGCGCTCGTCTTGAGTCTGGCGCCTCTGCTCGGAACCTTCGAGGTAGCAACGGCCGACGCCGGCGCCGGTGTGCACCAATGGTCCCGAACGACCACCAGCGCGCCCAAGCCATGCAGGAAGGCCGTCATCCCGGGCATGATCAACGCGTGTCCGTTTGCCGCGGCGGGTCTGACTGCCGTCCCCGCGAGCGACAGTGGGGCGGCACAGCCGGTTGCCGCGTCCCGGACGCTGTCCTGGCGCCCCTACGACGAGGCGCTGACGACGCAATGCGACGCGTCCTCGCCCTACCGTCCCCCCTGTCGCCACGCCTGATCCTTCCGTCGTCATCGGCTCACGGGCCGCGTAACGTCGTGACTTGAGCGGACGAATATCCACCATCGATCGTGCGTCGTGCAGGTCGGCTTAAGGTGCCCTTGCCAGGCGCGCCTTGCGCCGGGTCGCGCAGCGCAACTGCCACCGCAACGCACGATCAGCGCGCGGGAGATCATCATGTCCATCCGTCATCTTGGCCGGCTCGCATGGCTGCTCGGCCTGCTCCATCTTGCGGCGACGACCGCTGTCGCGGGCGAATTGCGACCGCAGGCGAACGTCGACACGCGCCTGCTGGTCGGCGACGTCACGCGAGCAGACGGCGGCCCGGCCGCGGCATGGGCCGGACTGGATGTCAGGCTGGATGCAGGCTGGCACACCTATTGGCGCTCGCCCGGCGACGCCGGCGCGCCGCCCGAATTCGACTGGACCGGCTCGCGCAACGTCGCCGATGTCACCGTCGAATGGCCGGCGCCGAGCCGCTTCAGCGAGCAGGATATCGACACGTTCGGCTATGCCGAGCACGTGCTGTTTCCGTTGCGCGTGCGGCTCGAGGATGGCGCGGCGCCCGCGCATCTCACGCTGAAAACCGTGCTGTTCGTCTGCTCGGTCATCTGCACCCAGCAGGAGGCCCATCTCGAGGCCGACATCCCCGCCGTGTCGCGCCGGCCGAACGATCAGGCGCTGATCGACGAATGGCGGCAGAGCGTCCCGCGCGCGAGCGCGCCCGGGCTTTCCATCACGGCGTTGCGCATCGATCGGCAACCAAAGCCGCACCTGCAGCTCGAGGCGCATGCGACGCCGCCACTGCACGCGCCCGACGTCTTCCTTGATGGGAACGACGCCGTGTCCGGCGGCCGTCCCCAGGTGAGCCCGATGTCGGACGGCGGCGTCCGGATCACCGTACCGGTGCAAGGCCTCGATCAGGCCGGTCCGGTGCAACGTCTGCGGGTCACCCTGGTCGATGGCGATCGATCGATCGAAGCCATGCTTCCGGTGGATGCCGATCAAGCTGCTCGCGCTTCTGCGGCCAAAGCAGCCACAGCGGCACCGCGTCCTTCGGCGGCATCGATCTGGGCCATGCTCGGCGTGGCCCTGCTCGGCGGCTTCATCCTCAACTTCATGCCATGCGTGTTTCCGGTGTTATCGTTGAAGCTCGTTTCGCTGGTCGATCACGATCCCGCACGCGCGCCCTCGCCGCGCCGGGCATTCCTGGCGACGGCGGCCGGCATCGTCGCCTCATTCGTGACCCTTGCCACCGTCCTCTCCGCGCTCAAGGCCGCGGGCGCCGAAGTCGGCTGGGGCCTGCAGTTTCAGCAGCCAGCTTTCCTCATCGCGATGATCATCGTGCTCGCCGCATTCGGTGCCAACCTGCTCGGCCTGTTCGAGATCGGCCTGCCGTGGTGGATCGCCGGCCGCCTTGGCGACGCCGCGAGCCACAGGACGATGGCAGGTCATGCCATCAACGGCTTCGTCATGACGCTGCTGGCCACGCCGTGCTCGGCGCCGTTCGTCGGCACCGCCGTCGCCTTTGCGCTGTCGCAGGCCGCGCCGCAGATCCTGCTGGTGTTCACCACGCTCGGGCTCGGCATGGCAGCGCCCTATCTGTGTCTGGCCGCAGCGCCCGGCCTCGCCGCTCTCTTCCCGCGGCCCGCCCGCTGGATGCTGAAGCTGCGCGCCGTCGCAGCGGCCGCGATGGCGGCGACCGCGCTATGGCTGCTGACCGTGCTCGCCGACATCAGTGGCCCGGCGACTGCGGCCGTCCTCGCCGCTGCGCTGCTGGTCCCCACGCTGATCATGGCGGCGCTCCGTTTCCCGTTGCGGCGAACGATCGCTGGAGCCGGCCTCGCCGGCATGATCGGACTAACGCTGATCGCCGCCACCTCCATTAAGCAGCCGGATGGCGGAAGCCGACCGGCCGGAATCGCCTGGCAGCCGCTGGTGCCCGCCGAGATCGTGGCACAGGTGCGCGCCGGTCGCACGGTCTTCGTCGATGTCGGCGCCAGCTGGTGCGTCACCTGCAAGGTGAACGAGAAGCTCGTGCTCGACAGCACGGCCGTGCGCGGTCGCCTTGCGTCGGGTGTCGTTGCCGTCAGGGGCGACTGGACCTCCCCCAGCGATGCGATCGCGACCTATCTGCGATCCTTCGGCCGCTACGGCCTGCCGTTCAACGCCGTGTTCGGCCCGGGCGCTCCCGCCGGCATCGTGCTGCCCGAACTACTGACTCCACAGATCGTGCTCGACGCGATCGACACCGCCTCAACCACCCCTCATCAGGAGAACGACAAGACATGACCACGAAGACCTTCGCCGCATCAATCGCGACGCTGCTGCTGCTCGCCACGGCGATCCTGCCGATCCAGGCCCGCGCCGAGGACGACGACACCGACATTCTGAGCGAAGCGCGCATCCTGCACGATCCCGCCATCCCCACTGTCGGAAACGCCGAGGGCGACATCACGATCGTCGAGTATTTCGACTATCAGTGCCCGTATTGCCGCAAGATCAGCCCGGAGCTCGCCAAGGTGGTTCGCGACGACGGTCACGTCCGGCTCGTCTTCAAGGATTGGCCGATCTTCGGCGGCGCCTCGATCTACGCGGCCCGCCTCACCCTGGCGGCGAGATATCAGGACAAGTTCGCCGAGGCGCACGAGGCGCTGATTTCGCTGCACGATAAGCTGTCGGAAGCCAAGGTCGATGCGGCGCTCAGCGGCGCCGGAATCGATCTGGCCCGCGCCAAGGCCGACCTCGCGGCCAAGCACGCCGACATCGACGCCGTGCTCGCGCGCAATCACGAGCAGGCCACGGGCCTCGGCTTCCGCGGCACGCCGGCCTTCATCATCGGCCATTTCCGCATCCCCGGCGTCCCCAATGCCCAGGCTTTCAAGCAGGCCATTGCGGATGCCCGCGCGGCTGCATCCGCCAAGTGAGCGGGCCCCTGGCGCTCGCCACGGACACGCCGCGCCCCCAAGGTGCGGCTCAGTGGCGGGTGCAAGGGTTAGGGTGATCTCGTTCCAGACGTCTGGGACAGCGGGGCTCCCTGATGCTTTCCGCGATGGAGCGAGGTCCTGATGCGGTCGGCCACCGCGGTCAGGCCGATCTCGGTATCAGTGAGGCGGTCGCCGCGGCCGCCGATCCCGCCGACATTCCCACTGCCCCAAATCGATGCTACCAAGCCCAGATCGCCTGCCCGATCCATGCCGAGGATGCATCGATGTTCGACCTCAACCAGCTGCGCTGCTTCGTCACCGTGGCCGAGGAGCTGCATTTCGGCCGCGCCGCGATCCGGCTCAACATGACGCAGCCGCCGCTGTCGCGGCAGATCCAGGTGCTGGAGCACATCATCGATGCGGTGCTGCTCGAGCGCACCAGCCGCTCGGTGAAGCTGACGCCGGCGGGCCGCAGCTTCCTGCCGGAGGCACGGCGCATCCTGAAGATGGCCGAGAGCGCCGCCCAGGTGGCGCAGCGCATTGCCAGCGGCAAGAGCGGCTCGCTCAAGATCGGCTTCACCGCGGCCGCGGCCTACAGCTTCCTGCCCGATCTGGTCGCCGCCTGCCGCAGCGAGCTTCCAGAAGCCGATCTGTCGCTGAAGGAGATGGTCTCCGGCGACCAGATCGAGGCGCTCGCCTCCGGCCAGATCGACGCCGGCCTGCTGCGGCCGCCGATCGCGCGCCCCGAATTCGCCACCCGCCGCGTCGTCGCCGAGCCGCTCTGCGCCGCGCTGCCGCGCCGGCACCGCCTCGCGTCCGCCGAGAGCGTGTCGATCCGTGATTTCGACGGCCAGAACTTCATCATGTATTCGCAGACCGAGGCGCGCTATTTCCACGATCTCCTGGTGTCGCAGTTCATGCGCGCCGAGGTGCTGCCGCGCTACGTGCAGCATCTGAGCCAGATCCATTCCATCCTGGCGATGGTGCGCGCCGGCCTCGGGCTTGCGATCGTGCCCGAAGCGGCCTCCAGCCTGAAGATCGCCGATGTCCGGCTGCGGCCGCTGAAGCTGCGCAATCCGACGCCGGCCGAGCTGTTCCTGGTCTGGCGGCGCGATCACGACAATCCGCTGCTGCCGGCACTGGTCGATCTGGCCGGCAATCTCGCCGTCAAGCCGGTCGAGGATTGATACCCGATCCACATCAATCAATACCGTCATTGGCTTGGACCGGCATCGAACTTGGTCCTACGACATCGCCCGGGGGAATGCGCGCCGGCGCCTGCCGCGCCCGTTCCCAAGGACATTCGTGAAGGACCCGCGCGATGAGCAAGATGACCCCGACGGAAATGGCTGCGAAGATCGGCAGCGGCCTGCTCTCCTTCCCCGTGACGCCGTTCAAGGCCGACTATTCGTTCGACGAGGCCACCTATCGCGCCAACATGGACTGGCTGTGCGGCTACGACGTCGCCGGCCTGTTCGCCGCCGGCGGCACCGGCGAGTTCTTCTCGCTGACGGCAGCCGAGGTGCCCGAGGTGGTCAAGGTCGCGGCCGACGAGACCCGTGGCCGCGTGCCCGTGCTGGCCGGCACCGGCTATGGCACGGCGATCGCGCGCGAAATCGCCATTGGCGCCGAGAAGGCCGGCGCCGACGGCCTGTTGCTGCTGCCGCCCTACCTGATGCATGCCGAGCAGGAGGGCCTGGCCGCCCACGTCGAGGCGGTCTGCAAGTCGGTCAAGATCGGCGTCATCGTCTACAATCGCGACAACGCGATCCTGCAGCCGGATACGCTGGCGCGGCTGTGCGAGCGCTGTCCGAACCTGGTCGGCTATAAGGACGGCATCGGCGACATCGAGCTGATGACCCGGGTGTACAGCAAGATGGGCGACCGCCTGACCTATATCGGCGGCCTGCCGACCGCCGAGACCTTCGCCCTGCCCTATCTCGACATGGGTGTGACGACCTACTCCTCGGCGGTGTTCAACTTCGTGCCGGAATTCGCCACGAACTTCTATGCCGCAGTGCGCAAGCGCGACCACGCCACCATCCTTGCCGGATTGAAGGATTTCATTTTGCCGCTGATCGCGATACGCAACCGCAAGAAGGGCTACGCGGTCTCGATCATCAAGGCCGGCATGAAGATCATCGGTCGCGATTCCGGCCCGGTCCGCCTGCCGCTGACCGACCTGACCGAAGCCGAGATGGCCGAGCTGACCGCGCTGGTGAAGGCGCTGCCGGGCGCCGTGACGGCGCAGCAGGCGGCGGAGTGATTTCCGCGGTCATTCCGAGGCAAGGCCGCAAGGCCTTGAACCCGGAATCTCGAAGCTGATTGAAGAGAAGAGACGCAAGCCAATCTCTGGATTCCGGGTTCAGCCCTGACGGGCTGCCCCGGAATGACGGAGGTAAGAAGACGAGGAGGAGCACATGAGTCACGACGCCACCCGCACGGACATCTCCGGGGCGCCGGTCGTCACCGGCATGGAGGTCATTCCGGTCGCCGGCCGTGACAGCATGCTGCTCAACCTCAGCGGCGCGCATGGGCCGTTCTTCACCCGCAACCTCGTCATCCTGACCGACAATGCCGGCCACACCGGCGTCGGCGAGGTGCCGGGCGGCGAGAAGATCCGGCAGACCTTGGAAGATGCGAAGAGCCTGATCGTTGGCCAGAGCATCGGCGCCTGCAACACGATCCTCGCGACGATGCGCACCGCCTTCGCCGACCGCGACGCCGGGGGCCGCGGCAAGCAGACTTTTGATTTGCGCGTGATGATCCACGCCGTGACCGCAGTGGAATCGGCGCTGCTCGATCTCTTGGGTCAGCATCTCGGCCTGCCGGTGGCGGCGCTCCTCGGCGAAGGCCAGCAGCGCGCATCGGTCGAAGCGCTTGGCTATCTGTTCTTCATCGGCGACCGCCGCAAGACCGACCTGCCCTACGCCACCGGCGAGGGCGAGAAGGATGGCTGGTATACGCTGCGACATCAGGAGGCGATGACACCCGAAGCTGTCGTGCGCCTCGCCGAGGCCACCCACGACGCCTACGGCTTCGCCGACTTCAAGCTCAAGGGCGGTGTGCTCGCGGGCGAAGCCGAGATCGAGGCGGTGACCGCGATCGCGAAACGCTTCCCGCAGGCCCGCGTGACGCTCGATCCCAACGGCGCGTGGTCGCTGGATGAGGCGATCCGCCTCTGCAAGGACATGCATGGCATCCTTGCCTATGCCGAGGATCCCTGCGGCGCCGAGGCTGGCTTCTCCGGCCGCGAGATCATGGCCGAGTTCCGCCGCGCCACCGGTCTGCCGACCGCGACCAACATGATCGCCACCGACTGGCGGCAGCTCAGTCATGCGCTGCGCCTCGGCGCGGTCGACATTCCCCTGGCCGATCCCCATTTCTGGACCATGCAGGGCTCGGTCCGCGTCGCCCAGACCTGCCGCGACAACGGCCTGACTTGGGGCTCGCACTCCAACAACCATTTCGACATTTCGCTGGCCATGTTCACCCATGTCGCCGCCGCCGCGCCCGGCAAGGTCACCGCGATCGACACACACTGGATCTGGCAGGACGGCCAGGCGCTGACCAAGGCGCCGCTGCAGATCAAGGGCGGGCGGATCGCGGTGCCCGAGCAACCCGGGCTTGGGGTCGCGGTTGACCGTAGCGCCATCGAAAAGGCCCATGCGCTGTACAAGAGCCACGGGCTCGGCGCACGCGACGACGCCGTCGCAATGCAGTATCTGATCCCCGGCTGGACCTTCGACGACAAGCGCCCCTGTCTCGTGCGATGACGGGGGCGATCGGTTAGATTGTCCGAGCAATCGCGCAAAGTCTGGAGAACAACATGAACGCGATCCTCAAGAATTTCATCGCCGGCGAGTGGGTCGACGGCAGCGGGGTCACCCGCAACATCAACCCCTCGAACACCAATGACGTCGTCGGCGAATATGCCAAGGCCGACAAGGCGCAGACCGAGAAGGCCATCGCTGCCGCCAAGGCCGCTTTCCCGGCCTGGTCGCGCTCGACGCCGCAGGAGCGCTATGACGCGCTGAACAAGATCTCCACCGAGATCCTGTCGCGCAAGGAAGAGCTCGGCCGCCTGCTGGCGCGCGAGGAAGGCAAGACCCTGCCGGAGGGCATCGGCGAGGTCGCCCGTGCCGGCCAGATCTTCGCGTTCTTTGCCGGCGAGGCGCTGCGCCTGACCGGCGAAAAGGGCGCCTCGGTGCGTCCGGGCCTCGACGTCGAGATCACGCGCGAGGCCGTCGGCGTCGTCGGCATGATCACGCCCTGGAATTTCCCGATCGCGATCCCCGCCTGGAAGATCGCGCCCGCGCTCTGCTACGGCAACACGGTGGTGTTCAAGCCGGCCGAGCTGGTGCCCGGCTCCGCGCATGCGCTGTCCGAGATCATCGCCCGCTCCGGCCTTCCCGCCGGCGTGTTCAATCTCGTCGTCGGCTCCGGCTCGGTGGTCGGCCAGACCTTGCTCGAACACCCGGACGTCGCCGCCATCTCCTTCACCGGCTCGGTCGGGACGGGGCGCAAGATCGCGCAGGCCTGCGTGCTGTCGAACCCGATGAAGAAGTTCCAGCTCGAAATGGGCGGCAAGAATCCGCTCGTCGTGCTCGACGATGCCGACGTCAAGGTCGCGGTCGAAGCCGCCGCCAACGGCGCCTATTTCTCCACCGGCCAGCGCTGTACGGCCTCCTCGCGCCTGATCGTCACCGAAGGCATCCACGACAAGTTCGTCGCGGCGCTCACCGAACGTCTGAAGGGCCTCGTCGTCGATGACGCCGTCAAGCAGGGTACGCATATCGGCCCGGTGGTCGATGGCAACCAGCTCGAGCAGGACCAGCGCTATCTCAAGATCGGCCAGGATGAAGGCGCCAAGCTCGCCTGGGGCGGCGAGCTGCTCAACCGCGAGAGCCCCGGCTTCTACATGCAGCCGGCGCTGTTCACCGAGGCCACGAACAGCATGCGCATTGCCCGCGAGGAGATCTTCGGGCCGGTCGCCTGCGTCATCCGCGCCAAGAACTACGACGAGGCGCTGGCGATCTCCAACGACACCGAGTTCGGCCTCGCCGCCGGCGTCTGCACCACCAGCCTGAAATACGCCTCGCACTTCAAGCGCAACAGCGAGGCCGGCATGGTGATGGTCAACCTGCCGACCGCCGGCGTCGACTATCACGTCCCGTTCGGCGGCCGCAAAGGCTCGAGCTACGGCGCCCGCGAGCAGGGCTCCTACGCCCGCGAGTTCTACACCACGGTGAAGACGGCCTACACCTTCCCGGTGTGAGCCCTCATCATTGCGAGCGAATGAGATCGCGGCAGAGGCGGTCTGCTCCCTCTCCCCGTTCTTACGGGGAGAGGGCTGGGGTGAGGGGCAGCCGCACGGACAGTCTCCGCGGCGAGCCCCCCTCACCCGGATTGCTTCTCCGATGCAATCCGACCTCTCCCTGCGGGAGAGGTGAAGAGAGAGCTGTAGGGTGGGCAAAGGCGCGACAGCGCCGTGCCCACCGACAGTCGACCAAGACGAAAGACGGTGGGCACGCTTCGCTTTGCCCACCTTACGGAGCACAACGGAGCCAGCATGAACCAGCAGGTCGTGAACCAGGAGCCCCGCATCATCAAGCTCAACGCGCGCGACAATGTCGCGATCGTGGTGAACGATTTCGGCCTGCCTGCCGGCACCAGATTTCCCGACGGCCTGACGCTGAGGAGCTTCGTCCCGCAGGGCCACAAGACCGCACTGATCGACATCGCCGAGGGTGGGCCGATCGTCCGCTACGGCGAGATCATCGGCACTGCGAAGTCGCCGATCGGAGCCGGCGAATGGGTCGACGAGGCCCGCATCGATATGCCGGAGGCTCCTGCCCTCGACAAGCTGGAGATTTCCACCGCCGTGCCGGCACCGCTGCCACCGCTCGAGGGCTACACCTTCGAGGGCTATCGCAACGCCGACGGCTCGGTCGGCACCCGCAACGTGCTGGGCATCTCCACCTCGGTGCAATGCGTCAAGGGTACGCTCGAATATGCAATCAAGCGCATCAAGAGCGAGCTGCTGCCGAAGTACCCCAATGTCGATGACGTCGTCGCCCTCACCCACGCCTATGGCTGCGGCGTCGCGATCACGGCGCCGGACGCCGTGGTGCCGATCCGCACTCTGCAGAACCTCGCGCTCAATCCGAACTTCGGCGGCGAGATCCTGGTCGTCGGCCTCGGCTGTGAGAAGCTCGCGCCGGAGCGGCTGCTGCCGGAGGGCACGGAAGACTCCATCGTGCGCATGCAGGACGAAGCTTTCGACGGCTTCGGCGCCATCGTCGACGCCATCATGACCCAGGCCGACCGTCGCCTCGCCGAGCTCAACAAGCGCAAGCGCGAGACCTGCCCGGCGTCCGATCTCGTGATCGGCCTGCAATGCGGCGGCAGCGACGCGTTCTCCGGCGTGACCGCCAATCCCGCCGTCGGCTTCGCCGCGGACCTGCTGGTGCGCGCCGGCGCGACCGTGATGTTCTCGGAAGTCACGGAAGTCCGCGATGCCATCCAGCTGCTCACCCGCCGCGCCATCAACGAGGAGGTCGGCCGCGCGCTGATCCGCGAGATGGACTGGTACGACGCGTATCTGGCGCGCGGCGGCGCCGATCGCAGCGCCAACACGACGCCCGGCAACAAGAAGGGCGGCCTCGCCAACATCGTCGAGAAGTCGCTTGGCTCGATCGTGAAGTCCGGCTCCGGCCCCATCCATGGCGTGCTGGCTCCGGGCGAGAAGGCCAAGCAGAAGGGCATGCTGTTCGCGGCGACGCCGGCGAGCGACTTCATCTGCGGCACCTTGCAGCTCGCCTCCGGCATGACCCTCCAGGTCTTCACCACCGGCCGCGGCACGCCTTACGGCCTTGCCGCCGCCCCAGTCATCAAGGTCGCGACCCGCAGCGAGCTCGCGCGGCGCTGGAAAGACCTCATCGACTTCGATGCCGGCCGCATCGCCACCGGCGAGATGACCATCGAGGAGACCGGCTGGGAGCTGTTCAAGCTGATCCTCGACGTCGCCTCCGGCCGCACCAAGCCATGGTCGGACCGCTGGGGCATCCACAACGATCTGACGCTGTTCAATCCGGCTCCGGTGACCTGAGGGAGCAACATCGCTCATCCTGATATGGCGATGATTTCGCTCAGACCTGTCCCCGTCATTGCGAGCAGAGCGAAGCAATTCAGAGTCCCGCCTACTATTCTGGATTGCTTCGCTTCGCTCGCAATGACGCGTATGTTGAAGCGACGAGCCTGGATCACGCAGGCCGGGAGGGAAAATCAGATGTCGAGCTTCAGCCGCTTTGCCGTCCTTGCGGTCACCGCCCTCCTTCTCTCCGCCACCCCCTCCCGCGCCGACGACTCCATCCCCGGCGTGCCGCGCGAGCTGCTCGAAGACATCGCGACCGGCAGCCGCATCCTCGCCGATCTCGGCGTCGTCGATGCCTTCGGCCATGTCAGCGCGCGCAGTCCCGCCAATCCGCACCACTTCCTGATGGCACGCTCGATCGCGCCGGCGCAGGTGACGGCCAACGACATCATGGAGTTCGACGAGAATGGCGAGCCGGTCGATGCGAAGAACCGTGCGGTGTTCCTCGAACGCTTCATCCATGCCGAGATCTACAAGGCCCGTCCGGACGTCAACGCCGTCGTGCACACCCATTCGCCGGGCGTCGTGCCGTTCAGCGTCAGCCATACACCCTTGAAGCCGCTGTATCACAACGCCGCCTTCCTCGGCGACGGCGCGCCGGTGTGGGACATCGGCAAGGAGTTCGGCGCCACCGACATGCTGGTGCGCAATAATGCGATCGGCAAATCGCTCGCATCCGCGCTCGGCGACAAGTCCGTGGTGCTGATGCGCGGCCATGGTGACGTCACCGTCGGTCCTGCGGTCAAGGCCGCCGTGTTCCGCGCCTATTACACCGACGTGAATGCGAAGCTGCAGGCGCAGGCACTCGGGCTCGGCTCCGAGGTGACGTATCTCAGCGCCGAGGAGGCTGCCAAGGCCGATGGCGTCAACATGGTGATCATGGATCGTGCCTGGGCGCTTTGGAAGCAGAAGGTGCAGTCGGCGAAGTAGTCCTGGAGGTTGAAGATCATTTCACCGCAGCGGTGCCCCGGAATCCTGTGACGCGTTGGGCCGCGACGTGACAATGTCATCGGTTTCTCCCTGTCGTTGTTGTGTTGGGCCGTTCGTCCGGCCGTATCGATCCCATGGGGCCTGCGCCCGGAACTTTCCATTGCTTTTGCGGTATCGAACGACCACCGGCGCGGTTCAGCGTCGGGCTCTGCACGGGTGCGATCGGAGGTGCACAGCGCTGCTTCCGACCTCTTTTTGCCGCAAAGCTGACACATCGCTTGACCTCTCGCGCCGTCCCGATTCCTCCAGGCTCTCCCCGCGGATGCCCCTGCATTTTCCTCGCCTCGCCGTCCTTGCGATCGCGCTCTCCCTGGGGACGCCATGTCTGGCTCAGCAGCCGATGCCGGTGGCGGGCGCGCCGGAGGACCGGCCCGACATCGATCTCTATGCGCTGATGTCCGGCACCTGCCGCACCGCGAAGGTCGATGGCCGCGAATATTCGTGCAAGACGGTGGCGTTCTTTCACAGCGAGAAGGGACGCGCTCATTTCACCGTCGCGCTCGACGATCCCGCTGACGAGAATCACATCATCGCGTTCTCCGGCGTCAATGGCCGCAGGTCGATTCAGAACGTCTACGAATTGCCGATCGACCGCATGCTGCTGAACTCCAAGCATCGTCCGAAGGTCGATGGCATTCCGGTGCCGGCCACGAAGAGCTCGGCCGGCGTGTGCCGTCAGGTCGGCAATTTCGCGATGCTCAAGGTCACCAGCGTGACCTGCTCCGCCAAGGACGACAGCGGCCGCGCCTATGAGCTGGTGTTCGTCTCCGACGGCACGCCCATCACCTTGCGCCGGGTGCGCCAGACGATGACGAACGCCGAGCACAATCCCTATGAATAAGCGCGTAGCGATTGCGGCGACCGCGCGCATCCGCGTAGCCTGACGCGCATCTGCTCCAATCCGCATCTCGAACAGCCATGAACATGAGGGCGCGTTCTCGCGGCAGATGATGCCCGAGGCTTACGATCCATCTCGCCCCTTCGAAGTGCAAAGGGCGCAGGGAATGCCGGGTGAAGGCCCCACCCATGGCCCGCCTGCGAAAAAAATGCAGGCGGCAGGTACCACAGGCAAAGCCGTACACTCCGGCATTCCCTGCGCGACGGTCTTCACGCTTATACGCAGTCTCCCTGGTGCGCCGGGCTTGTTGGCCACCATGGCGCAATGCGCTTGCGCGCATTGCGCTGGACACCAGCGTCGGGGTGTCAGGACCCTGCGACTTCACGTCCGCAGCCTCGCCGTTCGTCCACGCATCCAAAGACACGTTGCGGCTTGATCGCGGCCATCGCATCCCCGCCTCGCGTGTCGTGACGATCGCGCGCAACGCCCCTCTGCGGTGAGGCGGGATGCGCAACCAAAGCATGATTTTCGAAAAAACGAAAGCGGAAAATGCGAGCGCGCGACCAGGCATCGAGAGGCCGTTGAACGGATTGAACAAAATTACGACGGCTTGTTGCGCGCAACCGCTGGCGGCGGCCTCTGCACAGGCGCGCAGACGTTCAGAGCGGGGCTGATTTGCCCGACGTGCCGGCTCGGCCACACCCGTAACATCGACAAGCGACGCTCAGCGCGGGCGCGCAACCGCGCCCAGGAGATCCTGTGCAGCGCGCCCGAGCCGCCTGGCGGCGTCGGCGAGATCCTTCGCCGCAAAGCCCGAATAGCCCAGGATGAAACCGTCAGGCCCGCGCTGCACGATCCGCGCATCCGACAACAGCCGGCACTCGATGCCGGCGCGGTCGCGGATCAATTTCGCCGTGCCCTTCGGTGCTGCAGGCGGCAAGGTCGCCAGCAGATGCAATCCTTGCGAGGGCGCGGCCAGTTGCAGGCTGCCTTTGCCGTGCCTGGCCAGCGCTTCGGCGACGACATCGCGCGCCTGGCGGTAGCGCGGGCGCATCCGCCGCATGTGGGCCGCGAGCACGCCGTCGGCCATCAGGTCGGCCAGCGCGTCCTGCATGAAGGCCGGGGGAAACCGGTCCTGCGCCGCGCGCGCCGCGACCACCCGCGCGACCAGCGCCGGCGGCACCACGAGATAGCCGAGCCGCAGTCCCGCGAACAGCGTCTTGCCGAAGGTGCCGAGATAGATCACGCGCTCGCCGCCGATGCCGGCCAGCGCCGTCAGCGGCGGGCCGGCAAAGCGGTACTCGCTGTCGTAGTCGTCCTCGAAGATGTAGGCGTCCGCCCTGCGCGCCCAGTCGAGCAGCGCGATGCGCCGCGCCATGCTCATCGCAACACCGGTCGGAAACTGATGCGATGGCGTCACGTAGGCAGCCTTGGCCGCCATGTACGCCGCCTCCCCCGAGCTCACGATAATGCCTTCATCATCGACCGGCACCGGGACCAGCTTCGCGCCGGTCGTGCTCAACGTATAGCGAGAAGCGACGTAGCCGGGGTCCTCGAACCAGACGGGATCGCCCGGCGCCAGCAGCGCATCGATGCACAGCCGCAGGCCGTGCTGGGTGCCGCTCACGATCAGGATGCAGCTCGGGTCGCAGCGGACGCCGCGATTGGCCGCAAGATAGTGCGCAACCTCGGTGCGCAGATGCAGGCTGCCGCGCGGATCGCCATAGCCGAGCTCATCCGGCGCGGCGTGGGCGATGCGGCGCCGGCTGGCCGCGGCGAGCCGCCGCAACAGCACGGGATCGACCAGCGTGCAGCCGAGCGCGAACGGCCGGCGCGGCGGAATGCGGATGTCCAGCTCGGCCACCGGCGCGGCGACCTGCGGCGCCGGCAGCCGTGCCGCGACATAGGTGCCGGCGCCGTGGCGCGCCTCGACCAGGCCATCCGACAGCAGCGCTTCATAGGCTGCGACGATCGCGTTGCGGCGGACGCCGAGCTGCTCGGCGAGCCCGCGCGTCGAGGGCAGACGAAGACCCGGGGCGAGCAGGCCATCGACGATGCCGGTGCGCAGCGCGCCATGCACCTGCTGCGACTGGCTGCGGATGCTGCGGTCGAGCCGGATCGGCAGCGCCAGCACGTCGTCGCGGCGCCGCGAAGTGGTTGATTGCTTTCGCATCGAAGTGGAACTCCCGGCAACCACTTTGCCATGGCATGACGTCGGCGGAAACAGGAGACTGACGATGTCCGAGCAACAGATGCCGAGCTATCCCGTCGACGACACCAACCGCGTCAAGCGGCGGCATCAGCGCGCCCACTATGATCATGCGACGGTCCATGCCGTGCTCGATTCCGCAACGCTGTGCCACGTGTCCTATGTCATCGACGGCCAGCCCTATTGCACGCCGACGCTGTTCTGGCGCGAGGGCACGACGCTGTATTGGCACGGCTCGAGCGCGAGCCGCATGCTGCGCAACCAGTCGGAAGGACAGCCGGCCTGTCTCACCGTCACCCATCTCGACGCGCTGGTGCTGGCGCGCAGCGCCTTCCACCATTCCGCCGACTACCGCTCGGTGATGGCGTTCGGCCATGCCCGGCTGATCGAGGATCAGGCGGAGAAGGAGCGCGCGCTGGTGATGATGGTCGACCGCCTGTTTCCCGGCCGCACGGCGAGCCTGCGCCAGACCACCGAGCAGGAGCTCAAGGCGACGGCGGTTATCACCATGGAGATCGAAAAGGCATCGGCGAAGATCCGCGCCGCGGGTGTCATCGATGATGAGGAGGATTATGCGCTGCCGATCTATGCCGAGCGGCTTCCGGTGCATACCCTGATCGGCCCGCCGGAGCCCGACGGCCGATTGTTGGAGGGCGTCGCCCGTCCCGCCAGGTTGTCGGGTTTCAGCGCTGGACGGCGGCTGGATGAGGCGCTGACGGAATCGTATGCAGCGAGCTATCCGGCGGGTAGTTAAGATAACGGAAGTGTAGGGTGCGCAAAGGCGCGTCCCAGCGCCGCGTTTGTTGCTGGCTAGCGATCGCGCCGTGCCCACCCTACGGCCCGATCAGATCAGTCAGGGCTACGCTGCCCAATGAAGTGCCCTCTCCCCTTGTGGGAGAGGGCATCGGCGGCCTATCCGCATGCGCGTTTGGGTGAGGGGTTCTCTCAACGAACGATGCTCGTGGACAAATACCCCTCACCCAACCGTGATTGGAGCACCGTCCAAGATGCCCTCTCCCACAAGGGGAGAGGGCACATTCACGAGCACCGCGTGCCAAGCGTTACGACTACGCTTCAACGCGGCTTACCGCTCGATCATCCTGTTCCAGCGTGTATTCCATTCGGAACGCTTGGCGTTGATGACGTCCCAGTCGAGCGTGATCGCGCTCTTCATGTAGGTATGAAACGTCGCGAGCTTCTGCTCGGCTGCCGGGGTGGTCGCCTTCGCGGTCGTGTTGGACGGCACGATGTTGCCGGCCGCCAGCGCCTTGGATTGTGCCTCCGGTGACAACAAATAAGCCGCCAGCTTCTGTGCCAGCTCGGCTTCGGAGTTGTTGGCGATGACGCATTCGGCGACCATCAGCACGACCGAGCCCTCCTTCGGCTGCGCATACTCGACCGCGATGCCCTTCTCCTTCAAGGTCGATACCGCGGTCGGCGTCAGCGGGAAGATCGCCGCTTCGCCGGTCTGCACCATCTCGGAGATCTTGGCCGAGTTCGGGATGTATTCGAGCACGTTCTTGCCGATCGAATCGGCGAACGCCTTGAAGCCCGGCTCGACATTGGCCTCGGTGCCGCCGTTGATGCGGTTGAACATCAGGAAGGCGTGCAGGCCGAAGGTCGAGACCGAGGCCGACTGGAACACGACCTTGTCCTTGAATTTCGAATCGGCGAGGTCGAGCCACGAGCTCGGCGCCGCCCAGCCCTTCTCGTCGAACAGCTTCTTGTTGTAGGCTAAGCCCGTCATGCCGATGTCGATGCCGGCGGCGATGTCGTCCTTGAGCCGTGCGAACGGCTCGAGCTGCGCCAGACCTTCGCTCGGCCTCAGCTTCTCGCACAGGCCGAGGCCGGCGGCGCGGATCATCACGCCGTCGTCGAGAAACATCACATGCATCTGCGGCTTGTCCTTGGCCGCGATCGCCTTGGCGAGAATCTCCGAGGAGGTGCCGGGCACGACGACGATCTTGACGTCGTTCGCCTTCTCGAAGTCCGGAAACACGGCTTGCGTATAGGTGCGCTCGAAATTGCCGCCGTTCATGCCGACATAGAGCGTCCTGGTTTCAGCATGCGCGGCTGATGTGGCGAGCATCAGCGCGAGGGCTGGGCCGAGCGCGGCGCGAGCATCGATCATGGCGAGGTCTCCTTCGATCCTGTCGTCATTGCTGCTTGAGATGCATCGCCCGGCTGCGATGCGGGTGGGAAACGTGTGATCGCGAAGGCGCCGATCGGCGTCGAGGTCTCGCCGTCGCGCACCAGCTCGGCCAGGACCTCGCCGACACCCGGCGCGATCTGGAAACCGGCGCCGGAGAAGCCGAAGGCGTGGATCAGGCCCGGCGTCGTCGCGCTCGGCCCGATCACCGGATTGCGGTCGGGCATCGTCGCCTCGGTGCCGCTCCAGAACCGGATCGCCTGGGCGTGGCGCAGTGGACCGAACAGCCCGCTCGCCCGCTGCATGATGGCGAGCACGCCGTCGCTGCGGGGACGCGAAAAATCGGGGTCGGCGAGCGGCGCAGCGCGCTCGCCGCCGACGACGACGTTGCCGCGGGCAACCTGCCGCGCGTAGATGCCGCCGCCCTCGATGCCGATGTTGACGCCGAGAAACGGATCGAGCGGCTCGGTCACGATCATCGAGGGATAGGTGCGCTCCAGCGGCACCGGCTCGCCGAATGCGGCGGCAAAGCCGCCGGCCCATGCGCCGGCGCTGTTGACGACGGTGCGCGCCTTGATGGCGACGTCGCCGGCTTCCAGCGCAAACCCCTCGAACGTCCGGGTGGCGCCCGTGACCTCCGTGGTCTCCAGCACCTCGGCACCGGCGCGACGCGCCGCTGCGGCGAAGGCGGTGGCGACCAGCCGCGGATTGGCGTGGCCGTCGCCGGGACAGAACGAGCCGCCGACGACGTCGCCGCTGATGCCGAAGCGCTCTCGCAACTGGTTGTGACCAACCAGTTCGAGACCGAGTCCGAACGGGGCGACATCGGCGGCGTAGCGTTCCAGGCTCGCCAAGTCCTCAGCGCTCCGCGCGAGCTTGAGATGGCCGGAGCGCACGAACTCGCCGTCGATGCCGATCAGCGCCTCGAGCCGCGGCCAGATCGCGTGGGATCGCTGCGACAGCGGCAGTTGCTCGGACGGGCGTCCCTGCCGGCGCACGCCGCCGTAGTTCACGCCGCTCGCCTGCGCGCCACAAAAACTCTTGTCGAGCAGCGTGACGGAGAGGCCCATGCCGCGCAAGGCGAGCGCGGCAGCGCTGCCGACCAGCCCGCCGCCGATGATCGCGACATCGCTGTCAATGCGCCGGGTCATGCTGCCTCTCGTCGGCGGACAGGCCGGCAGCCAGCGGGATCGGCTTGATCGGCGCCTGCGCGCGCAGCCGGCCGACAGCGCCGATGTCGCGGCGCGTCTGCGCAGCCAACAGCTCCGCGGCGGCCGCGCCGCACATGCGGCCCTGGCAGCGGCCCATGCCGATGCGCGTCACCGCCTTCAGGCGATTGATCTCGGTCAGCGAGAAATCGCTGATCGCGCGCCGCGCCTCGCCGGCATCGATCTCCTCGCAGCGGCACAGCAGCGTGTCATCGGCGATGTCGCCCACCCAATGCGACGGATAGGGAAACGCGGCCTCCAGCCCGTCGCGCAAGCGATCGATCGTCGCAAGCCTGCGCTCGAGCGCGGCAACCCGCCCGGCATCATGCGGCAGGCCGCGATCCTCCAGCAATGCGAGCGCAGCGCGCTCGCCGGCGGCCTCGGCGGCATCAGCGCCGGCGATGCGGGCGCCGTCGCCGGCAAGGTACACGCCCGCGACGCTGCTGCGGCCACTGGCGTCGCGAACCGGCGGATGCGCGCGGTCGCGCGCATCGAAGCGGAAGGCGCAGCCGGCGAGATCGGCCGCCTGGGTTTCCGAGCGCAGATTGAGGCCGTAGCCGATGCCGTCGCAAGCGATCGCGTGCTCCCGCCCGCCGGCGTGATAGGCGATGCGGGCCACCCTGCCCTCGCCCTCGATCCGCACCCGGGACACGCCGAACCGCACGCGCGTGCCGCGCAGCGTCAATTCCGCGGCCATGCGCACCCCACGCAGCACGATGCCGGGCGCCAGCGGCAGCACGCGCAGCAGATTGAGCTTCGCCGACAACGGCGCCGCGTCGAGCACGGCGGCGACGTCGACACCGGCCTTCATGTACTGCCACGCCACCAGATAGAGCAGCGGGCCGGAGCCCGCGAACACCACGCGCCGGCCGATCGCGCAGCCCTGCGCCTTCAGCGCGATCTGCGCGCCGCCGAGCGTGAAGACGCCGGGCAAGGTCCAGCCGGGGATCGGCAGCACGCGATCGGTGGCGCCGGTCGCGAGGATGAGTCCATCATGATTGATGCGATGGCTTGAGCCGTCGCGGAGAATGTCGGCCGCGCCGTCGCGCAGATTCCACAGCAGCGCATTCGGCTGATAGTCGATCGCAGGGCCGAGCGCTGCGAAATCGCGATGCAGCCGCACGGCCTTCGCCGCCTCCGAGCCGTAGCGCGCGGTGGCATCACGGCCGTCAGGCGCGCGCGGCTGGCGATAGATCTGGCCGCCGCAGGCGTGGCCCTCATCGACCACGACCGGCCGCAGACCGGCCGCGACCAATGTCATCGCGGCGCGGATGCCGGCCGGGCCGGCGCCGACGATCAGGGGCGGCGCGCGCTCAGCCATGGCTGCGTCCCCGCTGCGTGACGATGTGCATGCCCGCGGCGAGTTCCGTCGTGCAGGCGCGCAACCGCTCGCCGCTCGCGAGCTGCACCCAGCAATCCTGACAGGCGCCCATCTGGCAGAAGCCGGCCCGTGGCGCGGCGGAAAACTCGCTGTGGCGCAGCCGTTCGACGTTGCAGAGCACGGCCGTCAGCACGGTGTCGCCGGCGCGGCCGTCGCAGGGGGCGCCATCGATCGTGAAGGAGATGACGGCGCTGTCGTTGCGGACGAGGCGATGCAGCAGTGGCATGGTGTCAGCCTTGGCCTACAAGGACCTTGTCGAGGCCGAAGATGCGGTCGAGCAGCAGCATCGCCGCCGCCGTCACCGCGATCATCAGCGCCGACACCGCGGCCATCATCGGATCGATCGATTCGATCGCATACATGTACATGCGCACCGGCAGGGTGACCGTGGCGGGCGAGGTGATGAAGATCGACATCGTGAGCTCGTCGAAGGAGTTGATGAAGGCGAGCAGCCAGCCGCCGGTGATGCCGGGCAGGATCATCGGCACGGTAATCCTGCGGAACACGATCCAGCCGGTGGCGCCGAGCGTGACCGCCGCCTGCTCGGCGCTGCGGTCGAGCCCCGACAGCGCCGCCAGCACCAGCCGAAGGACGTAGGGCGTGACCACGACGATGTGGCCGGCCGTCAGCCAGACCAGGCTGCCGGTGGCGCCGAGCAGCGCGAACAGCCGGAGCAGCGCGACGCCGAGCACGAGATGCGGGATCATCAAGGGCGACAGGAACAGCGCGTTGAGCGCCGCGCGGCCGCGGAAGTCGTAGCGATCGAGCGCGAGGCCGGCGGCGACCGCGAGCACGACCGCGATCGTCGCGGCTGTCGCCGCCACCCACAGGCTGTTCAGGAAGGAGGCGACGAAATCCGGATGCGCGAACACGGCCGCGAACCAGCGCAGCGAGACCTGCGTCGTCGGCAAGGTCAAGGTGTTGGCCGGCGTGAACGCGACGAGGCCAATCACGATCAGCGGCGCCAGCACGAAGCCGACGACGAGCGCATGAAAGACCAGGGCGATCGGACCATTGTGGCGCATGCCGCTCATCCCAACGTCCGCCTGGCGCGCGCCTCGACGATTTGCTGATAGGCCAGCATGATGACGAGGTTGATGACCAGCACCAGGATCGCGATGGCCGCGCCGAGCGGCCAGTTCAGCTCGTGCATGTATTCGTCATAGACCAGCGTGGCCGCCATCTTCAGCCGGCGGCCGCCGAGCAGCGCGGGGATCGCGAAGGCCGACGCGGAGAGGCCGAACACGACCAGGCTGCCGGACAGCAACCCCATCGTCACCTGCGGCAGCACCACGCGGCGCAGCGCCGTGAAGCGCGAGGCACCGAGCGTCCAGGCCGCGGCCTCGACCATCGGATCGAGCTTCTGCAGCGAGGTCCAAACCGGGATGACCATGAACGGCAGCATCACATGCACCAGCGCGATGACGATCGCGGTCTCGGTGTAGAGGATCCTCACGGTGCCGAGACCGAACGCGCGGAACGCCTCGTTCACCAGCCCGGTGGGACCGAGCAGCATGCTCCAGCCGAAGGCGCGCACCACGACCGAGACCAGCAGCGGGCCGATGATCGCGAGCAGGAACACCGAGCGCCAGGGCTCGCGCATGCGCGCCAGGATGTAGGCCTCGGGCGCGCCGATCAACGCGCAGATCACCGTGGTCAGCGCGGCGAGCCGCAGCGTGCGCCAGAAGATATTGAGGAAGTAGCTGTCGGAGAGAATCGCCGCGTAGTGCGCCAGCGTGGTCTCGTCCTTGACGCCGGTCGCGGCGTCATAGACGTGGAACGACAGCGCCAGTGTCAGCACGAGCGGCACGACTATCAATGCGGTGAACAGCAGCGCGCCCGGCGCCGCCAGCAGCCATGGTGTCGTCGCGCGCGTGCTCATGCCGGTGGCGCTCCGTCCGGCTTCGACGCGCGCGCACCGGCGCTGCTCCAGGCGAGGCCGACCTGATCGCCCTCGCGCGCCGGCTCCTCGCCCGCATTGGGCAGGGAGACGCCGATCACTCCGGCGAGCGTCTCCGCGGTGAAGAACCAGGCGCTGCCAAGGAAGAAGCGCGCCTGGATGCGGCCATCGAGCACGCCGGCGCCAGGCGAGGTGAGACTGATCTTCTCCGGCCGGATCGCCAGCACGGCGGCTGCGCCGTCCGCGAGGCCTGCGGCCTCGCACGGCAGCACGCGCCCGCCGATCTCGACGCCGCCGTTGCGCCAGATGCCGGACAGCCGGTTCATCTTGCCGACGAACGAGGAGATGAAGGGTGTCGCAGGATGTTCGTACAATCGATAGGGCGCATCGACCTGCATGATGCGGCCCTGCTCCATCACCACGACGCGATCGCTCATCGACAGCGCCTCGCCCTGGTCATGGGTCACCATGATCGTGGTGGTGCCGACGCGCTGCTGGATGCCGCGCAGCTCGAACTGCATCTCCTCGCGCAGCTTGGCGTCGAGGTTCGACAAGGGCTCGTCGAGCAGCAGCACCGGCGGATCGATGACGAGCGCGCGCGCCACCGCGACGCGCTGACGCTGGCCGCCGGAGAGCTGGCGCGGATAGCGGTCGGCGAGCGATGCGAGCTGCACCAGCGCCAGCACCTGGCTCACGCGCACGTCGCGCTCGGCCCTGGCGACCTTGCGCATCTCCAATCCGAAAGAGACGTTCTGCGCCACCGTCATGTGCGGAAACAGCGCGTAGCTCTGGAACACGATGCCGAGGCCGCGGCGGTCGGGCTTCTCATGGGTGATGTCGCGACCGTCGAGCGTGATGCGGCCCGAGGTCGGCTCGACCAGGCCGGCGATCATCTGGAGCGTCGTCGTCTTGCCGCAGCCGGAGGGGCCGAGCAGCGCGATGAACTCGCCCTTGGCGACGCTGAGGCTGACATCGCTGACCGCAGCGACATCGCCGTAGCGCCTGGTGAGACCGTCCAGCGTCAGGAAACCCATGCGTCCTCGCGCGGGAAGCTCCCTTCGCCATCAGCAGGGATTGCCGCCCTGGGAATCTTTCATGCCGGCGGGCCATGCAGACGGTCAATCGTGAATTCCGATATCCTGAATTTATCTATCTGAAATTCTAATATATGAAATCTATACGACAGATTTGCCTCCAACATTCATCACTGCAGATGACGACAGCCGACAGCGATTCGTCCTCCAGCCTTCGCCGGGCCCTCAAGCTGCTGCGCATCCTCGCCGAGGGCGACCCCGACGGGTTGCGGCTGAAGGACATCGCGGAGGCCGCGGGCTGCAGCCAGCCGACCGCGCATCGCATGCTGCAGGATCTCGCCGCCGAAGGTTTCGCCGAACAGGCGGCCGGCAAGCGCTATCGCCTGGCGCTCGACTTCTACGTGCTCGCCGCACGCGCGGGCCAGGCCAGCGGCCTCCGCGAGGCGGCGCGGCCGGCGCTGCTGCGGCTGTCGGCAACCTTGAGCGACACGATCTTCCTGCTGGTGCGCAACGGCTTTGACGCGGTCTGCCTCGACCGCGTCGAAGGACCGTTTCCGATCCGCTCCTTCACCGGCGACATCGGCGGCAAGGTGCCGCTCGGGCTGGGCCAGGGCAGCCTCGCGATTCTCGCCAACCTGCCCGAGGACGAGCAGGAGGCGGTGATCCGCTTCAACATCCCGCGCCTGCTCGATCGCGGCTTCCTCGACGAAGCCTCGCTGCGTAGCGCGCTGGCACAGGCGCGCGCGCAGGGCTGGGTCAACACCAGCACCGGGCTCATTCCCGGCATGGCCGGCGTCGGCGTGCCGGTGCTCGATACGCAGGGCCGCGCGGTGGCGGCGCTCAGCGTCGGCACGCTGGCGGAGCGGCTGAACGCCGACCGGCTGCCGCACGTGGTCAGGATCCTGCAAGGCGAAGCACAGGCGCTGGCCGGCAAGCTCAACCCGTTCGATGTCGCCCTGCGCTATCCGTCACGCAGTCTGAGCACGATCGGCGCGCGGTCTAAGTGACCCATTCGGCGCGGATGCCGTGCGACCGTGTTGCGGCCCTTTCCGGCTCGCGCCAGGAGAAGCTGAACAGGCTCGACGGCTCGACCTGTTCGAGCTCATTGCGGACGATGTCGCGCGCGATCACGACGATGAACGGCGCCGGCGGTTTCTCGGCCGTCAATTGCCGCGGCGGCGAGAACACCGTCCCGACGCTTTCCACCAGCAGCGGCCGCGGCGCCTCGTGAACCTTCACGAGGCCCTTGATGCGCAGCAGCCGCTCGCCGAGCCGGCCCGCGACATTGTCGAGCCAGCCGGCGAGGTCGGCATAGGCAATCTCAGCCGGCGGGCGGACGAGGCAGAGCGCGAGACGCGGATGCGCGGCGGACAGATCGGGCGCGACCTCGCGCAGCGGCAGCGATGTTGCCAGCGGCGCGAATGCGGCCGTCACGATGGCCACGCGATTTGCGCTGGCAATCGCCTCGGCCACGGGATTGAGCTGCGCGATCGCAACCTGCGCTCCGACAAGCGCGTCAAGCGCGAGATCGGCCTTGGTCGCGACGATGCGATGCGCCGCCGCCCATTGCGCGGCAGCTTCCTCGAATGTCGCGACGCCGAGCCCGCGTGTGAGATCGTAGGTCGCGACGACGGCGACGCGCATACGGTGCTCGGCGAGCGTCGCGAGCTGGCGCAGCACCGGGCCGGGCATTGACAGGCCCGAGGTCTCCAGGATGATCCGCCGCAACGGCGGCAGCCCATCCGGCCGCGGCGCCATGATCAGGCGATCGATGGTGAAGGCGAGATCGCTGCCGACCTGACAGCACACGCAGCCGTTCGACAGCATCGCCATCGGCACGTCGTCGCCGCTCTCGCGCAGCAGCACGCCGTCGAGCCCGACCTCGCCGGCCTCGTTGACGATCACGGCCGTATCCGACGCCGTCTCCGCGGTGAGCACGTCGCGCAGCAGCGACGTCTTGCCGGAGCCGAGGAAGCCGGTCAGGACGAAGAAGTCGATGCTAGAGGCGCTCATGGCGCCGCGGCGTCCTTGGTGGCGTACTTCTCCGGCACGTCGCTTTCCCAGCTCGCCTTCACCAGATCGCGGACGTCGGCGAGCAACTCTTCGGTGTCGTAGATAATGCCGTCCTTGATCGTGAATTTGAGGCCGCGATGCCACTCGACCGCGTTGGTCGCATCGTTGAAGCGCATCGCACCGGTGCCGTAGAGCAGCTTGAAGTCGGTCAGCGGATTGTGGTCGTGCACCAGCATGTCGGCGCGCATGCCGATGTCGATGGTGCCGATCTCGTCCTCGAGGCCGCACAGCGCGGCGCCCTGCGAGGTCGCCGAGCGGATCACCTCCAGCGGATGGAAGCCCGCCTCCTGCAGCAGCTCCAGCTCGCGGACATAGCCGAAGCCGAAGATCTGGTAGATGAAGCCGGAATCCGAGCCGGTGCAGACGCGGCCGCCGCGGTTCTTGTACTCGTTGATGAACGCCATCCAGAGCCGGTAGTTCTCCTTCCACTCGATCTCGTTCTGGGTCGACCAGCGATACCAATAGGAGCCGTGGCCACCGCGCTGCGGGGTGAAGTAGTCCCACATCGACTTCCAGGTATACTCCTTGTGCCAATACGCCTGGCGCGCCCGCATCAGGTCGCGGTTGGCGTCGTAGATCGTGAACGTCGGCACGAAGGTGAAGCCGATCTCCAGGAACTGCTCCAGCACCTCGTTCCACTTGGCCGAGCCGGGCTCGGCGCCCTGCCGGAACATCTGTCCGGACACCGAGAAGCGGAAATATTCGTCGGTGTAGTTGTAGTCGAGCGGGAAGTTCTGGATGACGCGATCCTCGAACAGCGCCTCCGGCAGGCCGTAATAATGCTCGGCGCTGGTGAGGCCCCATTTGGCCGTGGTCAGCGCGTTCATGCGCGACACCGCCATCTGGGCGTGGTGGCAGCCGGTGCGAAGGCCGATCTTTTTGCACTCGTCGAGCGCGGCTTCCATGATCGCGGGCGGCGCGCCGAAGAACTTGATGCCGTCGGCGCCGCGCTCCTTGACGGCACGCAGCCAGCTCCGCCCCTGCTCCGGCGTATAGATCGTCTTGACCATGTCGTTGACGGCCGGAAAGTACGCATAGGCCAGCAGCCGCGGCGAGGCGATGCTGTTGTTCTCGGCGCGCTGCTTCTGGTCGAGCATCCAGGACAGGCCGTTCATCGAGCCCATCTCGCGCACCGTGGTGACGCCATGCGCGAGCCAGAGCTTGTAGACGTAGTCGACCGGCGGCACCCAGCCATTGGCGGAATGATAGGCGACGCCGGCATGGGCGTGGCAGTCGACGAAGCCCGGCGTCACCCATTTGCCGCGGCAGTCGATCTCGTGATCGGCCGGCTCGCCGGCGTTGCCGGCATAGCCGTAGCCCACGACCTTCTTGATGCTGACGATCCGGCCGTTCTCGACGATGATGTCGACCGGCCCGATCGGCGGCGCGCCGGTGCCGTCGATCACGGTGGCGCTGCGCAGCGCCAGCCGCTTGAACGGCCCGATGCCGCGATCGCGGCTCGTTGCCTTCGGCACGATCGGCGCGGCGCCCTTGTTCCTGATGAAGGCGAGCTCATCGCCGGGCAGTGTCGTGGCTTGGTCGGTCATAGCGACAATTCCTTTGATCCAATTAGTAAACCAAGCGCACAGTGCGTTCCCTCTCCCCGTTCTTACGGGGAGAGGGTTGGGGTGAGGGGCAGACGCACGGGTGGTGTTTGTGGTGAGACCTGTACCCCCTCACCCGGATGGCATCTGACGATGCCATCCGACCTCTCCCCGCAAGCGGGGCGAGGTTACACCGCGCGCGCGATGAAGTTCTCGCGCCACACGTTCCACGCCTATCCCGTCCTGTACCGCCGCGCGAATGCCACGCTGCCGAACACCGTGAACGCCATGGTCACCGCCAGCAGCATGAAGGCGAGTGCGGCGCCCATCGGCCAGTTGTTGCCGCGCACGAACTGGTCGTACACCGCAGGCGCCATCATCTTGAATCGCGGGCCGCCGAGAAGCACCGCCGTTGCATAGGTGTTCATGCACAAAACGAACACCAGAATCGAGCCGGCGGCGACGCCGGGGCCGGACAGCGGCAGGATGACCCGCCAGAACACCCGCGCGCCGGAGGCGCCGAGATTGGCGGCGGCATATTCGAGATCGCGCGGAATGCTCTCGATCACCGCCGACAGCGTCAGGATCATGTAGGGCAGCACCACCGCGATGATGCCGATGATCACCGCCTTGGTCGTGTACATGATCTCCAGCGGCGTCGAGATCAGGCCGAGCTTCAGCAGGCTGGTGTTGACGAGGCCGTCGCGTGCGAACAGCGCCATCCAGCCGGCCGAGCGCACGACATTGCCGACCAGCAGCGGGAACAGGGTCGCGATCACGACCAGGCTCTTCCAGCGGCTCTCCATGCGGCCGAGCCAATAGGCCGCCGGGAAGGCGAGAATCAGCGTGAGCAGAGTGCACAGCAGTGCGATGCCGAGCGTCGCGAGGATGATCTGCTGATAATATGGATCGGTCGCGGCCTTGATGTAGTTGTCCAGCGACAGCGCTTGCATCATCAACTGGGTCGGGCTGAACTGGTTGAGCGATATCCGGAACATCAGGATCATCGGCCCGACCAGCAGCGCCAGGACCAGGAGACAGGCAGGGACGACCAGCAGCGCCATCGCGCGAGCTCCGATTGCGAAGGTGTCGGCTGTTCAGCCGCGGCCCCTGCGGCGAGGCCGCAGGGAGCGCATCATCCAAGGCCTACGCCTTGAACTCCTTGTTCCAGAAGTCGAGCGTGCGCTGCGAGCGCCCGGCGGCATAGGCGTAGTCCGGCTTCAGCAGCCGCGCGCGCTCGGCCTCGGTGAGGCTGACCTGCTTGGCGAGATCCTCCGGCAGCGGCGCGTCGGTGACGGTCGGGACGTAGCCCATCTTGTCCGCGAAGCCGCCCTGCGCCTTGGCATCCAGCATCGCGTCGAGATAGGCGAAGCCGCCGGCCTTGTTCTTGGCGTTCTTCGGCACCGAGGCCTGGAACACGATCGCCGGCGTGCCCTCCTTCGGCACGACATGGGCGAGCGGAATGCCGGACTTCTTCCACATGAAGCCACGGGCGAGCCACATCGTGGTCAGCCATACCTCCTCCGACTTCAGCGCCGCCGCCAGCGCCTCGTTCGACGGATAGATCTTTACGTCGAGCGAGCGCCATTCCATCAGCTTCTTCTCGGCCGGATCGAGATTGCTGACTCCGCCGCCGCCGGCCAGCGCCGCCGCCAGCGTGTTGTTGGGATAGAGGATGTCGGCGAGACCGATCTTGCCGCGCCATTTCGGATCCCACAGATCGGCGAAGGATTGCGGCGGCGTCTTCACCTGGTTGGTGTTGTAGAGGATCACCTGCGCCGAATAGATATGCGGAATCGCGATCTCGCTTCGAAGCTCCGGGAACACCTTGTCGAGCCGCTTCACCTGGGCGGCATCGACCTTCTCGAACACGTCGGACTGCGACACGATGTAGGCGTCGTTGTCGGACAGGCAGGCGACGTCCATCGAGCCGCGCCGGCTCTGCCGCTCGGCCAGCAGCTTGGTCTTGCGCGGATCGGCGTTGGCGACGTCCTGCACGATCTCGAAGCCCTTCGGCGTCATGATCGGCTTGTCGATGATGTCAGAGAGCAACTGGCCGTAGTCGCCGCCCCAGGTGCCGACCACGACCTGTCCGCCTTCGGCGCGGGCGGTTGGCATGCCGGAGGCCAGCGCGGCCATGCCGGCGCTGGCAGAGAGAAAATGACGTCGCGAAATCATGGCAGAACCTCTCGCTGTGGATGGGATGCGTTACGAAGATGTCTGAGGCACGAGACGCGGGACCTTGCGGTCCCATTGCAGCGACACCGGATCATCGGGCCTGAGCGCCGCCAGCGGCTCGCCGGCGTCGGGCGTCGGGCTGATCGCGACCAGCGTCTCATCACCGAGTGCCACCACATATTCGGTCTGCGCGCCCATATAGGTGATCGCCTGCAGGCGGCCGCGCACCTCGCCGGACTCGCCGGGCGCGATGACAATCCGTTCCGGACGCAGCGCGAAGGCGTCGGCATTGTCGCGCTCGCCGCTGCTGACATCGACCGGCAGCAGCAGGCCGCCGCTGGTGCGGAACTGGCGCTCATTCGCACGCCGGCCCGCCACGATGTTGCAGCGGCCGACGAAGTCCGCCACGAACGCATCCTTCGGCGAGTCGTAGAGCTCCTGCGGCGTGCCGATCTGGCGCACGCGGCCGCCCTCCATCACCACGAGGCGGTCGGCCATGGTCAGCGCCTCCTCGCGGTCATGCGTCACCATCAGCGTCGTCAGGCCGAGCCGCTGCTGCAGCGCGCGGATCTCGAGCCGCACCTCGGCGCGCAGCTTGGCATCGAGATTCGACAGGGGCTCGTCGAGCAGGAAGATGCGCGGATTGATCACCAGCGCGCGCGCCAGCGCCACGCGCTGCTGCTGTCCGCCGGACAATTGCCGCGGCAGCCGGTCGGCGAGATGCGACAGCCGCACCAGCTTCAGCGCCTCCGCAATTTTCGTCTTGCGTTCGGCCGTACCGAGGCCGCGCATCTCCAGGCCGAAGCCGACATTGTCGGCCGCGCTCATGTGCGGAAACAGCGCATAGGACTGGAACACCATGCCGGTGGCGCGCTTGTAGGCCGGCAGATGCGTGACGTCCTCGCGGTCGAACAGCACGCGGCCACTGGTCGGCGGCAGGAAGCCGGCGACCATGCGCAAGGTCGTGGTCTTGCCGCAGCCGGACGGGCCGAGCAGCGCGACCAGTTCGCCCTCATTGACGGCAAGATCGAGCCCTTCCACGCCGATCGACGTGCCGAAGCGCTTGGTCAGCTTCTCCAATGTGAGCTGCGCCATCACACCACCCGCGACAGTTTGACGAAGCGGTCGGTGATCACCATCAGCAGCCCGACCAGCGCGATCTGCACGGTGGCGACGGCAGCGAGCGTCGGATCGATGCGGAATTCGAGATAGTTCAGCATGGCAACGGGAAGTGTGATCCGTCCGGGCCCGACCAGCAGCATCGACAGATCGAGATTCTCGAAACTCTGGATGAAGGAGAACATCGCAGCCGCCACGATGCCGGAGCGCATCATCGGCAGGGTGATGCGGCGGAACACCTTGAACGGGCTGGCGCCGAGATTGGCGGCGGCCTCCTCGGCGGCACGGTCGAGTCCCTGCAGGCTGGCCACGACGAGCCGCACGGTCCAGGGAATCGCGAGCAGGGTATGCGCGGCGACGAGGCCTTCGGTGGTCGCCTTGATGTCGCGGTCGAGCAGATCCTCCGCCAGCACGTAGAGCATGTAGAGGCCGGAGCCGGCGACCACGCCGGGCACGGCGAGCGGCGCCAGCAGGAACGAGCTCAGCGCCTGGCGGCCGCGGAACTCGCCGCGCACGATGGCGAGCGCCGCCGCAGTGCCCAAGGGCACGCCGATCGCGGTCGCGAGCAGCGCGACCTGGAAGCTGGTGATAAGGCCGCGCAGGAATTCCGGCTTGCTCAGCGCGTTCGCATACCATTTCAGCGATAGCGCCGGTGGCGGAAAGCTCACGATCTCCTGCGCGAAGAAGCTGGTCACCACGATCATGATCACGGGCGCGAAGATGGTGGCGTAGGCGACGACGATCAGTGTCCGCACTGCGAATTGGCCGAGTGATGGTTGTCCCGTAAAACGGAACAGCATTGCAGACACCTCAACAAACAAAGGAGCACGTTGTGCGGCGGCATCGTAGTTGGCGGCTCCGCCGCCGCCAAGCCCGTGACGCGGGTTATCGCAATGCACATACGCATGGGCGAGACGATGCCGATCCTGACGGGTGACGTGGCGGCAGCGCCATCTTGGCGCTAGCGTCCCGCGTCTCTGCCGCGTCGCCGACACGGCGGACTTTTGACTTTCGGAATTTTCGAGGACAGAGCTGGCTCACTCGCCGCGCGCGCGACGGTCCGTCGCAGCGGCGCGGTTTTGGGCAATGCGTGCTCAATTCTTGCACCGGCACGATCCAATATTTTGTGCGTCCACGGACAAGTCAGCCGCGCGGGCGCGCACCTAAGCTTCGCCCCGAGCTTGGACCGGGGCGACGGCACCAATGCACCGCCGGACCAGCGCGACATCATCGTTCGAAGGAGCTGGCAACATGCAGACGAGGCTATTCACTGGGGCGCGGCGCGCGTGGCTTGCCGCGCTCGGCGCCATCATCGCGGCGGGACTTCTCGCGCCGATCGACGCTCAAGCGGCGACGCCCACGGGCTGCGCGGCGCTGAAGGAGAAATATCCGGACTGGAAGGGCAAGACGCTGGTCAATGCCATCAACCCGCACACGCCGGGCTACGAGTCGATCGACCCGAAGGATCCGAGCAAATATGTCGGCTTCGACATCGATCTGGGCGAGGCCATCGGCGACTGCCTCGGCTTCAAGCTGACCTACAAGCCGGTGACCTTCGCAGCGCTTCTGACGACGCTGGCGAGCGGCCAGGCCGACATCGTGATCTCCGACATCTACGCCACCAAGGAGCGCGCCAAGGCCGCCGACTTCATCACCTACTCCAAGGTGTTCGACGGCGTGCTGGTCGCCAAGGGCAATCCGAAGGGCATCAACGGCATCAACATGTCGATGTGCGGCGCGGCCGCGGCCGAGAACACCGGCTATGTCGAGGTGCCGCTGATCCAGGATCTCGCGCCGAAATGCAAGGAAGCCGGCAAGCCCGAGCCGACGATCCAGCTCTATGACAACAACGCCAACTGCATCCAGGCCATCCTCGCCGGCCGCGCCGATACCTATGTCAACGACGTCAACACGGTCGACCAGGCGGTGAAGGCCTATCCGGACAAGCTCGAGAAGGCGATCGCCGTCACCATCCCCTATTCGGTCGGCATCGCCGTGCCCAAGGACAAGCCGAAATTCCGCGATGCCGTGCTCGCCGCCCTGATCGAGGTGCAGAAGGAAGGCATCCACCAGGAGCTCCTGAAGAAGTGGCAGCTCGACCCGGCCAATTTCAAGGAGCCGGACATCCTGACGGCGGACTAACAGGCGCGGCTTCGAAAGCGAAGCTGCTGCCGCGGAGACGGTGCGCTCCCCTCCCCCTTGCGGGGAGGGGTCGGGGGTGGGGGTCGACACGGGCACGGGACAGTCTTTCCTGGGTACCCCCCTCCCCAACCCTCCCCCACAAGGGGGGAGGGAGCGCAGCACCGCAGCTGTGACACCTTGCCTCACAGCGACAGCTTCAAGCAGCAAGCGGCTGCTGAATTTCGATCAAACGCTGAGCTTCGCGACTGCTGACCATCTGAGTTCCGATACCGCGCAACAACGCACGCAGACTTCGTAGGGTGGGCAAAGCGCAGCGTGCCCACCTTCTTTCTTCCTTTCTTCCTTCTCTCGAACCACCGCGGTGGGCACGGTGCTTTGCGCCTTTGCCCACCCTACGTAGCCAGGCCGCCCCCTCATGTCCCTCTTCCTGCATTATCTCAGCATGCCGTATCTGCTGCAGGGCATCGAGCTGACCCTGCAGGTCACCGCGCTCGGCCTGATCGGCGGTCTCATTCTCGGCCTCGTGCTCGCGGCGATGCAGCTCAGCCGGTTCTGGCTGCTGGCCGCGATCGCGCGCGGCTACACCGTGATCTTCCGCGGCACGCCGCTGATCCTGCAGATGGTGTTCGCCTACGACGCGCTGCCGCATATCGGCATCAAGTTGCCGGCGGTGCTGGCGGCGGGCCTCGCGCTCGCCTGCAACGAGGCGCCGTTCATCGCCGAGATGCTGCGCTCCGGCGTGCTCGGCGTCGATCGCGGCCAGCTCCTGGCCGGCCAGGCGCTGGGCATGACACCCGGCGTCCTGATGCGCCGGATCATCGCGCCGCAGGCGATCCGCACCATGATTCCCGCGTTCGGCAACGAGGCGGTGAGCGCGCTGAAGAACTCCTCGCTCGCCTCCGTCATCGCCGTGCAGGAGCTGACCCTGCGCTCGACGCAGCTCGCGTCCTCCACCTTCGACTTCTTCTCGATCTTCTTCGCCTCGGGTCTCATCTATCTCGTGCTGACCGGCGCGATCAGCGTCATCCAGCTTGCGCTCGAATGGCTGCTCGATCTCGACCGCACGGCGAAGCAGCGCAAGCTGGCGGACTACCTTGCGCTATTGTTACCTCGGCGCCGCGCCGACTTCGCGACGAAGCTGGAGCTCGCGGAGAAGACAGCCCCGGCCATCGAGGCCGCGCCGCCCGAGCCCGCCGAGCTGAAGGAGACGCCGCCGCTCGCCTTGTCGATCGAAGACCGGGCCCGGCGTGCCGCAACGATCGCCCGCAACAACGTCGCCGTCGAGGTCACGGATCTGCGCAAGGCCTATGACGGCAACAAGGTGCTGGACGGCCTCGATCTCACCGTACGCATCGGCGAGGTGATCGCGCTGCTCGGGCCGTCCGGCTCCGGCAAGAGCACCCTGCTCCGCTGCATCAATCATCTGGAGAACTGGGACGCCGGCAACATCCGCGTCGGCGGCCGCAAGCTCGGTTTCGACGACCGGGGACGCAAGCTGACGCCGCGCGCCATCGCCAACGAGCGCGCCAATGTCGGCGTCGGCATGGTGTTCCAGCAGTTCAATCTGTTCGCGCATCTCACGGCCAAGGAGAATATCGCCGGTCCCTTGCGCTGGGTGCATGGGCTCGGCCGCTTCGAAGCGGAGCGTCGCGCCCTTGAGCTGCTCGACCGTGTCGGCCTGTCGCATCGCGCCGATGCGCTGCCGCGGCATCTCTCCGGCGGCCAGCAGCAGCGCGTCGCGATCGCCCGCGCGCTGGCGCCGAATCCGAGCGTGCTGCTGCTGGACGAGCCGACCTCCGCGCTCGATCCGGAGCTGGTCAACGAGGTGCTGGAGGTGATCCGCCGTCTCGCCATCGACGACGGCCTCACGATGATCATCTCGACGCACCAGATCCGCTTCGCCGACGAGGTCGCCGACCGCGTCGCCTTCCTCAATGGCGGCGTCATCCTCGAGGAAGGCCCCGCACACGAGGTGCTGACCAACCCACGCCATCCGCTGACCGCGCGCTTCCTCTCGGTGATGGAGGCCGAGCGGCCGAAGGACGCGGTGGCATGAGTTCATCCTTCACGTTAGGAGCGAGCGCTTGCGTGCGGCCATCCTTCGAGACGCCCGCCTGCAGCGGCCTCCTCAGGATGAGGTCCGTGGGTGAGGTGGCCTCGCTTCCGACCCTCATGGTGAGGAGGCGCGCAGCGCCGTCTCCGGACGATGCCTCCGGCATCGCCTTGAGAACCATGAGGCCCGCCCTCGAATTCACCGCACGACAATCTCGATCTCTGAGCAAAGAGGCCCTCGCATGAAACACCATCTGCTGCCGGTGTCCAACAAGACCGTCCATTGGGGCTATTTCTCCAAGGTGGTGACACCCGCGCTCACCCTGCGCTCCGGCGAGCGCGCCACGATCGAGACGCTGACGCATCACGCCAATGACGACTATGAGCGCATGATCAAGGACGATCCCGGCGCGGAAAGCGTGTTCAAGTGGACGAAAGAGCACAAGGCCGTGGCGCGGCGCGGCTCCGGTCCGACCGAGGGCCCGTTCATCCGCGGCTCCGGTGAAGGCATCGGCGTGCATCTGCTGACCGGACCGGTGGCGATCGAAGGCGCCGAGCCCGGCGACGTGCTCGAGGTGCGCATCCTCGACATAAGGCCGCGGCCGAGCCGATGCGGCTGCCATGCCGGCAAGTGCTTCGGCTCCAACGCCGCCGCCAATTGGGGCTTCCACTATCACGACCTGATCGAGGAGCCGAAACCGCGAGAGGTCATCACCATCTTCGAGCTGGACACCGCGGGCGAGCCGTTCGCCAAGGCGGTCTACAACTACGTCTGGACGCCGCAGACCGATCCCGACGGCATCGTGCACCCGACCATCGACTATCCCGGCGTGCCGGTCGACCACGCCACGATCAAGAAGCGCGAGAACATCCTGCCCAATGTGAAGGTGCCGGCACGGCTGCATTTCGGCACGATGGGGCTCGCGCCATCGGAGGCCGACTATGTCTCATCGATCCCCCCGAGCTACACCGGCGGCAACATCGACGACTGGCGTATCGGCAAGGGCGCGCGGATGTACTATCCGGTCGCCGTACCCGGCGCCTATTTCTCGGTCGGCGATCCCCATGCCGCGCAGGGCGACAGCGAACTCGGCGGCACCGCGATCGAGACCTCGCTGACCGGCGACTTCGAGTTCATCCTGCACAAGAAGAGCGACCTCGGCGGCACGCAGCTCGAGGGCCTGACGCATCCGCTGCTGGAGACCGACCAGGCATGGTCGGTCTACGGCTTCACCTATCCGAACTATCTCGCCGAGCTCGGCGCCAATGCGCAGACCGAGATCGCCAACCACTCCAGTCTCGACCGCGCCATGCGCGACGCCTTCCGCAAGCTCCGCCGCTTCCTGATGACGGTGCATCACCTCAGCGAGGACGAGGCGATCTCGCTGATGTCGGTCGGCGCCGACTTCGGCGTCACCCAGGTGGTCGACGCCAATTGGGGCGTGCATGGCACGATCCGGAAGAATGTGTTCCGGTGTGAGTGATTTTGCGAAACGTATAGCCAGCTCCCGCCCCGCGGATGGTGCGCTCCCTCCCCCCTTGTGGGGGAGGGTTGGGGAGAGGGGTGCCCCGGGGCGAGACCGCCGTTGTGGGCCCCCTCCCCTAACCCCTCCCCACAAGGGGGAGGGGAACCGATCGCGCCTGTGGCACGAGCACCGATCCAAATGAGTGGAGGAATAGCGAACTGAACAACACCGATACACGGCAGGTCATGAAGCTCATCTGGCACGGGGGTTGCTTAGAATTCCCCGACCCGGGGCGTGCCATGAGTTTTCGTCCGTTCACCAGCGAATCCTATGCCGAGGGCGAGCGTCCGGAGGCGTGGCGCGACGTGCTGAATGCGGTCGGGCTACAGCCCGCAGCGAAGACACCATTTTATGATGGTCATGCCACCGCCTCGCATCGCCAAGCGCCGGGCATCGCTCTTTCGCGGCTGTCGGCGGGCGCGCAGGCGATCACTGCGGTTCCGCAGGCCCATGCGGATCTGCCGATCGCCCTTCTCGCGATCGAGGACGGCGCCCTGCTCCGCTGCAGCGACGGCCATCGCATCGTCCCCGCGGGACATCTGATGCTGTTGCCGCGCGCCGGCGACTGGAGCATCGCGTTCCAGCGCGGTCTGCGCGCCATCGTGCTGTCGGTGACGGCGGACGCCCTGCATGGCCGCATCAGCGGCAGGCTGAAATTGGCCCAAGCCCAGGTGATCGCGCCGAGCGGCCTGGCCGACGTGGTCTGCCGCACCATCGAGGCCACCGCACGCGCGCTCGACACCCTGAGCGATGCCGAATGGAGCACGGTCGCGCAGAGCATGGTCGATCTGCTGCTCACACTCGCCCATCAACAAGCCGCGCCGGCGGCGGAGGCCGGCAGCAGCGCGACGCAGGCCGCGATCCTGCACCGGCTCTGCCAGACCATCGAGCGGCGGCTCGACGATGCCGAGCTGACGCCGGCGCGGGTGGCCCAGGCCGAAGGCATTTCCGAGCGCTATCTGCAAAAGCTGTTCGAGAGCGCCGGCGACAATTTCAGCCACTACGTCAAAGAACGCCGGCTGCAGCGGGCCTGGACCGACCTGTCCAATCCGGCCGAAGCCAACCATTCGATCTCGGAGATCGCCTATCGCTACGGCTTCGCCGATTCAGCGCATTTCAGCCGCAGCTTCCGCGCCCGCTTCGGCCTGTCGCCGCGCGAGTTCCGGCAGCAGAAGGCCGAGCAGGCGGTGACGGCGGCGGCCCCGCGCGGCCAGCGCGGATGGCCGCAGGACGCGCTGGCGCAGCAGCGCGCCTGCGAGAGGCCGGCGTCGGCCAGGAGCGATGTCGCCCTGCCCGCGCCGGCCAACGACCAGGACGCGCAGCGGCATCACCATCATCTGGCGGTCTCGGCCGAGCGTGTGCATTGGGGCTATTTCAGCCGCTCGCTGCCGCCGCAGATCGAAATCGCATCCGGCGACACGATCACGGTGGAGACGCTGACCCAGCATGCCTCCGATGATCCCGAGCTGATGATCGCAGGCGACGCGGCTGCGCTCAGCGTGTTCGGCTGGACCAAGGCGAAGAAGAACGTCGACCGCCGCGGCGCCGGCCCGATGGACGCCAGTGTGTTCGGCCGCGGCGCCGGCGAAGGTTTTGGCGTGCACATCTGCACCGGCCCGGTGGCGATCAAGGACGCGCAGCCCGGCGACGTGCTGGAGGTGCGCATCCTCGACATCGTGCCGCGGCCAAGCCGCAACCCGAAACATGCAGGCCGCGTGTTCGGCTCCAGCGTCGCGGCGTGGTGGGGCTATCACTACAACGAGCTGATCGCCGCGCCGGCGCCGCGCGAGGCGGTGACGATCTACGAGATCTTCGCCGATGCGCCCGAGCCGCATGCCCGCGCGCTGTATTCCTACCGCTGGGAGCCGCAGACCGATCCCAGCGGGATCGTGCACACGACCTACGACTATCCCGGCGTGCCGGTCGCCCCCGACAGCATCAAGCGCCGCCACGGCGTGCTCGACAACATCCGCATTCCCTTGCGGCCGCATTTCGGCGTCATCGCGGTGGCGCCGCGCGAGGCCGATTTCGTCGATTCGATTCCGCCCTCCTATTTCGGCGGCAATCTCGACAATTGGCGGCTCGGCAGGGGATCGACGGTGTATCTGCCGGTCGCGGTGCCCGGCGCACTGCTGTCGGTCGGCGATCCCCACGCCACGCAAGGCGACGGCGAGCTCGGCGGCACCGCGATCGAATGCTCGATGACCGGCACGTTCCAGGTGATCCTGCACAAGAAGGCGCAGCTCGCGGGGCAGCCGTTCGCCGATCTCTCCTACCCGCTGATCGAAACCGCGACCGACTGGGTGCTGACCGGCTTCAGCCATCCGAACTATCTCGCTGAGTTCGGTGCGCAGGGCCAGAGCGAGGTCTACGCGACCTCCTCGCTCGACCTCGCGATGAAGGACGCGTTCCGCAAGATGCGGCGCTTCCTGATGCACGTCAAAGGCCTGAGCGAGGACGAGGCGGTCGCGCTGATGTCCGCCGCGGTGGATTTCGGCGTGACCCAGGTCGTCGACGGCAATTGGGGCGTCCACGCGATCCTGAGCAAGCGGCTGTTCGAGGATGAACGCTGACGTTCATTGCGCCCCAACTCCATCCCAGATCTCCGTCATTGCGAGCGAGCGAAGCAATCCAGGGCGTCACGCGCTGCCTGGATTGCTTCGTCGCTTCGCTCCTCGCAATGACGACCATTGCTGTCGCTACCACGAAGCCCAACAACAAAGGAGCATCCCTATGCAGTTCCACATGATCTCCGGCGCGACCAGGCCGGTGGCCCCCTTCAGCCACGCCGTCGAGACCGACGGCTTCGTGTTCGTGACCGGCCAGATGCCGGACTCGCCGGAGGCGCCGGGCGTGCTGCCGGAGGGCATCGTGGATCAGACGAAGGCGGTGATGCAGAACTTGAAGTACATCCTCCAAGGTCTCAACCTCGGCCTCGAACATATTGTGATGTCTCGGATTTACCTGACCGAGTTCAAGCGGGATTACGCGGCGATGAATGAAACCTACCGTTCATTCTTCCCGCCGGACCGGCTGCCGGCCCGCACCTGCGTCGGCGTCACCGGCTTGGCCTATGACGCGCTGATCGAGATCGATCTGGTCTGCCGAAGACCATAGTACCCATTGGTAAACATCTCCTCAACGCAAGGCCTCGTCATTCGATCCGGGCTGGGGAGCGTCCCGCTGTCGCCGATTGCGCGCCGACGCCGGCCGGTGTCAATTCGCCAGACCATCAGGCGGGATCGTGGGGAGTGCCATGCCGTACCAGTTTTCCAATCGTCAGCAGATCCGCAAGCCGGCGGTGAGCAGCAAGGGCGGCATCGTCGCGGCACAGTCGCGGCGCGCCGCCGAGATCGGCGCCGAGGTGCTGGCCGCGGGCGGCGACTGCGTCGATGCCGTGGTCGCGACCGGCTTTGCGCTCGGCGTGCTCGAGCCGTGGATGAGCGGCCTCGGCGGCGGCGGCGCGATGGTGCTGTACCGCGCCAGGGACAACCATGTCGAAGTGATCGACTACGGCATGCGCGCGCCCGACAGCCTCGATGTCGCCGACTATCCGCTGGCCAATGACGGCAGCGTCGCGGCCGACATCTTCCCATGGCCCCGCGTCAAGGACGACCGCAATCTGCACGGCCCCGGCGCGATCGCGGTGCCCGGCGTCGTGGCCGGCATGGAGGCGGCGCATCGCCGTTACGCGCGGCTGCCATGGGCGGATCTGGTCACGCCGAGCGTGAAGCTCGCCGCCGAGGGCCTGCTGGTGGACTGGTGGACCACCGTGATGATCTCGAGCTGCGCCGCCGACCTGCGCCGCTATCCCGGCAGCGCCGCGGCCTATCTGAAGGATGGCCTGCCGCCGAATCCGCAATGGGGCGCCAAGGCGGTGACGCGGCTGCCGCAGGAGCAGTTGAAGGCGACGCTGGCCCATCTTGCCAGCGCCGGCGCGCGCGACTTCTACCGCGGCGACATCGCCCGCTCGCTGACCCGCGACATCCAGGCCGCCGGTGGCGCGCTTTCGGTGGATGACCTCGCCGCGTTCGAGGCGCATGTCCGAGAGCCGCTGCGCATTCCCTATCGCGGCGGCGCGGTGTTCGCGACGCCGGAGCTCACCGCCGGCCCGACGCTGGCTCACGCGCTGCGGCTGATGCAGGCGAGCGTAACGGCTTCGGGCAAGGCGCCGGATGCCGGCGCCTTCATCGCCTATGCCGAGGCGGTGCAGGCCGCCTATCGCGAGCGGCTCAACGACATGGGCGACGCGGCGGGCAAGCGCGCGATCGGCGCCGAATATCTGGCACCGGCCTGCACCACGCACTATTCGGTGGTCGATCGCGACGGCAACATGGCGGCGGTGACGCAGACCCTGCTGTCCGGCTTCGGCTCGAAATTCCAGGCGCCGCAGATCGGCATCATGATGAACAACGGCATCATGTGGTTCGACCCGACGCCCGGCACAACGAATTCGCTGGCCCCCGGCAAGCGCTGCCTCACCAACTACACGCCGGTGGTGGCGCAGGCCGCCGACGGCCGCCGCCTCGCATTGGGCGCCTCCGGCGGCCGCCGCATCCTGCCCGCCGTGGCGCAGATGCTGTCCTTCGTGATGGACTACGGCATGGACCTCGATGCCGCGATCCACCAGCCGCGCATCGATGCCAGCGAAGGCGACGTGGTCGGCGCCGACACCCGGCTGCCGGCGGAGGTGATGGACGCGCTGACGGCGAAGTTCGAGACCGTGCCGGCGCCGGTGCAGACCATGCCGATGAAGTTCGCCTGCCCCAGCGTCGTGCTGCGCCAGGGCGACGCGAACAGCGGCGCGACGGAAATCTTCCATGCCTGGGGCGATGCGGTCGCGGAGAGCTGATCTAATGCGAGACACCGGCTGAACGGCAGTCCGCTCTCTCCGTTCTGCCGAGGCCGCGACGAATACCGCGACCCTACACAGGAGCGGTCTCCGACATCCCATGACGGGGCACAGAATTCACGGACCATCCATCTAGCAACTCTTGAAATTGACCGCTGTGGTGTTGGCGCCGCAGACCAGAACCGCGACGCGCTCGGACGGACCCGCACGGTAGGCACCGGATAGCAGCGCGGCGAAGGCCGCGGCGCCGCCCGGCTCAGTTACGACGCGCAACGTCATCCACAACGCGCGCTGCGCCGCCCTTATGTCGTCGTCGCTGACGATGATCACCTCCGCCGCCGCGAACCGCTGCACGATCGGAAACACGCGCGCGCCGATCTGGCGCGGCGCAAGACTGTCGGCAGCGACGCCACCGGCGGGCGCGTCAACGGGGTGTCCGGCCGCCAGCGCGTCGCGCAGGGTCGGCGCGCCGTCCGACTCCACCGGCACGACCTTGACGCGTCCCTCGTACCACGCGGCGATGCCGCCGATCAGCCCGCCGCCGCCGACCGCCACCAGCAGCGTGTCGATATCATCTGCGTCGCGCTCCACCTCCAGCCCCACCGAGCCCTGCCCCAGCATGGTCTCGGGCTGATCAAACGCATGAATCGGCAAGGCGCCGCTCTCGGCGACATGTCGTTCGCTCGCCGCCAGCGCATCGGCATAGCGATCCCCGCCGACGTGGATCTCCGCGCCGAAGCGCTTGATGAGGTCGATCTTCGACGGCGAGGCGATGCTCGGCACGAAGATCGCTGCTCTCAGGCCAAGACGTTGCGCCGCCAGCGCCACCGCGACACCATGGTTGCCGCCGGACGCCGCGACCACACCGGCCCCCGGCACATCGCGGGTCAGGAGATTGGCGAACGCCCCGCGCGCCTTGAACGAGCCGCCATGCTGCATGAATTCGAGCTTCAGTCGCAATGGGGAAGACGGCAGGCCGAAATCGCCACCATCGACCGTTATCATCGGCGTGCGCCGGACGTAAGGCCGGATCAGCTCATAGGTGGCCGCGATCTGCTGCCGGGTTACCGCTGTCGATATGTCTGACATGCCGCACCTCGTTCCGATCGGCATGTCTTGACATAAATTAGCTAATTGGCAAAGTACCAAAATGGCGCCCGACCGCGTGTTCCGTGCACTGGCCAACGACAAGCGGCTGCAGATCCTGGAGTGGCTGCGCGATCCGACGCGGCATTTTCCGCCACAGAACGATGGCGACCTCGTCAAGGACGGGGTCTGCGGGCTATTCATTGCCGAAAAGCTCGGCGTCTCCGCGCCGACACTGAGCGAGCACATGCGCGTGCTGGTGGCCGCCGGCCTCGTCAAGGCCAAGCGCGCCAAGGGCTGGACGTTCTACAAGCGCGACGAGCAGGGATTGAAGGCGGCGCGACGGCTGCTCAGCGACGCGCTATAGGAATTATGCGAACCTTGGCGGGCAACGGGAATTGCGGCGAAGCGCGCCGAAGCATCGTCCTGTCCACGACGACGGCGCAGCGATTTCTGCGAGGAAAGCTCGCCATGCGCGAAAGGGAGGCGGCGACGGCGTCTCCTTGATCTTGTCGCTGTCGCTGCGATCGACCCGCTGCACCTCGACTCAGCACCAATCCGGTCGAGGCGTCGATTGGCCCTAGAAGTGCTTCGCGCGCCCTGGCCCTATGCGGCGCAGCCGTCGGGTCGCAAGCGAAGCCCGTTCGGCACAGATCCGAGCTATGGCTGCACGCCCGCTCCCGTCAGCCTCTCGGCGAGAAACGTGGTCAGCTCCCCCACCGTGCGGGAGTTGCTGCGGCCGCGCGCATAGGCGAGCTCGACGGTCGGCAAGCGCGGCAGACCGAGATCCTGCCGGATGATGCGCAACGGCGGCTGCACCAGGGCGCGCGCAAGGACGGTGATTCCCAGCCCCTCGAGCGTCGCCGCCTTGAGGCACTCGAAGCTCGGACTGACGAAGCTGAGATGCCAACGCCGGTCGTTCTGCTTCAGCGACGACATGGCGAAACGCCGATACGTGCAGCCGTCCGGGAAGAGGACGAGAGGGATCGACGCATCGTCGGGCGTGTAGTTCGGCCCGCAGACCCAGACCAATTGCTCTGTCAGCACCGAGGTGCCGGTTCGAGCCCCGGCCTCCTGCTTGAAGAAGGCGAGGTCGAATTCGCCGCGGGCGCTCCGCCTCATCAGGCTTTCCGACTGATTGGCTTCGACCTCGATGCCCACCATCGGATTCTTGGTCTTGAACCGCGCGAGCCACGTGGTGAAGTCGCGGCCAAAAAAGTCGAGCGGAACCCCCAGACGAACGAAACCGAGGAGGACATCCTCGCACATCGAGGCATAGGCCTCGTCATTGAGCTGGAGAATACGCCGCGCGTATTGGACGAAGCGGTCACCCTCGGGGGTCAGCTCCAGAACGCGGCCCTTGCGCCGCGTCAACAATGGCTTGCCCACCTGCAATTCCAGCTTGGACATCTGTTGGCTGATCGTCGACTGCGATCGCCCGACGGACTCTGCGGCCCGCGAGAAGCTCATCGTGTCCGCGATCACGAGAAACGATCTGAGGCAGTCGATATCGAAGTTCACGACAGTCCCCGCTATCGAAAAAGACGATACCAACATCGTCATAATTCACTTTGTCGGTCGGAACACACTTCGTAAAGACCAGAGTTGCGGCATGGGATGCCGGAACTCGCGTCAAGTCCCTGACGCGACGCAACGGGACTGCATTGCGGTCCCTTGCCGCACTTCGCGTACAAAACCGCTCCGACACAAGGACCATCCCCGTGGCGATCAGCACCGTCGTCTTCGACGCCTACGGCACCCTCTACGACATTCAATCGGTGGCGTCGGTCACCGAGCAGGCTTTCCCGGGCCGTGGCGACATGATCACGCAGATCTGGCGGATGAAGCAGCTCGAATACACCTGGCTGCGCTCGCTGATGCGGCGCTACGAGGATTTCGAGGCGGTGACGCGCCAATCCCTGGTCTATACGCTCCGGGTCCTCGGCCTTGGCTACGAAGAAGCGCTGCTCGAGGTGATCATGGACAAATATGTCAACCTCGATCCCTACCCGGACACGCTGTCCACCCTTGAGCGTCTCCAGGACCGCAAGCTGGCGATCCTTTCGAATGGTGCCCCTGCGATGCTGGACGCGCTGGTACGCAACACCGGTCTCGATCGGTTTCTCGACAAGACCATCAGCGTCGACAGCAGAGCGACGTTCAAGCCGAGTCCCGAGGCCTACTCCCTGATCGAGTCCGAGCTCGGAGCCGCGCCCGCCGAAGTCCTGTTCGTGTCCTCGAATCCGTGGGACGCGATCGGTGCCAAGGCTGCCGGGCTGACCGTGGCATGGATCGAGAGGGTCACGCCCGAAGCGATGGCCGCAGCCTGTGAAAGCTGCGCGCTCGTTGCGCCGCTGACGATGTTCAAGGCGATGCGGATGCAGATGGACGAGCTCGGGCTCGCGCCCGATCACCGGGTCCGGGGACTGTTCGATCTGCCCGGGCTGCTGCCACCCATTGCCAGGCCGTAGATCCCCTCAGATCCCGCGCCGCATCCGACGAGCACCTGCTGTCGGGACGACGTCATCCTTCACTGGTAGCACGCCTCCAGTGCGGAAGCCGCCCGGTACAACGTCGACTCGTCGAGGTGACGCGCGACCAGCATCGCGCCGATCGGACGGCCGTCCGCCGTCTTCCCAACCGGAACGGAGATCGCGGGATGCCCGGTGAGGCAGGTCGGCGCGGTATTACCGACCATCTCGAAGGCGCGGCCGATGATCTCCTCCCGCGACGCCCCGGCGGACGGCAGCCGGGTCGCTGCCATCGGCGTGGTCGGCATCAGAAGCAGATCGGCCTGTTCGAGCGCGCGATCATAATCTCCCGTGAGCAGGCGGTTGAGGTTCTGTGCCTTGCCGTAGTAGCGGCCGCGATTGCGCGACGACATATAGTGGCCGGTCAGGATGCCGAGCTTCAGCGTCTCGGACAATTCTCCGGCCCGATCGCGCCAGCGCGCGTGGGCATCGAGCAGGCTCTCCAGAAACACGCCCTTCATGTTGGTACCATAGGCGTTGCTGCGCATCATCAGATCGGTGGCGCCTTCGAGAAAGATCGGCGTCCAGATTGCAGCCCCGGCGGCATGCAGCGGCACTGCGACCTCACGGACGTCGGCCCCCTTGGCTGCGAGACGACCGGCCGCCTCGCGCACGCGGTCGTCCACCTCGGTCTCGGCGCCGGCCGTGCCGAACCCTTCGGGCACCACGCCGATGCGCAAGCCGGCCACGCCTTGCCGCAGCGCCTGCGTATAGGGCTGTGACGAGGCACCGCGCTGCCGCGGATCGAGCCCGTCCGGCCCTGCCATCACCTCGAGCATCAATGCGTTGTCGGCAACGGTGCGGGTGATCGGGCCGGCGTGATCGACCGTCAACTCGACCGCGAAGATGCCCGTATAGGGCACGAGGCCGTGCGTCGGCTTCAGGCCGACGGCACCACAATAGGACGCGGGGATGCGGATCGAGCCGCCCTGGTCGCCGCCAGTGGCCATGTCGACGATGCCGGCCATGACCAGGGCGGTGGATCCTGAAGACGATCCACCGGCATTGTGGCCGGGCACGACCGGATTCTCGACGACCCCATTGGCTGAGGTGTGACTGCCGCCGGAGGCGCAGTAGTATTCGCAGACGGCCTTGCCCAGAATGTCCGCGCCCGCGTCCAACAGGCGCGTGACGATGGTCGCATCGATCTCCGGGACGTAGCCCTCGAGGATGGTCGCACCATTCATCATGGGAAGGCCGGCGACGCAGACATTGTCCTTGATGGCGACGCGCCTGCCCTTGAGCTTGCCGTCCGCGGCGCCCTGGATGTGCGCGGTGACGGCCCAGGCGCCGAACGGATTGTCCTCCGGCAGCGGGCGCGTTCCTGATGGTCTTGGATATTTGACCTCGGGCAGCGGCGCCGCCTTCTCGTCGACGAGATCGTAAGCGTCGAGCTGACCCTGCATCAGCGCAAGGAACGACGCCGCATCGGCATCATCGAGATCGAGGCCGATCTCGCGCGCGGCCTGTTGCAGCTCGGTAGCAGTCGGACGTCGGACTGGCATCAAGGCCCCTCGATCACGGTGCGACCACGTCCACGCGCGACGGAGCAAGGTGGACGAGGTCGACGTTCAACACGCGAAAAGAGTAGCCAGCCGCCGAGGCGTTCCAAAATGAGTTATGTCGATAGCCGTAATTTGCTTTGACGATTAAGCGTGGCCGCGACCTCGAACCCACGCGGGAGCTGCCTACATCTCCACCAGCGCCTTCACCAGCCCGCTCTCCGCATCAGCCAGATCGTCGATCACGTCGAAATGATGCTGGTCCGGCGCCTCGACATAGGCGGTCGTAGCACCCAAGCCGATCCAGATGTTTGCGAGCAATTGCGCCTGACGGCGGAATTCGTTGCGCTCGGCGCCGCCGACCCAGGCGGTGACCTTGACGCCGTCGATCGGCGCGAGCAGCGCCGGGCTCTCGCGCAGCGCCGTGGCTTCGTCGATATGTAGCGTGTCGTTCATCACGGTCCGCTGCAGCGGGCGCAGATCGTGCAGGCCGGAGAGCGAGACCACGCTGGTGATGCGCGCCTGTCGCTCCGGCGACAGCGGGGCGCCGCGGCAGATCATGCGGGTGACGAGATGGCCGCCGGCGGAATGGCCGGTCAGCGCCACGGGACCGGCAACCTCGTCCATCGCCTTCGCGACCGCCTGCGCGACATCGCCCGAAATGTCGGCGATGCCGACCTCGGGACACAGCCGGTAGGACGGCATCGCCACGGCAAAGCCGCGCGCGATTGGACCTTGCGCGAGATGCGACCAGAAGCTCTTGTCGAGCCGCATCCAGTAGCCGCCATGCACGAACACGACGAGCCCCTTTGGCGTGCCCTCAGGCAGGAACAGGTCGAGGCGCTGGCGCTCATGTGCGCCAAAGGCGATGTCGAGCCTGGCGCGGCCCTGCCCGGCCAACGCCGTTCGATACGCCTCGGCCGGCGCGACCCACAGGCCGGGCCAGCGCTCGCCACCGGCGATGTTCGGGCCGTTGGCATAGGCGTTGTCCCAGTCCTTGACGGCATACAGCATGATAATCTCCTGATCGAATGAGCGCGCGGCCCTATAGCCCGGTGCGCAGCTTCCAGAGTTCGGGGAACAGCACGATCTCCAGCATCTTGCGCAGATAGTTGACGCCTGACGTGCCGCCGGTGCCGGTCTTGAAGCCGATGATGCGCTCCACCGTGGTGACGTGATTGAAGCGCCACCGGCGGAAATAGTCCTCGAAGTCGACCAGCTTCTCGGCGAGCTCATACAGCTCCCAATGCCGCTGCGGATCGCGATAGACGCTGGTCCAGGCGGCCGCGACCTCCGGGCTCTCGGCGCGGGTGCCGCGCCAGTCGGTGCGCTGCCCGTCGACGCCGATGAAGAAGCCGCGCCGTGCCAAGAGCCGCAGTGCTTCGTCATACAGGCTGGGCTTCGCCAGGATCGCCTCCAGCTCGGCGGTCAGCTCCGGATGATGCGCATGCGGGCGCAGCATCGCCAGATTGCGGTTGCCGAGCAGGAATTCGATCGAGCGATACTGGAACGACTGGAAGCCGGAGGACTCGCCGAGCTTGTCGCGGAACAGCGTGTACTCGCTCGGCGTCATCGTGCGCAGCACGTCCCAGGCGCCGTTGAGCTGCTCGAAGATGCGCGACACTCTTGTCAGCATCTTGAACGCCGGCTGCACGTCGTCCCGGGCGATCGCCGCCATGGCGGCCTTGATCTCGTGGATCGCGAGCTTCATCCACAATTCGGAGGTCTGGTGCTGGATGATGAACAGGAGCTCGTCGTGCGCCGACGACAGCGGCGCCTGCGCATCGAGCAGGCGATCCAGCATCAGATAGTCGCCATAGGACATCCGTCCCTTGAAGTTCATCCGCGCCCCCTCGGTGGCGGGATCGTAGGGCGCGCTGCTCACGTCACGAGCTCCTTCTGGCGATACTCGGGCTTGTCCCACAGCTTGTCGGCAAGCACCTCTTCGAGAATGTCGACGGCGCCGCGCACCTCGCTCTCGCCGATGTAGAGCGGCGTGAAGCCGAAGCGCAGCGCGTCGGGCGCGCGGAAATCGCCGATCACGCCGCGCGCGATCAGCGCCCGCATGATCGCATAGCCGTCCGGATGGCGGAACGACACCTGGCTGCCGCGGCGCGACGCATCGCGCGGCGAGGCCAGTGTCAGCGACGGACAGCGCCTCTCGACCTCGGCGATGAACAATTCCGACAGCGCGATGGAGGCTTTGCGCACGTCCTGCATCGACACGCCGTCCCAGGCGTCGAGCGCGGCATCCAGCGCGGCCAATGCGATGATCGGCGGCGTGCCGATGCGCATCCGCTCGATGCCGCCGCCGGGGCGATAATCGAGATCGAAGGCGAACGGCGCCTCGTGGCCCATCCAGCCGGACAGCGCCGGCGGCGCGATGTCGGCATGACGCGGCGCGACATAGATGAAGGCCGGCGCGCCGGGACCGCCATTGAGATATTTGTAGGTGCAGCCGACCGCAAAGTCGGCCTCCGCGCCGGCGAGATCGACCGGCACCGCGCCGGCGGAATGCGCGAGGTCCCATACCGCGAGCGCGCCGGCCGCGTGCGCCTTTGCCGTCAGCACCTTCATGTCGTGCATGCGGCCGGTGCGGTAGTCCACCTCTGTCAGCATCAGCACCGCGACGCTGTCGTCGATCGCAGCCTCGACCTGCTCCGGCTCGACCACCTTCAAGGTGGCGCGGTCGCCGAGCATGCGGACCAGGCCCTGCGCCATGTAGAGATCGGACGGAAAATTGCCGCTGTCGGACAGGATCACGCGACGGCCCGGATTGAGCGACAGCGCCGCGGCCAGCGCCTGATACACCTTGATCGAGAGCGTATCGCCCATCACGACCGTGCCGGGCGCGGCCCCAATCAGCCGCGCGATACGGTCGCCGACGCGGCGCGGCTGCACCATCCATCCCGCGCTATTCCAGCCGCGGATCAGCTCCCGTCCCCACTCAGCCTCGATCATCCGGGCAACGCGGGCGGGCACGGCGGACGGCAGCGCGCCGAGCGAATTGCCGTCGAGATAGATGACCCCGTCAGGGATCGTGAAGAGCGATCGAGTCGTGGAAAAATCGGTCATGCGGCTCCTGCTTCGTTCACGGCCTGAATGCATGATTCGCGCCGGATCAGGCCAGATCAAGCCGATCCGATCGCGACCGGCACCGCGCGGGCCGCATGGCTCGCGAAGACGTGACGATGGCGACACAATCCAGCCGGCCGATCGCCGCCGGCCCGCGACATTGACGCGCGACGGCAGGCTTGTCACGCACGGTCCATGGCGCATGATGGATCGACCCGACCTGCCGATGGAGGACATGACATGCGCATTCTGATGCCGCTCGTCCTGCTGCTGTCACTGTTGGCCCACCCCGCCGCCGCGGCGGACGCCAGCGCGGCGCAGAGCGTCATTCGCGCCCAGGAACAGGCCCTGGCGCGCGACGACGGCGCGACCGCCTATGCCCAGGCCGCGCCGGAAATCCAGGCGCTGTTTCCGAGCGTCGAGATCTTCATGAGCATGGTCAAGAGCGGCTACCCGCCGGTCTATCGCCATCGCAGCTTCGAATTCGGCGCCGCCGAGGTCGAGGACGGCAGCGTCGCGCAGCGCGTCCACATCGTCGATGCCGAAGGCGAGGCGTGGGAGGCGCTCTACACGCTGCAGACCCAGCCCGACGGCAGCCTCAGGATCACCGGCTGCTCGCTGTTGAAGACGGGCCAGTCGGTCTAGCGCGAAGCGGTTCAGGTCACGCCGAACCGCTTCTTGAACTGCGCGACATTGATGAGGCCGCGACCGTGGCGGCCGTCGCCGATCTTCACCTCGCCATGATACGCCTCGACCGAGAAGCGGATGACGCGGCGCTCGACCTCGATCACCTCGGCAACCGTGCGAATGGTGGCGCCGACCGGCGACGCCGCGAGATGGCGGACGTTGACCTCGGTGCCGACCGTCACCCAGCCCGGCGGCAGCACCGGGTTGATGGCGTCGCCCGATGTCATCTCCATCTCCAGGATCATCATCGGCGTCGCATAGACCATGGGCATATGAGGAACAAAGTGCCCCACGGTGCGCTCCGGCGGCACCACCAGCAGGCGCTCGGCGCGCATGCCCGGTTTGATGATCTCACGTGCGTCCATGATGGCTCCAAGTTCAGATGTCGTCCCGGACAAGCTGCTACGCGCGACAGCGCGGCGCAGCGCCGATCCGGGACCCCTGCGGCGCGGCGGCCGTGACGGGCAAAAGGCCAATCACCAGCGTGCCTCGAAACGCTCCCGGGGGTATGGGTCCAGGCTTTCGCCGGGACGACGGCAGTGTTTGTCGTCGCAGATGTGATGGCGGCTTCGCCGGAACGACGCCAGCTACTTCTTCTGCTCGGCCAGGCGCTCGACGAAGGTCTTGCCGCCCTTCATCTTGTGCGTCAGCGGCGCCTCGTTGATCTGGATCACCACAGCTTCCGGGTCGACGCCGAGATGCGTTACCAGGGCCTTGGTGATGTCGCGCATCATGTTGGCCTTCTGCTCGTCGGTGCGGCCGGCGGCCATGCTCACGGTGATCTCGGGCATTCGTTGCTCCCTGTTAGCTATCTCAGCCGCGTCATTGCCGGGCTCGACCCGGCAATCCATCCCTGACATCAACGGCCATCGTCAGCGGAGATGGATGCGCGGGTCAAGCCCGCGCATGACGAGTTTTGCTACCCCCAGCTCACGTCGTGGCGCGCGAGCACTTCGCGCACGCCGGCGACGAGTTCGTCCTCCTTGGCTGAGAACTGCGCCGGACGGCTCTCGCGCCATTCCTGGTTGGAGGCGATCGCGGCCGCGGCCTTGGCGCCCTCGATCAAATCCTTGATCTGCACCTCGCCGCGCGCCTTCTCGTCACTGCCCTGGATGATGACGCAGGGCGCGTTGCGGCGGTCGGCATATTTGAGCTGGTTGCCCATGTTCTTCGGATTGCCGAGATAGAGCTCGGCGCGGATGCCGTGATTGCGCAAGGTCGACACCATCTTCTGATAGTCGGCGATGCGGTCGCGGTCGAACACGGTGACGACCACCGGCCCGAACGCCGGGCGCGTGTCGAGCTTGCCCAGCATCGTCAGCGCCGCCTGCAAACGAGAAACACCGATGGAGAAACCGGTCGCCGGCACCGGCTCGCCGCGGAAGCGCGACACCAGGCCGTCGTAGCGCCCGCCGCCGCCGACTGAGCCGACGCGCACTGGGCGGCCCTTCTCGTCCTTGGTCTCGAGCAGGAGTTCGACTTCGTAGACAGGGCCGGTGTAGTATTCGAGACCGCGGACGACAGTGGGATCGACACGAACGCGATCACCGTAACCGGATGCTGCAACTAACGCTGCAATACTAGCCAATTCGCTTATGCCCTCATCGGCAATACGCGCACTAGAAACGAGCATAAGCTTTGTGATTACTTCTTCATTTGTACCCGTTTCAGGGCAGGTTGACGACAACACACGAGTTATAGCGTCGTCCTGAAGACCAGCGCCCTTTGTGAAGTCTCCGCTTTCATCCTTGCGGCCTGCTCCAAGTAGAGCTCTAACCCCCTCCTCACCAAGCCGGTCGAATTTGTCGATAGCCCGCAGCACAGTGAGCCGACGGCCGGCGTTCTCATCACCGTCGAGCCCAATCGCCTCCATGACGCCATCGAGCACCTTGCGGTTGTTGACCTTCACGACATACGAGCCGCGCGGAATCCCCAGCGCCTCCATCGTATCGGCCGCCATCATGCACATCTCGGCGTCGGCCGCCGGCGAGCCGGAGCCGACGGTGTCGGCGTCGAACTGCATGAACTGGCGGAAGCGGCCGGGACCGGGCTTCTCGTTGCGGAAGACGTAGCCGGCGCGATAGCTGCGATACGGCTTGGGCAGCGCGTCGAAATTCTCGGCCACATAGCGCGCCAGCGGCGCGGTGAGGTCGTAGCGCAGCGAGATCCACTGCTCGTCATCGTCCTGGAACGAGAACACGCCCTCGTTCGGCCGGTCCTGGTCGGGCAGGAACTTGCCGAGCGCGTCGGTGTATTCGAATGCCGGCGTCTCCACCGGCTCGAAGCCGTAGCGCTCATAGACGGCGCGGATCTTCTCGACCATCTCGCGCGTCGCCGCGATCGCGGCCGGGCCGCGATCCTCGAGCCCGCGCGGCAGCCGCGCCTTCAGCTTCTGGGGTTTCTTGGGTTTGTCGGACATCTGGGACCGGAACGTAGGGTGGGCAAAGCGCAGCGTGCCCACCATGGCTGACATCGCAGACAGTGGGCCCGGCCCGCTTGCGCGGTCCTTTGCCCACCCTACGGGATGGAATGCGTTGCCGGGTTGGTAGCAGCCGCGACCGCGTGCGGCAACCCGCAGGGGCGTCGTGCACCTGCGCCTATGACAGTGAGAGCTGAGCTCCCTCAGCCCATGCGGTGCGCCCCCTCCCCGCAAGGGGGAGGGGAGCAGACCGTCATCGTGGCTGGGCTGTGCGCAAAATCTGGCAGCCCAAGCGCGCCCTGCCCTACTTCACGTCCCTGATCCAGTTGTGCGGATCCGGGCTGCGGCCGTACTGGATGTCGACGAGCTGCTTGCGCAGGCCCATGGCGACCGGGCCGGCGTCGCCGCCGTTGATCAGGACGTCGCCGCTCGCCGAGCAGACCTTGCCGATCGGCGAGATCACCGCGGCGGTGCCGCAGGCGAACGCCTCCTTCAGCCTGCCGCTCTTGGCATCCGCGCGCCACTGGTCGATCGCATACGCCTCCTCGCGCACCTCGCGGCCGGCATCGCGCGCCAGCGCGATCAGGGAGTCGCGGGTGATGCCCGGCAGGATGGTGCCGAGCGGCGGCGTCGACAGCGAGCCGTCGTCGAACACGAAGAACACGTTCATGCCGCCGAGCTCCTCGACATAGCGGCGCTCGATCGCATCCAGGAACACCACCTGGTCGCAGCCATGCTGGATCGCCTCGGCCTGCGCCTTGAGGCTCGCCGCGTAATTGCCGCCGCACTTCACGCCACCGGTGCCGCCGACGGCGGCGCGGGTGTAGTTCTCCGAGACCCAGATCGAGACCGGTGCCGGGCCGCCCTTGAAATAGGAGCCGACCGGCGAGGCGATCACCGCGAAGATGTACTCCGCCGACGGCTTCACGCCGAGGAACACCTCGCTGGCGATCATGAACGGACGCAGATAGAGGCTGCCCTCGCCGCCCGGGATCCAGGCGCGGTCGATTTGAACCAGCCGCTCGACCGCCTCGATGAAGACCTCCGGCGGCAACTGCGCCATCGCCATGCGCTCGGCCGAATTCCAGAACCGCTTGGCATTGGCGTCGGGGCGGAACAGGTTCACGCCGCCGTCGTCGCGCTTGTAGGCCTTGAGCCCCTCGAAGATCTCCTGCGCATAGTGCAGGACGGCCGCCGCCGGATCGAGCGGGAAGTTGGCGCGGGATTCGACCCGCGCGCTGTGCCACCCCTTGTCCTGGCTGTACTGGACCACGGCCATGTGGTCGGTGAACACCCGGCCGAAGCCCGGGTTGGCGAGCTTGGCAGCGCGCTCCTGGTCGGGGGTCGGGTTTGTCGTCGGCTTGATGTCGAATGTCAAAGTCATGTCCTTGCTTCCCCCGCTCTGATCGCCATTCGCGAGTTCTGGGGCCGACCCGTCCGATCGGGCCAGTCGGCTTCTTGAATTTCGGACCTGCCGCGACCGGCTTTGGGCCGGTCCCCGGGCAAGCATGCCACCACAGGACATGCTTTTGCGCCCGGCGGAAGTCCAGTATGGTTTGCCGAAATGCCGCTCGACATCACACGGTTGTTCGATACGTCGCCCAAGGATGCCCGTCGGGGTTGCCTACGGCCCGTTCAGACACGCCTGGAGACCATCGCCCGCCGATGAAACGATCTAAAATTTCGTAGCGGACGATTGTTTTGTAACATTGAACCGCAGAAACGTCAATATGGCTGACATAAATTTCTCGTCCCCGACGTTGAGCCCCGAGCTGCGCGCGGCTGAGCCCTCCGCCGCCGCCGGCGAGCCGCTGCGCTGGGACATCATCGAGCTCCTGTTCTTCGCCTATCGCGACTTCGTCGGCGATGCCGACCACGAGCTGGAGGCGTTCGGCTTCGGCCGCGCGCATCACCGCGTGATGCATTTCGTCACACGCTATCCCGGCCTGAAGGTCGCCGATCTGCTCGACGTTCTCCGCATCACCAAGCAGTCGCTCGGACGCGTGCTCAAGCAGCTGCTGGACGAAGGCTACATCGTGCAGAAGACCGGCAACAACGACCGCCGGCAGCGCCTTCTTTTCGCCACGCCGAAGGGCGAGGCGCTGGTCGCCAAGCTGGCCGGGCTGCAGACGCGGCGCATCGACCGCGCGCTGGAGCAGATCGGGCCTGCTGGCGCCGAGAAGGTCCGGCAGTTCCTGCGCGCGATGATCGATCGCGACGATCCGGACAAGGTGCTGGAAGCCATCTTCAAGACGCCTGTCGCCGCTGCCAAGGAGTGACCGTGACGATCGCCGCCATCGCACCGCATCATCAGCAGACGCCGGCCGACGACGCACCGCATCTCCTGCTCGTCGACGACGACCGCCGCATCCGCGATCTGCTGTCTCGCTTCCTGCGCGGCGAAGGCTATCGCGTCACCACGGCGGCGAGCGCGAGCGACGCCCGCGCCAAGCTGACGGGGCTGCATTTCGATCTGCTGATCCTCGACGTGATGATGCCCGGCGAAAGCGGCTTCGACCTCGCCCGCTTCATCCGCACGCAATCCTCGGTGCCGATCGTGATGCTGACCGCGCGGGCCGAGCCGGAGAGCCGCATCGAGGGCCTGCAGCTCGGCGCCGACGACTACGTCGCAAAACCGTTCGAGCCGAGAGAGCTCGCGCTGCGCATCGGCAACATCCTCAAGCGGGCCGCGCCGCCTCCGGCGGAAGAGGTCGTCGAGCAGATCGGGTTCGGCCCGTTCGTCTACCATCTGGCGCGCGGCGAGCTGAAGCAGGGCGAGGAGATCGTCCACCTCACCGACCGCGAGCGCGAGATGCTGCGCATCCTTGCCAATGCCCGCGGCGAGACCGTGCCGCGCGGCGCGCTGACCGGCAACGGCACCGTCAACGAGCGCGCCGTCGACGTCCAGATCAACCGCCTGCGCCGCAAGCTGGAGAGCGATCCGGCCAACCCGCTGTTCCTGCAGGCCGTGCGCGGCATCGGCTACCGGCTGATGGTGACGGGTTGAGAGCGGGTTGATGACCGGCGGCTCCGACCACGTTGCTCTTCTTGCGCGTTGCGCCAGTGAGCACGCTTATTCTCTCCGGTTGGATTCGAACTCTCGCCACGAGCGCGGTCTCAGCCTCTCCCCGCCTGCGGGGAGAGGTCGGATTGCATCGTCAGATGCAATCCGGGTGAGTGGGTACAGGTCTCACCACAAACACTCCCCGTGCGGCTGCCCCTCACCCCAGCCCTCTCCCCGTAAGAACGGGGAGAGGGAGCAGACCATCGCCGGTGCAAGAACTTCGATCCCATCCGCCAGGGCTGCGGCTCTCACTTCCTCGCCGCAAGAGTTGAGGCGCCCCAATCTCTCCCCGTCATTGCGAGCGAAGCGAAGCAATCCAGAGTCCCGCGATGACCCTGGATTGCTTCGTCGCTTCGCTCCTCGCAATGACGGCAGCGTCACCCGTGAGAGCAGATCCGCATGACCACGCTCGACACCGGCCTCACCCTGATCCGCACCGCCTCCCGCCGCGTGTCGCGCGCCAACAGCATCGTCGGCAACGCCTTCAAGGGCTGGATGCCGACCGGCCTGTATGCGCGGGCGCTGCTGATCATGATCGTGCCGATGGTGATCCTGCAGACGGTGGTCGCGGGCGTGTTCATGGAGCGGCACTGGAACACGGTGACGCGACGCCTGTCCGCCGCCGTGGTGCAGGACGTCGCCGCGCTGATCGACATCTACAAGGGCTATCCGCAGGACAAGGACCGCACCATGCTGCGCCGGATCGCGCAGCAGCGGCTCAACCTCGTGGTCGACTTCCTGCCGGCCGGCGACATGCCGCCGCCGGGGCCAAAACCGTTCTTCAACCTGCTCGACCAGTCGCTGTCGAGCCAGATCGGCCGCCAGATCAGCCGCCCGTTCTGGATCGACACCGTCGGCCGCTCAAACCTGGTCGAGATCCGCATCGCGCTCGATGACGCCGTGATGCGCGTGTTCGCGCAGCGTGGCGCGGCCTATGCGTCGAACACCGACATCTTCCTGTTCTGGATGGTCGGCACGTCGTCGATCCTGCTGATCGTCTCGGTGCTGTTCCTGCGCAACCAGATCAAGCCGATCCTGCGGCTCGCGGATGCCGCCGAGAGTTTCGGCAAGGGCCGCGAGGTGCCGAACTTCCGCCCGCGCGGCGCGCGCGAGGTGCGGCGCGCGGCGCACGCCTTCCTGGAGATGAAGGCGCGCATCGAGCGCACCCTCGAGCAGCGCACGGCGATGTTGGCAGGCGTCAGCCACGATCTGCGCACCATCCTGACGCGCTTCAAGCTTGAGCTGGCGCTGCTCGGCGACAGCCCGGAGATCGACGCCATGCGTAAGGACGTCGACGAGATGTCGCACATGCTGGAGGACTATCTCGCCTTCGCGCGCGGCGACAATGGCGAGATCGCGCAGCCGACCGACATCTCCAACGCGCTCGAGGAGCTGCGCAGCGACGCCGAGCGCAACGGCCATTCCGCCACGGTGTCGTTCCACGGCCTGCCGGTGGTCACCGTGAAACCGCAGGCGCTGAAGCGCTGCCTCGGCAATCTCGTCTCCAACGCCGCCCGCCATGCCGACGCGATCGCCATCACCGGCCATCGCGACCACCGCTACCTCACCATCACCGTCGACGATGACGGCCCGGGCATCCCGGCCGACATGCGCGAGGAGGTGTTCAAGCCGTTCCTGCGCCTCGACGACGCGCGCAACCAGGACGAGGGCGGCACCGGCCTCGGCCTCGCCATCGCCCGCGACATCGCCCGCTCCCATGGCGGCGATATCACGCTGGGTGACAGCCCGATGGGCGGCCTGCGCGCGAGCGTGCGGATCCCGGTGTAGCGCGCCGCTTGGTTCATTCCTGCGCGATCACCGCGTCGAGCCAAGCGCAGTTCAGCGGCGGAACGCGCGGGTCCGGCACGCGGACGCCGCGTGCAGCCGCGGACAGCCGCATGTCGCGCAGGCGCTTGCGCTGCTCATCCGGCAAATACAAGCGCTCGTGTCCCCACAATGACGGACCGTCGAAGGTCTCGTGCGGCTGCCAAGTCGCGGGATCGATCAGCCGGCCGCCCCAGCCATATTCGATGAAGAAGCCGGAGGGCGTGTTGACGTAGAACGAGGTCATGTGGTCGTTGGTATGACGGCCCAGCGTATAGGCCACGCGCCCATCGTCGAGCTGCGCCAGGTCGTAGCCCTGGCCGACGTCGTCGAGACTGCCGAGCTCCACCATGAAATGATGCAGCGTGCGGCGGCCCGAGCCGACCATCGCAAAACTATGGTGGCGGCCGTTGACGTGGAAGAAATACAGCTTGTAAGGCGTCAGGCCGAAGTCGGACACTTGGAAGCCGAGCAGGTCGCGATAGAACCGCAGCAGCGGCTCGACGTCCTCGACGTTGAGCACGACGTGTCCCATGCCGAGCGGCCCGGTGCGAAAACCGGAGATCGGACGTCCTGGCCTGAAGGGATCCGAGGCGACGGCCGCCCCCCAGAACACCTCGATCGTGTGGCCGGCGGGATCCTGAAAGCAGATCAGCTCGGTGACATGACGCTCATCGGCCAGCGCCTGCGAACCACGGGCCACCTTCACGCCGTTGTCGTCGAGACGGCCCGCCAGGCGCGCGAGCGCGGCGGCGTCGCCGACCTCCCAGCCCATGACGGCGAGCCCGCCATCGCCGCTGCCATCGACGATCAGCCGCTGCTTGCGATCGTCCATCCGATAGGCCTGCACGGTGGCCGCGCGATCCACGCGCTGCATCCCGAGGAGTTCGGTCGCCATGCGTCCCCACTGCTCCGCCTGGGACGACTTGATGCCGATGTAACCGAGCGCCGTTATTTCCATCTTGTTGTCTCCCGAAAGGCGCGGGCGGAATTTCGTATCAGCTCCGCGCGGTCCTGCAGTAGACTGCCGCCCCTGCATCCGGCTCGCGTTCTCAAGACGGTATCGGCGGACGGAAACGAAGAACAGGGAGGATTTTCCAAGTGTCCAAGCAACGGACGCGATCTCCGCAAGCCCGTCCTGCGGAGGGTGTCCGCGCCTTCAAGCGGGGCCTCGATGTGCTGCGCGCGGTCAATCGGTCCGGCGGCATTCGCGCCGGCGACGTGGCCCGCCAGCTCGATCTGCCGCGGCCCACGGTCTATCGGTTGCTCGAAACACTCGAGGAGCTCGGCTACATCGCGCGCAGCGCCAGCGACGACCGCTTCCGGGTGACGCGCCACGCATTGAACCTCGGCGACGGCTATGATCCCGGCATCGTCATCTGCCAGGCAGCCGCGCCCTATCTCGCCGAACTCAGCCGCACCCTGGTCTGGCCCGTCGACCTGTCGACTTATGAGAACGGCGCGATGGTCATCCAGGAGACCACGCATGCGCGCAGCCCGCTCTCGATCGATCGCAGCATGATCGGCAAGCGCCTGCCGATGCTGCAGACCTCGGCCGGCCGGGCCTATCTGGCGGCCTGCCCGCCCGCAGAGCGGGACCTCATCATCAACCACCTGCGACGCATCGAGAATGCCGAGGACCTTCCCTTCCTGGCGCCCGAGCGGCTGCAGCGCATGATGAATGAAACGTCTCAGCGCGGCTATGCAATCCGCAACGAGGGCGAGTTCAATCCGAAGACGTCATCGATCGCGGTGCCGATCGTGCGGGGCGACGTCGTGTTCGGCTGCATGTCGATCATCTGGATCCGCTCCGCCATGACCCTGGAGGAGGCTGTCGCCCAGTACGCGGCGCCATTGCGCGACGCCGCAGCCGCGATCCCCGTCCAGGCCTGAGCGTCCGCTGGGCGGACAGTTCGTGACCGCGCCTTGAAGGTGCGAGGCGGTTGCGGAACAGATGCGACCATGAGCAACATGGCCGCACACTCCGGAAGCTTCGACGTCGTCATCGTCGGTCGCGGGCCCATCGGCTCGACGCTCGCCAACCTGCTCGGCCTGTGCGGCATCCGCACCCTGGTCCTGGAGCGCGAAGCCAAGGCTTATCACTTGCCGCGCGCAGTGCATTTCGATGACGAATGCATGCGCGTGTTCCAGACCATCGGTCTCGCCGACGCCATCCTGCCCCACATCACTTTAAGTCCCGGGATGCGCTTCGTCGATGCGGAGGGACGGTTGCTGCTGGACTGGCCGCGCCCCAGCGCGCCGACAGCGATGGGCTGGAATCTGAGCTACCGCTTTCACCAGCCCGATCTCGAAGCCGTGCTCAACAATGGCCTGGAGCGCTGGCCTCATGTCGAGCTGCGCACGCGCTGCGATGTGTTCGCGCTGGAGCAGAACCAGGACGGCGCCCGCGTTCGCTATGAGGATCTCGCCACGGGCCAGCTGGTCGATATCTCCTGCGCTTATGTGGTCGGCTGCGACGGAGCACGCTCGCTGGTGCGGCGCTTCATCGGCTCGGCGCTGGACGATCTCGGCTTCCACGAGCGCTGGCTGGTCTGCGACGTGCGGCTGAGCGAGGAACGGCCCGACCTCGGCGATTTCAGCGTCCAGCACTGCAACAAGCAGCGTCCCGCGACCTACATTCGCGGCACCGGCAACCGCCGACGCTGGGAAATCACGGTTCAGCCTGACGAAGACGCCGCCGAGATCACGCGGCCGGCGCGCGTGTGGGAGCTGCTCTCGCCCTGGCTCCGGCCCGCAGAGGCCGAGATCGAACGCGCCGCTGTCTACACCTTCCACTCAGCGGTGGCGCAGCAATGGCGTAGCGGACGGTTGCTGCTCGCAGGTGATTCCGCGCATCAGACCCCGCCGTTCCTTGGCCAAGGCATGTGTGCCGGCATTCGCGATGCAGCCAACCTCGCGTGGAAGCTGGCCCATGTGATCGCCGGCAAGGCAACGCCTGATCTTCTCGACACCTATCAAAGCGAGCGCGCGCCGCATGTACGCGAGTTCATCGAGCTCGCGATCCGGCTGGGCGGACTCATCAACACCAAGGCGGTCGAGTCGGCGCTCGCGACCGGCACGGCACAGGGCGACGGCCAGCTCAAGCTCGACGTGCAGAAGCCGCTGCTCGGCCCGGGCCTGGCCTGCGGCGATCGCAGCATGACCGGAAAGCCGGCGCCGCAATTCCGCAGCCGCGATCTCGGCCGCAGCGACGACCGCATCGGTTATCGCTTCGCGCTGTTGTGCCGGTCAGGACTCGGTGCCGCAGTGATCGAGCAGCATCATGCCCGCCTGACGGCCGCTGACGTCGCCGTCATCTGCGGCGAGGAAGCTGGCCGCCTCGACGGCTGGCTCGATCAGCACGGCTTCGACGCCGTGCTGATGCGCCCCGACCGCTACATCCTGGGCGCTGTCCGCACGGGCGAAGATCCCGCGGTGCTGTTGTCAGGCCTCGCCTTCCTCGCACCGCTGCCGAACGCGACCTGAGCGTTTCCGTTCCTTTTGAGAGGGTTCACGTATGAAGCTGGTTTCCTTTGTCATCGACGGTCGTGCGGGCTACGGCGTAGTGAAAGGCGATGGTGTCGTCGACCTCGGCCGGCGGCTGTCGTCGAAGAGCCTGCGCGCGCTGCTTGAGGCCCATGCGCTCGGCGACGCCGCCGCGCTGCTCGCCTCCGAACCGGCCGACTATCCGCTCGACGCGATCGCCTTCGCGCCCGTCATTCCCGATCCCGGCAAGATCATCTGCGTCGGCCTGAACTATCGCGACCACGTCGCCGAGACCGGGCGAACCGTCACCGAGAAGCCGGCGCTGTTCGCGCGCTTTCCGACCAGCCAGGTGGGACATCTGCAACCGATCGTTCGCCCTGGTGTCTCCGATCATTTCGACTACGAGGGCGAGCTCGCGCTCGTGATCGGGACAGCCGGCCGGCATGTCCGGCGCGAGGACGCGCTCACGCACATCGCCGGCTATTCCTGCTACAATGAAGGCAGCATCCGCGACTGGCAGCGCCATACGTCGCAATTCCTGTCGGGCAAGACCTTCGACCAGTCCGGCGCGTTCGGCCCCTGGCTCGTCACCGCCGACGAAATTCCCGACCCGTCCAGGCTGACGCTGCAGACCCGCCTCAATGGCGAGACCGTGCAGCGGACCACCACGGACCTGCTCATCACCGACGTGCCTGATCTGATCGTCTATTGCTCGGAGATCATGACCTTGCTGCCGGGCGACGTGATCGTCACCGGCACGCCGGGAGGCGTCGGCTTCAAGCGCACCCCGCCACTGTTCATGAAGCCCGGCGATACGGTCGAGGTCGAGATCTCGGGCATCGGCGTACTGCGCAATCCCGTGGCCGCCGAACCGGCGGCCTGACGTCTCCGCCTCGCGGAACCGCGCGGCGCACCAACCAAACACGACATAACAAACAAAGTCGTTGAATCCGGGGAGGATCATCATGTCGCGACGTCTCACAGCGGGCATCGCCGCGCTGTTGCTGCTTGCAGGCTCATCCGCGCAGGCGGACATCAAAGGGAAAGCCATCCGGATTGGCGTGCTCACCGACATGACCGGCATCTTTGCGACCGCGATGGGGCCCGGCTCGGTGGAAGCGGCACGGATGGCCGCAGAGGAATTCGGCGGCAACATCAACGGCAGGCCGATCGAGATCCTTCAGGCGGACCACCAGAACAAGCCGGATATCGCGGTCGCGATCGCCCGGCGCTGGTTCGAACAGGACGGCGTGCAGGCGATCGCGGACGGCGGCAGCTCCGGCGCGGCGCTCGGCGTCCAGGAGCTGGTGCGCAGCAACGGCAGGATCTTCCTCGTCTCGGGGGCCGGCGCCAACCAGCTCACCGACGAGGCGTGCGCGCCGACCTCGGTGCAATGGACGCACGACGCCTATTCGACCGCCACCGCCGTCGTCTCGGGCATCATGCAGACCAGCAAGGAGCCGTGGTTCTTCATCACCGGCGACTATGCGTTCGGCCATTCGGTCGAGGCGACCGCGCGCGCCCGCATCGCCGAGCTCGGCGGCACGGTCGCCGGCAGCGTCAAGGCGCAGCTCGGCACGCCGGATTACGGCTCGTTCCTGTTGCAGGCCCAGGCCTCCGGCGCCAAGATCCTGGCGCTCAACGTCGCCGGCGACAATGCCACCGCCATCAAGCAGGCCGAGGAATTCGGGCTTGCGGCCCAGGGGATGAAGATCGTGCCGATGTCGTTCCAGAACGTCGACATCGAAGCCATCGGCCTCAAGGCGACGCAGGGCGATCTCATCGTCACCAGCTTCTTCGAGGACGCCTCCCCCGCCGCGCGCCGCTTCTCCGACGCGTTCTACGCGCGCCGCAAGGCGATGCCGTCACAGATCCAGGCCGGGGTTTATTCGGCCGTGCGGCACTATCTGCAGGCGGTGAAGGATGCGGACAGCGACGACGGCGCAACGGTGATGGCGAAGATGAAATCCACACCGGTCTCGGACGCCTATGCGGACCACGGTCAGATCCGCGACGACCAGCGCATGGTGCACGACCTGTACCTCGTCCAGGTCAAGACTCCCGCCGAATCGAAGGGCCCCTGGGACTTCGTCAAGCTGGTGACGAAGATCGCCCCCGATCAGGCGTTTCGTCCGCTCGACCGCAGCAAGTGCGGCCTGGTCGGCAAGTGAGCACATGAGCGACCACACATGATTCCGGACGATCAGCGCGCCGTCATCATCACCGCCGCGGGCGGCCCGGAGGTCCTGTCGGAGCGACAGGACTGGCCGGTCCCGCGGCTCGGCCCCGACGACGTCCTGATCGAGGTCGCCGCCGCCGGCATCAACCGTCACGACTGCAACCAGCGCGCTGCCGGGCCGTCGCGGGAGCCCAATCCCATACCGGGATTGGAAGCCTCGGGGCGCATCGTGGCCTGCGGCGCCGACGTTTCCCCGGAACGGCTGGGTCAAGCGGTGATGGCGCTGACCGACGGCGGCTCATACGCGCAATACGTCGCCACCGATCAGCATCTTGCGCTGGACCTGCCGAGCAGCCTCGACTGGATCCAAGGCGCCGCCCTGCCCGAGGCGCTGTTCACGACCTGGTTCAACTTCTTCGAGCTGATGCGCATGGCGCCCGGCGAGACCACCCTGATTCACGGCGGCAGCAGCGGCGTCGGCACGATCGCGATCCAGCTGCTGCGCGCGCTGGGACATCCCGTCATGGCCACCGCCGGCACCGCGGAGAAGCGCGCCCTGGCACTCAGGCTCGGCTGCAGCGCCGTGTTCGACTATGCCGATCCCGATCTCGCCGAGCAGATCCGCGCGGCGACGGGGACGCGCGGGGTCGACTGCATCCTCGACACCTCCGCCGGCGCTTACATCGCCCAGGACCTTGCGGCGCTCGCGATGGGCGGACGGATCGCCCAGCTCTCGGCTGGACAGGGCAAGGAGCTGGCGGTGCCGCTGCGCAGCCTGATGGCGCGCCGGGCCAGCATCACCGGCGCGTTCCTGCGGTCGACGTCGCTCGATCTCAAGCGGCGGATCGCGACCGAGCTGCGGCAGCGGATCTGGCCTCTTCTCGGAACGGCCATTCGGCCGCACATCGACAGCACCTATCGCCTGTCCGAGGCGGCCGCTGCGCATGCCCGCATGGAGACGGGCCGGCACATCGGGAAGATCGTGCTTTGCGTCCGCGAATGAGCGACGATCCACGTCGCTGCGCCCATCACGCGCAACGAGCGCCCGCCTACTGCTTCACGCCCGGGATCAGGGCCTTCAGCTTGGCCATGTCCTTGACGTTCATCTTCATGCCGCCGGGCATCACGATGTCCCCGGGCTTCTGGTCGGGCTTGCAGGCGCCGAGCCACTTGGCCTCGATCGTCATCGCGGTGTCCTTCACCCCGGTGCCGGCGGCGCCGCCCGTGACGCGCGACATCGTCTTCACCGTATAGGCCGAGTTGAAATCGCCCGTGATGTCGGCATGCGACGTCGTATTGATGCCGCCGAAATTGCAGACCGAATCGGAGACGTAGCCGGTCGCGGTCTTCTGGATGTCCTGCTTGGAGCAGACCTGCTGCGCCATCGGAGAGGCGAAGTTGTTCATCTCCTTGTCGGTGGCCGCGTCGGTGCAGTGCTGAATCGTCGCCTCCGGCAGCTGACCACCGGATCTGATCATCTTCAGCTCCCACAGGCCGGCCTTGCGCACCGGCAGGTCGACGGCCCGAGCCTCATGGCTCGCGGTCACGCCCAGAAGGCAGCAGGCCAACAGCCCGATTGCGATGCGTGTGCAGGTCATGTGCCCCCGTTCCGGCTCGTTGATCGATGCCAGAGCGAATGCCGCCAAAAGATGGCAATTAGGAGAACGGTGTTGATGGAAGGTCAGTAGAGCGTCCGCAGCGGCCGCTGCGCCGAGCCGTACGGTACCCAGCGGCAGGAGAACGAGACGTAGCCGCCGTAGCGCGCATCGACGGCGCTGAACTTCGCGACCTTGCCGTAGGAGGCGCAATGGTCGACCGCGAGCTGGCGCGCATCGGTGGTCTGGGCCAGCTGATAGGCGATGATGCCGCCGGTGTCGTTGGCCTTGAAGGGCGGCACCACGTCGGCCTGGGCGGACGCGGCAACCAGAACCATCCCAGCGGCCACGAGGCCTGCAGTCTTCACGAATCCGGCCATCAGCGTCCGCATTGCATTCTCCTCGATCTGGCCTGCCATTCTAAAGGTCCCGTGCGGTCAAGAAAAGAACACCGGCCCCGGGTTAACAGGACTAATCGTGGAGTGTTGCCGCGTTGCACTTGACCTCCTGTGGCCACCGCGGCACGGTCCACGCTCCCGGATCAGCCTTGCGGACGGCCCATGCGCGACTTCAGCTCAGCTTTCAAGACGTTCGGTGCCGCATGCGGCGCGCTGCTCGCGGTCGCGACCGCGCCGGTCCAGGCGGCCAACCCGCTCGAGATGAACTTCTGGCTGTCCGGTCCGAAATATGACGGCCGGGTCGCGCCTTGCGAGGCGGCCATTCCGACCATCGTCTCGCGATTCCAGGACAAGGAGAGCACCTTCTGGAATTCCTCGCTGACGATCACCGGCGTCGCCAATGTCCACGAGATCGCCTTCCGGCCCTGGCAGTCCGACAACATCCCGCGCCGCTTCTGCACCGGCAGCGTGATGATCAGCGACGGCAAGGCGCGCACCGTCAACTTCTCGATCATCGAGGATGGCGGCTTCGCCGGCTATGACCAGGGCGTCGAGTTCTGCGTCGTCGGCCTCGATCGCAACTGGGCCTTCAATCCGGCCTGCCGCGCCGCCAAGCCCTGATTCGCCTTTCCCGGCGCATCGCCCGCTCGCGCGAGCGGCCGGCTGACCAATGGCTGCCTCGGGGCAGCCATTTTTGTTCTTGAAATGTTCCCGCGCACTGGTAGGCTCCTGGCATTGTCCGGGGAGTATGCCATGTTCGATTGCCTGCGCCGACCTGCCGTCCTGTTGTCCAGAACGATCGCCTGCTTTGCCCTCTTGCTCGGTGTGCTCGCGGCTGGCTCCGCCGCGGCGCAGGACCGGCGCCAGAATGCGCCGGGCGCGTTCGACTTCTACGTTCTCTCGCTGTCGTGGTCGCCCTCGTACTGTGCCGAGGCGGAGGAGCGCGGCGGCCGCGGCAGCCGGTCCCAACAGTGCACCGGCCGGCCCTACTCGTTCGTCGTGCACGGGCTGTGGCCGCAATACGAGAACGGCTACCCCGAATATTGCGAGCAGCCGGCGCCGCGCCTGCCGCGCAACATCATGACCTCGATGCTCGACCTGATGCCGGCGCCAGGCCTGATCTACAACGAGTGGGACAAGCACGGCACCTGCGCCGGCATGTCGGCGAAGGCCTATTTCGAAGCCATCCGCAAGGCGCGGGCCGCCATCAAGATCCCGCCGGAATTTCTCGATCTCGCGGAAGCCAAGACAGTGACGCCGGCGGCGGTTGAGGAAGCCTTCATCAAGGCCAACCCCAAGCTCACGACATCGGGCATTGCCGTCACCTGCAATCGCACCCGGCTGAGCGAGGTCCGGATCTGCCTGTCGAAGGACCTCGAGTTTCGCAATTGCGACGAGATCGACCGGCAGGCCTGCCGGCGCGACGAGGTCAACATGCCGCCGGTCCGCGGCGGCTAGCGACGGCGAATCGGGCGACCGCAGCGCGTCGGCCTGCGGCCCTGTTGCGGCGGCGCTGATCCGCGGCTCTCCGAAAGGGCATGCGGCGCATCGACGGGGTACCCTTTTGACACGGAACGGCGTAACCCGGACGGCATGAACTACCGACACGCCTTTCACGCCGGCGGCTTCGCCGACGTCATCAAGCACATCGTGCTGACGCGCATCCTGGTCTACCTCCAGGAGAAGCCCGCTGCGTTCCGGGTGATCGACACCCATGCCGGCGCTGGCCTGTACGATCTCACCGGCGACGAGGCCACCCGCAGCGGCGAGTTCCTCACCGGCATTGCCCGCCTGCTGCAGGCGCGGCTGTCGGATCAGGTCTATGCGCTGGTCCAGCCCTATCTGGATATCGTCCGATCGTTCAATCCGACGGCCGAGCTCGTCGCCTATCCCGGCTCGCCGCTGATCGCGCGCGCGCTGCTGCGGCCGCAGGACCGCATGACCCTGTGCGAGCTGGCGCCGATCCCCCGCAAGCAGCTGATCGATCAGTTGCGCCGCGACACCCAGGCCCGCGTCGTCGATCTCGACGGCTGGGTCGCCCTGCCCGCCTTCGTGCCGCCGAACGAGCGCCGGGGCGTGGTGCTGATCGATCCGGCGTTCGAGGCGAAGGATGAGTTCGAGCGGCTCGCCGACCGCTTTGCCGCGGCCTTCGCGAAATGGACCACTGGTATCTACGTGCTGTGGTACCCCGCCAAGAGCCGGCGCGCCACCGAAGAGCTGAGCGATCGCATCGCGGCGCTCGCGGCCGCGGCCAAGCCGCCCGGCAAGGTGCTGCGGGTCGAGTTCAGTGTTGCACCGCAGATCGAAGGCGAGGCGCTGACCTCGACCGGACTGCTGATCGTCAACCCGCCCTGGACATTGCATGACGAGCTGAAGCTCATCCTGCAGGAACTGCAGAAGCCGCTCGGCCAGGGCGGCGCGGCGCGCTTCCGAATCGAATTCCCCAAAGCTTGAAACGGCTACTGGTCGAAAAGCCGTAGTCAATCGGCGCGGAACCGTATTATTGTGTCCGATTGTAAGACTGGCTTTACGTTCCGCTTCCGCGAATGGTTGCGGCGGGGTGATCAAGGCCTAACAAGATCCGGCGATCCGGCGCGGCGAGCGCTGGGCGTTAAGGTGGCCAACGCTTTCCGATCAAAGTGATGTCCGGTCGGACGCTGCGCAGGGCGCGCAGTGGAGGAAGCATTGCGGGGGAGGAGTTTCCCGATGGCCATGACTGGGACGGTCAAGTTCTTCAACGGTGAACGCGGCTACGGCTTCATCAAGCCGGACGACGGTGGACGCGACGTGTTCGTGCACATCACGGCGGTGGAGCGCGCGGGCCTGAAGGACCTGACCGAAGGACAGCGGATCAGCTTCGAGGTCGAGCCGGACAAGAAGGGCAAGGGCCCGAAAGCGGTGAACCTGGTGCTATCGTCTTAGGACGAGCCCGCCTGGCGGTCGTTCACGCGCCGGCGTGATTGCAACCGGACGCGCCTCGACGCCACCTCTTCGTTGGTTTGGAAGCTGTCGGCAGCGCCTGTGTGCGTGCACAGCATTGCCGGCTCGTACGTGCAGGCCGCGCGCGATGATGCACGATTGCACGGAGCGCTCCGACAAAAAAATCCCGGCCGCGCGAGCGGCCGGGAGGTTGTCGTTGGACGTTTCTTCTTCCTATTCCCTCGTTGCCATCAGAAGTGGAAGTTGATGCCTGCGCGCACAATTCCAAACCGATAGTCGTTCTTCGCCCCCGTGATCACGAAATTGCTGCTGTCGAGATCGACGTAGAGATACTCGATCTTGGCGGTCCAGTTCTGCGCCAGGCCGAACTCGGTGCCGGCGCCGAGCGTCCAGCCCACCGTGGTGTGCGATTCCGAAAGACCGAAGGTCTCGGCGCGCAGGCCGCCAAAGGCGAGGCCGCCGGTGCCGTAGAACAGGATGTTGTTGAAGGCGTAGCCGGCGCGGCCGCGCAAGGTGCCGAACCACGGGTTGGAGAACTTCCACGGCGCGAAGGTGTCGTTGGCGCCGGTCAGGTTGATGTCGCCCTCGGCGCCGAACACCCACGGGCCGTTCTGCCAATTGTAGCCCGCGGTCAGGCCGCCGGTGAGACCGGACGGCTTGGTCGGGTTGTTGCCGACGGTGCCCCACTCATAGCCCAGCGTGCCGCCGAGATAGGGGCCGGCCCAGCTGTAGGCGTTGAGGGGCTGGTTGACGGTGTAGGGCGCGCCGCGCCCGTAGCCGAGGTCCGCCGCCTGCGCCGAGACCGATCCGAGAGCCGCCGCGCCCAAGCCCGCCGCGGCGGCAGCACCGACCAAGAACCTGTTCATCGCTCACTCCACGCCACTCGCCGTCACCCGCCGGAGCATGCGCCGCGCGACTGTGCTGCGCGGGCCGGCGTGGTTACGGAACTCTCGCTTCTTTCGTGAGCATTTATCGAGAGTTTTAGGTTAAGCCGTTGTTAAGCCGGGTTACCCGGCCATTAACGTGCTTAACGGAGCGTTACCGCCCTGCCCTGTGCATGGCGCGATCGCAAGCTGGCGAGACGGCGCGGCAGCGCTTAATTTGCGGACATGACCACCCACAGCTCCGATCCACCCAAGGCGCCGACGCCCCCGAGCCGGCGTGGCGCCACGGCCGACCTGCCGCCCGAGGCCATCGACACGCCCGATCTCGACCCCGCCGCCTCGGCTGCAGACGAGGACGATGACGGCCGGCTGCCGGAGCTGGCCGAGGAGAGCCTGGAGGCCGTCGGCGAGGGCCCGCTCGCGATCGGCCACGCGGCGATCGAGAACGCGGTGCGGCTGGCGCCGACCTCGCCCGGCGTCTACCGCATGCTCAACGCGGCCCACGACGTGCTCTATGTCGGCAAGGCCAAGAACGTCAAAAAGCGCCTGTCGTCCTATGCGCGTGCCAACGCGCCGCTGCCGGCGCGCATCCTGCGCATGATCGCGGCCACCGTGACGGTCGAGATCGTCTCCACCACCACGGAGACCGAGGCGCTGCTGCTCGAAGCCAATCTGATCAAGCAGCTCAAGCCGCGCTTCAACGTGCAGCTGCGCGACGACAAGTCGTTTCCCTACATTCTCATCACCGGCGACCATTGGGCGCCGCAGATCCTCAAGCACCGCGGCGCGCAGTCCCGGCCGGGGCGCTATTTCGGGCCGTTCGCCTCGGCCGGCGCGGTCAACCGCACCATCACCGCGCTGCAGCGCGCCTTCCTGATCCGCTCCTGCACCGATTCGTTCTTCGAGAGCCGCACCCGCCCCTGCCTGCTGCACCAGATCCGCCGCTGCGCGGGTCCCTGCACCCAGGAGATCGATTTCCCCGGCTATACCGAATTGGTGCGCGAGGCGACCGACTTCCTGTCCGGACGCAGCCAGGCGGTGAAGGCGCTGCTGGCGGCCGAAATGGAGAAGGCGTCCAGCGAGCTCGAATTCGAGACCGCCGCCGTCTATCGCGACCGCCTCGCGGCGCTGTCGGCGATCTCCTCGCAGCAGGGCATCAACCCGCGCACGGTCGAGGAAGCCGACGTGTTCGCCATCCACCAGGAGGGCGGCTATTCCTGCGTCGAGGTGTTCTTCTTCCGCACCGGCCAGAACTGGGGCAACCGCGCCTATTTCCCGCGCGCCGAGAAGACGTTCACACAAGAGGAGGTGCTGTCCGCGTTCCTGTCGCAGTTCTACGACGACAAGCCGCCGCCGAAGCTGATCCTGCTGTCGCATGAGATCGAGGAGGCCGAGCTGCTCGCCGAGGCGCTGTGCGTCAAAGCCGGCCACAAGGTCGAGGTGTCCTGTCCGAAGCGCGGCGAGAAGAAGGACCTGGTCACACACGCGCTGACCAATGCGCGCGAGGCGCTCGGCCGCAAGCTCGCGGACACCGCGACCCAGAGCCGCCTGCTGGAGGCGATGACGACCACGCTCGGCCTGCCGCAGGTGCCGAAGCGCATCGAGGTCTACGACAACAGCCACATCCAGGGCACCAACGCGGTCGGCGCGATGATCGTTGCCGGCCCCGACGGCTTCATGAAGAACCAGTACCGCAAGTTCAACATCAAGTCGGAAGGGCTGACGCCCGGCGACGACTACGCGATGATGAAGGAGGTGCTGCAGCGCCGCTTCAAGCGGCTGGTGTCACCGTCGGAGAAGGATGTCGCCCGCGCGGCCAAGGAGGACGACGTGCCGCAATGGCCGGATCTCGTCATCATCGATGGCGGCCGCGGCCAGCTCAATGCCGTCCGCGAGATCTTCACCGAGCTCGGCGTCACCAATGTCGCGCTGATGTCGGTCGCCAAGGGCCCCGATCGCGACGCCGGCCGCGAGACCTTGTTCATCCCGGAGCGGGAGGCGATCAAGCTCGAGCCGCGCGACCCCGTGCTGTATTTCATCCAGCGGCTGCGCGACGAGGCCCATCGCTTCGTCATCGGCTCGCACCGCAAGCTGCGCAAGAAGGACATCCGCGAGGCCGGCCTGCAGGAGATCCCCGGCATCGGCCCGTCGCGCAAGCGCGCGCTGCTGCACCATTTCGGCACCCTGAAGGAGATCGAGCGCGCCTCGATCGCCGACCTCGGCAAGGTGCCGGGAGTGTCAGCCGAAAGCGCCCGCAAGATATTTGAGTATTTTCACAGCAACGCCAGTTGAAGGACGCCTTCTGCGCTCGCGCCGGCCGCTCAGAACGGCTTGACGACGACGAGCACGGCGATCGCAGCGGTGCTGCCGACGATCAGTGGCGGCATGTGAGACGGCCAGCGCGACGCCGGCGTCTCTGACCGCGATAGCCGTCGCAGCGTTCCCGCGAGCACGCCGTGCAGCGCGGACAGCGCGACCACGATGCCGAGCTTGATCGTCAGCCAAAGCGAGCCGAACCATTGGCCCTGCATGGCGAGTGCGAGGCCTGCGCCCCACACGACGAGCATGGCCGGCGTCGTGACACGCCGGTCCCAGCGGCTGACGATCTCGACCATGGTGGCGGCACCAGCCGCTTCTGCCTTGGTCGCAGCCGCCGCGATGGTGATCGCTGCGGCCAGCAACCCGCCGCTCCAGCACAGTACGGCGGCGACGTGCAGCGCCTTGAGCCACTCGACCATCATGGCGCCGCCAGCAGCATCTCGCGTCGCGCCAGGACGCGGGCATTGACGAAGCCGCCGAACGGCACGAATGCGGCCATTGTCATCCGGACGATCTCCGTTCTCGACCAGCCGCCACCGGCTGCGAGCTGGATGAGCATCCAGATGTAGCCCATGAAAGCGAGGCCGTGGACAGGACCCATGATCCTGGTGGCGACGGCGAAGCCGGCAAAGTGCTTCAGCGGCACCGCCACCAGCACCAGCAGCAGCAATGTGCTGCCTTCGACGAGCGAGACTGCGCGCATCCGCTTCAACAGCGACAGCTCCTCGGCCTGATGTTGAGTGGTCATCATTCGACCTCCTTCAGCACCTTCTCGACCTGGGTGAGCCGCAGCTCGATCTGCCCCAGACTGCCCTTGAGGGCGGCGAGCAGCTCTGCACTCGTCTCCTGCGCTCGAACGGCTCGCTCGGTCAGCGCGCGGAAGCCCTCCTCCGTCGCGACCTGCCGTCCGGCCTGCCGGACCGCCGCAAAATACTTCATCGCAAACACCAGGATGATGGTGACAAGGACGAGGATCGTGACGAGCAGGAAGATGGCGGCTTTGTCAGCCATGTTGGTCTCCTTCCGGTTTGATGGAGGATGGAACGACGGACAGCGTCTCCGCTGCTTTGGCGATCGAGGACGGCGTCAGGGCGATCTCGAAGGGAGCAACCTCGAAGTAGTTCAGCGCCTTGCCGTCGGCGGAGAGCTCCAACCGGCTGGTGACCAGCCCCGCCTCTTCGAGCTTGCGCAAATGAAGGTGCAGCAATGGCCGGCTGATGCCGAGCTCGCGGGCCAACTGGCTGACATAGGTGCGCCCCCGGGCCTGCAAAGCAGCCACCACCCGCAACCGATGCGGATTGGCCAACGCTGCCAGCCTGTCCAGCAGTTGATCGCCTTCAGTGGGCATACGTCGCGGCTCTCCACCTGTAAGAATATTATTACAGGTGAGGTCCGCCCCCGTCAACTTTATGATACACATGTCAGGAAAAAATTTCGATTTCCATATATTTACCCGGACAAAAATAAGCTCTACATGAGCTGAGCCAACCTCACTTTGGAGCGACACCTCATGACCCCCGATCAGCGCAAGGCGGCGGTCGCCGCCTACAAGGAGCGCAAGAGCCCTGCCGGCATCTTTGCCGTCACCTGCGCCGCCACCGGCGCGCGCTGGATCGGCTGTGCGCCGGACCTCGACAAGATCCAGAACCGTCTGTGGTTCACCCTGCGCCAGGGCGGCCATCGCCGCGGCGGGCTGCAGGCGGCCTGGGCCGCCCATGGCGAAGGGTCGTTCAGCCTGGAGGTGATCGAGACCTTCGACGACGAAGCGCTGGCCTATGTGCGCGATCGCGTGTTCGCGGAACGGCAGGCGCATTGGTGCGCGGTTCACGGGGCCGAGGCGATCTGATCACGGGCGGCATTCGCGCCGCTGTCATTGCACCGCAATAAGACCGATCGGCGCGCCCACCGCGGCACGCCGATCTCCCCACTGGCGCGACCGCGTGCGGTTGCTTAAGGAAGCGTTACCGCTCTTTGTATCGGGGCGGGAGAGTTCCTATCTCCGCAAGACTTCGTTGCGAACAGCGTCATATCTGCGTCATCCTGCCGAAGCGGCTCGGCTCGGAGGTTGACGTCCGAACGGCGGCAGTATTGGTACACCGGATGAATATTGCGACCACACGCGTGCCCAGCAAGACGTCGACGTCCCTGCCGAACATCCTGACCTATACGCGCATCGCCGCGATACCGGTCGTGGTCGGCTGCATCTACGCGCAGTCGGTCTGGATGTATCCTTTGTGGCTCCGCTGGGTCGCCGTCGCGGTGTTCATTGCGGCTGGGATCACCGACTATCTCGACGGTCATTTCGCACGGATCTGGAACCAGCAATCGGCATTCGGCCGTATGCTCGACCCGATCGCGGACAAGCTTCTGGTCGCCTCCTGCCTGTTGATGCTGGCCGCCGACAGCACCATCCAGAACTGGTCGCTGTGGGCGGCCATTGTGATCCTGTGCCGCGAGATCCTGGTGTCGGGCCTGCGCGAATATCTCGCCGCGCTGCGCGTCTCGGTGCCGGTGACCAAGGTCGCCAAATGGAAGACCACGATGCAGCTGGTGGCGATCGGCTTCCTGCTCGCGGGCGAGGCCGGCGATGCGGCGGTCGCCCAGATCTCGACGTCCGTGGGTCCGATCGTGAGCGGGATCGGAATCTGGCTGCTCGGTTTGTCGGCGGTCTTCACCATCTACACCGGCTACGACTATTTCCGCGCCGGCATCCACCACCTCATCGAGGCAGACTCGCGATGAAGGTGAAGTATTTCGCCTGGGTGCGTGAGCGCGTCGGCAAGGCCGAGGAGACGATCGAGCCGCCGGCGGACGTGCGCACGGTCAGCGAGCTGATCGCCTGGCTCACCACACGCGGCGAGGGCTACGCCTATGCGTTCGAGAAGCCGAAGGTGATCCGCACCGCGATCGACCAGACCCATGTGCAGCCGGATACGGCCATCGCCGGCGCCCGCGAGATCGCGTTCTTCCCGCCGATGACCGGCGGCTGACGCAACGGAAGATCCGTCCATGACCGCGATCATCACCGTCCGGGTGCAGCAAGAGGATTTCGACACCGCGGCCGAGATCGCAGCCCTCAGCCATGGCCGCACCGACATCGGCGCCGTCGTCAGCTTCTCCGGCCTGTGCCGCGGCAACGACCATGACACGCCGATCACCGCGCTGACGCTCGAGCATTACCCGGGCATGGCGGAGGCCGAGATCATGCGGCACACCGAGCAGGCGATGGCGCGCTGGCCGCTGCAGGGCCTGACCGTGATCCACCGCTTCGGCCGGATACGGCCGGGCGAGAACATCGTGCTGGTGGTGACCGCCTCCAGCCACCGTCAGGCGGCGTTCGAGGCGGCTGAGTTCCTGATGGATTATCTCAAGACCAACGCGCCGTTCTGGAAGCGCGAGGAAACCAATGATGGCGGCAGCTGGGTCGAGGCCAAGAGCCACGACGATGCCGCCGCGGCGCGCTGGAAGTCGTGATGGCGAAGAAGGTCAAGACGGCAGCGCCGCGCAAGGCGGCGGCGCCGAAGCTGCCGAGGGTCAATGCGGGCGAGCTGGTCAGCCTGCTCGACTATCTGCGCTACGCGGTGAGCTGCTTCCAGGACGCCGATCTGGTGTTTGCGCACGGCACCACCGATCCGGTGTCGGAGGCCGCCTTCCTGATCGGCGAGGCGCTGCATCTGCGCCCCGATCAGTTCGAGAGCTTCGTCACGGCCCGGGTCACCGCGGCCGAAGGCAAGATGATCCTCGACCTGATCACGGCCCGAATCACCACGCGAAAGCCGGCGGCCTATCTGGTCAACAAGGTCTACATGCGCGGCCTGCCGTTCTACGTCGACGAGCGCGTCATCGTGCCGCGCTCGTTCATCGGCGAGCTGCTGGAGACGCATTTCGGCGGCGCCGAGGCCGATGGCACCTCGCTGATCGATGATCCGCTGGCCGTGGACAGCGTGCTGGACCTCTGCACCGGCTCTGGCTGTCTGGCGATCCTGGCCAGCCGCCACTTCCCCAATGCGGTGATCGACGCCGTCGACATCTCCAAGGACGCGCTCGCGGTCGCCGCGAAGAACGTCGCCGACTACGACCTCGGCGAGCGCATCTCGCTGCACCGCGGTGACCTGTTCGCACCGCTCAGCCAGCGCCGCTACGATTTGATCATCACCAACCCGCCCTATGTCGACGCCGAGGGCATGGCCGGCCTGCCCCGGGAATGCCGCGCCGAGCCGGCGCTGGCCTTCGACGGCGGCACCGACGGGCTCGACATCATCCATCGCATTCTCAGCCAGGCCCGCGACCATCTGACTGCGGAGGGCGGATTGTTGTGCGAGGTCGGGCGCGACCGTCCGCAGATCGAGGCGGCCTATCCCGACCTGCCGCTGCTCTGGCTCGACACCGAGGACTCCGAGGGCGAGGTGTTCTGGATCACCGCGCGCGATCTCGTGTGATGAGACGCGGCTGCCCGAGGCACAGCGCCCGGTTGGCGCGAATTGACGCAGCGACTTCCAATATCCGGCACAATCTGCTGCCGCTGTGCAGAAACCGCTCACCAGGGCAGCAGGGAACGCTGGACCTTTGACGTTTCCGTCGGCTCGCGAAACTGATAGCTTGGCGCCGGCCCGGATCATCGGCTGACCACGTCGGCGCGCGCATTCAGGCCCATCAGCACGATCCGTTTCGGCAAGCTGTCCTGGCACCGGTTCGCCACCTTTCCGGATCATGCTGCCGCCGTCGCACAACCTGCCTTGAACGTCCGAGAGGTCCCCATGCTGGACAAGAGCCCCCGCCCCGCCGTCACCGTTCCGAATGATCTTGCCGCGCATTGGATGCCGTTCACCGCGAACCGCGCCTTCAAGAAGAACCCGCGCCTGCTCGCCGGTGCCAAGGACATGCACTACATCACCGTCGATGGCCGCAAGATCATCGACGCCGCCGCCGGCATGTGGTGCTGCAACGCCGGCCACGGCCGCAGCCAGATCGCCGAGGCGATCGGCCAGCAGGCCGCGGCGCTCGACTACGCACCGCCGTTCCAATTCGGCATTCCCCAGGCGTTCGAGCTGGCGAACCGCATCGCCGATCTCGCGCCCGCCGGCCTCGACCACGTGTTCTTCTGCAACTCCGGCTCGGAGGCGGCCGACACCGCGCTGAAGATGGCGCTCGCCTATCACCAGATCAACGGCCAGGGCAGCCGCACCCGCCTGATCGGCCGCGTCCGCGGCTATCACGGCGTTGGCTTCGGCGGCACTTCGGTCGGCGGCATCGTCAACAACCGCAAGCTGTTCGGCACCTTGCTGACCGGCGTCGACCACATCCCCGCGACCTATGACCGCGAGAAGCAGGCCTTTACCAAGGGCGAGCCGGAATACGGCGCGCACTTCGCCGATGAGCTGGAAAACCTCGTCAACCTGCACGGCGCCAACACCATCGCCGCCGTCATCGTCGAGCCGATGGCCGGCTCGACCGGCGTGATCCCGGCACCGAAGGGCTACCTCAAGCGGCTGCGCGAGATCACCCAGAAGCACGGCATCCTGCTGATCTTCGACGAGGTCATCACCGGCTTCGGCCGCCTCGGTTACGCCTTCGCCGCCGAGCGCTACGGCGTGACGCCTGACCTTCTGACCTTCGCCAAGGGCGTCACCAATGGCGCGGCACCGATGGGCGGCGTGCTGGTGCGCGACACCATCCACGACGCCTTCATGAGCGGCCCCGAGCACATGGTGGAGTTCACCCACGGCTACACCTACTCGGCGCATCCGATCGCCTGCGCCGCCGGCCTCGCCACGCTCGACATCTACCGCGACGACAAGCTGTTCGAGCACGCCCGCGCCATAGAGCCGAAATTCGCCGACGCCGTGATGTCGCTGAAGGGCCTGCCCAACGTGCTCGACATCCGCACCGTGGGTCTCACCGCCGGCATCGACCTCGCGCCGCTACCCGACGCGGCTGGCAAGCGCGGCTACTCCGCGATGGAGACCGCCTTCCACAACAACGACCTGATGCTGCGCATCGCCGGTGACACGCTGGCGCTGACCCCGCCGCTGATCATCAGCGAGGATCAGGTCGGCGAGATCATCGAGAAGGTCGGCAAGGTCATCAAGGCCGTGGCGTAAGCCATTCGGCGACCAATCGGCCATGATCGGCCAGGAGCAGAATTGGCGGCCCGCGTGGCCGCCATTTTTGTTTCTACGATCCCCAAGAACGGTCATTGCGGCTTTCCACATGTCGCATGCCGGCCGACAATAGCCTCGCGCGTGCGCAGGGAACCTTCGCAAATCCTCCACGTTCATGTCGCGAGCCGGCGGTTCGCGCGCGGCGATGGATCATCGGAGGACGCGCATGCTTGCACCGCCAGGAGAGCTGCTGCGATTAGGGCTCGAGCAGAGACTCAACCGCGTCAGGCGCGCCACCCAGGCCTACATGCGCGATCGCGCCCGGCAGGCGACGGGCACGGTGACGTCCTACGCCGTCGCCGCCGGGCTGTTCGCCACCGCGGGCATCTTCCTGATCGCCGCCTGCATCGTCGGATTGACCGCGCTGTTCCGCTGGGTGGAAATGACCTACGGCCTGTTCACCGCATTCGCTGTGGTCGGCGGCATCCTGGTCGCGCTGGCGGTGATCTGCGCGATCATCGCGGCGGTGAAGTTGCGCAGTCCGACGCCGCACTATCCTTCACTCTCCAGCCGGCTGCGCGTGGCGATCGCAGCGCCCGTGGCCCGGGAACCCGACGCGGACGAGATCGATCCCGACACCATCCCCCTGGCACCGTCATCGACCTCCACGAATCACGGGAGCGGAGCTGCGGGCGCACTCGGCCGGGTTAACGTGCCCGTCGGTGTCGCCGTTGCGGCACTGCTGCTCGGCGTGGCCGCCCTGCGCCGGCGTCACCGCAGCGCGTAAGCCTGCCCTGACAGCGACAGGCGCGGTTCGACGGACATCGAAGAATCACCGGCCCAGTTGAGTTGATCAGCAACACGCGTTGATCAGCTCATGGGCATCGCGCGCATGTCTCAATGTGTCTGGAATCCGCAGAGTGCTTTCCCCGGTGTTCTACGGGTCGGCGACACTACGATGACACTCCGCTTTCCCCGGTGAGCTTGCGTAAATGACACGCAGACGGGAAATCATCGGCCTCTCCCGGTATTTGAATCCCGCCGACTATCCTCGCGAATCAACAGAAGTGCTAAGGTTGCATTCGGTTGGGAGCGTCGCGCAGCATGATCCGTATCTCCACGATTTTCATTGCCATTTGTATGGTTCTGGTCGCAGCTTCGCTCGGCCTGATCCTGTATTCGGTGGCCGGCATCAGTGGCTCGGAATCCGCGATCGTCGCGCTCGCCGCACTGACGTTCCTGATTCTCTACAATGCCGTGTCGATGCGGCTGCGCGACCGCACCGATATCGGCAGCCAGATCGCCGATCTGTCGCGCGGCACCGCCGACCTCGCGCGCCAGGTCGCCGAGTTCGGCCGGCGCCTGTCGGCGGTCGAGGGACGCATCGTGTCCTCGAGCTCGGTCAGCGCCGATCGCCTGCAGGGCGTGATCGGCGAGATCAACGAGCTCGGCGGACTGATGAAGCAGCTCGCCGTCACCGTGGCCCAGCATGAAGACCTGATCGCGGCGATCCCGCCGGCAACACCGCCGGGAGCTGCTGCCGGCATGGTTCGCGAGGCCGATCATCCGCTCCCGGCGGCCGCTGCCTCCAGCGGCGCGCGCGAGATGACCGCGCTGCCGCCGAGCGACATCGAGCAGAGGATGCCCGAGACTCCCGGCACGTTCAGCGCGGCATCGGCTGCCGCCCCCCTGCCGCCCAAACCGCAGGCCCCGGCGGTCACTGCCGTACCAGTAGCCTCCAAGATCACGACGTCGGCGCCGGTTGCCCCCGCCGTGCCGCGCAGCCAGCCGCAGATCCTCGCCGCGGTCAAAGGCGCGATCGAGGACAACCGCCTCGACATCTACCTGCAGCCGCTGGTGACGCTGCCGCAGCGCAAGGTGCGCTTCTACGAGGCGGTGACGAGGCTTCGCGACGAGCGCGACCAGGTGGTCGCGGCCGAGGACTTCATCGGCATCGCGGAAGCCGCCGGCCTGGTCGGGCGCATCGACCACATGGTTCTGCTTCGCTGCGTCCAGGTGCTGCGCCGCCTGATGGTTCGCAACAAGGACGTCGGCATCTTCTGCAACATCTCCGCGGCGACCCTCAGCAGCCCCGCCAACTTTTCACAATGCCTCGATTTCCTCGAAGCGAATCGCGCCCTGGCGCCGTCCTTCGTGCTCGAATTCAAGCAGTCGACCTTGCGCAGCCTCGGCCCGACCGGGGCCGAGCATCTCGCGGCCCTGGCCCAGCGCGGCTACCGCTTCTCGATCGACCATGTCACCGACCTCCGGTTCGAGCCGCGCGAGCTTGCCGATCGCGGTGTCCGCTTCATCAAGGTCCCGGCCGCGCTGCTGCTCGACCCCAAGCAGAGCTCGGCCTCCGACATTCACCCGACCGATCTCTCCGATCTGCTGGGCCGTTTCGGCATCGACCTGATCGCCGAGCGGATCGAAGGCGAGAACAGCGTCGTCGACCTGCTCGACTACGACGTCCGCTTCGGCCAGGGCTTCCTGTTCGCGCCGCCCCGCCCATTGCGACCCGAGGGCGCATCTGCTACCGGCGAGGCCGCCGCCGGCCCATCGGGCGGGCAGGATATCAAGATTCAGGACCCCAATGCCGCCGGCACCACCTCTCTGGACGCGTCACACACCAATGCTTCGACGCGCAGCGGCAATGCCGCCCTCGCCCGCCGTGCCGCCGGGACCCTCTGAAATCAGCCGGCTGCCATGACCGTTCTCCGCTTCGAAGAGCGGCTGCGCGATCTGGTCGGCCGCAAGCAGGTGCTGCTGAGCGACATCTGGGGCGTGGTCCATAACGGGCTGGAGTCCTTCCCCGACGCCTGCGACGCGCTACACCACTTTCGCCGCCAGGGCGGTACGGTGATCCTGATTACCAACGCGCCCCGGCCGGCCGATTCGGTCCAGCGCCAGTTGCGCAAGCTCGGCGTCGCCGACGAGGTCTACAGCGCCATCGTCTCCTCCGGCGACCTGACCCGCCACTACGTGGCCGATCATCCCGGCGGCAAGGTGTTCTGGCTCGGCCCCGAGCGCGACAATTCCATTCATCGCGGTCTCGACCTGGCGCTGTCGCCGCTCGAAGAAGCGTCCTACATCATCTGCACCGGCCTCTACGACGACGAGACCGAGACCGCCGAGGACTACCGGCCGATGCTGCTGCGCGCGCGCGAGCGCAAGCTGCCGCTGATCTGCGCCAATCCGGACATCGTGGTCGAGCGCGGCGACCGGCTGATCTACTGCGCCGGCGCCATCGCGGAGCTCTACCGCGAGCTCGGCGGCGAGGTGATCTTCTACGGCAAGCCGCACCGGCCGATCTACGAGCGCGCCATGATGCTCGCCGAGCAGCACGCCGGCCGGAAGGTCGCGCGCGAGGAGGTGCTGGCGATCGGCGATTCCGTCCGCACCGATCTCGCCGGCGCGCACGGCTTCGGCATCGACTGCCTGTTCGTCACCCGCGGCATCCATTCCGAGGAGTTCGCCGGCGTCGAGCAGCTCGACCCGGCGTCGGTCAAGGAGCTGTTCGGCCACCCGCCGCGCGCCCTGATGCGCGAATTGAAGTGGTGAGCGGATCCTGAAACGAAAAACGCCCGGCCGGGTGCCGGGCGTCTTTCATTTGAGAGCGGATCAGGCGGGCGTCAGGCCGTCGCCATGTCCGGGAATACCGCGTCGATCTTGGTCTTCAGGGTCGCGGCGTTGAACGGCTTGACGATGTAGTTGTTCACGCCGGCCTTCTTGGCCGCGATCACGTTCTCGGTCTTGGATTCCGCCGTGATCATGATGAACGGCGTGGTCGCCAGGTTCGGATCGGCGCGGACCTCGCGGAGCAGGTCGTAGCCGGTCATCGGCTCCATGTTCCAGTCGGAGATCACGAGGCCGTATTTCTTGGCGCGCATCTTGTTGAGGGCCATCGAGCCGTCGCTGGCATCGTCGATGTCCTCGAACCCGATCTGCTTGAGAAGATTCCTGATGATACGGATCATGGTGCTGTAATCGTCGACGACGAGCACCGGCATCGTCAAATCAACCGCCATCTTGACTCCCCCAGACGCGAACACAACGCGCAGACTGTTACAAAAACGCTCTTGCGGCACGGGTCGTAACCGACCCCGCCATCCGCTCTGAGCAGTAGCATCAGCCGTTAAACAGCGCGTTAACTGCGCTGCGGCTGCATGTCGCTATTGCTGCGCTGCATGAGCGGAGGAACCCCTTCGGCTTGACTTCGCGGGGCCGGCCGCCCACCGTCAGGGCAATCCCCGCCCGCCGGCGGCCCACCGAAATCCGCGAGATATTTCCGTCACATGCCCGATTTCAAGGTCATCCGCGATTCCACCCCGCCGTCGGACATCCTCAAGGGCGCGGTGGTGGCGATGGGCAATTTCGACGGCGTCCATCTCGGTCACCGGGCCGTGATCGAGGCGGCCATCGAGATGGGCAAGGCGAAGGGGCGCCCGGCGCTGGCACTGACCTTCGAGCCGCATCCGCGGCGCTTCTTCAGCCCCAACACCCCGCAGTTCCGCCTGACCGACGAGACCGCCAAGCTGCGGCTGCTGGCCGGAACCGGGCTTGCCGGCGCCGTGGTCATGACCTTCGACAAGGGCCGCGCCCAGACCTCGGCGCAGGACTTCATTCACCATGACCTGATCGGGCGGCTCGGAGTCGCCGGGATCGCGGTCGGCTACGACTTTCATTTCGGCAAGGGCCGCGTCGGCTCGCCCAGCCTGCTCGCCAACGAGGCGCCCAAGCTCGGCATCGAGGTCGACATCCAGGCCCATGTCGACATCGACGAGCGGCCGGTGTCCTCCACCGCGATCCGCGAAGCGCTGGCGGAGGGTCAGGTCAGCGAGGCGACCGCGATGCTCGGCGGCCCCTGGTTCGTGAGCTCCGAGGTCATCCACGGCGAGAAGCGCGGCCGCGACCTCGGCTACCCCACCGCCAACATGCGGCTCGATCGCGATTGCGGGCTGCGCCACGGCATCTATGCCGTCCGGGTCGGCCGCGGCCGCGGCGCGAACCGGGTGCTGATCGACGGCGTCGCCAATTTCGGCCGCCGGCCGACCTTCGACAACGGCGCGCCGCTGCTCGAGACCTTCCTGTTCGATTTCAAGGACGGCCTCTACGGCGAGGTCCTGGACGTCGCCTTCATCGGCTTCATCCGCGAGGAGGCCAAATTCACCTCGATCGAGGCCCTGATCCGGCAGATGGACGACGACAGCGCGCGGGCGCGCGCCCTGCTGGCGGCCGCCCCCGGCCTCTTCCCCCGGCTCGGCGAGATCGGCTGACCGCCTCCCCGCGAACTGCGCTTTGCGATTTCGCGGCGCGGCTGCTATGAGGGAGCCCCATGTTGATACGGCGCATCATCGGCATTAGCGGCCCGGCTTCCGCCTGAGCTTCGAGCTCGGCGCAAGACCGGGATGTCTCTGCTCGTTCCGCCGCCCGCGATCGAAATCGCGTCTCAGCGCCCTCTTAAAGCTCAGCCAGCCAGATCACGATGTCCGAAAAGCCGCAAAAGCCCGACGCCCAAAAATCCGACGCCAAGGACTATTCCAAGACCCTGTATCTGCCGCAGACGGAATTCCCGATGCGCGCCGGCCTGCCGCAGCGCGAGCCGGAGATCCTGAAATATTGGGGTGACATCGACCTCTACGGCAAGCTGCGCGAGACCGCGAGGAACAGGCCGAAATTCGTCCTGCACGACGGCCCGCCCTATGCCAACGGCAACATCCACATCGGGCACGCGCTGAACAAGATCCTCAAGGACGTCGTGACCAAGAGCCAGCAGATGCTCGGCCACGACTCCAACTACGTGCCCGGCTGGGACTGCCACGGCCTGCCGATCGAGTGGAAGATCGAGGAGGAGAACTACCGCAAGAAGGGCAAGACCAAGCCCGACTTCCGCGACTCCGCCGCCATGGTTGCATTCCGCCGGGAGTGCCGCGCCTACGCCGATCACTGGCTCAACGTGCAGCGCGAGGAGTTCAAGCGTCTCGGCGTGATCGGCGACTGGGACCATCCCTACGCCACCATGACCTATCCGGCGGAGGCGCAGATCGCCCGCGAGCTGATGAAGTTCGCCGCCAACGGCACGCTGTATCGCGGCTCCAAGCCCGTGATGTGGAGCGTGGTCGAGAAGACCGCGCTCGCCGAGGCCGAGGTCGAGTACGAGGACTATCAGTCCGATACGGTGTGGGTGAAGTTTCCGGTGACCTCGCCGGCGCATGGCGCGCTCGCCGGCGCTTCCGTGGTGATCTGGACCACCACACCCTGGACCCTGCCCGGCAACCGCGCCATCTCGTTCTCGCCGAAGATCGCCTATGGCCTCTACGAGGTCACCGACGCGCCGGCTGACAACTGGGCCAAGACCGGCGACAAGCTGATCCTGGCCGATGCGCTGGCCGACGGCGTGTTCAAGCAGGCGCGCGTGACGAGCTACAACAGGCTGCGCGGCGTCCCCGGCGACACGCTCGACGCCGTCGAATGCGCCCATCCGCTGAAGGGCCTCGCCGGCGGCTACGGCTTCACGGTGCCGCTGCTGCCCGGCGACCACGTCACCGACGACACTGGCACCGGCTTCGTGCACACCGCGCCCGGCCACGGCCGCGAGGATTTTGACGTCTGGATGGCGCATGGGCGCGAGCTCGACGGCAGGGGCATTGCGACCACCATCCCCTACACCGTCGACGAGAACGGCGCGCTGACCGACCATGCGCCGGGCTTCACGGGAAAACGCGTCATCAACGACAAGGGCGAGAAGGGCGACGCCAACGAGGCCGTCATCAAGGCGCTGACCGATGCCGGCATGCTGCTCGCGCGCGGCCGGCTGAAGCATCAGTACCCGCATTCCTGGCGCTCCAAGAAGCCGGTGATCTTCCGCAACACGCCGCAATGGTTCATCGCGATGGACAAGGACATCGCGGACCATGGCCACGCGAAATCCGGCGACACGCTGCGCGCCCGCGCGCTGCGCGCGATCTCGGTCACGCAGTGGGTGCCGGCCGCCGGCCAGAACCGCATCAACGGCATGATCGCCAACCGCCCGGACTGGGTGATCTCGCGCCAGCGCGCCTGGGGCGTGCCGATCGCGGTGTTCGTGCGCGAGACCGGCGACGGATCCGCCGAGATCCTGCAGGACGAGACCGTCAACACCCGCATCACGGACGCCTTCGCCAAGGAGGGCGCCGACGCCTGGTACGCCGACGGCGCGCGCGAGCGCTTCCTCGGCTCACGCGCCAATGAGGACTGGAAGAAGGTCGACGACATCTGCGACGTCTGGTTCGACTCCGGCTCGACCCACGCCTTCGTGCTCGAAGACCCCGTGCACTTCCCCGGCCTCGCCGGCATCAAGCGCAAAGTCGATGGCGGCCGGGACACGGTGATGTACCTCGAAGGCTCCGACCAGCATCGCGGCTGGTTCCACTCGTCGCTCCTGGAAAGCTGCGGCACGCGCGGCCGCGCGCCGTATGACGTGGTGCTGACGCACGGCTTCACGCTCGACGAGAACGGCCGCAAGATGTCGAAGTCGCTCGGCAACACCGTCGAGCCGCAGAAGGTGATCAAGGACTCCGGCGCCGACATCCTGCGCCTCTGGGTCTGCGCGACAGACTATGCCGACGACCAGCGCATCGGCCCGGAGATCCTCAAGAACACCATCGAGACCTACCGCAAGCTGCGCAACAGCATCCGCTGGATGCTCGGCACCCTGCACCACTACAAGCGCGGCGATGCGGTCGCGTTCGCGGATATGCCGGAGCTGGAGCGGCTGATGCTGCATCAGCTCTCGCAGCAGGCCGAGACCATCACCCGCGCCTATGCCGCGTTCGACTACAAGACCGTGATCGCGAGCCTGGCAGCGTTCATGAACACCGAGCTGTCGGCGTTCTATTTCGACATCCGCAAGGACACGCTGTATTGCGATCCGCCGTCGTCGGTGGCGCGCAAGGCGGCGCTGACGGCGATCGACCTGATCTGCGACGCCATCCTGAAATGGCTGGCGCCGGTGCTGTCCTTCACCACCGACGAGGCATGGCGGATGTATCGCCCCGACGCCGAGCCGTCGGTGCATCTGACCCTGTTCCCGGATGCGATGGACGGCTATCGCGACGACGCGCTCGCCGCGAAGTGGGAGACCATCCGCAATATCAGGCGCGTCGTCACCGGTGCGCTGGAGCTCGCGCGAGCCGCCAAGACCATCGGCTCCTCGCTCGAGGCCTCGCCGATCATCTATGTCGCCGACCGCGCGCTGCTCGGCACCTTGTTCGATACGGATCTGGCCGAGGTCTGCATCACCTCGAACTACGAGATCCGCGAGGGCGACGCGCCGGCCGATGCATTCCGGCTCGATGCGGTGCCGGGCGTGGCGGTGGTCGTCGAGAAGGCCGTGGGCAAGAAGTGCGCCCGCTCCTGGAAGATCCTGGAGAGCGTCGGCGACGACAAGGACTATCCCGACGTTTCCCCGCGCGACGCGCAGGCGCTGCGCGAATGGAAGGCGCTGGGGGTGGGCGTGTGAGGCGCGCTGGCGCGTCATACTCCGCTGTCGTCCCCGCGTACGCGGGGACCCATAACCACCGGCCGTCTTGGTAAGCAAAGACTGATGATTCCGAGTCCTTTTCACCAATCGGCCGTCCGCGGTATGGGTCCCGGCGTTCGCCGGGACGACAGCTGTGTTTGCGGCCGGCTTGGTGGTCAACTCACCGGCTTGCAATGACCCCTCGCCTCCGTCTCGGCCTCATCGCCGGCTTCGCCACCCTGGTCATCGACCAGGCCTCCAAGCTGTGGCTGCTGTACGTGTTCGACCTGCCCAACCGCGGCACCGTCAAGATCACCCCGTTCTTCGACCTCTACCTCGCCTGGAACATCGGCATCAGCTTCGGCTGGCTGCAGAGCGAGAGCGCGCTGGCGCAATATGGGCTGATGGCGGTGAAGGCCGTCGCGGTGGTCGCCCTCGGCATCTGGATGGCGCGTGCGGAAAGCAAGCTGGCGACGGCGGCGCTCGGCCTGATCATCGGCGGCGCCATCGGCAACGGCATCGACCGGCTGGCCTATGGCGCGGTGGTCGATTTCGCGCTGTTCCACATCCAGATCGGCGGCACGGTCTACAACTGGTACATCTTCAACATGGCGGACGTGGCCATCGTTGCCGGGGTGGCGGGCCTGCTGTATGACTCCTTCTTCGGGGCTCATGCCGCAAAAGCGCCCTGATCGGGGTCGATACCGGCCGGTGCTGTCCCGGAGCCAAGAGCCTGAGGTTCTTCACGTTTTCGGGACTGGCGCGGTGACCGGACCAGCCGCCTGCGGCGAGCGTCCAAATCGGTGGATTCGCGGCCGGTTCGTCGGAGCCCGAGCACTGCACAAGCGAGGACGGGAAAAGCCATGCGCAAGACCGAAGTCAGCGGCCGGATCGTGACCCACGCGGCCATTCGCGCCCTGCGGCTGTCCGCCGTCGCGCTCGGCATCGGCCTCGTCATGGCCGCCGGCGCCGCCCGTGCCCAGGACGACGAGGAAGACGACAAGACCTTCGAAGAGAAGATCATCGATAATCTGATGCGCGGCCTCGGCGGCACCAACATGGAGACGCCCTCCATCGAATACCGCGAGCGGTCGCCGCTGGTGGTTCCGCCCAAGCTCGATCTGCCGCCGCCCGCCGCCGCGGCGCAGGCGACCGCGCCGAACTGGCCGAAGGACCCCGACGAACAGCAACGCCGTGCCGCGGCCGCCGCGCGGAAGAAGGAAAACAAGGATCCGGTCAATGCGGCCCGTCCGCTGACCCCAGCCGAGATGAAGATGGGGCGGACGGCCGCCGCCAAGTCGACTGAGCCGATTCAGCCCGGCGTCGCCAACAACCCGATGATGAGCCCGTCACAGTTGGGCTTCAAAGGCGGCCTGTTCGGTATGTTCAAGGGCAGCGACAGCGAGACCAAGCCGTTCACCAGCGAGCCGCAGCGTGAGAGCCTGACCCAGCCGCCGCCCGGCTATCAGACGCCGTCGCCGAGCTATGCCTACGGCACCGGCAAGCAGGAGCCGATCGGCGGCAAGCAGATGGACATCATGACCGGCAAGGAACGGTGACGGCGGCACCGCCCCGTTCGCCCGGAGATGCCGGCTTCGCTGGCGTTAGCGAAATTTAATGTCTCGCGGCGGCACGATGTCGCCGTTTTGTGACGTCGGGCGCCGTCCGGCGCGATGTAGCATGCTGCGCTCAAACCCGATCGCCCCTCCCTGCGGGCCTCCAGAAGGATCATGATGTCCTCGCACCGGTTCAAATCCGTCGCCGCCGCGCTCGTCTCCCTCATCGCGTTCACGGCCGGCGCTTCGGCGCAAACGACGTTCGCCTCCGAGCCCCCCACCAGCTTCACCCTCGCCAACGGCCTGCAGGTCGTCGTCATCCAGGATCACCGCACCCCGGTCGTGACGCAGATGATCTGGTACAAGGTCGGCTCCGCCGACGAGACGCCCGGCAAGTCGGGCCTGGCGCACTTTCTCGAACATCTGATGTTCAAGGGCACCGAGAAGCATCCCGCCGGCGAGTTCTCCAAGACGGTCCTGAAGATCGGCGGCAATGAGAACGCCTTCACCTCGGTCGACTACACCGGCTACTTCCAGCGCGTGCCGCGCGATCAATTGCCGAAGATGATGGAGTTCGAGGCCGACCGCATGACCGGCCTCGTGCTGAAGGACGAGAACGTGCTGCCCGAGCGCGACGTGGTGCTCGAAGAGTACAACATGCGCGTCGCCAACTCGCCGGAAGCGCGCCTCAACGAGCAGATCATGGCGGCGCTGTACGTCAACCACCCCTATGGCCGCCCTGTCATCGGCTGGCGGCCGGAGATCGAGAAGCTCAGCCGTGAGGATGCGCTGGCGTTCTATCGCCGCTTCTACGCGCCCAACAACGCGATCCTGGTGATCGCCGGCGACACCGACGCCAAGGAAGTGCGCCCGCTCGTGGAGCAGACCTTCGCCAAGATTCCCGCGCAACCCGACATCCCCGCGCGCCGGTTGCGGCCGCAGGAGCCCGAGCCGGTGGCGCCGCGCACGGTCACGCTGGCCGACCCGCATGTCGAGCAGCCGTCGATGCGCCGCTTCTATCTGGTGCCCTCGGCCACCACGGCTGCCCCCGGCCAGTCGGCCGCACTGGACGTGCTGGCGCAACTGATGGGCAGCGGCAGCAACTCCTATCTCTACCGTGCGCTCGTCGTCGACAAGCCGCTCGCGGTCAATGCCAGCGCGTCCTATCAGGGCACGTCGCTCGATCCGAGCCAGTTCTCGATCGCGGTCGCGCCGCGTCCGGGCGTCGATTTCGCCCAGGTCGAGGCTGTCGTCGACAGCGTCATCGCCGAGATCGCACAGAACCCGGTGCGCGCCGAGGACCTCGAACGCGTCAAGACGCAACTCATCGCCGAGGCGATCTACGCCAATGACAACCAGGCGACCATGGCGCGCTGGTATGGCGGCGGCCTCACCACAGGTCTCAGCATCGAGGACATCAGGAGCTGGCCCGACCGCATCCGGGCCGTGACCGCCGAGCAGGTCCGCGCCGCCGCGCAGACCTGGCTGCAGAAGAAGCGCTCGGTCACCGGCTATCTGATCAAGGACAATGCGGCCAAGCGCGAGGAGAAGCGGTCGTGATGAACACAATGACCTTCGCCCGCCGCTTCGCCTGCGCGCTCGCCGTCGGCGCCGCCGCGCTCACGATCGCTCCTGCCGCCCATGCGGCGACCAAGATCCAGCACCTGGTGTCGCCCGGCGGCATCGAAGCCTGGTTCGTGCAGGACGCCACCGTGCCGCTCATCGCGATGGAATATGCGTTCCAGGGCGGCGCCTCGCAGGACCCCGTCGGCAAGCCCGGCGTCGGCAATCTCGTGGCCGACCTGCTCGACGAAGGCTCCGGCGATCTCGACTCCAAGACCTTCCACGAGCGGCTCGACCGCCGCGCCATCGAGCTCTCCTTCCAGATCTCGCGCGATCAATTCCGCGGCTCGCTGCGCATGCTGCGCGACAACAAGGACGAGGCGTTCGAGCTGCTGCGGACAGCGCTGACCTCGCCGCATTTCGACAGCGCCGACGTCGAGCGCATCCGCTCGCAGGTGATCTCCGGCCTGCGCCGCGAGACCACCAATCCGAGCTCGCTGGCGGGCCGCAAGTTCCTCGAGCTTGCCTTCCCCAACCACCCCTACGGCCGTCCGGCCAACGGCACGCTGGACAGCGTGCCGACGATCACCGTCGACGATCTCAGGACCTATGTCGGCCGCGTGCTCGCCAAGGACACGCTGAAGGTCGCGGTCGTCGGCGACGTCGACCCGGCCACGCTCGGCAAGCTGCTCGACCAGACGTTTGGCAGCCTGCCGGCCAAGGCTCAGCTGACGCCGGTGCCCGACGTCGTCGCCACCAGGCCGCCGCAGCGCGCGCTGGTGCCGCTCGACGTGCCGCAGACGGTGATTACCTTCGGCGGTCCCGGCATCCGCCGCCACGACCCGAACTTCATGGCGGCCTATGTGGTCAACCACATCCTCGGCGGCGGCGGCCTGTCGTCGCGGCTCTACAAGGAGGTGCGCGAGAAGCGCGGCCTCGCCTACTCCGTCTACGACGCGCTGCTGTGGATGGATCATTCGGCGCTGTTCATCGGCAACACCGCCACCCGCTTTGACCGCGCCGGCGAGACCATCGCGGCCGTCGAGCAGGAGATCCGCCGCATGGCGGAGGAAGGCCCGACCCAGCAGGAGCTCGACGAGGCCAAGTCCTACATCAACGGCTCGCAGATGCTCGCGCTCGACACCTCCTCCAAGCTGGCGCAGGCGATGCTGCAATACCAGCTCGACAAGATGCCGATCGACTACATCGAGAAGCGCAGCGAGATCGTGAATGCGGTGACGCTCGATGACGCCAAGAAGGCGGCCAAGCAGCTCTGGAGCCAGGGCCTGCTGACCGCCGTCGTCGGCCGCACGCCGCAGGCGGCCGCCGAACCGGCGCAAGCCCCAGTCACGGCTCCGGTGACGAAGACGAACTGAGCTTGCGAAGGCGCGCTCGCCTTCAACGACGCAGAATAACTATCAATGGCGACGTCATGCCCGGGCTTGTCCCGGGCATCCACGTTTTGGGGCAATTGACGCAGGTGGATGGCCGAGCCTTCGCCACTCCAAAGCGACTTCAGCCGCGCAGGCTGCACAAGCCCGGCCATGACGGCTGCTCGTGGCTTCCCACCGCGGCATCGACAATAATGGTGTCGTCCCGGCCTTGAGCCGGGACCCATACCCCCAGGGAGGTGTTTGGGGCAGGCTGGTTTTGGGCATCTCGCGCCTCACATCTGCTGCGGCGTATGGGTCCCGGGTCGGCGCCATCGACGCCGCTTCGCGGCGCCGACGGCTTGCCCGGGACGACAGCGGGGCCAACACACCGACGTCACATACGAATAATTATCTTGCTATTTTTCCGAATTCATGATCAACTCTCCTTATCCCGCCTCACCGCAGAGGGGCGCATCGCGATCGTCACGACACGCGAGGCGGGGATGCGATGGCCGCGAGAGATCGCAGCGTCTTTTAGAAGGCGCGGACGAACGATCTGTCGCGGACGTGAAGTCGCGTGGTCCTGGCATCCCGATGCTGATGCCAAGCTCGCCGGCGACGATGATCCGGCGAGCGACGGTGGCCAACAAGCCGGTGCACCGAGGAGAGCGCGTATAAGCGTGAAGACCGTCGCGCGGGGAATGCCGGGATGCCTCGGCTGAACCTGTGGTACCTGCCGCCTGCATTTTTTTCGCAGGCGGGCCATGGGTGCGGCCAGCGCCCGGCATTCCCCGCGCCCTCTGCATTCTCAGCGAGGGCCACGACGATGCAAAGCTCGGGCAGGCATGCCGCGAGAGCGCGAAGCCGTGTCCTAGCTGATCGTCCCCGCTGTTTGAACCGTGAAGTCCGCCACACCAACCGCTGTCGTCCCGGACAAGCGCGCAAGGCGCGCGCAGATCCGGGACCCATACGCCGCAGCCGAAATGATGGGGACGAGATGTCAATGACCCGCCTGCCCCAAACTGCTCCCTGGGGTATGGATCCCGGCGTTCGCCGGGATGACAGCGGAGATTGTGATGACTGTCCCGGGTCAACGGTGCCGTCGACGCGAACCCGCGCACGCCGCCCCTAAAACCGCTATGGTGCACGCGAAAGCCTCGATTCCCCCTGGTGTCCCATGCTGCGGATCTCCCGCGACCTTGCCATCGACGAGAACGACATCGAGATCTCGTTCGTCCGCGCCTCCGGCCCTGGCGGCCAGAACGTCAACAAGCTGTCGACGTCGGCGCAACTGCGCTTCGACACCAGCCGCATCACGTTGCCGGAGGATGCCGCGGCACGGTTGGCGCGGCTGGCCGGCCAGCGCATGACCAAGAATGGCGTCATCGTGATCCAGGCCGAGCGCTTCCGCACCCAGGAGCGCAACAAGGCCGATGCGATCGAGCGGCTGGTCACGCTGCTGCGCGAAGCGATGGTGCGGCCGAAGGTGCGGCGCCCGACCAAGCCGACCTTCGGCTCCAAGCAGCGCCGGCTCGAAGGCAAGAAGCTCCGCAGCGACGTCAAGGCGGGGCGCGGCGCGCGCCGTTTCGACGATTAGTCCGTAACGCTGACATTCCTGCGGCGCGCACGACTGCTGCGCACGCTTTGTTCCCGCTGAAACAGCCGGCTACTACCACGGCGCGCCCCCTGCGACCTACGCTCCGGAAAAATTGCGAGCGAGGAACGATGGCGGGACGGCGTGCGGCGCAAGATGCGCTTCTTCTGTGCGGGGCATTCATTGGCGCGGTGCTGAGCACCACGATCGCGTCGGCGCAGATGGCGCTGCCCGCACCGAAGCCCGTCGACGGCGCCACCCTGTTCAAGCAGCAATGCGGCGTCTGCCATACGCTGAGCAGCGCTGAGCCGATGCGGCAGGGGCCGCCGCTGTCGAAGATCGTCGGCCGCCGCGCCGGCTCGATCGAAGGTTTCCGCTATTCGGCCGGCTTCGCCAAGGCCGATTTCACCTGGGACGAGGCCAAGCTCGACGCCTGGCTGACCAATCCGCAAGAGCTGATCCCCGGCGCCGTGATGGCCTATCGCCAGGCCAAGCCCGACGTGCGCGCCACGATCATCAACTATTTGAAGGACAATTGAGATGGCCAAGCCCGTACACTCCATGATCCGCGTCTTCGACGAAGCGAAAGCGCTCGACTTCTACAAGCGCGCCTTCGGGCTGGAGATCGCCGACAACCTCCGCTTCGACGGCTTCGCGCTGATCTATCTGCGCCATCCCTCCTCGCCGTTCGAGGTCGAGCTCACCGTCAACTACGACCGCAAGGAGCCGTACACGCTCGGCGACGGCTACGGCCATCTCGCCGTCGTCGTCGACGATCTCGATGCCGAGCATGCCCGCTTCGAGCGCGAGAAGCTGGCGCCGGGCCCGTTGCGCGATTTCAAGCACAATGGGGCGACGCTGGCGCGGTTCTTCTTCGTCAGCGACCCCGACGGCTACAAGATCGAGGTCATCCAGCGCGGCGGCCGCTTCGGCTAGCCGCAGAACGACGCAAATACATAAGCAAAAAACCCACGGAGGATACCCATGAGAGAAGTCGATCGCCGCAACAAATACGACCGCCGCGTCTTTCTCAAGGGCGCGGCCTCGACCGTGCCGGCCGCGGCCGTGGCTTCCGCGACCGGCCTCGGGATCACCGATGCCTGGGCCGAGGATGCCAAGGCGCTGACGCCGGCGACGCTGAAGACGCTGGTGAAGGTCGCGCGCGACATCTACCCGCACGACTTCCTCGCCGACCGCTACTACATCACCGCGGTCAAGCCGTGGGACGGCAAGGCCGCCGAGGATGCCGCCGTGAAGGCGATGATCAATGACGGCGTTGCCCGGCTCGACCAGGACGCGCGTGACCGCCACAAGGTGCCTTACGCGCAGGTGCCGTGGGAGGCCGACCGCGTCGTGCTGCTCCAGGGCATCGAGCAGACCACGTTCTTCAAGACCCTGCGCGGCGACCTCGTGGTGTCGCTCTACAATCAGAAAGAGCTCTGGCCAAAGTTCGGCTACGAGGGCTCCTCCGCCGAGCATGGCGGCTACATCAACCGTGGCTTCTCCGACATCGACTGGCTGCCGAAAGCCTGACGCCGGCGAACAACGAAGAGAACACGGAGGACACCACCATGGCAAAATTCGACCAGAACGATTCGAGCGTCGTCGTCATCATCGGCTCGGGGGCCGGCGGCGGCACGCTCGGGAACGAGCTCGCCCAGAAGGGCATCAAGGTCGTCATACTGGAGGCCGGCAATCGCTACGAGATTCCGGACTTCATCAATGACGAATGGGAGAGCTTCACCCAGCTCGCCTGGACCGACATGCGCACGACCTCGGGCACTTGGCGTGTCGCCAAGGACTTCGCCAATTTGCCGGCCTGGATTGTCAAGGCGGTCGGCGGCTCGACCGTGCACTGGGCCGGCGCCTCGCTGCGCTTCGACGAGCACGAGTTCAAGGCCCGCACCACCTATGGCGGCGTCCCCGGCTCGAGCCTCATGGACTGGCCGGTGACGCTCGCCGAGATGGAGCCGTGGTACGCCAAGGCCGAGTTCAAGATGGGCGTGACCCGCACCAACGACATTCCCGGCCTGCCCGGCAACAACAATTTCAAGGTGCTCGAAGCCGGCGCCCGCAAGCTCGGCTACAAGACCGTGCACACCGGCAACATGGCGATCAACTCGCAGCCGCGCGACGGCCGCGGCTCGTGCCAGCAGATCGGCTTCTGCTTCCAGGGCTGCAAGTCCGGTGCGAAATGGTCGACGCTCTACACGGAGATTCCGAAGGGCGAGGCCACCGGCAATCTCGAAGTGCGATCCGGCAGCATGGCGATCAAGATCGAGCATGACGCCTCCGGCAAGGTGACCGGCGTGGTCTATGCCGACAGCCAGGGCAAGATGCAGCTGCAGAAGGCCCGCATCGTCGCGGTCGCCGGCAATTCGATCGAGAGCCCGCGCCTCCTGCTCAACAGCGCCTCGAACATGTTCCCGGATGGCCTCGCCAACTCCTCCGGCCAGGTCGGGCGCAACTACATGCGGCACATGACCGGCAGCGTCTATGCGACGTTCGAAAACCCGGTGCACATGTATCGCGGCACCACGATGGCTGGCATCGTGCGCGACGAGGCGGCGTTCAATCCGAAGCGCGGCTTCGTCGGCGGCTATGAGATGGAGACGCTGTCGCTCGGCCTGCCGTTCATGGCGGCGTTCCTCAACCCCGGCGCCTGGGGCCGCAGCTTCACCGCGGCGATGGAGACCTATCCGCGCATGGCCGGCATGTGGCTGGTCGGCGAGGACATGCCGCAGGAGACCAACCGCATCTCGCTCGATCCGGTCGCCAAGGACAAGTTCGGCATGCCCGTGGCCTCGGTGCATTTCGACGACCACCCCAACGACGTCGCGATGCGCGCCCACGCCTACAAGCAAGGCTCGGCGATCTACGAAGCGGTCGGCGCCACCGTGACTTACCCGACCACGCCCTATCCCTCGACGCACAATCTCGGCACCAACCGGATGAGCGAGAAGGCCAAGGACGGCGTCGTCAACAAATTCGGCCAGACCCACGACATCAAGAACCTGTTCGTCTCCGACGGCAGCCAGTTCACCACGGGGGCGGCGTGCAATCCGACGCTGACCATCGTGGCGCTGGCGATCCGCCAGGCCGACTACATCGCGGGCGCGATGCAGAAGAAGGAGATCTGATTAGCAACGCGTGATGGGTGCGCACCTCACCCGCCGCGAATGCAGTCAGCGCCTCCCCCGCTTGCGGGGGAGGTCGCATCGCATCGAAGATGCGATGCGGGTGGGGGAACGCTCAGCAAAGACTACTCATGAAGGGCGCGTAGCAAAGACTACCCGTGTGGCGCCCCCCCACCCCGCCCTCCCCCGCAGGCGGGGGAGGGAGACGAGAGAGCGCGTTCGTGGCGACTATTCAGCCGCATCCATGATCGCGGCCGCGGTAAAGTCCGGCAGCGCGGCGGTGGCCTTCGCCCGATAGATCAGACAGGAGCAGCGCAGCAGCGACGCAAAGTTCTTCACCTCGCCGTGATGATCGAGCACCTCGGCGTACAGCGTCGTCACGAACTTGCCGAGGCTCATGCCTTCCTTGGCGGCGATCTCCTCGAGCGTGTCCCAGAACGCCATTTCGAGCCGGATCGAGGTGCTATGTCCGCCGATCCGCAACGAGCGGGTCTGCGAGGCATAGTCGCGCTGAGGCTGGTGTGCGAACAGATGGCACATGGGCTTCCTCCGGCTGATCGCTATTTTTGCGAAACGATATACCGGCCCCGCCCGCCTCACAATCCCGTTGGAGAAGGTTGCTTTTCTCTGCCGCAGCGCATGAAAAAAGCTATTCTCGTCCCACATTTGCAGCGTGGCCGCCGCAGCGCCGCGCGCCTTCAAGATCCAAGCCAGCCAGCTTTCAAGTTCGTTCGCACCATGCCCGTCCGCCAGCTCCCCGAACAGATCGTCAACCGCATCGCCGCCGGCGAGGTGGTCGAGCGGCCGGCGAGCGTGGTCAAGGAGCTGGTCGAGAACGCCATCGATGCCGGCGCCAGCCGCATCGACATCTTCACCGACGGCGGCGGGCGGCGAAAGATCGCGATCACCGACGACGGTGGCGGCATGACTGCGGCCGATCTCGCGCTCGCGGTCGAGCGCCACGCGACCTCCAAGCTCGACGACGAGGATCTGCTGCAGATCCGCACGCTCGGCTTTCGCGGCGAGGCGCTGCCCTCGATCGGCTCGGTGGCGCGGCTGTCGATCACGACGCGACACAAAAGCGAACCGCACGCCTGGGCGCTTCAAGTCGATTGCGGCGACAAGTCCCCGATCGTGCCGGCCGCGCTGAACCAAGGCACCCGCGTCGAGGTCGCCGACCTCTTCCACGCCACGCCGGCGCGGCTGAAGTTCCTCAAGACCGACCGCACCGAGGCCGAGGCGATCCGCGAGGTGGTGCGGCGGCTGGCGATGGCGCGGCCCGACATCGCCTTCACCCTCGCCGGCGAGGAGCGCGCGCCGGTGACCTGGGCCGCCGCGCTGCCCGGCGCGCCGGGCCAATTGACGCGGCTCGGCGACATCCTCGGCGCCGACTTCCGCAGCCATGCGATCGCGGTGCGCAGCGAGCGCGATCACGTTGTCGTCGAAGGCTTCGCCGCGGCGCCGGCGCTGACGCGCGCCAATGCGCTCGGCCAGTATCTGTTCGTCAATGGCCGCCCGGTGCGCGACAAGCTGATCCTCGGCGCGGTGCGCGCCGCCTATGCCGACTATCTGCCGCGTGACCGGCATCCGTTGGTGGCGCTGTTTGTGACGCTCGATCCGCGCGAGGTCGACGCCAACGTGCATCCGGCCAAGACCGAGGTGCGCTTCCGCAATGCCGGCCTGGTGCGCGCGCTGATCATCCACGCGCTGAAGGAAGGTCTCGCCCGCGAAGGCCGCCGCACCGCGGCCAATGACGGCGGCGCGACCATCGCCGCATTCCGCCCGGCGTTCGCGCCGCCGCGGCCCAACGTCGGTCCGATGAACTGGGACTGGCAGCGCTCGCCGTCGGCGCCGGTGATGCCGCATTTCGGCGGCTCCTTCCCTGCGGCGGCGCCCTCACCAGATCTCGGCTCGTTCGGGCTTGCGGAAACCTCTCAAGCGGCGTTCGACGTCGGCGGCCCGCGCGCCGACGTTCGGCTGCACGAGCAGCCGGCCACGCCCGACCTGCTCGACCGTCCGCTCGGCGCCGCGCGCACCCAGATCCATGACACCTACATCGTTGCACAGACCCGCGACGGCCTCGTCATCGTCGACCAGCACGCCGCGCATGAGCGCATCGTCTATGAGCGGCTCAAGGCCTCGCTGGCGGCGCATGGCGTGCAGCGGCAGATCCTGCTGATCCCGGACATCGTCGAGCTCGACGAAGCCACCGTCGAGTCACTGCTCGCGCGCACCGATGAGCTGGCCTCGTTCGGCCTCGCCATCGAATCCTTCGGCCCCGGCGCCGTCGCCGTGCGCGAGACGCCATCGCTGCTCGGCAAGATCAATGCCGCAGGCTTGCTGCGCGACCTCGCCGAGCACATGGAGGAATGGGGCGAGGCGCTGCCGCTGGAGCGCCGCCTGATGCACGTCGCAGCCACCATGGCCTGCCACGGCTCGGTCCGCGCCGGCCGCCGCCTCAAGCCGGAAGAGATGAACGCGCTGCTCCGCGAGATGGAGGACACACCGAACTCGGGCCAGTGCAATCACGGCCGCCCGACCTATGTCGAGCTGAAGCTCGCGGATGTCGAGAAGCTGTTCGGGAGGAGATAGCGGCTACGATTGAGGCCACGACGATAGCTACAAATCCGGTGTCGTCCCGGACAAGCCACCGGCGGCGCGTAGCGCCGTCCGGCGGCGCCGATCCGGGACCCATACGCCGCAGCAGCAGTCAGGGACATGAACGACGTTACGAGCAGCCAGCCTCCCAACGCAATCCTGTGGCTATGGGCCTCTGCGTTCGCAGGGGCGACAGCGAGCGAGGATCAGGACCGGCGCAGGAACACGAACTCCGTGTCGTCGTAAGCGCGGCGCTCGAGCTCTTCGAACCCCTCGGGCGCCTTGAACGCGGCAGCCTTGGACTCCTCGACCACGAGCAGCGCCGATGGCACGAGCCAGCCGCCGTCGCGCAGCGAGGCCAGCGCCTTCTCGGCCAAGCCCTTGCCATAGGGCGGATCGAGGAACACCAGCGAGAACGGCTCGACCGGATGCGCCGGTCCGAGATCGGTGGCGTCGCGGCGGTAGACCTTGGTGACGCCGCCGAGCCCGAGCGATTCGACATTGTTGCGCAGCAGCGCCCTTGCCTCGGCGCCGTTGTCGACGAACAGCGTGAACGCCGCGCCGCGCGAGGTCGCCTCGATGCCGAGCGCGCCGGTGCCGGCAAACAAATCGAGCACGCGTGCGCCCTCGATCGGATCCTCGTAGGCGTGGACGAGGATGTTGAACAGCGCCTCGCGCAGCCGGTCCTGCGTCGGCCGGATGTCACGCGACGCAGGCGAAGCGATGTTGCGGCCCTTCAGCCGTCCGCCGACGACACGCATCGTAACACCCTACTCGTCATCCTGCGGCGTGATATCGCGCTTGCCGTGATAGCCGCGCTTCGGCCGCCGCGGCGGACCGGGGAAACGCGCCTCGGCCTCGTGGCGCTCGCGCGCTTCCTCGCTGCCGGTACGCTGGACGAGCACGCGGCGGCCCTTGCGGTCGGCGACGACCTCGCGCTTCGGCTTGGGCTTCGGGTCCGGCAACGGCTCGCGATTGCCCTTGCCCGCAGGACCGAGATCGGCACCCGACTGCGCAATCACCTTCTCGCCGAGCTGTTCGCGCAGCACCCGCGTCTTGACTTCCTGCACCTCGCCCTCGGGCAGCTCCAGCAGCTGGAACGGACCGTAGGAGACGCGGATCAGGCGATTAACCTCGAGGCCGAGATGCGCGAGCACGTTGCGCACCTCGCGGTTCTTGCCCTCGCGGATCGCGACGACGAGCCAGACATTGGCGCCCTGGTCGCGCTCGAGCGTCGCTTCGATCGGGCCGTATTTGACGCCGTCGACCTCGACGCCCGCGGCGAGCTGATCGAGCTGTCCTTGCGTGATCTCGCCATGGGCGCGGACGCGATAGCGCCGCGTCCAGCCGGTGTCCGGCAATTCCAGCACGCGCGCGAGGCCGCCGTCATTGGTGAGCAGCAAGAGCCCTTCGGTGTTGAAGTCGAGTCGGCCGATCGAGATCAGCCGTGGCAGGCTCTCAGGCAGATTGTCGAACACCGTCGGCCGCCCCTCGGGGTCGCTGTGCGTCGTCATCAGCCCGCGCGGCTTGTGATACAGGAACAGCCGCGTGCGCTCGCGCTCCGGCAGCGGCGCGCCGTCGACCTGGATCACGTCATTCTCGGTGACATCGAGCGCGGGGGAGTTGATGACGCGGCCGTTCACCGTCACGCGGCCCTGCGTGACCATCTCCTCGGCGTCGCGGCGCGAGGCGAGGCCGGCGCGGGCCAGCACCTTGGCGATGCGCTCGCCGGCCTTCTTCGGCACGGCCGGCTCGGCGGCAATGCGGGCGCTGCGCTTGTCGGTCTCGGGCTTGCGCTCGCGATAGGCGCCGCGGCCGCCGAACGCCGGACGCTTGGCGAAGACCTTGCTGTCGTCTTCATTGTCGCGGCGCGGCCGCTCGGAGAAGCCGTCGCGGCCACGGCGTTCGCTGCGCGGATGCTCCTGCCAGTCGGTGCGCCCCTCGGGACGGCGCGGCCGGTCGAAGCTGCGCTCCTCGCCCCGATCCCGCGGGCGATCGAACTTCGGCTTGTCGAATTTGGGCCTGTCGAATTTCGGACGATCCTCGCTGCTGCGCTGGGTGCGCGGGCGATCGAAGCTGCGGCCGCCTTCGCGCGGCGGACGCGGGCTGCGTTCCGGGCGATCGCCATCCGCGCCGCGCTTCTGCCACGGCTTGCTCTCGCCGCGCGAGGGACGGTCGCCAAACTCCTTGCGCGGCCCGCGCGCGCCGGCACCGAACTTGCGCTCGCCCCGATCGCCTTCAGCGCCGCGAGAGAACTTGCGCTCTCCGCCAAACTTGCGCTCAGGGCGATCGCCGGTCCGCGGCGGACGGTCGCCGAAGCTGCGCTCGGTGCGCGGCCGGTCGCCGCGATCACGCGCGCCCTCGCCGCGTGGCGTATAGGGGCGTTTCTCACCATCGCGCTCCCGCGGAGCGTAGGGCTTGCGCTCGCCGAACTTGCGCTCGGACGATCGCCCGGCCGGACGAGCCTCGTCGCGACCGGCACGGGGCGTATAGGGACGCTTCTCGCCGCCCCGCTCGTCGCGATCGAATTTCGGCCGGTCGCCACGCGGCTTGAAGGCGCGCTTCTCGCCATCGCCCGACCGCGCCGGGCGAGCGGCATAGGGCCGATCGCCGCGCGGCCGCTCATCGCGGTTGAAGCGCGGCTTGTCGCCAAAGGATTTGCGCGGCGCATCGCCGTCGTCGCGGCGGCGCGGGGCGCGGCCCTCGTCGAAGGAGCGCTTGCCCCGGCCACCCGCTTCCTTGTCGCCGAAGCCGCGCTTGGCGAACTTCTTTTCCGGCCCACGCGCAGCGCCCGAGCGTCCTTTGCCGCCCTCGGACCGCCCCCGCGGGGCGCCGCCGCGGCGGCCGCGGGAATCGTTGTCTTTGTCGGTGGTGCGGGGCATGAAGGTCTCACTTCGAGGTGCAGGACGACGCGTGAACCGCGCGCTTCTGAAGCAGCGCATGTCACGCAGGAAATCGGGGTCCGGTTGTGCTGAAGGGCGATCCAGTAGCAGACTTGGGCGGGCGTGACGAGCCATGAACAGCCCTTCTTTCATGGATTTGGCGCTGAAAGCGGCCGAATCGGCCGCAATTTCCGGCGAGGTGCCGATCGGCTGCGTCGTCGTCCGTGACAACGCGGTCATCGCCACCGCCGCCAACCGCACTTTGACCGACCGCGATCCGACCGCCCATGCCGAGATCCTGGCACTGCGGCAGGCGGCCCAGGTCGTCGGCAGCGAGCGGCTGGTCGAGTGCGACCTCTACGTCACGCTCGAGCCGTGCACGATGTGCGCTGGCGCGATCTCCTTCGCGCGCATCCGACGGCTGTATTACGGGGCCGCCGATCCGAAGGGCGGTGCGGTCGAGTCGGGTGTGCGCTTCTTCACGGCGCCGACCTGCCATCACGCCCCGGAGGTCTATTCGGCGGTGGGCGAGCAGCAGGCGGCGCAGATGCTGAAGGAGTTCTTCAAGGCGCGGCGGTGAGGCCTATGCAGCCGCCTCCTTGCGCAGCGCGCGAAAGCTCATGCGAACCGGGAGGCTGGAGACGCCGCTCATGAAGGGCGACCGCACCCGGCGCACCCGCCCGGCGAGTTCGATCCGTTCGGTCCGGCGCAGCAGCTCCGCAAATAGCGCCCGCATCTGCATCCGCGCCAGCTGCAGTCCCATGCAGATGTGCGGACCACGGCCGAAGGCGATGTGCGGGTTCGGACTGCGATCGATCCGGAACGCGCCGGCGTCCTCGAACACGGTCTCGTCGCGATTGGCCGAATGGAAGAACAAGGCCAGCGCATCGCCTTCGCGAATGCGTTGCCCCCCGACCTCGGTGTCGCAGACCGCGGTGCGCATGAAGTGCCGCACCGGCGAGGTCCAGCGCAGCATTTCCTCGATCGCCGGATCGAGCAGCTCGGGCTCGGCCCGCAGCCGCACCATCTGCTCGGGCGCCGCGAGCAGCGCCGCCAGGCCGCCCGCCAATGCGAGCGCCGTCGTATCGTGGCCCGCCGTGACCAGCAGGATGAAGTAGGAGATCAGCTCGTAATGCGGCATTGCCGCGCCATGCGGCGCGGCATGCGCAATCAGGCTGGCGAGATCGTCGCGCGGTCGGGCGCGCCGGTCGGCCACGACGGCTTCGAAATAATCGCGCAGCGCCAGCATGGCCATCCGCATCGTATCGCCCGGCGCCTCGGCGAGACGGCGCCGCGGATCCTCGGCGCCCACGAAGGCCTGGGCGAGCCGCGCAAGCCGGGCATCGTCGGCCTCCGGCGTGCCCAGCATGCGGCCGATCACCCGGAAGGTGAAGGGCAGCGCCACGTCGCCTGCGAAGTCGCAACTGGCGCCGCGCGCGGAAACCCGGTCGATGATCTCGGCGGCCCATTGCGACAGCCATGTCTCCATCTCGCGCAAGACCGGCGGCGCAAAGGCGCCTTGGATGATGCCGCGATAAACGCCGTGATCCGGCGGATCCATCTCGGTCAGGCTGCGCACGAGTTGCGGCTTGCCGGTGACACGCTGCAGCACGGCCTCGGAGGTCTCGCTGGCGAGATAGGTGCGCGGGCCCGCGGCAAACTCATTGCTCCGTGTCTCGATCGAGACAATGTCGGCATAGCGCGTGACCGCCCGGAACGGACGAACGCCCGAGCGTTCAACCCAATGCAGCGGCGCGCGCTGGCGCAGCAGCGCACAGGCGCGTTCCAGCCGCGTTGGATCGGCGTGACCTCGCGAGGAGATCAGCACGTCCACAGCACGCTCGACGGCGGCGCTGCGGCGATCTGTCTGCGAGGATAGCGACGGAACAGCCGACATCAGTGCGAGAGCCCTGCTTGCGACGGGGCGGCATGAGTCAGGCGGCGCACCAGGAGCGTGAACTCCTTCATCCCGTAGTTGCCGATGACCTCGACGGCCGCCGCAAACTCCTGCTCGCAGTGGGTGGCCCAAACGTCCGGCGTAGTGCGATACAGGCGCGCCTTGGCGGGATCGCCGTCCTGCTCCTCATCAGCGGCCGCTCGCATGAAATTGACGGCAAAGCCGCGCCGGCTGGTCGCGAACATGCGCTGCAACATGGCTTTGATGTAGCCTTCCCAGGCGTCGCGCGAATAGCCGACGTTGACGTTCATGATGCCCGAGGCGACCGAATAGTCGGCGATGCGCGGGCTCTCCGACGCGACGACGAAGCGCCGCAAGGGGGCGGCAAAGCGGCGCCGCGCCCGGCTGATCATGGCGCGGGACAGGTCGATGCCGAGATAGTCAATCTCACAGGACGCAAAACGCGATTCAAGAAACGGCACCAGCGCGCCATAGCCGCAACCGATGTCATTGAGGCTGAACGGCGCCGACACGTCGCACAGCTTCATCAGTTGCACGAAGCGCAGGCCCTGCGTCGCCTCGCACGACCAGTCAACGCCGCGCGGCGTTGCGCCGTGACGCGCAACGCAGGCAGAGTAATAGGCATCGACGTCCGCCTGGATCAAGCCGAGGCTCGGAACGTCCTTCGCCGTGCGTGTGGCAGATCTGGCGCTCACTGCATGCTGAGCTCTCGAGCGCGCCGCTCCCGCACCGTCTTTGCAATCTGCTGTCGCACGACGCGGCCGGGCGTCGTCGGAATCGACACGATGACGTGCACGTCGGACGCGAAGACGACAGGCCGTCCACGAGAGACAGTGACGCGCGGATCATCGGCGGCCGAATGACAGACGAGCGAGATCGGCAACGGCGCGCCCGATTCCAGATCCTCCTTGAAAGCCTCGACGACTCGATCGTGACCATTCACGCCATCGCGGTCCGAAGGATAGGTCTTGAGATGATCCAGGAATTTGTACCAGCGACGGCGCTCATTCCAGTCGGCAGGCACGATGCCAAGCAAGGTGAACGAGCGCTGCAGGCCATGCTCGGCAGAAAAGATCCCGAACTCGCGCTGCAACTCGGCCATCTCCGGCACCGCGTCAGCCTCGAACCGCTTGTTGAACTGAACCACGACGTCGAGCGTCGTGCTGTCCTTCATCATCGCTCCCATAACGGCTTCCTCCCGATAGCGCAGAATGCACCGGTGTCATGGTGCCTTCTTTTCTCCGGACCATCAAGGACGATCTGCCGCCAAAGGGGACAGCGAAGCTGAACGGCGCAAGGCAGCGCTCAGCTTCGCACGCACACCAGCACCGAACCGGGTCGGTGATCGCTCGAGACGGCGCGGCGCGATAGACATCGACGTCAGAACAGGGGAATCGAGCAAAGAGCCTCGTCTCCGAAGACGACCCTCGTGGTCGCCTCACTTCTTGCGTTTTTCGACCCGCCTCGCCCGTGCGGTCTCAGCGGCCTGCTTGCGTGCCTCACGACCGGGCGTCGTCGGGATCGAGATGATGACGTGCTTGTCGAGGGAGAAAACGATCGGACGTCCTTCCGACACGGTGACACGGGGATCCTCTGCCGCAGAGTGACAGACGATCGAGACTGGCAGCGGCTTTTCGCACTCCAGATCATCCTTGAACGCCTGGATCACACGATCATGGCCGTTCACGCTGGCGATGTCCGATGGATACGTCTTCAGAAACTCGAGAAACTTGTACCAGCGCCGCCGCTCGGACCAGTCGGCAGGCACGATTCCGAGCAAAGCAAAGGACTGCTGTAGACTATGCCTCAGCGAGAAGACCCCGAACTCCCGTTGCAGCTCGACCATTTCGGGCAAGGCATCTGCATCGAACCGTTTGTTGAGCTGCACGATAATATCAAGGGTAGTACTGTCTTTAATCATTACCCCCATTGTAACCCCCAAATCTGAAAAAGCCGGAATTCAACGAATCGACAATGCATGCATCATTGCATTGCTTCAAGATGCAATTGCAGTTTCTGAACTAATGAACGCAGACAGAACGCACCGGAGACATTCATGAGATGTCCTATCTGCTCAAGAAGTCCCGCAGCCTGCTCGTTCCTGCCGGCTCCGGCAAGAGCAAGGCCCAGAACGGTCGTCGCGTAACACTCCGCCACTCGATCCGTCTTTCGCTTGGCTACAAGGATCGCCTGTTTGCTGGCCTCGATGGCGGCATCGAAGTCGTCACTCCGGTAAAGCAGATCGGCATTTATGGCGGCCATGCGCGCCTCGAGCTCGAGCCCCGTCCTTGCGGCCCGAGCGGCTTCGATCGCGCCAACCATCTCATTCGTCGCGTCGGCGAATCGACCGGTCAAAGCCTGTTCGAGGCTTGCGCAGAGCAAGGTGAGCACGCGGATGTAGGGAATGCCGGATGTTTCAGCGAGATCGGAAACTCGCCTTGCGTGCTCGCGCGCAAGGCTCTGGTCTTCGACCATCCATGCCAGCTCCACGAGGTTGAAGTGCGGGACGAACTGGAGCACCGGTGCGACCTCGGATGAAGGCTGCTGCACCAATTCGAGAAGCTCGCTGCGAGCATCCTCGATCTGGCCGAGATGAGCCATTGCGCGCGCCCTGATGCATCTCACCCAATAGCTGACGTCAAAGCCGAGAATCTGGTTCGGGTTCAAACCAAGCGTGACGTGACTGTCGAAGCCGGCCTGGCTTGCCATTGCAGCGATGGCTGTATTGGCCGCCGAGAGCGCCTCGTTCATCCGTCCCGAATGTGTGTATGCCTGCGCCAGCATGGCGTTGACGGTCGCGTAGCGGCCAACATCCCCCTCGCCCGAGGTCAGCTTGATGGCGTTCTGCGCCAGGTCGACGTAGTCATCGGCCGCTCCCGTCGAAGCGAGCACGCGGCCATAAGCGCCGATCAACAACGGCTCATGCGCCTTGTCGGAGGAGCGGGCAAATCTCAACGCTTCTTCAGCAAAAGGCTTGACCTCTTCGGCCGAGATGCCTTCGCGCCAGCCGAAGTTCAGGATCTGGCCGCTGGCCAGCGCACGCAGGCGGTCGACGCGCTCCGATTGCGGCAGCGCCTGCAGCAGGGAGCGGATCTTCTTCCACAGCCGCAGCGCCTCCGCCGTGTTGGTGCGGCCGATCCAGCGCGCCGCGCGCTGCAGATGCTCGACCGCCTGCATGGTCTGGCCGGCGAACTCATAGTGCGAGGCGATCAGGGCGGCGAATTCGTCCTGCGTCCCCCAATCGAGCGCCTCGATCGCCTTGGCCACGGCAGCGTGGATCGTGCTCAGCCGGGACCGCAGCTGCATCGCATAGGCGACCTCCTGGATCAGCGGATGGCGAAAGGCGAGCACGCCCATATCGAACGGCGGCAGATCGTAGAGAAGATCGGCCTGCCTGAGCTGAGCGAGCGCATCGAACAGCTCTGCGTCATCGATGCCGGTTACCGGCTTGAGCACCGCCAGCGCGACCGATCGGCCGATCACGGCCGCTGCTTCCAGCACGTTCTTGGCAGATTCGCCGAGACGATCGATGCGCGCGGCCACGACCGCATGCACGGTCGGCGGCAGTGGAATCGGTCCGATGCCACCCTTGAGACGGTAGGCGCCGCGCTCACCCTCGAAGCCGCCGCTTTCGGAGACGGCGCTGGCAAGCTCCTCGAGGAAGAACGGATTGCCCTGCGCGCGCTCGACGATGTCGCGCGCCAGCACCTCCAGCGAAGGATCGTCACCGAACACCCCGCGCAGCAGCTCGCTCGCCTCCTCGGAGGCAAGCGGGACGATGTGCAGTTCGTGAAACGGGGTCTGCTGCATGAAGGAGGCGGCGAAACCCGGCCTGTAGTTCACGACCAGCAGTGTCTTGGTGCCGATCGTGGCCTCCGCGAGCGCCTCGACGAATTCCTCGCTGGCCTCGTCGACCCAATGCAGGTCCTCGATCATGATCACCATGGCGCCGTCGGCGGGCGCCGCACGGAACAGCGTCTTGAACACGTTCAGCAGACGGGTCTTGAACACGCCGGGATCGAGCCGGAGCGCCGGCCGTGCCGGATCGGCGAGGTTCATGAAGTCCAGGAGCAGGACCAGCGCCGTGTCGGGCATGGCAATGGCTTCGAGCCGGTCGACCACGCGCTGGCGCGACACCTCCACCGGCTCCTTCGGCCGGATGCCGAAGAAGTCGCGCAGCAATTCGAGCACCGGCTGGAACGGGGTGGCGCGGCCATGTGCCAGCACGCGCGCCTCGTAGACGCGAATGCCCTGGCGGCGACAGTGCTCGGCGAACTCGAAGCACAGCCGGCTCTTGCCGATGCCGGCCTCACCCACAATGCCGACGACAGCGCCGCGCGCCGCCAGGACGTCGTCGAGCTCGCGCTCGAGCACCGCAAGCTGGGCATTGCGCCCGATCAGCGGCAACAGGCGCTGGCCGCTGCGGAAGACGTCGCTCGCCGGCGCACTGAGGCGGCCGATCAGCTTGTAGATCGACACCGGCGAGGCGATGCCGCGCAGCGCGTGGGTGCCGAGCGGCTCGGCTTCGACGAACTGCCTGGCGCCGGTGTAGGTCTCCTTGCTGATCAGGATGGTGCCGGCCTCGGCCATGTGCTCCAGACGATTGGCGAGATGGACGTTGGCGCCGGCCGCGTCGTAGGTCTGGTACATGCTGTTCTCGACGACCTGGACGATCACCTCGCCGGTGTGCAGCCCGACCCGGACCTGCAAATGCGGGTCGGCGAGGCGCGCGATGGAGTCCTGCATCGCCAGCGCGCCGAGGCAGCCGCGAACCGCATGATCCTCATGCGGCACCGGCGCTCCGAACAGGGCCATGACGCCGTCACCCTGCGTCTTGTTGACGACGCCGTCATAGCGGTGGACCGCCTCCTTCATGAGGTTGAGCACCGGATCGAGCCGCTGCATCGCGAGCTCGGGATCGCCGAGGCTGTCGATCAGCTGGGTGGAATCGCGGATGTCGGCGAACAGGATGGTGAGACGCTTGCGTTCTCCACCCTTGCTGCTCAGGGTCCTCAGGACGCGCTGCGCCGCCTGGTCGGGCGGAGCCAGCCGGCCGGGCAACGGCGCGCCGCATTGGCCGCAGAAGCGATTCGACGGACTGTTGGTCTGGTTGCACGCCTCACATCTGAGGCTGAGCGGCTCGCCGCACCGGTCGCACGAGGCTCTCCCTGGCTGATTCTGCCTGCCGCACCGCGCGCATTCCATGGCCCCTCCGTTCCACGGCGGAACTGATTCATCCCATCAAGGCATGAGTCTATGGAACTGCCACAATTCGCACGGGAAAAATAGCCTTGCGGGGCCGACTGCGGCGATCACGATGCTCAGCCCTGACCGCTTTCCTGCGCCACCGCCTGCCAGGCAATGTCGCGCCGGCAGAAGCCGTCGGCCCATTTGATGCGGTCGACGGCCTGATAGGCCCGCGCCTGAGCCTCGGTGACGGTCTTGCCCGACGCGCAGACATTGAGGACGCGCCCGCCATTGGCGAGAATGGCGCCGTCCTTCGCCACCGTGCCGGCGTGGAATATCTCCACGCCCTCGATCCTCGCGGCGTCGTCGAGCCCCTCGATGACGCCGCCCTTGGCGTAGTCGCCGGGATAGCCCTTCGCGGCCATGACCACGGTGACGGCGGCGTCGGGAAACCAGCGCAGATCGAAATTCTTCAACTGCCCGTCGCAGGCGGCCAGCATGGCGGGCACGAGATCCGACATCATCCGCAGCATCAGCACCTGACATTCCGGATCGCCAAAGCGGACATTGTATTCGAACAGCTTCGGCCCCTGGGCCGTCAGCATCAGGCCGGCATAGAGAATGCCCTTGAAGGGTGTGCCCCGGGCGTTCATCCCGGCAATGGTCGGCTGAATGATCTGATTCATGATCTTGTCATGAATCTCCTGCGTCACGAACGGCGTCGGCGAATACGCTCCCATGCCGCCGGTGTTCGGTCCCTGGTCGTGATCGAACACCCGCTTGTGGTCCTGGGCCGAGGCCAGCGGTATCGCGGTCTCACCGTCGCACAACGCGAAGAACGACACCTCCCGTCCTTCGAGAAACTCCTCGATGACGACCTCGGTGCCGGCGACACCAAAGCCGCCCTCGAACATCATCTTGATGGCGTCCTCGGCCTCGACAACCGTCTTGGCGACGACGACGCCCTTGCCGGCCGCTAGCCCGTCCGCCTTGACGACGATCGGAGCGCCGTGCTCGCGGACATAGGCCAGTGCCTCGGGGGCATTGTCGAAGCGGGAATAGGCACCGGTCGGGATGTCGTATTCGGCGCAGAGATCCTTGGTGTATCCCTTGGAGCCCTCGAGCTTGGCGGCGAGCCTGGACGGGCCGAACGCCTTGATGCCGGCCGCTTCGAGATCATCGACGATGCCGGCGGCGAGCGGCGTCTCGGGGCCGACCACCGCCAGGTCCACCCTGTTCGCCCGGCAGAAGGCGATCACCGCCGCATGATCGGCGACGTCGAGCGCGACACATTCGGCCTCCTTGGCGATTCCGGCATTGCCCGGCGCGCACCACAGCTTGGTGAGCAGCGGCGAGCCGGCGATCTTCCAAGCGAGCGCGTGCTCGCGGCCGCCGGAACCAAGGAGCAGAATGTTCATTGTCGATGCCGTCGCAAAGGGATGGGCCAATTTGGACGCCCCAATTGCCCGGCCCTCGCAACGGAGTCAAATCATGGCTCCGGCGGCTTCGCGGCTGCGCCGGCAATGATGTCCTGCAGGTTCGCGACATAGCGGGCGAAGGCCGCACGGCCGGCCGCGGTCGCCGTCACCGTGGTCTGCGGCTTCTTGCCGACGAAGGCCTTGTCCACGGCGACGTAGCCGGCGCGCGCCAGCGTGTCGATGTGAGCGCCGAGATTACCGTCGGTGGCGCCGGTCAGCTTCTTCAGCCGGACGAATTCCAGCCCGGCCCCGGCCGGCAGGGCATTCAGCGCCGCCATGATCTTCAGCCGCAGCGGCTGGTGGATGATCTCGTCGAGCTCCGCCAAGCCGTCAGCTCCGCCGCATCCACAGGCCGCCGAGAACCAGGCCGCCGCCGTTGACGAACGCCATCCACAACGGGAAAGCCGCGCCGATGAAGAGATAGCCGACCAGGGTCAACGCGGTGACGCACAGGCCGAACACCGTGAAGGCCGCGCCGAACCACAAGCCGGCGAGGCCGTAGAACAGCATGAAATAGACCGGCCAGAACGCGCCCATCTCGCGCGGTCCGAAATGGCCGATCGCCTCGACGAAGAAACCGAAGGCGAAGAACATGACGAAGGCGAGCACCGCCCTGACATCGAAGCTGCGCACGCCGGAGCGCGCTTTCTCCGCCGCGCCCAACGTCAGCGATCCGGCAAGACCGAGAACATAGACCGCCAGCCAGGCCTTGCCGGCGTAATAAGGTGTGAGATAGGTCACGAGATTGCCGGCGAAGACGAGAACGCCCCAGAGGATCATCAGCAGGCTCGACAGCCGATAGATCTGCGACTGCCGCACGCGCTTCATCACATCCTCGATGTCGCCGAGCGCCCGCGCGGCTTCCAGGCTGTCGATCATGCGGTTTGAACCTCTAGCGCTTAGCCACGTCTTCGGCGATCGCGCTCACCGCCTGCGGCGCCGACACGATCTCCATGTGATTGACGCCCGCGATCAGCTTCACGTCAACGCCGCGCGCGACGGCGTGCACCGCATCTGCATATTTGTCGGCGAGCATCAGCTCGTCATCGGCGCCGGCGATAACGGTCACCGGGTGCTTCGCCGCGGCGAGATCGGCCTTGTAGCCGCGGGTCGCGAAATTGCGGAACAGCCGGTAGCTGTAGGTCGGCGCCAGGAATTTCTCCGAGTTCGGCCTGACAGCAAAGGCCAGCACGGGCAGTGCCTCGCAACACGGCATACCGATGCGCCTGAGCGCGCCGAGCGCCAGGATGCGCGGAATGTCGGGACCGGCCCAGCCGCCCGAATTCTCACGGTTGGTCGGCGCATCGTAGCCGAGATAGGGCGACAGCAGCACGGTGCGCGTGAACAGGTCCTGGATCGGGGCGCTCGCCGCGCGCAGCGCAAAGCCGCCGCCTGCGGAATGGCCGAGCAGGACGATCGGCTCGGTCGGGATCGACCTCCTGAGCTCGGCGACGAGGTCGGCCAGATCGTCTTCGAGCTGTCCGAGATAGCCAATGTCGCCGCGGGTGCCGGAGCCGCCATGGCCGCGAATGTCGGGCGCGAAGGTATCGATGCCGCGCGCCGCCAAAGCATCGGCGAGGGCATGCACGGCGACGCTGGAGCCGGAGGAGCCGTGGACGACGATCGCGACCTTGCCGACAGCCGCCCCTCTCGCCGGGTAATGGCGATAGGCCAGCTCGGTGCCATCGCGGGCACTGAAGCGCTGCAGCCCTGGCATGGTGCTGCGGTCGACCCGTCCGGCCGTCTCCGAGATCGACTTGAGCTCGGGCGGGCGCGCAAGCGGCGTCGCGATCATCGCGGCCAGAACCAAAGCGAGCACGCCGACGAGGCAGAGCGCTCCTCCTAGGGCCCGAAACAGGACCTTCGCACCGCGTCGCATGCTCTCCTCCACTCACCCAATTTATAGAGTACTCTGTATAACAGAGTTATCGAAAAGACAACGGCTTGATTGGCGGCGAACGCGGAAAGCCCCTACCTTGGCTGCTGCTCCCCGAACCGAATCAGCCAGCGATGCCGCCTGCGGAAGCCTTGCCCAACGCGCCCGAATTCACCGTCACCGAGCTGTCCTCGGCGCTGAAGCGCACGGTCGAGGACCAGTTCGGCCATGTCCGGGTGCGCGGCGAAATCACCGGCTTTCGCGGGCCGCATTCCTCGGGGCATTGCTATTTCGCGCTCAAGGACGAGAGCGCCAAGATCGAGGCGGTGATCTGGAAGGGCGTGCATGGCCGCATGCGCTTCAAGCCCCAGGAAGGGCTCGAGGTGATCGCCACCGGCAAGCTCACCACCTATCCCAACTCATCGAAGTACCAGATCGTCATCGAGGCGCTGGAGCCGGCCGGGATCGGCGCGCTGATGGCGCTGATGGAGGAGCGCAAGCGGAAGCTCGGGGCCGAGGGGCTGTTCGATCCCGCGCGCAAGCAATTGCTGCCGTGGCTTCCCGAGGTGATCGGCGTCGTCACCTCGCCGACCGGCGCCGTCATCCGCGACATCCTGCACCGGCTCGAGGACCGCTTTCCCCGGCGCGTGCTGGTCTGGCCCGTGAAGGTACAGGGCGAGGGCTCGGCCGAGCAGGTCGCCGCCGCGATCCGCGGCTTCAACGCCTTGCCCGAGGGCGGTCCGATCCCGCGGCCCGACGTGCTGATCGTCGCGCGCGGTGGCGGCTCGCTGGAGGACCTGTGGTCGTTCAACGAGGAGATCGTGGTCCGCGCCGCGGCCGAGAGCATGATCCCGCTGATCTCGGCGGTCGGCCACGAGACCGACGTGACCTTGATCGATTTCGCCGCGGACAAACGTGCGCCGACTCCGACAGCAGCCGCGGAAATGGCGGTGCCGGTGCGCAGCGAGCTGATGCAGGAGGTCGCAAGCCTCGCGCGCCGTGTCAGCGTCTGCTGGCAGCGTGGCCAGGAGAGCCGCCGCAACGAGCTGCGCGCCGCCGCGCGCGCTCTGCCCGGCGCCGGAGATCTGCTCGCCATTCCGAGGCAGCGGCTGGATTCGGCGGCCGCCAGCCTGCCGCGCGCGCTGAAGACCAACACGCATGTGCACTTCCGCCAGTTCGCGGCGGCGAGCGCCAAGCTCACTCTGCGCGTGCTGCACGCGCAGATCACGCAATCGCGCCATCGCCTGATCGCGTCGTCCGAACGGCTGTCGCTGTCGTCGCGCGGCCAGTTGCACCGGCGGCGCGAGCGGTTCGAGGCGCTCGATGCCCGCTTCAAGGCCTCTCGGCAGGCCTATGCGCAGGCCAAGCGCCAGGCCATCGGTCGCGAGCGCGACCGAACCGAACGTCTGGCCGAGCGGGCCCGGCGCGCGTTGCTGACCCAGCTTCAGCGCCTGTCGGCCCGCGTCGGCCAGAACGAAAAGCTCCTCACCGCCCTGTCCTATCGCAGCGTGCTGGCGCGTGGCTTTGCGCTGGTGCGTGACGAGGCCGGCCACCCGCTGCACCATGCCGCGAGCATCGGTCCCGGCGCCGCGCTCTCGATCGAATTTGCGGACGGCAAGGTCGCGGCCACGGCGGGCGCGGACCGCCCGCTTCCGCCGGCAGCGCCGTCATCGCCGAAACCTGCGCGCGAGGCCAAGCCTTCGGCAGCGAAGCGCACGCCCGATCCCGCCGATCAAGGCAGCCTGTTCTGATCGGTTCTCAGCGCGCCAGCCACTCGGCCACGAGCTTCTGCGCATCGGCGCGCGCCTCGGGATCGGAGCCGACATGGCCGCGCTCGGGCGCCCCGGCATCCGAGCCGGCAACCTGATGCAGCGGCAGGTTCACACGATCGAAATCGTGATAGGCGCCGGGATAGATCACGATGCGGGTCAGCGCGCTGCGGCCGCGCGCACCATCGATCATCTGTCGGCATGCGGGCGGCGAATAGACGTCGTCCAGCCCGCCGATCAGCACCAATGTCGGGACGCGCGTGCTCCAGCCGAGGCCGGACGAGGCACGGCAATCCGGGTAGAACGCCACCGCCGAGCGGAAATCGGGCGAGACATGCTGGGGCAATTGCGGGCGTACCGCCCATAACAGCGCGCTCGCACCGCTGGCCCAGCCGACCAGACTGACCCGGTCGGGCATCGCCCAGGCTTGCTTGGCCAGCCATTTCTGCGCGATCACGATGTCCGCGACACGCTCGCGCCGGCCGCTGATACGACGCTCCTTGACGCGGCATTGCGGGCCCAGCCCGCGCGAGCCGTAGCTGTCCGGCAGCAGGACGGCCTTGCCGTCCCCGACCAGTTCCTCCGCCCAGTCGCGATAACGCGGCAGCACGGGCTCGGAGCGGCCGGAAAGCCCACCGCAGCCGTGCAGGGCAACGACGACCGGAAATGGGCCGGCCCCCTTCGGCCGGTAGAGCTGGGCGCGCAGCACATAGCTTCCCGAGGGAATCTCGACCGCGACGGGCGCCGGCAACGGCTCAGCCAAGGCTGAAAACGCCGTGGCGCAAAGCATTGAGACAACGATGGCGACGAGGGAGCGCATCAAACCAGCCGGGCGGGACAAGCGGCGGATATTGAAACCTAGCTAGCACGGAGTTTCGTGCAGAAGCATCACAAATCAGTGGGTTTGCGCGGGGGGACAGCGTCCCCCATCTATGCTAGGACATCATCGAAAATCGGCCTGTCGTGTGCGTGCGGCGCTCGCGGAGGGACTTCACGGCAAGGAATTGGAGATCGCGGACGTGCTCAACAAGTTTGGTCCCTCGGGCCAGGGCGAGGCGCAGGTGCAGTATCTGGATGGCGATTTCCGGGTGATCTCACCGGGAAGCTATGTGCGCTGCGCGGTCACCGATGTGCGGATTCCGCTGGACGAGCTGAAGTATTGGAGTGTCGATCTGCAGGAAGCCTACGCCGTGCCGACCGCCGTGCTGCAGCGGCATTATCCGGGCGCATTGAAGGCCAACGGCTGACCTTTACGCTTCGCTGCCAGTCGTTGCACAACCAGCGCGCGCAACGCGGCGAGATCGTCGAACTGCAAAGTGACCGGGAATGCCATGACATCGGGCGCGGCCTCATGGCCGCGGAACCGCACGAGATCTTTTTCCGTGGTCACCAGGGCAAATCCATCACGCCTCGCTTCGTTGGCGAGGGCTGCGACGTCGCCTGTCGTGAATGGGTGGTGATCCGGAAGGGCCCGCTCGCGCCTGACGTCGAGACCCGCGCCGCGAAGGGTGCGGAAGAAGCGGGCGGGATCGCCGATCCCGGCAAACGCCAGCAGCGGCCTGCCCTGCAACGCCGCGACGACCTTTGCATCGGGCTGCAACGCGGCCGAGAACACCGGCTTGCCGGCCGCCGAGACACGCGCAGCGACCAGATCGCTGGCTCGGCCGCCGCCGATCACGACCAACGCGTCGGTGCGCGCCAGTTGCGGCGGCAGCGGCGCGCGCAACGGTCCGGCGGGAAACACCTCGGCATTGCCGAGGCCGCGCGCGCCGTCGATCACGATCAGCGCGAGATCCTTGGTGATCGACGGATTCTGGAAGCCATCGTCCATCAGGATGACCGAGGCGCCCTGCGCCTTGACGAGGCCGATGCCGTCGGCGCGGTCGCGCGAGACGACGACCGGCACCCGCGCGGCCATCATCAGCGGCTCGTCACCGACATCGGCCGCCTGATGGATAGCGGGATCGACGGCCACGGGACCGTGCAGCCGGCCGCCATAGCCACGGCTCAGCACCACCGGCCGCTCGCCGAGGTCACGCAGCATGTCGGTCAGCGCCAGCACGGTCGGCGTCTTGCCGGCGCCGCCGACATGGAAATTGCCGACGCAGATCACCGGCAGGCCTGCATCGACTCCGACTTGCGCCATGCGGCGTGCGGCAATGGCACCGTAGAGTGTCGAGAGCGGGGACAGCAGACGCGATTGCCAGGAGGGCGGCCGATGCCAGAAGGCCGGCTCACGCATCGCCGGCGGCCCCCATCTCGAGCCTGACCTGCAACAGATACGGCTCGAGCGCCGACAGCGTCCGCTCCAGCGCGCCACCGAGCTGATCGACGACGCGCGTGCCTGCCGCAACCAGGCTGTTGCCGGCTGCGGGATCGGCGAGCAGCTGCCGGAGCTGCCGGATCAGCGCCTCCTGATCGTGGGCGAGCCGGGCTCCCCCGGCCTTGTCCAGCGCCTCGTAGACGTCGGTGAAATTGAACACGTGCGGGCCATGCACGATCGCCGCGCCGAGCTTGACCGCCTCGATCGGGTTCTGGCCGCCATGCTCGACCAGCGACCCGCCCATGAACACGACCGGCGCCAGCCGGTAGAACAGGCCGAGCTCACCCATGGTATCGGCGACGTAGATGTCGGTGCCGGCGAGCGGCTGGTCCTCGCGCGACCGCAAGGCGCCCTGCAGGCCGGCGCTTGCGACGAGCTCCGCGACCGCCGGGCCGCGATGCGGATGGCGCGGCACGATCACGGTGAGCAGCGACGGATAGGCCGCAGACAAGGCCTTATGGGCCGCGATCAGGATCTCGTCCTCGCCGGGATGCGTGGAGGCGGCGACGACGACTGGACGGCCGCGCGTCATCGCCGTGAGCCGATCGAGCTTCGCCGGATCGGCGGGCGGCGCCGGCACGTCGAGCTTGAGATTGCCGGTGGTGATGACGTTGCGCGCGCCGAGCGCGGAGAACCGGTCGGCATCCGCCTGCGACTGCGTCAGGAAGAGATCAAAGCGTCCCAGCAAAGCGGAGATGGTGCCGGACATGCGGCGCCAGCGCGGGAACGAGCGCGGCGACATGCGGCCGTTGATCACCACCATCGGCACCCGCCGCGAGGCACCGGCCAGGATCAGGTTGGGCCAGAGATCGGACTCGATGAACAGCCCGAGCGAGGGACGCCAATGATCGAGAAACCGCTCGACGAAGCGCGGCGTGTCATAGGGCACGTATTGGTGGATCACGTCGGGTGGGAAACGCTTGGCCACGATCGCGGCCGAGGTCACGGTGCCGGACGTGATGAGGATGCGGATGTTGAGCTCACGCAGCCGCTCGATCAGTGCCGCCGCCGCGAGCACCTCGCCGACGCTGGCGCCGTGAATCCAGACCAGCGGACCCAGCGGGCGGGTGTCGTGGCTCAGGCCGCGACGCTCGTCGGTCCGCTCCGGATCCTCCTTGCCATGCTTGAGCCGCTGCCTGATCAGGGCCGGCGCAAGCGGCGATGCCGCCGAGGACAACCCGCGGTAGACACGCAGGGCCATCGGCAGCGGGCTAGGCACTCGATGCTCCCGACGCGACCGGCGGGGGACAGGCCTCGGGACGGCCGACGATCTCATAGGCGCGGCGCATGCATTGGTTCAGCGTCGCCTCGAGGTCGAGACGCGCCTCTTCCATCATCGCGGCGTCGGCATCGCGCGGCACGTTGATTTCCTTGATTCCCACCAATGCGCCGCGGCCGAATGGCAAATTGATGGTGGTGCTGTCCCAGTTCTTCAGGCGGATGAAGCGGCTCGTGACCATTGCGAACGGCATGATCGGACGTCCTGTTTCACGCGCGAGCATGATGATGCCGAGACCCGCAATCCGCGCGCGCTTCGGCACATCGGCGGTCGATGCAACATTATAGTTGTCTTCGAGCGCCCGCACCATCTCCTTGAAAGCTCCTACTCCGCCTTTCCGGTGGAAGGAAGAGCCGTGATCGCCGGAGCCGCGGATGGTTCCGATGCCGAGCCGCTCCGCCGCGATCGCGTTGAACTCGCCGTCGCGATGGCGGGAGATCAGCACCTTGGCGCGATAGCTCGGCTTGTTCTTGATGAAGGGGGTCAGCAGATGCTGGCCGTGCCAGAACGCGAAGATCGCCGGCATCTGCGGCTCGACGATATCGTAGACCTCGGGCGGCTCATAGGTGAAGCGGTTGGTCAGCCACACCAGACGCAGGTACTCGGCGGCGAGGAACCCGACGGCGCGCTGGAACCAGCCGCTGCGCAGCGTATTGCGAACCAGATGTTTCAAGTGACGAGCTTTGCGTCTTACTTCGCGTCCTGACCGGGATCGAGCAGCCGGTGCAGGTGAACGATGAAATAGCGCATATGGGCGTTGTCGACCGTCATCTGCGCCTTGGCTCGCCAGGCGGCGTGGGCCGCCGCGTAGTTCGGATAGACACCGACGATGTCGACCTTGTCGAGATCCTTGAATTCGTTCTTGTCGAGGTTGATGAGCTCGCCGCCGATCACGAGGTGAAGGAGCTGCTGCGAGGCGCTATCTGTCATCGGTATCGTTTCCTAATCAGCGCCTTGCAGGCGAAATGGAGGGTGCGATCCAGGGGCGTCAGTCCGGCGGTAACCTGCGATACTGAGCGACGATGTCAGCATGTCGGTCGCGGCCCGCTGCCACCAGCACCCCGTGCACCACTTCCGGACGATTATAGAGGATCGCCTCGCCGGACAATGCGGTCATTTTACCACCCGCTTCCTGCACGATCAAATGAGCCGCCGCAAGGTCCCAATCGCGGCTTTGTCCGCCTGCAAAAGCGGCATCGAGCCCGCCATGCGCGACACGGCACAGGCGCAGCGCCAGCGAGCCGATTCGCGGATGCAGCTCAATCCGCGCCGCGTCCGGAGCCAGCCGCTCAACCAGCGGTTTCGGGCCGGCCACGCGCGAGAAATCGAGCTCGCGTCCAGGTGCAGCCCGAACCGGCTGTTCGTTCAACGTGGTGCCGCTACCGCGCGCGGCGAAGAAGAACTCCTCGCTGACCGGGACATGCACGGCGGCGAGTATCGGCGCACCGTGCTCGACCAGCGCAACGCTCACGCACCAGTCGTTGCGGCCGCCGAGATAGGACCGCGTGCCGTCGATCGGATCGACGATCCAGACCCGCGATCGACCAAGTCTCGCCCGATCATCCGCGCTCTCCTCGGACAGCCAGCCGTAATCCGGCGTTGCGGATCGCAGCCTGCGTTCGAGCAGCGCATTGACCGCCATGTCGGCTTCGGAAACGGGCGACGACGCCCCCTTGGTCCATTTGCGCAGCTCCGTTCCGAACATCGAACGTGCGAGCTCGCCGGCTTCGCGCACCGCCTCTTTGAGGAGCCCGGCGTCCGCCGCCAGGCTCGTGTCGTCCGGTTTCCCGATCTCACCGTCCGCCAAGCGTCAACCCTTCGATGCGCACCGTCGGCGCATTGACGCCATAGCGGAATTCCAGATCGCTGGCGGGCGTCATCGACTTGAAGATCTCGAACAGATGCCCGGCGATCGTCACTTCGCTCACGGCATAGCCGATCTCGCCATTCTCGATCCAGAAGCCGGACGCGCCACGGCTGTAGTCGCCGGTGACGCCGTTGACGCCCGAGCCGATCAGGTCGGTGACGTAGAAGCCCTGCTTGATGTCCGAGATCAGCTCCTTGGCTGTCACGACGCCGGCTTCGAGATGCAGATTGAACGGACCGGGCGAAGGCGCCGACGACACGCCGCGATGGGCATGCCCGGTCGTCACCATGCCGAGCTCGCGCGCGGTGCCCGAATCGAGGAGCCACGTCGTCAGCACGCCATCGTCGACCAGCGCGGTCTGCTTCACCTTCACGCCCTCGGCGTCGAACGGCTGCGACCGCAAGCCCCGCTTGCGCAGCGGATCATCGATGATGCGGATGCCCTTGGCGAACAGCTGCGCGCCGAGCTTGTCCTTGAGGAAGCTGGTCTTGCGCGCGATCGAGGCACCATTGATGGCGCCGACCAGATGTCCGACCAGCGAGCCGGACACGCGGGGATCGAACACCACCGGCACCTGGCACGTCGCAACCTTGCGCGGATTGGCGCGCGCCACCGCGCGTTCGCCGGCGCTGCGCCCGACGGCCGCGGGCGCCAGCAGGTCGGCGCCGTGCGGAGCCGCCGTGTAGTCGTAGTCGCGCTCCATTCCGGTGCCCTCACCGGAAATGGCGGTCGTCGAGATGCTCTGGCTCGAGCGCAGATAGGCGCCGTGAAAACCGTCGCTCGTGACCAGCACCATGCCGCCGATGCCGGTCGAGGCGGACGCACCACCGGACTTCGTCACGCCCTTCACGCCGAGCGCGGCGGCCTCCGCCTCCTGGGCACGGCGCTCCAGCTCTGCGGTCGAGGGAATCTGCGGATCGAGCAGATCGAGTTCGGGAATGTCGCGCGCCAGCAGCGCGGGATCGGCGAGGCCGACATATTGATCGTCGGGCGCCACCCGCGCCATCGCCACCGCCCGCTCGGCCAGCCGCGCGACACCGTCGCCGCTGACATCGTTGGTCGACACCACGGCCTGGCGCTTGCCGACCAGCACGCGCAGGCCGACATCGTCGCCCTCGGAGCGCTCGGATTCCTCGACACGGCCGTCACGGACCTCGACGCCTAGCGAGATGCCGCGCACCGCGATGGCGTCGGCGGCATCGGCGCCGGCCTTCCTCGCGGCTTCCACCAGCCGCTCGGCGAGCGTTCGCAGGGCGGACTGGTCGAGCAGATCTGATTGGGCGGAGGTCGACGATGAGGCTGGGGAAGAGGTCACGAACACGATCCGATCGATGTCAGGTGGGCGAAGACGGCTCAATCCAAACGAAATGTGGCCTGTTCACGCCGACTTCAAGCAGGACGGCAGACGGCACATCGGATTGTCGGCAAATCGGCAAGGTCTCGTCAATCATGCGGGGCAAGCGCTTGTCAATCATGACGGTAAGAGGATCATGCGTGAGATCTGATTAACCAGGCTTGTTAAGCCGATACGGGCGATCTGCGTGGCAAGGTCGCACGCATCGACCGGGAGCATAATCCCGGCGGGGAGACCAAGCCGTGAGGCGTCAAACAGCAACAGGCGGAAGCAATTCCGCTGGGTCGGGCCGCGTCCTGCGGCTCGACCCTCTTTCCCTGCCCGTCTCGTACAGCGCGCACGATACCCGTGCCGATGGCGGGATCCGGCAGATCGAACTGCACCGGGAGCGCGTGGTCCTGCGTCGTGCCGTCAGCGGCATGCGCATGGCCCTGAACCTCCGCGTCAGCGACTTCCTCGGCATCGGCGTGCGCGACATCGACGCCACGCAGGTGATGCTGGTGCTCGTCCACCGCGACCCTTCCCTGACCATCCCGCTCTGCGTCAGCGACGACCAGACCGAGATCGTTGCTGCGTGGGCGATGTGGAGCGAGACGTTCGCGCTGCCCCAGTTGCAGGACACGCGCCGCGAGGCCACGCCGCGCCGCCGCCGCCGCAACGCGATCCGCTCGCGCCGCCCGCGCTTCCTGATGCGACGCCGTGTCGGCTATCAGCTCAATCCCGCCTCGATCCATCGCGGCGAGCGCGAGATCATCGCGCGCAACTGATCAGCTTGCACGCAGCACGGCGTCGACCAGCAGTCCGGCGAACAGCAGCAGTCCGGCATCGCGGTTCGATTTGAAGATGCGCAGGCACAGCGCCGGATCGGCGATATCCAGACGCCGGATCTGCCAGCCGAGATGGGCGGCAAAGCCCGCGAGCCCGAGCCACGCCGCGACATGCACGTGGGCCGTCGCGAACGCGGCGCCAATCAGCATGACGGCCAGACCGTAGAAGATGACCAGCGCCAGATGCGTGCGCTCGGCAAACAGGCGCGCGGTCGACTTGATGCCGATCAGCGCGTCATCCTCGGCGTCCTGATGCGCGTAGATCGTGTCATAGGCGATCACCCACGCGATCGACCCGGCGTAGAGCAGCAGCGCGGTTGCATCGATGCGGCCGAACGCGACCGCAAAACCCATCAGCGCGCCCCACGAGAAGGCGAGACCCAGCACGACCTGCGGCCACCAGGTGACGCGCTTCATGAACGGATAGATCGCGACGATCAGCAGCGAAGCGATGCCGGTCGCGATCGCGAAGCGGTTGAATTGCAGCAGCACCGCCAAGCCGATCAGGGCCTGGACCACCAGGAAGGCGAGCGCCTGCTTCACGCCGACCTGGCCGGCGGGAATCGGGCGCGAACGGGTGCGCTCCACCTTGGCGTCGAGATCGCGGTCGGTGATGTCGTTCCAGGTGCAGCCGGCGCCGCGCATGACGAACGCGCCGACGAAATAGAGCGCGATCCACGCCGGCAGCATGGACAGATTCCCGCCGATCCCGGCCGCGAGGGCGGCCGACCACCAGCACGGCATCAGCAGCAGCCACGATCCGATCGGGCGATCGAAGCGGGCGAGCCGCAGGTAAGGCCGGCTCCACACCGGCGCCAGCGTGTCGACCCAGTTGCCGGTCGCGTCAGCAACGCGGACGGCGGTGGTGCTCATCGGGTGAGGACGTTGCCGGTCATGGTGTCGAAGGCGGAACCGCCCTTCTTCGTCGCGTTGGCTTCAGGCAGCGCGGCCGACGAGCCCAGCACGTCGCTGAGGCTCGGAGCCGCGGGCCTTCCAGCCCCCGACTGCATCTGCGCCGCCACGGCACAGACCTTCTTTTCCAGCGCGTCGGTGTTCTTGTGACCGGCCTTCAGCTGGTCGGCGATCTGCTGGGGAATGCCGCAGCTCGCCGAATGCGCCTCGACATATTTGATCATCTTGACTTCGGCCTTGCCGAAATTCGCGATCAGCTTGCAGGCCTCGTCGGGCGAGGCCTTGCGGTCGCTCGCCGCCTTGATCAGCTTGCCGCGACGCTCGGCTTCCTCGCGCAGCGGCAGAAACTCCTTCATGCAGCTTTCGGGCGGACCGCCCTGCGGCGCAGCCCCCATCGGCGGAGGCGCAAAGCCACCGCCGCCGCCACCGAACGCGGAGCCGCCGGGGCTCGGAAACGGGCTCGACGGAGCCGCAGCCCGCATTGGCGCCGCGCCGTTGATGGGCGGAAACGGCGAGTTGCTGGTCTGGGCCTGGCCGGGCATCGGCGCGGGAAACGAGCTCTGCGCGACGACCTGCCCTGTGGAGAGCACCAGGGCGGCAATGGCGAGCGGCATGAAAGACTGGCGGACGATCAAGGCTGGTTCTCCGGTAAGACCAAGAATCCTCAACACTTCCGGATGAAAGCACGATCCGATCCGGGGCTTTTACGATTCTCGTCCGTCCAGCACAACCGCGGATTTGATCACATCCGCGGCGGAGGGACGCAGCCGGGTTCCAGACCGGCATGCAATCCCGTCCACGGACGTCAGGCCCGGGCATCGGGTTCGGTCTGCGCCCTGCACGCCCGATGAACGGAATAGCCAGTCGGCGGCGGGCGGCGACCTGCCCGCCGCGAAGGATCACGTCGCCGTGCACACCTTGCGCATCACGGTCAGGGTGTTTTCGTGATTCGCCTTCAACTGATCGGTAATCTTGGCCGGGATCCCGCAGAGCGAGGCATGCGCGACGGCGTAGTCGATCATCTTGGTCTGGGCGAGCTCGTAGTCATGCACCAGCTGACAGGCCTCGCCGGGCGCAAAGCGCCGCTCGGTCGCCGCCTTGAGCAGCTTGGCCCGGCGCGCGGTCTCGTCCCGCAGCGGGGTGAACTCCTTCAGACAGGTTTCGGGCGGGCGAAAGCCAGCCACGCCGGCGCCGCCCGGAACCGCGGGCGCCGCCCGCTGCGGCGGCGCGGCGACCGCCTTGTCGTCGGCCCGGGACGGCGCAGCGACCATCACGGCGATGGTCGCGGCAAGCGCCCAGATCGCAAGCGCCGAAGTCGAATGTCTCAAGATCAAGGCCGTTCTCCGCATCGAGGCTCACGGAATCGTCGGATGTCCGTCCCAAGGGACGACCCGCGGGATCGAAGCGGTAAAATCTGTCGACAGCACGGCCGAAAGGCGCCATCGCCAGTACCTGAGACAACACCCCGTGACGGCTCCGCCTGCTTTGCGGCCGGCGCGGGGTCCGGTAAGCAACGTCCGTCATAGCCATCGCTTCGCTCCATGCCCGCATACGACTTCACCGCCCCGCGCCTGTTCGTCGACGCCCCCCTGCAGGAGGGCGGCTCGGTCGCGCTCGACCGCAACCAGGGCAATTATCTCGGCAACGTCCTGCGCCTCGGCGCCGGCGATCACGTGCTGGTCTTCAACGGCCGCGACGGCGAATGGCGGGCCGTGATCGAGGGCCGCAAGCGCGCGGACGCCCTGACGATCCTGCAACAGAGCCGGCCGCAGGATCACCTGCCGGACGTCGCCTATGTCTTCGCGCCGCTCAAGCACGCGAGGCTGGACTACATGGTGCAGAAGGCGGTCGAGATGGGCGCCGCGCGCCTGGAGCCGGTCATCACCCGGCACACCCAGGTGTCGCGCGTGAATGGCGAGCGCATGCGCGCCAACGTGATCGAGGCCGCCGAGCAATGCGGCATCCTCAGCCTCGCCAAGGTCAGGGACCCCGTGCCGCTGGAGCGCTTCCTCGCGCAGCGGCAGCCTGAGCGGCTGCTGGTGTTCTGCGATGAGGCGGCCGAGCTGGCCGATCCGCTGCAGGCGCTGCGCGGAACCAAGGCTGCGGCCGGCATCGACCTGCTGATCGGACCGGAGGGCGGTTTTGCCGAGGATGAACGGACGCTGCTGCTGCGCCAGCCGCGCGTGCTCAGGCTGGCGCTGGGTCCGCGCATCCTGCGCGCGGATACGGCCGGCGTTGCCGCCCTCGCCGTGATCCAGGCCACCCTCGGGGACTGGACCGGAGCCCGCGGTTAAGGTCTTCCGGCCAATTGTGGCGCGCCGGGGCCATTCGCAGTCGAAACCGTCAAACGGCCATGCTAAGGGGCAGCCGCCGCTCCCAGCGGGCGCCCAATCCACTTTGGAACTCGAATCGCCATGACCGGACCCGCTCCGACCGGACCCGCCGCGTGGGCGGACACGCTGCTGCAATCCTTCGCCCAGGCCGGCTATCAGCGGGCCGAGCCGGCGATCCTGCAGCCGGCCGAGCCGTTCCTGGACCTGTCCGGGGAGGACATCCGCAAGAGCCTCTACCTGACCGGCGACGCCGCCGGCGAAGAGCTCTGCCTGCGCCCCGACCTGACCATTCCCGTCGCCCGGGACTACCTCGCCTCGGCCCGCGCCGGGCAGCCGGCCGGCTTCAGCTATCTCGGTCCAGTATTCCGTTACCGCGAGAGCCGCCCGAGCGAGTTCCTGCAGGCCGGCATCGAATCGTTCGGCCGCCAGGACCGGCCCGCCGCCGATGCCGAGATGCTGGCCTTGGCGATCGAGGCAACGGCGGCGGCCGGCGTCGCCGAGGTCGACATCCGCACCGGCGACGTCGCGCTGTTCACGGCCCTCATCGACGCCCTCGATCTCTATCCGGTCTGGCGGCGGCGGCTGATCAAGGACTTCAACCGCAAGCGCACCCTGGCGCAGGACCTCGAGCGGCTGGCGAGCGCCTCGGTGGCGCCGCGCAACGAATATGAGGGGGTGCTCGCCGCTCTGGCCGGCTCCGACCGCAAGGCGGCGCTCGCCCTGGTCACCGACCTGATGTCGATTGCCGGCGCAACCGCCCTCGGCGGCCGCACGGTGGCGGAGATCGCCGACCGATTCCTCGAGCAATCCACCCTCAAGAGCGGCGCGCTGCCGCGCGACGCGCTGGACCGTATCAAGCGCTTCCTCGCCATCAGCGGCAGCCCGACCGAAGCCGTTCAGCAGCTTCGCGCCCTCGCCGCCGATGCCAGGCTCGACATTTCGGCCGCGATCGACGCGCTGGAGGCCCGCGCCGGCTTCATGGCCCAGCGCGGCATCGACATCGCCAAGGTGCGCTTCGCCACCTCGTTCGGCCGCGGCCTCGACTACTACACCGGCTTCGAGTTCGAGCTGCACCACCCAGGCAATGGCGACGAGCCGCTGGTCGCCGGCGGCCGTTATGACGGCCTGCTGAGCCAGCTCGGCGCCGCCTCGTCGATTCCGGCCGTCGGCTTCTCGATCTGGATCGAGCGGCTGGCCCAGAGCAGCGCCGCGGGCAAGGCCGCGCGCGGGAGAGCATCATGAGCGGCCCCCTCGTCCTCGCCGTTCCCTCCAAGGGACGTCTGCAGGAGAATGCCGAAGCCTTCTTCGGCCGGGCGGGGCTGAGCCTGTCCAAGCCCGGCGGCGCGCGCGACTATCGCGGCACCATCGCAGGTCTCGACAATGTCGAGATCGCCTATCTCTCTGCGAGTGAGATCGCCTCGCAACTGGCGCGCGGCACCGTGCATCTCGGCGTCACCGGCGAGGATCTCGTGCGCGAGAGCATCACCGATGCCGACAAGCGCGTGCTGCTGATCGACACGCTCGGCTTCGGCGGCGCCAACGTCGTCGTCGCGGTGCCGCAGGCCTGGATCGACGTCCGCACCATGGCCGATCTCGACGACGTCACCACCGGTTTTCGCGCCCAGCACAATCGCCGCATGCGCGTCGCCACCAAGTACATCAACCTGACGCGCAGCTTCTTCGCGGCCCACGGCATCGTCGATTACCGCATCGTCGAGAGCGCCGGCGCCACCGAGGGCGCGCCCGCGGTCGGCACCGCCGAGCTGATCGTCGACATCACCAGCACCGGCTCGACGCTGGTGGCCAACGGGCTGAAGGTGCTCGACGACGGCGTGATCCTGCGCAGCCAGGCCAATCTCGTCGCCTCGCGCGACGCCGACTGGTCGGAGGGTCCGCGCGAGAGCGCCCGGATCATTCTCGACCACATCCATGCCCGCGCCCGCGCCAGCAGATACCGCGAGGTCCGCACCCGCTTCAAAGGGTGCGACGCAGCAATGCTGAGCGAGGCGCACAACCGCTTCGGCGTGGTGGCGCCGTTCGGCGGCCCGACCTCGTCCGGCATGCTCACCCTGCACTGCCCGCCGGCGCAGATCTACGCGCTCGGCAGCTTTCTGCGCGCGCATGGCGCCGAGACCGTCTCGGTCGCCTCGCTGGACTACGTACTCGACCGCGAGAATCCGCTGTTTGCCCGCCTCGAGGCCTTCCTGCGATCATAAATCGCCGTTCATCGTAGCGACAGGTGAGCGCGACTACCATATGTTGGTAGGAGAACGAGGACTCTGAGCGATGCTGGGAACTGACGTGTCCGACCTGACCACGACCGCGGCCGACGCCGCGTCGCAGGGACTGTCGATCGTTATCCCCGTCTATAACGAGGGCGCGGGACTGACGGCGCTGCACGAGCGGCTGAATAATCTTGCACGCACCCTGCGTCAGCGCTTCGGTCTCGCCTGTGAGCTCGTCTATGTCGACGATGGCAGCCGCGACAACACGCTCGCGATTGCCCGCACGCTGCAGGCCGATGCGCTCGATGTGCAGGTCGTGTCGCTGTCGCGCAATTTCGGCAAGGAGGCCGCGCTGATGGCCGGCCTCGATCATGCCCGGCGCGGCGCGGTGATGTTCATGGACGGCGACGGCCAGCATCCGCCGGCCCTGATCGAGCAACTCGTCACGCACTGGATCAAGGACGGCTACGACGTCGTCTATACCGCCAAGGCGCATCGCGACAACGAGCCGTTCCTGCGCCGGGTCGCAGTTCACGGCTTCTACGCGCTCATCAACTGGGGGGCGCGGCAGAAGATTCCGGAGGATGCCGGCGACTTCCGCCTGCTGTCGCCGCGCGCGGTGGCCGCGCTGCGGCAGCTCCCTGAACGCAACCGCTTCTTCAAGGGCCTCGCGAGCTGGATCGGCTTCCGCCAGATCCGCGTCGACTATGAGCCCGCGGCGCGCGCCCACGGCGTGACGACCTTCAACCTGACGAGCCTGCTCGGCCTGTCGATTGAAGGGCTGACCTCGTTCTCGGTCGCCCCGCTGCGCTTCGCCAGCCTGCTCGGAATCCTGCTGGCCTCTGCGGCCTTCCTGTTCGGGCTCTCCATCCTCTGGGAGACCGTCGTCAGCGGCAAATCGGTGCCGGGCTATCCCTCGCTGATGGTCGGCCTGATGACGATCGGCGGCGTGCAACTGATCATGATCGGCATCATGGGCGAGTATATCGGCAAGATCCTGTCCGAGCTGAAGGCGCGTCCGATCTACTTCGTCGCCGAGCACAGCGAGAAGCGTGCAGCGCTCGATGCACGGAGCGACGGCGCCGAGAGGAACGCCGCCGAATGAGCGCGACGCCGCACCGGCGCATCTGGCTGTGCGCCGACGACTATGGCATCAGCCCCGGGGTCAACAGCGCCATCCGGGACCTGATCGCGCGCGGCCGGCTGAACGCCACCTCGGTGATGACGGTGGGCGCCGCGATCGGGCGCGACGAGGTGGCGGAGCTGACCAGGGTCGCGTCCGACCGCCCGCGTTGCGCCATCGGCCTGCACGTCACGCTGACCGCGCCATTCCGGCCCCTCACCATGCACTTCCGCCCGTCGGAGGGCGGCATGTTCCTGCCCTTTCCCAAGCTGCTGCGTGCCGGAATGTCCCGCCGGCTCGATCCCGAGCTGATCCGCGCCGAGGTGCTGGTCCAGCTTGCGGCGTTCGGCGAGCTGTTCGGCCGCGCCCCGGATTTCGTCGACGGCCATCAGCATGCCCAGCTCTATCCGCAGGTGCGCGAGGGCTTCCTCGCCGCCGTCAAGGAAGCCGCGCCGGCGGCCTGGGTGCGTCAGGGCGGCCGGAACGTGCCGCTGATGCAGCGGCTGACGGCACCGAAGGCGCTGCTGCTGGACGTCCTGAGCGCGCAATTCCGCCGTCATGCCAGGCGGGCCGCGATCGCCTTCAATCCCGCTTTCGCCGGCGCCTATGACTTCAGCAAGACCTCGGATTTCGGCACGCTGATGGACGGCTTCCTGGACGAGCTGCCGGAGGACGGGCTGGTGATGTGCCATCCCGGCTTCGTCGACGACGTCCTGATCGAGCTCGATCCTTTGACCGTCCAGCGCGAGCACGAGCACGCCTATCTCGCCGGCGAGCATTTTCCAGCGCTGCTCGACCGCCGCCGGATGACGCTGGCCTGAACGGATCTTGCGGGCCTGCGACGAACAAAAAGCCGCTCGGCAGCGTTCCTCCTGCGGTGCGGGCAGCGTGGAGGTCCAAAACGCCGCGCAAGCCCGAGAGACGCTGTGTCGCATACCGAAATTTAATCCGCGCCCCGGCTGGCCGGGCCACAAAGTCCCCCTAAATCTTGGCCGCGCTTCGCCGGAACAAGGCAAGCGGCAGGAGAACGACATGACACCGCAAGAACGCCAACTCATCGACGATCTGTTCGACCGGCTTGCCAAGTTGGAGAGTGCACCGCGTGATCCGGAGGCCGCCGCCGCCATCGCCCAGGCGCTGCAGCGGGCTCCCAATGCCGTCTACGCGCTGGTGCAGACGGTGCTGGTGCAGGACGAAGCCTTGAAACGCGCCAATGCCCGCATCGAGGAGCTGCAGCACGCCCAGGCCCCGCAGCAGGCTCAGTCCGGCGGCTTCCTCGATTCGATGCGCGACAGCATCTTCGGCGCGGGCAGCCGCGGGTCGGTCCCTAACGTGCCGCCGCCGTTGCCGAGCCGGCCGGTCTGGAACAGCGGCCAGGCGATGCCCCCGGGCTACCAGGGCCAGCCCGGCTATCCCGGTCAGCCCGGCCCCTACGATCAGGGCGGCTTCGGCCAGCCGCGCGGCGGCATGTTCGGCGGCGGAGGCGGCTCATTCCTCGGCACGGCCGCGGCGGCCGCGGCCGGCATGGTCGGCGGCTCACTGCTGCTCGGCGGCATCCGCTCGATGATGGGCGGCGGGTCGCATCAGGCGTTCGGCGACACCACGATCATCGAGGAGCGCGGCGGCGGTGCCAGCCCGTGGAGCGGCGACCAGTCCGGCGGGTCGCTGGCGCGTGACGCCGGTCTCGACGACATCGGCCGCTCGGGCGGCGACAGTGGTCGTGCCGGCCTGTTCGACCAGGCGAACTACGACGACAACGGCAATGACAGCGACGCGGCCGACTTCGATTCCGATGACGGCTATGGCGACGACGACGGTGGCAGCGACTACGCGTGATCCTCCCGGGTCGCAGCCAATTCGAGAATGCAAAGGCCGCCCGGATGGGCGGCCTTTTTCAATGGCCGATGTCGTGCGGTGGCGGTCGTCAGAGCACGATCACCCGGGCACCGACGTTCACGCGGCCATAGAGGTCGATGACGTCCTCGTTGCGCATCCGGATACAGCCTGACGACACGTTGGTGCCGATCGTCCATGGCTCGTTCGACCCGTGGATCCGATACAGCGACGAGCCGAGATACATCGCGCGTGCGCCGAGCGGGTTCTGCGGTCCGCCCTCCATGTGCCGCGGCAGGTCGGGCCGGCGCGCGAGCATTTCCGGCGGCGGCGTCCAGTCCGGCCATTCACGCTTGGCCGAGATCGTCTTCACGCCCGACCAGGTGAAGCCGGGCCGGCCGACGCCGATGCCATAGCGCAGCGCCCTGCCCTCGCCCTGGACCAGATAGAGGAACTTGTTCGGCGTATCGATGACGATCGTGCCCGGCCGTTCTTTGCCGTCATAGTCAACGATCTGTTTCTCGTATTTCGGATCGAGCGGCCGCAGCGTCTGCTCATAGGCCTCCTCATCCGGCACTCCCTGCTGCGGGACCATGCCAGGCGCCAGCTGCTGCGGCTCGTAATAGGACGGCTGCTGCTGATACATCGGCTGTCCCGGCGGAGGCGCGCCGCGGCCGCCTTGCGGATCCCCGAACAGGAATTCGATGAAGCCGCCACCCATGCGCGAGCGTTCGACATAGGCGGTGCGCACCGGCGCGGATTGCTGCGGCGGCCCGCTGTAGATCACGGTCGGCTGCTGAAACCCCTGGGCCGCCGCCCGATCCAGACCTGAATAGAATGCGCATGCGCCGGCCAGCAGCGCTGTAGAGAATGATTTGAACATCGACGTACTCTGTACTGTTTCGTCTGGAGACTGTTCGTCGCGCGAGGCGGCAACGCCGCCGCGTATCGTCAATAAAGAGCAAAACCCGATCGCTTTGGTAAACGCGGGAGGCGCCGGGATTCACCATCGCTGCATACGACGGCGGTTTTGGTGGCTAGCGTTTATTTTGCGTGAAGGCCGGCGGGGCATGGTTAATAGTTGACGCACGATGCACGCCAGCGTTGCTCAACCGCGGTTCCTGGCGTGAACGCGATGTTAAATAGGCTCTGCGTAGAACTGATCCGAACAAGAGGTCAGGGATACTATCATGGCTGTTCGCAAGCGTTTCCGTATCGAAGAAGCAATCGTCGGCCATATGCCGGAGCCCGACTTCGTGGGCGGCGAGATCGGCCCCAACCACAAGGAAATCATGGACGAGCTGCGCGCGATCCGCTCCCAGATGGCCAACGCCATCCGCAGCGGAGGTAGCAACACGGCCAACGCCGCCATCGAAGAATCCGCCGCACGCGAGGTCGCCGAGGCGCGCGCGCTGCTCGAGACGTATCGTGCCCAGATCGAGCAGTGCGAAAAGCTCAAGGTCGAGCTCGACCTGATCCACGACGCGATCAACCGCACCAAGGGCGAGATCGCGACCCTCCATGCCAAGAGCTTCAACGGCGAGGAGATGGCCAAGGTCAACGGCGAGCTCGGCGCGGTCGTCGGCGGCACCGAGCAGGCGACGCAGCAGATCCTCGAAGCCGCGGAGGCGATCGACCAGGCCGCCAGTGCGCTGTCCAAGGTGGACTCGGCCGACCAGCAGAAGATCCTGAGCGAAGAGATCCAGGAGCGCGTGGTGTCGATCTTCGAGGCCTGCAACTTCCAGGACCTGACCGGCCAGCGCATCAACAAGGTCATGACCACCATGAAGTTCATCGAGCACCACATCGTGGTGATGATGGACATCTGGGGCGGCGTCGACGCCATCAAGGCGCATGTGCCGCCGATCGTCGACACCCGCGAGGGCGACGCCAGGCTGCTGAACGGCCCGAAGGCGGCGGGCGAGGTCGGCCACGCCTCGCAGGACGACATCGACGCGATGTTCAACTGAGGTCGGCGGCCAGTCCCAGCGACCGCTTCAGGCCACGTCATCGTACAGAACGCCGGCGCAGTCGCCGGCGTTTTTCGTTCGACTCTCGACCTTTGCGGGATGATCGCCCGGATCTCAGGCGCGCGGCCCGCAGCGGACGTAGACCATCGTCTGGTAACGGGTCGCCGCATCCTTGTCGACGAAGCGGGTGATCAGCACACGGCCGTCGAAGGAGATGACCTCGCGGTCCTGCTCGCCGCCGGGCGGTCCGGCCGGGCCGATGTAGTTCTTGCCGCTGGCCGACCCCTTCAGGCGCAGTTCCTGGGGAGTCGCCTGGTCGGCCAGATGCATCACGACACCGCCGGACGTGCCTGCCCCGATGACGTAAGGCTGCTTGCACTGCGCCAGAGCCATCTTCTCGGTGCGCGCGCGGTCATTCGGATTGTTGTAGGCGGCGAGGCCCCATTTGCCCACGAGATCCTCGGGGCGGATCGTCGCCGGAACCTCGGGCTCGACCGGCGCCTCGGTCTGCATGGGGGGCGACGGCGACAGGCTGAAGCCCGTGCACGCCCCCAGAAGCATCGTGAGCGCCGACGCGATCGCGAGATTGGCAACCGGCCGCGCGCACCGTGAACTCGTCATGGCATCCCCTTAGGAACAGAATCGTGGCTGCCCCGTCCGGCAACCAAGCGCAAAACGCTCGTCAGAGCAATGACGTCGGATGACGACGCCGCTCCACTAACATGTCTGGCCCCGGACAACATCCCCCTAACAGCCTCAAGAACGGCTTAACGGCTGGCCGTTGCTTGACAGGAACAGCCGCAAGCCATATTTCCCCGAGCGGTCTTTAGCACTCGGAGGGCGCGATTGCTAAGGCTGCGAGCCAGTTGGCGCCAAGTGGGCGTCAAATGTGGTCGCATTCAGATTTCCTCCGACAGCAACACTTATCCAAGCACCCCAAAAGGGATCCGTCATGGCCAAATCGAAGTTTCGTCCCCTGCACGACCGCGTCGTGGTTAAGCGCATCGACGCCGAAGAGAAGACCAAGGGCGGCATCATCATTCCCGACAGCGCCAAGGAAAAGCCCTCGCAGGGCGAAGTCGTCGCCGTCGGCCCCGGCGGCCGCGACGAGAGCGGCAAGCTGATCCCGATCGACGTCAAGGTCGGCGACCGCGTGCTGTTCGGCAAGTGGTCCGGCACCGAGGTCAAGCTGGACGGCGAGGAGCTCCTGATCATGAAGGAGTCCGACATCATGGGCGTCGTCGCCTGATCCCGACCTGTCGGGGGCGGCGATCAGCCGCCCCGGGCGAAAATGCTCTGCAACCTCGTTCCGGCGACAGACGGGCGATCACGCCCCTCGCCGTCGAGGTCTACTCCAGGAGAATTTTGAAATGGCAGCCAAGGACGTCAAATTCGCCGGCGACGCACGCGACCGCATGCTGCGCGGCGTCGACATTCTCGCCAACGCCGTCAAGGTGACGCTCGGCCCGAAGGGCCGCAATGTCGTCATCGAGAAGAGCTTCGGCGCTCCGCGCATCACCAAGGACGGCGTCACCGTCGCCAAGGAGATCGAGCTGGAGGACAAGTTCGAGAACATGGGCGCGCAGATGCTGCGCGAGGTCGCCTCCAAGACCAACGACACCGCCGGTGACGGCACCACCACCGCGACCGTGCTGGCCCAGGCCATCGTGCGCGAGGGCGCCAAGGCCGTTGCCGCCGGCATGAACCCGATGGACCTCAAGCGCGGCATCGACATCGCGGTGGCCGCCGTGATCAAGGACATCGAGAAGCGCGCCAAGCCGGTCGCTGCGTCCTCCGAGGTCGCCCAGGTCGGCACCATCTCCGCCAATGGCGACGCCGCGATCGGCAAGATGATCGCCCAGGCGATGCAGAAGGTCGGCAACGAGGGCGTCATCACGGTCGAGGAGAACAAGTCGCTCGACACCGAGGTGGACATCGTCGAAGGCATGAAGTTCGACCGCGGCTATCTCTCGCCCTACTTCGTCACCAATGCCGAGAAGATGACCGCCGAGCTCGACGACGTCTACGTGCTGCTGCACGAGAAGAAGCTGTCCGGCCTGCAGGCCATGCTGCCGGTGCTCGAAGCCGTGGTGCAGTCGGGCCGTCCGCTCTTGATCATCGCCGAGGACGTCGAGGGCGAGGCGCTGGCCACGCTGGTCGTCAACCGCCTGCGCGGCGGCCTCAAGGTCGCGGCCGTCAAGGCGCCGGGCTTCGGTGACCGCCGCAAGGCCATGCTCGAGGACATCGCGATCCTGACCGGCGGTCAGCTGATCTCGGAAGATCTCGGCATGAAGCTCGAGAACGTCACGGTGAAGATGCTCGGCCGCGCCAAGAAGGTCGTGATCGACAAGGAGAACACCACGATCGTCAACGGTGCCGGCAAGAAGGCCGATATCGAGGCACGCGTCGGCCAGATCAAGGCGCAGATCGAGGAGACCACCTCGGACTACGACCGTGAGAAGCTGCAGGAGCGTCTCGCCAAGCTCGCGGGCGGCGTCGCGGTGATCCGCGTCGGCGGCGCGACCGAGATCGAGGTCAAGGAGAAGAAGGACCGCGTCGAGGACGCCCTCAACGCGACCCGCGCTGCGGTGCAGGAAGGCATCGTCCCCGGCGGCGGCGTGGCGCTGCTGCGCGCCAAGAAGGCGGTCGGCCGCATCACCAACGCCAACTCGGACGTCCAGGCCGGCATCAACATCGTGCTGAAGGCGCTCGAGGCTCCGATTCGCCAGATCTCCGAGAACGCCGGCGTCGAAGGCTCGATCGTGGTCGGCAAGATCCTGGACGAGAAGTCCGAGACCTTCGGCTTCGACGCGCAGACCGAGGACTATGTCGATATGGTTGCCAAGGGCATCATCGACCCGGCCAAGGTGGTCCGCACCGCGCTGCAGGACGCCTCGTCGGTCGCCGGCCTCCTGGTCACCACCGAGGCCATGGTCGCCGAGCTGCCGAAGGATGCGGCTCCCGCGATGCCGGCCGGCGGCGGCATGGGTGGCATGGGCGGCATGGGCTTCTGAGCCCTGCTTTCGACATCTCACATTCAGGAAGGCCGCCTCCGGGCGGCCTTCTTTTTGGCCGAGTGTCCGCACCGGGGGTGCAGCGACCGCAAATCGGCGCTACAGCTTAAGGCCGATTCTGCCCCCACAAGGATTTTCAGATGCGCGCGATTTTGCTTGCGCTGGCCGTGATTGTAGCGGCCGCGCCGGAACTCGGTTGGGCCCAGAGCAAGAGCGGGACCAAGGCCCCCGCCAACGAGACGCGGTATTTCACCGCGATCGACGGTCTGATGGACGGCAATGCCGACGTGATCCTTAAGGAGACGCGCCAGGGCAAGACCGTCACCGCCGCCACGCTCGACGTCTGCTATCCCGTCGCAAAGAATTCGGATCGCAAGGACCGCTTCGTGGTCAGCCTCACGGTCAACGGCCAGACCTTGACCGGCGCGACCCAGAGCAACGGCGCCAAGGAGCCGGTCACGGTGAAGCTGAATCGCAAGCCGACCGGCGACACGTTCGAGTTCCGCGGCCAGATCACGATCGGCAAGAGCGTCACCGAGGTGGCGTCGACCGACAACTCCGACGTCAGCGAGAAGGAATTCCAGGAGAGCCAGTCGAGCGACGACGGCATCAGCGCCCAGCCGAAGGACTTCACCGACGTCTCGCCCGAGGCGGTCTCGGTCCGGCTCAAGCTCGACGCCATGACCGACTTCCTCAAGAGCCTGAAGGGCGAGAACGTCGAAGTTTCGCTGTCGAGCCTGATCGTGAGCTGCGATGCCTTGCGCGCGGGCGAGCAGACCATCAGCATGACGGTCGACCCCGACCGCGCCGGCGCGTTGATCGCGAAGGCGCGGGCCATGAACGGCGTGGTGACGGCCGGCTGGACCGCCGGCACCGTCGAAATGGACCGCACCATCCGTTTCGCGGCCGCCGACTGGCGCGACGGCGACAAGATCAACAAGGACAAGCTCGCAAACGCGATCTCCGACGTCCTGGCCCGGACCTACAACGCCAAGCCGACGAGCGCGGCGTGGAATCCGGTCAGCGGCAAGCTGAAGCTGACGTTGAAGCGGCCGAGCCAGCTGATGCCGGCCCTGGAGCTCACCGACGTCATCGAGGTCACCGGCCTCGTCTCGGCGGACAAGCCGGGCGGCGCGGACGCGCTGATGCTGTGGATCAGCAGCCCGACCACGACGACGATCGACGAGAGCTCCGCCGCCAAGCTGATCCTGTCGGACGAGTCATCCGGCGACGAGGAGGGCGACACCCGTGACGATGGCGGCGCCATCGACGAGCTGGCGAAGGTCTTCAAGGCCAAGCGCTGGGACGCGGACAACTCGGTCTGGAAATAAAGAGCGGCGGGCGCGCAGTCGACCGGTGCGCGCCCCCTTTCTTCAATTGGCACGGCGCATATGGCAACCCGTTGTGCGCTCACGTCTCTCTCCAGGTCGTCATGGCCGGGCTTGTCCCGGCCATCCACGCCGATCGGCATCCTGGGACGGACGTGGATGCCCGGGCCTTCGCCGCGCCGAAGCGGCTGCGGCCGCGCAGGCGGGACGAGCTCGGGCATGACGGAGTAACTGACCAGCAGGGTTGCTGGTCTCAGCAGCTTTTCATCTTCACAGGCGACCGCCCTGCCTCAGTTCGTATTGAGCCGGAAGCGCAGCGTCTTCGGCCCGATGAAGATGATCAGGTCGCCCTGACGCTTCCAGTTGGTCGCCGCGCTCAGCGCCGCGATCAGTTCGTCGTCGGCCTGGGCGCGCGCCGCCGGGCAGTTGCGGTCCTCGATCCTGCTGGCGATGAACACGATGGTGTTGCCGGCAACTGAGAACTGGCCCTTGCCGCCCTTGCACCACAGCTCCAGCACGGTGTCACCGTTATCGCCGATGTCGAGATCCGGCACCCGCTTCGAGCCGGGTTGCGGCAGCGCATCGAGCGTCATCTCCATGCCGAAAGGAAACTCCTCCGCCGAGGCGGCGGCGAGCGCCAGCCCCGACATCGACAACGCCACCGTCGCCACGGCGCAGCCACGCTTCAACACTTGCATCGTTCCCCTTCACACCAGTCACACGCAGGGCTCGCCTTCCAGGCGATGGCCGTGACTCCCGCCAGCACGGCTCCCGCACAAATGTGTTCCAAACATAGCAAGCCCCGCGCCGCAGCTGCGGCGCGGGGCTTTTGTCGCAGACGGTGTTGCTACTTCAGCACCATCGCCGTGAACGGATAGACATAGGCCTGCAAGGTGACGAACAGGCCGACAAGACAGGCCAGCACGATCGAATGCAGGAAGACGTAGCGCAGGATCGAGCTCTCATGGCCGTACCAGTTGGTGGCGGTCGAGGCGACCACGATCGACTGCGCATCGATCATCTTGCCCATGACACCACCGGAGGAGTTGGCGGCCGCCATCAGGACAGGGGACAGGCCGAGCTGCTCGGAGGTGATCTTCTGCAGGTTTCCGAACAGCACGTTCGAAGCCGTATCCGATCCGGTCAGCGCCACGCCCAACCAGCCGAGCAAGGTGCCGAAGAACGGATAGAGCACGCCGGTCGCAGCAAAGGCTAGGCCGAGCGTGGCATCGACGCCGGACAGCCGGGTCAGCGTGCCGATCGCGAGCATCGCCGAGATCGTGATCAGCGAGATCGCGCAGAGACGGATGGTGCGGCCATATTCCGCGATCAGCTTGCCCGGTCCGACACCCATCAGGAAGCCGGAGATGATCGCGGCGATCAGCATGCCGGTGCCGGTGAAGGTCAGGTAGGTGAACGAGAACACCGCGCCTTCCGGCGTCGGCTTCGCAGCGACCGGCGGCATCTTGTTGATCAGCTTGTCGAGCTCGGGCACCGGATAGTTCCAGGTGAAGATCGAGTTCGCCCAGGCCTTGAAGGCGCCGTTGCCCCAGATCAGCATGACGACACAGACGATGATCCAGGGCAGCAGCGCGCCCCAGAGCTCGGCTTGCGTCAGCGGCGTGCGGTCCAGCGGCTTCGCCGCCGTCATCGTGGCGGCCGATTCGTCACGCCCGCGCAACGCCGGCGACAGCCACAGCTGCCTCGGCTGCCAGACCTTCAGGAACAGGATCAGCGCGCCCATCGAGATCAGCGAGGCGCCGATGTCGACGATCCACGGATTGACGTAGTTCGAGATCAGGAATTGCGGCACCGCGAACGAGACGGCGGTGACCAGGATCGCCGGCCACACGTCCTTCATGCCCTTCCAGCCCGCGAACGCCCAGATCACCCAGAACGGCACGATCAGCGAGAACATCGGCAACTGCCGGCCGACCATGGCGCCGAGGATGTAGGGGTCGAGGCCGGTGACCGAGGCGAGGCCCTGGATCGGGGTGCCCAGCGCGCCATAGGCGACGGGTGCGGTGTTGGCGATCAGCGACAGGCCGGAGGCCGCGAGCGGCGAGAAGCCGAGGCCGATCAGCACGGCACCGGTGATCGCCACCGGGGTTCCGAAGCCGGATGCGCCCTCGAAGAACGCGCCGAACGAGAAGGCGACCAGCAGCAGTTGCAGGCGCCGGTCTTCCGTGACGCCGCCGATGGCGCGCTTCAGAAGCTCGAACCGTCCGGTGGAGACCGTGACCTGGTAGAGGAAGATGACGTTCAGGACGATCCAGCCGATCGGAAAGAACCCGGTGATGACGCCCAGAAACGTCGCGCGCAGCGACATATTGGCGGGCATCGTGAACACGAAGATCGTGATCAGGTTGGTCAGGATCACGGCGATGATCGCCGCGATGTGTGCCTTGACCTTGCCACTGGCGATCAGCACCAGCAGCGTCACGACCGGGACGGCGGCGGCCAGCGTCGACAGCGCCGGGCTCCCCAACGGGTCGTAGATTTGATTCCACATCGTGACTTCTCCCCCACGTTCTTGTCATTGGACCCCGTCCGGCGGGACGGATCAGGTCTGCTCGCCAAGCCCCCAAGCCTGGCAAAGGTCGGAAAGGCGATCACAAAACCGGCAACGCCCAACTCTGCTCAAATTCTCGCGAAATCTGGCGGCGGTCGCAGTCCCTCTCCCCTGCCCCATGCTACGGTTTGTCACACGCGACCGACAAGCCGGCGGCCACCCGCCAGATTACGACTTTAGTCTAGGCAGGTGGCGACACCAGCGATTTTCTCGTTTTTCGTCAGCCTGTTAAGACCTTTTCTCAGGAGCAGCCCGTCTGTGAACAATCTGCGCTCGACCGTTGCCACCGTCTGGCGGATCGCCATTCCCTACTTCCGCTCCGAAGACAAGGTCGCCGGCCGCATCCTTCTCGCCGCCGTCATTGCGATCGAACTGTCGCTGGTTGCGATCCAGGTGCTGGTGAACCAGTGGCAGAACAGGTTCTTCAACGCGCTGCAGCAGTATGATTGGAACAGCTTCATCTGGGAAATCGGCGTGTTCGCCGTACTGGCGACCATCTTCATCATCCTGGCCGTCTACCAGCTCTATCTCAATCAATGGCTGCAGATCCGCTGGCGGCGGTGGATGACCGACGTCTACCTGCGCCGCTGGCTGGACAACGCCACGCACTATCGCATGCAGCTCAAGGGCGACATCGCCGACAACCCGGACCAGCGCATCGCCGACGACGTGCAGCTGTTCGTCGACAAGACGCTGAACATCACCATCGGCCTGCTCAGCTCGGTCGTCTCGCTCGCATCGTTCATGGTGGTGCTCTGGGGGCTGTCGACCGATGCCCCGCTGCAGCTGTTCGGCACCAACATCGCGATCCCCGGCTACCTGGTATGGATCGCGCTGATCTATGCGATCTTCGGGACCCTCCTGACGCATTGGATCGGATCGCCGCTCGTCAATCTCAACTTCGAGCAGCAGCGCTACGAGGCCGACTTCCGCTTCAACCTGGTGCGGGTGCGCGAAAGCTCCGAGCAGATCGCGCTGCTGCGCGGGGAAGGCGCCGAGCAAGGTCAGCTCGGCACCCGCTTCGGCCGGGTCGTCCAGAACTGGTACCAGATCATGAGCCGGACCAAGCGGCTGACGGCCTTCACGGCGGGCTATTCGCAGGCGGCCGTGATCTTTCCCTATGTGCTGGTTGCGCCTGCCTACTTCGCGAAGTCGATCCAGATGGGCGGCATCATGCAGACGGCGTCCGCCTTCTCGACCGTGCAGGGCGCGCTGTCGTTCTTCGTGACGACCTATCGGACGCTCGCCGACTGGCGCTCGACCGTCGCCCGCCTCGACGGCTTCGACATGTCCATCGAGAGCGCCGCCAAGCTCTCGGCCGAGCCGCAGACGATCGATGTCGCCAGCCATGCCGGCGACAGCATCGAGCTCGCCCAGTTGCTGCTGAAGCTGCCCAACGGTCTGCCGCTGATCGCGGCCGACGACTTCAGCCTCGAGAGCAGCGAGCGCACGCTGCTGACCGGGCCGTCCGGCGCCGGCAAGTCGACGCTGTTCCGCGCCATCGCCGGGATCTGGCCGTTCGGCAGCGGCGCCATCAGCGTGCCCGCGCATGCCAAGCTGATGATGCTGCCGCAGCGGCCGTACTTCCCGATCGGTGCGCTCAAGGCGGCGATCGTCTATCCCGCGGCCGCCGATGCGTTCAGTGCCGAGCAGGTCAAGGAGGCGCTGGTGGCCGTCGGCCTGCCGCAACTGGCGGACCGGCTGGACGAGGACCAGCACTGGAACCGGATGCTGTCGCTCGGCGAGCAGCAGCGGCTCGGCATCGCCCGCGCGCTGCTGCATGCGCCGCAATATCTGTTCCTCGACGAGGCCACGGCCTCATTGGACGAGCCGAGCGAAGCCCGGCTCTATCGGGTCATCGCCGAGCGGCTGCCGCAGACCACCGTCGTCTCGATCGGCCACCGCTCGACCCTGCACGATTTCCACGACCGCAAGGTCGAGCTGATTCGCGACGGCGACCGGTTCTCGCTGCGGCAAGCCGGACAGGCGGCCGACGCGACCGCGGGTGGAGGCAGCTGAGGCGCGCGCGCCGCGGTGCCCACGCAAGGCGACCAGGAAAGGCGGCAAGACGTCCGAGCGACAGCCGGCCCCCGTCACCAAAAAGCAGAAGGGCGGCAGATTGCTCTGCCGCCCTTCGTGATCAGTCCGATCCGCCTTGGCGGGTGATTACTTCAGATTGCTCATCGCCGTCAGGTCGACCGAGAGCTTGGCGATGCCGGTCGCACCGCACCACTTCGAGCCCAGGCCAGCCGGGTTGATCGGCGTGACGTTGGTGGTGCCGCTGGCGGTGAAGTCGCTGGTGAAGGCGTTGCAATCACCCTTCGACATGTCGGTGTCGGAGTAGCGCAGGTCCAGCGTGAACACCTTGTAGGTGAAGCCGACGCCGATGTTCCAGGTGTTGTAGTCGGCATACTTGATGCCGTTCGGGAAGGCGGGAACGCCGTAGAAGGAGTCCGACGTGCCGAACCACTGACGGCCGAACTCACCCGACACGTACATGCCGACGCCGCTGGAGCCGAAGGTCGTGCTCGGGGCGGTGAACTTGCCGGTGACCGAGGCGTAGTTGCCCCAGGCGCCGGTGTTCAGGAAGTTCGGCGAGTAGAACTCGGTGACGCCGAACGTCCACATGTCGTTCACGGTGTAGTTCATCTTGCCGTAGACTTCGAAGAACGAGACGTCCTTCTTCATCACGTTCAGGTTGGTCAGCGTGTTGGCCTGACACTCGGCGCTCAGCGCCTGACCCGCGAAATCCGTCACGGCGCCGCCGCCGTAGTAGCAGGTGCCGCCCGGATACAGATAGCCCCAGACGCCGATGTCGAAGGCGAACGCGCCGAAGGTCGGGCGGATACCGCCGTAGATGTCGATCTCGGCAGCAGCGCGGTTCGCGAACGAGATGCTCTCGCCGGCGACGCCGACGTAGAGCTGCAGGTCCTTGTTGACGTTGTAGCGCGGCTCGAAATAGGCGGCGACCGACGCCTTGTGGTTCGACTGGGTGACGCCGCGGAACACGTAGTCGTTCATGATCGCCGCGCCGAACGCGATGTCCCACGGCTCGAACGCGACCGGAGGCGGAGCCTTATAGGCCTTGACCGCCATGTCCGCCGCCGAAGCCGATCCCGAAACCATTGCCAGCGCCGTTGCCAGCAAAGCCCACTTTTTCATGACGATCCCCATCACCCTATTTCGAAAAAAGCCTGCCCCACCTTGGCCCCCCAGGGCGCAAACAAGACCGGCTGCGTCATCCAGACGCAATTTGTGCCAGGGTCCCGCCACACGTGAAGCAAAAAAGCGCGGCATCTGCCGCCTTTTTGGGCGATTTGACATTTCTACGGCAGGTAGTCGGCGCGTGTTGCATTTGAACAACAAATCTCCGTGTCCGAAAGCACGCTAGGACGCACAATCGATTGTGCCGGCCCGCTGGAAACGCGGTGCCGCAAGCAAAACGGCGCAGCGCACCGGAGTCGGATTCGCCCGGCCGTAGATCTGCGGGGACGACCATTCGGACAAACAGGTCCATCGACAACAAGGGGCAGCCAACGCAGACAACGGACGCTGGCAAACGAAAAGGCCGCAGCGCAGCCGCCGCGGCCTCCCGATGTGAATTCGTCCGGCCCTGAGAATGATCCGGTCCGGAAGGATCAGTTGCTGGACGCCGTGCCCTCGCCGTCCTCGTGCTCCTCGGGCGCCGCGCTCGGCATCGCCCAGCTGGTCTCAGCAGCCGATTCGGTCTCGTGCATTTCGGGGGTCTCGACCAGCGGAGCCATCTTGGGAGCCCGCTTCTTGGCGGCCTTCTTCTTCGGCGCAGCCGGAGCCTTCGCAGCCGACGCCTTGGCCTTCTTGGCGGGAGCCTTCTTGGCCGGCGCCTTGGCCGCCTTCACGGTCTTCTTCGCCTTCTTGGCCGGCGCCTTGACAGTTTTCTTGGCAGCCTTCTTGGCGGCCTTTTTCGCCGACTTCTTTGCAGCCTTCTTGGCGGACGTCTTCGTCGCCTTCTTGGCGGACGTCTTCGTCGCCTTCTTGGCGGCCTTGGCCTGCGCCATCAGCTTCTTCTTTTCTTTCTTGTCCTTCTTCGCCTTCTTGTCCTTCGCCATCAGAAACCCTCCAGTTGCCGCCGTTCGATCAGCTCGTCCGGCGGGACGGGCCGGCCATCAGCGCGCGCCCATCCGTCAAATCATTCCTGGCCGCGGACCGCCCGTCGCCCAGTCGAGAAGCTCAACGGTGTGCACGACGGGGACGGAGGTGCCGCTGGCAATCTGCATCATGCAGCCGATATTGCCTGCCGCGATCACATTCGGCTTGACGGTCGCGATGTTGGCGACCTTGCGATCGCGCAGCTTCATCGCGATGTCAGGCTGGAGAATGTTGTAGGTCCCCGCCGAACCGCAACACAAATGACTCTCCGGTATATCTTTCACCACGAATCCGGACTTGGAAAGCAATTCTTTCGGAATGCTCGTGATTTTCTGCCCATGTTGCAGCGAGCAGGCCGAGTGATAGGCCACGACGACGTCGTCATGCTGAGTTGCAGGGGCCAGATCGAGACCGGCGAGATACTCGGTGATGTCCTTCGCGATCGCCGACACGGCGGCCGCGGGCGCTGCATATCGCGGGTCTTCGCGCAGCATGTGTCCGTAGTCCTTGATGACGGTGCCGCAGCCCGAGGTCGTCACCAGGATGGCGTCGAGACCGCCACGCTTCGCCTCCGCGGTCCAGGCGTCGACATTGCCGCGCGCCCGCGCCAGCGCGTCGGAATCCTGCCCCATGTGATGGGTCAGCGCACCGCAGCATTGCTCGTCCTTGACCAAGACGACCTCGATGCCGTGCCGGGTCAGGACGTTGATCGCAGCCTGGTTGATGCGCGGCGCCAGGGCCGCCTGTGCGCAGCCCTGCAGCAGCGCGACGCGGCCGCGCCGCGCGCCCTGCGCGGCAAACACGCTGCCATCAGCCGGCCCCGGCGGCGGCAGCGCGGCGGCGGGCGCCAGATCGAGCATCGCCCTGACGCGCCGCAGCAGGCTGGGCGCAGGTGCGCGCGAGGCGGAGGATGCCGGCAGCAACGCCTTGAACGGCCGGCCGAGCCGCGCCAGGGTCATCGCCAGCCGAAACTCGCGCGGCCGCGGCAGCACATAGGCGAGCGCGGCGCGCAGCCACCGGTCGGTCAGCGGGCGCTCGTAGCGCTGCTCGATTCGCACCCGCGCCTGATCGACCAGATGCATGTAGTGCACGCCCGACGGGCAGGTCGTCATGCAGGACAGGCACGACAGGCAGCGGTCGATATGCTTGACCACGTCGGCCGTCGGCGCCTGGTCCTTCTCCAGCATCTGCTTGATCAGGTAGATCCGGCCGCGCGGGCTGTCGAGCTCGTCGCCGAGCAGCACGTAGGTCGGACAGGTCGCGGTGCAGAAGCCGCAATGCACGCAGGCGCGCAGGATCTTGTCGGCGACCGCGATGTCGGGATCGGCGAGCTGCGCCAGGGTGAACTCGGTCTTCATGACGCAACGCTCCGACGCATCCGCCCGCGGTTGAGAATGGTCTTGGGATCGAAGGAGACGCGCACCCGCTCCTCCAGCGCGGCGACGCCTGAGGGCTGCGGGTGGAACACGTCGACCGCGAGCCGCATCTCGTCCCACGCGCGCAGCAGGGTCGCGTGGCCGCCGGCGGCCTCGACATGCTTGCGCACCAGCCCCGCCGACGCATCGGGCTGCGGCGGCAGCGCGGCCCAGATCAGGCCCCCGCCCCAGTCGTAGATCACCTCGCCGCCGGTCTGGCGCGTCAGGGCCTGCCCGATCGCGCCGCCCGACACCGGCGGACAGACGATCCGCCACACCGTCCAGGCGCCGAGCGGCCCATGGGCGGCGAACGGCAGCACGTCGCGGATGGCGCTCCAGACATCGGCCGAGGCGTCGTCCGCAATGATCTCAGCCGGACCGAAGGTGGCGAGCTGGCGGGCGAGCGACGTCGCCCGATGCGCCGCGGAGGCCGTGATGCCCTCCAGCCGGATCACCGTGACCGCCTCGCGCGGCGAGCCGAGCGGGCTCAAGCCCGTGACCTCCGGCCGCAGCGTCGAGGCCGGCAGATGCGCGGCTCCGGAGACGTCGAACGGCGAGCCGAGCGCCGCCGTCATCGCCTGGTTGGCCTTGAGGTCGTCGAGCCCGCGCAGCACCAGCGTGCGTTCGGCCTCCGGCCGCGGCATCACCTTCAGGGTCGCCTCGGTCATGACCGCGAGCGTGCCCCAGGAGCCCGCCAGCAGCTTGCAGAGATCGTAGCCGGTGACGTTCTTCACCACCTTGCCGCCGGTCTTGAAGCTCTCGCCGAAGCCGGAGACGGCATGCGCCCCGAGCAGATGGTCGCGCACCCCGCCGGCCCGGACCCGCCGCGGCCCGGCCAGCCCCGCCGCGATCATCCCGCCCAGCGTTCCCCGGCCCGTCGTCCCCAACAGCGGCCCGGTATCCATCGGCTCGAACGCGAATTGCTGGCTCTTCGAATCGATCAGCGACAGCAGGTCGGCGAGCGGCGCGCCGGCCTGCGCCGTGATGATCAGCTCGTTCGGCTCGTAGGAGACCACCGCGCTCAGCGCCGACAGGTCGAGCACGGCATTGGTGGCCGTCACCTGCCCGATCCCACGCTTAGAGCCATGCCCGATCACCTCGATCGGCTGCTCATTGGCGATCGCCGAGCGGACCACCTCCTCCACATCGGCTGCGTTCCGTACCTTCAGGGCGTCCACCACTGCTCGCCTTGCTCGTTGATATGATGCCAGCAACCGCGACGCGCGGCCACCGGCGTTGGACTCCTTCTAGAGCATGATCTTCGAAAAGGGCAGCCCGGTCCGACGAAAAGATCGTGCTTGGACAAGGAGATGGGCGTGGCGGACGGGCGCATGCGGCGATGTCTTCAAGACCTGTGTCCGGCGCGGCCGTAGGGCGGGTTAGCGAAGCGTAACCCGCCAACCTTCCGAGACACGCGGCGGATGACGCCTTCGGCTCATCCGCCCTACGCCCTCATGTGCGCATCCATCCTTCGTCCGCCATCGAAGGATTGATCGCAGGAACCGAGGTATCGATGTCCTTGCAGGACTTCAATGAGAGGACGATCGCAATGACCGGATACGCCATCGAGACGAAAACCGTGAACGAGGCCGTCAGCGGCGGCGGCCTGCTGGTGGTGGCGCAATGGGAGGCCAGGAACGGCGAGGCCGACCGCGTCGCCGAGATCCTGTCGCGCTTCCTTCCCGAGGCGCAGCGTGAGCCCGGCGCAAAACTGTTCCTGATCTCACGCGCCAAGGACAACCCGGCGCAGTTCCTGTTCTACGAGCTGTTCCGCGACGAAGCCGCGTTCAAGGCCCACCAGGAGAGCGACCACTTCAAGACCTATATTGCGGGACAGGCCCTGCCGCTGCTGGCACGGCGCGAGCGGATGCAGTACGGATTGATCTGAACGAGCATTTACCTGAACCGCGCTCTTGGATGGGTTGAACTCTCGCCCCCCAATGCCGCCATGCTCCGCGCAGGCGGAGCATCCAGTACTCCGCGGCGGAAGCGATCGAGCAGAGACGCCGCGGGGCGCTGAGGTCGCAAGGCCTCCGTTTTGTGAGAGAAGATCGCTTACCAAAGGCATTCCTTTACGGCTTCCAGCCACGCTCCCCGATCTCCTATTTTCTCGTCGTGCGACATCGCCCTACTTGTGCTAGTGTTTCGTCATGGCCCCAAAGAAACCCTCTTCGAAGAAGACCAAAGCCGGTGGCTTCGTGATCGGCAGCGCTCGGTTTCGCAAGATCAGCGCCGTTGAGGGAATCCAGTACTCTCCCAAGATGAAGGGAGCCTCGTCTTTGAAGGGTAAAGCCCTTTCCCCCGAGGAACGCCGGAAGTCGATCATCGAAGCCTACCGCAAGGCTTAGGCCGCTATGTACGACGCGGTCGCCGACGACTACTGCTATCCCGGCACGACCGTCCTGAAGAACAAGCTCGACATCCGGGCCTCCGCGGAACTCGCGGCTTTCGAGGCCGAGGTCAGTGACGCAAGGGCCGACGAGGAACTCCCGGCCGGCGATCTTGATTTCGAGCATTTGAAGGCGGTCCACCGCCATCTCTTTCAAGACGTCTACGACTGGGCGGGAGAGCCGCGCACCGTCCGCATTTCAAAAGGCGAGAGCACGTTCTGCTTCCCCGAGAATATCGAGAGAGAGGCGAAGCGGCTTTTCACGAAACTTAAGAACGAGAACTTCCTGCAGGACCTTTCGCCGACGGAGTTTGCCAGGAAATCGGCAGAGTTTCTCGCAACTCTCAACGTGATCCATGCCTTTAGGGAAGGCAACGGCCGCACGCAGCTCTCGTTCTTTCTTCTGCTGGCAGATCAGGCCGGGCACACCATCGACCTCGATGCCCTCGATCCGGATGCCTTTCTGCATGCGATGATTGCGAGCTTCGACAGCGATGAGGCACCTCTCACCGCCGCCATTCAAGGGCTCATTGCCGATGACGACCCGCGAGACTCGGCGTAGACCGGCAAGGCACCGCTCGATGAAACCGCCAAGTTTAGTGCACTGTCACCGTGGGCCTAAGCACAGCGAGATGCGCAACGGCGCCATTTTCGACACCACGGCACAGACGTTTACGCCGGAACTTTCTAGGACCGAGTATCGGATGATCGCTGGTAACGGCCTCGGGTTTTCAATGCATCCGCCGGCGAAGCCCCTTTCGACTCGTGATAATTAATAGCGATGAGGGGCCGACGGTCAGCCAATTTAGTCTCAAACGGCGGTTGGACAATTCATGAGCTGCGGCTTCTATTTGTTCATTGACGAGGCTGGCGATGAGGGCCTCGACCGAATCCGGCCAACCGATCGTAACGGCGCTTCGGAATATTTTGTCTTATGCGGCGTACTCGTTCGGACCGAAAAATATCGAGAACTGATCGAGTCGTTCAACAAAGCTAAACAGGCAATCGGCTTGACCGCGAGCGACGAAGTCCACTTCAGAGACCTAGACGAAAATCAGAAACTCGTACTGCTTCGCAGCTTGTCACAAGCCAAGTTTGGACTGGTAGCCATTGTCTCCAACAAGCGCAATATGCGAGGATATCGAAATCTGCGCTGCGAGGCAAAAAATCTGGAATTTCTTCGAGGCAGATACCGACCGAGCCGATATAACTGGTTCTACAATAATCTCACTCGCTATCTCCTTGAACGCGCCAGCGCTGAATGCCGGCGGTGGACAATCCCCGCATACCGCGAAGTTCGATGCATGGAGATTACGTTCTCGCTGAGGAAAGAGTTCTCGTACTCGCAAACGCGAGCCTATCTATTTAAGATCAAGACCGAGCGCCACGACCGCAACTATTTCAATAACCGAGGTCAGATCGATTGGCCCCTTGTCGATCTCAGATCGATAGTAGGTCGGAAGAACCGCGACGAGCCCGGATTACAGATTGCGGACTGTGCAGGTAGTGCAATCTTCAGAGCGCTTGACGAGTCGTGGTTTGGGGACGGTCGGCCAGAGTACTTGGAGATGTTAAGCGGCAAATTCATCCACATCGGGTCGGCTCCGCCGAGGGGCTATGGCTTCAAGCTATTGCCTGATGGTTTTCGTGGCCCAACTTCCGCTAATCAAAAGCGAGCGCTTAACGCCGTCGGCTATAAGCTCCGCTGATCCTTTCAAGCGCTATGCGGCGGAGGCTGCGTTCCGCAGCTCGGCCTAGGCGCGTAGACATTGGCGTAGAAGGCTTCCTCTTCTAGGCGTCGAGCAAATCAACACGCTCGGGACTACTGCATAGGAACGACCGACAGCAGCAAAATTCGTCGCGCGGAAAATCTAATTTCGCAAGCTATTTCAAAGCAGAACGGCGGGTCTCTTCCGAACGACCGGATTTTATTCTTTCGCTTTTACAGAAATCATGTATAACTTCACCCATCCTGCCTCACCGAGAGGGGCGTACGCGCGGTCGTCACGATACGTGGGGTGGGGATGCGGTGGCCGTGTCGGGTCGCAGCGTGACCTCGCGTCATGCCGACGAACGATGTCGACGCGGACGTGAAATCGTGTGGGCCTGGCCTCCCGGTGCTGAGGCCAAGCGGGTCGTGCCCCTTGCGGGGCGGGCCAGCGACGGGGACAAGAACGCCGATCCCCGGGGCGAGCACGTATAAGCGTTAAGACCGCCGCGCAGGGAATGCCGGATGTTCGGCTTAACCTGTGGTACCTGCCGCCTGCATTTTTTTCGCAGGCGGGCCATGGGTGAGGCCTTCACCCGGCATTCCCTGCGCCCTCTCGATTGGTTCGAAGGGCGATGCCGATGGCATCACTCGGGCGGAGCACGCAGCGGGAATGTGAACGTGCGTCTGCGGACGGAGGTGGATGCGATGAGGTCAGCTCTCTCCACGTCATTCCGGGGCATCGCGCAGCGATGAGCCCGGAATCCATAGCCACAGGCCGATGTTGTTGGAGCGGGATGGAGCTGCCGGCCTGCCCCACACATCGGCCTGTGGTTATGGATTCCGGGCTCGCCCTGCGGGCGCCCCGGAATGACGTGGGGAGAGAGCGTCAACGCTCGCTGCACCGGCGTTGCGGCGCAAGGCGATCGACGATTGGCGCGCGTGAGGCTCGCGAGATCGCGGGCGAAAGATGAGAATCTCCTGCCCGCCCGCGCCCTTTTCAGAACCGCGGCAGATCCGGAAACGCCAGCTTGCCGCCATGGACGTGCATCCGCCCGAGCTCGGCGCAGCGGTGCAAGGTGGGAAACACCTTGCCGGGGTTGAGCAGCCCCTGGCTGTCGAAGGCGCACTTCACGCGCTGCTGCTGGTTGAGGTCGATCTCGGAAAACATCTCCGGCATCAGGTCGCGCTTCTCGATGCCGACGCCGTGCTCGCCGGTCAGGACGCCGCCGAGCTCGACGCAGCAGCGCAGGATGTCGGCGCCGAACGCCTCGGCGCGCTCCATCTCGCCCGGCTTGTTGGCATCGTAGAGGATCAGCGGATGCAGATTGCCGTCACCGGCGTGGAACACGTTGGCGCAGCCGAGCTGGTACTTCTCCGACAGCTCGCGGATGCGCGCGAGCGCCTTCGGCAGCGCGCCGCGCGGGATGGTGCCGTCCATGCAGAGATAGTCCGGCGAGATGCGGCCGACGGCGGGGAAAGCCGCCTTGCGGCCGGCCCAGAACAGGTTGCGCTCGGCCTCGGAGGTCGAGATGCGGCAGGTGGTCGAGCCGCAACCGTTCGCGATCGCCTCGACGCGGCCGATCAGCTCGTCGACCTCGACGCCGGGGCCGTCGAGCTCGATGATCAGCAGCGCCTCGACGTCGAGCGGATAGCCGGCATGGACGAAGGCCTCGGCGGCATGGATCGCCGGCCTGTCCATCATCTCCATGCCGCCGGGGATGATGCCGGCGCCGATGATGCGGGCGACGCATTCGCCGGCGGCCTCGACCTCGGCGAAGCCGACCATCAGCGCGCGCGCCGTCTCCGGCTTCTGCAGGATGCGCACGGTGACCTCGGTGACGACGCCGAGCAGGCCTTCCGAGCCGGTGATCAGCCCCATCAGGTCGTAGCCGGCATTCTCGGCGCATTTGCCGCCGATACGCAGCACCTCGCCGGTCATCAGCACGATCTCGCAGCCGAGCACGTTGTTGGTGGTCATGCCGTATTTCAGGCAATGCACGCCGCCGGAATTCTCCGCGACATTGCCGCCGATCGAGCAGGCGATCTGCGACGACGGATCGGGCGCGTAGTAGAAGCCGGCGTGCGCCACCGCCTGGCTGATGGCGAGGTTGGTGACGCCGGGCTCGGTGACGACGACGCGATTATCGAAATCGATCTCGCGGATGCGCTTGAACTTGCCGAGGCCGAGCAGCACGCCGTCGGCCAGCGGCAGCGCGCCGCCGGACAGCGACGTTCCCGAGCCGCGCGGAACCACCTTGATGCCCTGGTCATGGCAATATTTCAGCACCCGCGACACCTGCGCGGTGGTCTCCGGCAGCACCACGACCATCGGCGGCTGTCGATAGGCCATCAAGCCATCGGACTCGTAGGGCAGCATCTCGGCGGCGCTGTCGATGACGCCTTCGCCCGGCACGATTGCTCGCAGTGCAGCAACGATCTCGCCACGGCGCGCCAGCACCGCTTGATCTGCCTCCGGCATCATGATCGCCATCGCGTTCCTCCGGCCTCGATTTTGCCCCGGCCTATCAATCACAACGGAAACCGTTTGGATAGGCAGCGGATCCGCATCGAAGTTTGCGGCAGAGCAACAAGCTCAGCCATTATGCTGATTTGCCTCAGCGCATCCCCGCTTGTGCCTCGCCTGAGGCCATGCCACAACCTGCGCGCAAACTCGTCTCGTAACCCACAGAGCCTGATCCATGAAGAAAATGACTTTGAGCGCGCTCGTCATCCTCGCCTCGTCGTCGCTGGCGTCTGCCGCGCTGGCGCAGGATGCGGCCGCCGGCAAGACGTCCTTCAACAAGTGCCTGCCCTGCCATTCGATCGGCGAGGGCGCGAAGAACAAGGTCGGCCCGGAGCTGAACGGCCTCGACGGCCGCAAGTCGGGCAGCGCGCCGGACTACAACTATTCGGAAGCCAACAAGAATTCGGGCATTACCTGGAACGAGGCGGTCTTCAAAGAATACATCAAGGATCCGAAGGCCAAGATTCCCGGCACCAAGATGACCTTCGCCGGCATCAAGAACGAGACCGAGATCAACAATCTCTGGGCCTATGTGTCGTCGTTCGACAAGGACGGCAAGCAGAAGCAGTAAGCGGCCGCCGGCCGACCCATCAGCTCGCCTGCAAAGCCCCGGCCGACCGCCGGGGCTTTTTTGCATCACGGCGCCACGGCATCGGCCGTGGCGACGGCCGCGACGATGCGGTCGACCTCGCCGGCCACCAGTTCCGGCACCGCGTTCTGGACCATGTGCCCGAGCTCGGGCAGCACGATCAGCCGGCTGTGCGGCACGACCTGGGCGAGCGGGCGGGCATGGATGTCGGTATAGACCGTCCGGTCGGCCTCGCCCGCCACGATCGTGACCGGAACCTTGATCTCGCCATAGCGCGGCGCCTGCTCGATCACGGCCTGCTTCAGGGTGACGAGATCGCGCGCATTGGCGATGAACTCGCGCGGGCGCAGCAGCAGCGGCGTCGCGGTCCGGTCGACGAAATCGTCCGGCATGGCCTGCGGCGCGAACACGCCGCGGGCGCCGGGCGCCATCAGCGCCAGACCGAACGGCAGCGTGATCGTATGCGCCAGCAATGGCCCGACCACCGGCGTGGTGACGGCCTCGTTGTAGCGCCCGACCCCGCCCCGCCAGGGATACGCGACCGGCGCCAGCATCACGAGGCCCGCGACCCGGTCGGGGAAATCGAGCGCCATGCGCAGGCCGAGCGCGCCACTCCAGGAATGCACCACCAGGACGACCTGGCCGACCCCGAGCCGCGCCAGCGCCTCATCCAGCATGCGGGCCTGAGCGGCGGGCGTGGAATCCTCGGGCCTGATACGCGGGCTCCAGCCGTGGCCGGGACGGTCGACCAGCAGCACCCGGTGGCGCTGCGCGAGCAGGTCGCCGAGCGGCCTGCGCATCGCCTCGAGGTTCGAGCTGGCGCCGTGGAGCAGCAACAGTGGCGGCTTTTCGCTGTCGCGGGGCCCGATATCCACAAGATTGATCGTCGCACCCTCGACATTGATGGCCTGCCCTTGCGCCGGGTAACGGCGCTCGAGCACCGCCACACCGGCGCGCGTGAGCACCGCCAGGAGCGCCAAAGTGCCCACCAAGAACATTGAAATCATTGATAGTTTTCTGCCTGTCACAGTGACAGTTACGGTGCAGATCCGCGGGAGTTGCAGATCCGGCCGCGTTGTCTCGTCGTTTCGCCCGGGAATCCTGTCATCACCGCGTCGTCGGCCATTTTATAACCATGGTCGGGACTTTTCCTCGCAATCGGCTGATGGCCGTGAATTACTTCCGGTCGGGTCATTGCGTGGTCTGAGCACGATGACCGGCCCTGAGTTTAGTTTGGTGTTTTGGGAGGGGGTTACCGATGAGTGTTCGTTCGAGCGAGACGGCTATCGACGAGATCGTCGCGAGCTGCAATGGCGATCTCCGTGGCGCGCTGAAGGCGCTGCTGCTGGTCAACGAGCACCTCGAGGCCGAGATCGCGCAGCTTTATGCCGCGGCTGCCCAGTACGGCCTGCCGGACCGCCGCAGCACCGCGTTCCACTGAGCGATCCGACCGGGCGACGATCAGTCCTCGGCTGTGATGTCCTTGTTCGGGCAGGCGTTGATCGTGGAGCGCGCGAGCTTGGCGTCGTCCAGCGACTTAAAGGGGCCGGACGCGAACCAGATGTCGCCCATGGTGGGGGTGACGACCGGATTGCTGGTCACGATCTCGCAGCGATTGGTGGCGCGGTTGCCGACCACCCAGAACATGTCTTCGGCCCACGCGGCCGTGGCCGCCGTGATCACCAGCGCTGCCGCCAGCACCGCACGCGTCATTGCGCCTCTCCTGCCGACAAATCTCGATCAAGAGGCACGTGGGGTTACGCGGTCCCGCCAGCAAGAGCGGCGCTCAGCACATGGTTAACGGCAGGTCCGGCGTCAGATGTCGCGGCCTTCGACCTTTTCGGTCAGCGTCTTGACCAGCTCCGGCACCTTGTCCAGATGCGGATTGACCTCGAGCGCCTTGCGGAACGCATCCAGCGCCCGCTTCTCCTCGCCGAGATCCTGCATGATCATGCCGAGACCTGCGAGCGCGCCGAAGTGCCGCGGCTCACGGAGCAGGACCTGCTGGATGTCGGCCAGCGAGCGGCCGTAATCGTTCTGGAGGTAATAGATCGTCGCGCGACGGTTCCAGGCCTCGACGTAATCGGGCCGGAGCTTGATGACCGAATCGAGCAGCTTGAGCGCGACGTCGTTCTGCTTCGCGTCCATCGCGGCCTTGGAGCGCGCCATCAGCAGGGCAACGGTATCGCTGGGAGTCTGCAGCCAGATCGCCCAGATCCGCGCCTCGACGTGCTTGGCGCTGATATCGTCCGGCGCGGCCTTCAGGGCGCCGAACAGGAAATCGAGGCCCTTGGTCTTGTCGGCCCCGACCTTGGGCAGCTTGGCGGGCGCCTCGGGCGGCTTCGGCTTGGGAGCCGCACGCGGCTCGCCCTGCGCTTGCGCAAGGTGCGGTATGGAAATGACGACGGCGGCGAGCAGGACCGCCTGGAAAGTTCGCTTTGCCATCCGCCGAGTGTAGACGCAGTCCGCGCGTCCTGCAAAGCAGCACACGCGTCAAACGCCTGTGAGCGGACTGGCGACCGCGGCCGGATCAGCCTCGTTCGATCAACCCTGGCGGGCCTTGAAGCGGCGCTGGACCTTGTTGATCACGTAGACGCGGCCCTTGCGGCGGACCAGACGGTTGGCACGGTGGCGGCCACGCAGCGACTTCAGCGAGTTACGGACCTTCATGGGACATCCTGATACGTTGAAAGGCCGTGTTGGACAGGCCGGAAGTGGCAAACAGTGAGGTGGCAAATAGAAAAGGAGTTCCGCAAGCGACCAAGCCGCCCGGATTGGCCGGTTTCTAACCACCGGCCCGCCGGATGTCAATCATGGCGGCGCCGGACTTCAACAGAAGCTGCCGGCCAGCAGCCCGCCGATCCAACTTGGCGATTGCCAAATTCGTTATATCCTATAATCAATTTCTCAAAGCCAAGAACCAACCCCGGGAACGCCCATGCCCAAGCTCGCTCTGCCCAAGATCGACGACGTCGTCGCCATCGACATCCATACCCATGCCGAGGAGCCCTGCGGCATGCATGCAGATGACGGCTACGACGATTTCCAGGCCCAGATGGCCGACTACTTCAAGTCGCCGCACAAGCACCCGCCGACGGTGCCGGAGACGGCCGCCTATTATCGTTCGAAGAACATCGCCGCGGTGATCTTCCCGGTCGACGCCGAGCGCGAGACCGGCTTCCGCCGCTACAACAATTACGAGATGCTCGAGGTCGCCTCAGACCATCTCGATGTGCTGATCCCCTTCGTCAGCATCGATCCGCACAAGGGCAAGCTCGGCGTCCGCGAGGCGCGCAAGCTGATCGAGGAGTATGGCGTCCGCGGCTTCAAGTTCCACCCGACCATGCAGGGCTTCTACGCCAACGACCGCCTCGCCTATCCGCTGTACGAGGCGATCAACGACGGCGGCGCGATTGCGCTGTTCCACACCGGCCAGACCGGCGTCGGCTCGGGCATGCCGGGGGGCATGGGGATGCGGCTGAAGTACTCGAACCCGATGTACATGGACGACGTCGCGGCCGATTTCCCCGATCTCAAGATCATCCTCGCCCATCCCTCCTTCCCCTGGCAGGAGGAGGCGCTGTCGGTGGCGACCCACAAGCCCAACGTCTACATCGATCTCTCGGGCTGGTCGCCGAAATACTTCCCGCCGATCCTCGTCCGCTACATCAACTCGATCCTGCAGGACAAGATGCTGTTCGGCTCGGACTGGCCGGTGATCACCCCTGACCGCTGGCTCGCCGATTTCGCCAAGCTCGACATCCGCGACGAGATCCGGCCGAAGGTGTTGAAGGCCAACGCGCGCAGGCTGCTCGGGATCTGAGATCGTCCGGTCCGCAAGGATCGTGCTAGTCTACGCAGGCGCGGTGACCCATCGGTCATCGCGCCTGTTCGAGGTGGTCAGGTGAGCGCCATGCCGTTCAAAGCTGTCGTCTTCGACGCCTATGGCACGCTGTACGATATCCAGTCAGTGGCGGCGGTCACCGAGCAGGCCTTTCCCGGCCACGGCGACATCATCACCCAGATCTGGCGCATCAAGCAGCTCGAATACACCTGGCTGCGCTCGCTGATGCAGCGCTACGAGGATTTTTCGGTCGTCACCCGCGAGTCGCTGCTCTATGCGCTGCGCGTTCTCGGCCTGCAGGCCGATGCGATCACACGCGATCGCATCATCGCCAAATATCTCGATCTCGATCCCTACCCTGATGCACGCGCCGCGCTCGCCGCGATGAAGGACCGCCGGCTCGCGATCCTCTCCAACGGGAGCCCCGCGATGCTCGACGGCCTGGTGAAGGCCAGCGGCTTCGATGCTATGCTCGATGCGGTCATCAGCGTCGATGCCCACAAGATCTTCAAGCCGAGTCCCGAAGCGTATACGCTGATCGCGGAGACACTTGGACTTGCACCTGCCGAAGTGCTGTTCGTGTCCTCCAATCCCTGGGACGTCTGCGGCGCCAAGGCGTTCGGCCTCAACGTTGCCTGGATCGAGCGCGTCACTCCCGAGGCCATGGCGGCGGCCTGCGACAAGACCGATCTCGTGTCCCCGCTCACGATGTTCAAGGCGCTGCGCACCCAGATGGACGAGTTGGGTTTTGCGCCCGATTATCGTATTGCTTCGCTCTCCGAATTGCCTGAGATCGTCAATACGCATGAGCCTTGAATCCGTCCGCGCCTTCTTCGCTGAAAAAGCCCCCGACATCGACGTCCTCGTCTCCAGCCAGAGCTCCGCAACCGTGGCGCTCGCGGCGGAAGCCTATGGCGTGGAGCCGGCCCGCATCGCCAAGACGCTGTCGTTGCGCGTCGGCGAACGCGTCATCCTGATCGTCGCTGCCGGGAACGCCCGCATGGACAACAAGAAGGTCAAGGCTCAGTTCGGCGGCAAGCCGAAGATGCTGGGTCTCGACGAGGTCGCCGACATCACGGGGCACGAGGTCGGCGGCGTCTGCCCGTTCGGGCTGAAGTCGCCGCTGCCGGTGTATTGCGATCTGTCGCTGAAGGCCTTCGACATCGTCGTGCCCGCGGCGGGCTCGACCCACAGCGCGGTGAAGATCACGCCGGATCGCATGGCCGAGTTGACAGAAGCGGCATGGGTCGACGTCTGCGAGGTGCAGTCCTGATCGGCTGAGATCGGCGGGCGCGCTCATCGCTTCTTCGCCTTCGCGAGCTCCTTCACCAGAAACTCCGTCAGCACTTCGACCCGCGCGGGGCGCGGGCCGCCGGGCGGCATCACCAGGTGCATCGCGCCTTCCGGCTGGCTCCAGCCCTTCAGCACCACCTCGACCTCGCCCGACGCGATCGCGTCGCCCACGATGAAATCCGGCAGGTCTGCGATGCCGAGCCCGGCGCGCACCGCCGGCAACAGCGCCTCGCCATTGTTGACGCGCAGCTGTCCCGCCGGCCGCACGCTGGCCTGCTCGCCGGCCGCATTGGTGTAGTGCCAAACGCCGGCCGTGGAGAGATAGGCGTAGCCGAAGCATTTGTGCTCGGCGAGATGCATCGGGTGCGTCGGCCGGCCGTGGCGTTTCAGATAGGACGGCGCCGCCACCGTGTAGCGCGGCATGGCGCAGAGCCGGCGCGCGAGCAGCGAGGAGTCCGGCAGCCGCGCGATGCGCAGTGCGAGATCGAAACCTTCGCCGATCAAATCGACGGTGGCGTCGCTCATGTGGAGGTCGATCGAGACCTCCGGATATTGCTCCAGGAACGCCGGCAGCAGCGGCGCGATCTTCTTGACGCCGAACGTCATCGGCACCGCGAAGCGCACCAGGCCGCGCGGCGTCAGCGACTGCGCGAGCGCCTCGGTCTCCGCCGCCTCGCCATCGGCGAGCAGCTGCGCGGCGCGCTCGGACAGCCGCTGACCGGCATCCGTCAGCGCCAGGCGCCGCGAGGTGCGGTTGAACAGCCGCGTGCCTAGACGCTCCTCCAGCCGGCTCACCGCCTTGGAGACGGAGGCCTTGGAGAGGCTCAGCTCCTGCGCGGCGCCGGCGAAGGAGCGCAGCTCGACGACCTTGGCGAAGATCGCCATCGCCTCGAAATCCGGAAGTCGCGCCATTCCTTCAAATCTCTCTTTTGGAAACAATAGGTTTCAATAGTTTCTATTTCTATACTCCGATCGCCGCCTTATTCCAATGCCCAACGGCACGGCGGCACCGGCCGACCGTTGCAACCACAGGAGCAGACCCATGATCGAACTGAAGCCCTTTGCGGCGCTGGGCGGCGCCGACCACGGCTGGCTCAAGGCCAAGCACCATTTCTCGTTCGCGAGCTACTACGACCCCAGCAACATGGGCCACGGCGCCCTGCGCGTCTGGAACGATGACGAGATCGCACCGAACACCGGCTTCCCCGCGCATCCCCATCGCAACATGGAGATCATCACCTATGTCCGCGAGGGCGCGATCACCCATCAGGACAGCCTCGGCAACAAGGGCCGCACCGAGGCCGGCGACGTCCAGGTGATGAGCGCGGGCAGCGGCATCCGCCACTCCGAGTACAATCTCGAGCCGACCACGACCCGTATCTTCCAGATCTGGATCGAGCCGACCACCGACGGCGGCCAGCCGACCTGGGGCGCCAAGCCGTTCCCGAAGTCCGATCGCTCCGGCAAGATGGTGACGCTCGCGAGCGGCTTCGCAGACGACGGCGACGCGTTGCCGATCCGCGCCAAGGCACGCGTACTCGGCACCACGCTGAAGGCCGGCGAGACCGCCGAGTACGATGCCGACAAGGCCCGGCATATCTATCTCGTGCCTGCCGCCGGAAGCGTCGAAGTGAACGGCGTCCGCGTCAACGCTCGTGACGGCGCCGCCATCCGCGACGAGGCCACGCTGAAGATCACGGCGCTCGAAGATTCCGAACTGGTGCTGGTCGACGCCGCTTAAGTCTGTTTCGCGATCCCGGTCGGCTCTCCGGCCGGGACGCCCTCCCCGATCACTCGCATTCCCACGGAGACTTCCATGACCAAGGTTCTCGTTCTCTACTATTCCGCCTACGGCCACATCGAAGCGATGGCCAACGCCGTCGCCGAAGGCGCCCGCGAAGCCGGCGCCGCCGTCGACATCAAGCGCGTGCCGGAGCTCGTGCCCGCCGACGTCGCCAAGGCCTCGCACTACAAGCTCGACCAGGCCGCACCGATCGCCAAGGTCGAGGAGCTCGCCAACTATGACGCCATCATCGTCGGCACCGGCACCCGCTTCGGTCGCATGGCCTCGCAGATGGCCAACTTCCTCGACCAGGCCGGCGGCCTCTGGGCCAAGGGCGCGCTGAACGGCAAGGTCGGCGGCGCCTTCACCTCGACCGCGACCCAGCATGGCGGCCAGGAGGTCACGCTGTTCTCGATCATCACCAACCTCTTGCATTTCGGCATGACCATCGTCGGCCTCAACTACGGCTTCGCCGGCCAGATGAAGCTCGACGAGATCACCGGCGGCTCGCCCTATGGCGCGACCACCATCACTGGCGGCGACGGCAGCCGGCTGCCGAGCGAGAACGAGCTGGCGGGGGCGCGCTATCAAGGGCGCGTGATCGCCGAGACCGCAAAGAAGCTGCATGGCTGACGCGACTGGGGCGGCACTTCCGTCACCGAAGCGCCGCCCCATCTCGTCGGAAGAAAGTGAGGGAGTCCGCAATGCCCGCCATGCTCGAACTGGTGACGCTGGCCAGGCTGGCCCGCCATCCTCTGCAGATGATGGCGCGCCATTGGTACTGCAAGGGCCTTTACCGCGCGAGCCGCGGTCAGCGCCGCTGCCCGGAATGCACCGCTATAGCGGCTTGATCTGCACCTTCTTGAACTTCACGACGCCCGAGCCGTATTGCAGGGCGATCGGCCCCGCAGCATGCTTGCTGTCGTCGACGTCGACGGTCTTCTCGCCGTTGAGCATCACGGTCAGCCGCGTGCCCTTGGCGGTGATCTCGTAGGTGTTCCACTTGCCGCCGGCCTTCGGCATCGGATCGACCTTGGACACGTCGACGATGGCGCCGGTGCCGTATTTCGGATCGGGCCGCTTGTCGAAGATGTTGACCTCGTAGCAGATGTTGGAGTCGATCTTCGTCGACTGGTCGCAACGGATGAAGATGCCGCTGTTGGCGGCGTCGTCGACCCAGAACTCGGCCTTGATCTGGAAATCCTTGTAGCTGGCCTTGGTGACCAGATAGGACGGATCCTTGCCGTCGAGCTTGTCGGCCATCAGCACGCCGTCCTTCGCCTCCCAATTGGCCTTGCCGACCTCGGCGAATTCGACCTTCTTGTCACCGTCGACCAGGGTCACCCAGCCGTCATCGGCGAATGCCGTCCCCCAGCTCGCGCCCGCAATCAACAGTCCGGCCGCAAGCCCGCACAAGCGATACCGCATCGAAACGCCTCCCCGTTTTTGTTTGGTTCGCCGCCACGATAGCAAAGCGCCGGACGAAGCAAACGGGTTTCGATGCTGCATCTGCTCTCTCGTCGAACTACACCGCCGTCGCGCGCGCAAAATCGACATAGATCTCGCGCAGCCGCGCCGCGACCGGGCCAGGCTTGCCGTCGCCGACCGGCTTGCCGTCGATCGTGACCACCGGCTGCACGAACGAGCTCGCGCTGGTGATGAAGGCCTCCTTCGCCGCGAGCGCCTCCTCCACGGTGAACAGCCGCTCCTCGACCTTGAGCTGACGCTCCTCGGCGAGCTTCACCACCGCCTTGCGGGTGCAGCCCGGCAGGATGGCGTTGGAGTTCGGCCTGGTGACGATGACGTCGTCCTTGGTCAGGATGAAGGCGGAGGACGAGCCGCCCTCGGTCACGTGACCATCCTCGACCATCCAGGCCTCTCCAGCGCCGGCGGCCGCAGCCGCCTGCTTCGCCAGCACCTGCGCCAGCAGCGCGACGCTCTTGATGTCGCGCCGCGCCCAGCGGATGTCGGGCACGGTGATGACGCCGATGCCCGCCGTCGCCGAGGGTGCATCGACGATGTTCTTGGCGGTCACGAACATCACCAGCGTCGGCTTGACGTCGCCTTTCGGAAACGGGAAGTCGCGGCCCTTGTCAGCGCCCCGCGTGACCTGCAGATAGACCATGCCCTGGTCGAGCCGGTTGCGCGCGACCAGCTCCTTCTGCAGCGCCTCGATTCGCGCCAGGCTCTCCGGCAGCGCCAGCCCGATCTCGCCGACCGAGCGCTCCAGCCGGGCGAGGTGCGAGGCGCTGTCGACCAGCTTGCCGTCGAGCACCGCCGCCACCTCATAGATGCCGTCGGCGAACAGGAAGCCGCGATCGAGCACCGAGACCTTGGCCTCGGACAGGGGCACGAAGGCGCCGTTGACGTAAGCGATGGGGTCCAAGGCGGTATCTCCTTTCTCATCAGCGCACGCATAGTCCTTAGCATGCGCCGATCGTTTCTCTCGCCGTCATTCCGGGGCGATGCGCAGCATCGAACCCGGAATGACGGGTCTAACTAGTGCGACAAAATCTTCGACAAGAACTGCTGCGCGCGCTCGCTGCGGGGCTGGCCGAAGAACTCATCCTTCTTGGCGTCCTCGACGATCTCGCCGCGGTCCATGAAGATGACGCGGTGGGCGACCTTCCTGGCAAACCCCATCTCGTGGGTCACGACCATCATGGTCATGCCCTCGCGGGCGAGATCGACCATGACGTCGAGCACCTCGCTGATCATCTCCGGATCGAGCGCCGAGGTCGGCTCGTCGAACAGCATGGCGATCGGGTCCATGGCGAGCGCACGCGCGATCGCGACACGCTGCTGCTGGCCGCCCGAGAGCTGCGCCGGAAATTTCTGCGCCTGCTCCTTCAGCCCGACGCGCTCCAGCAGCTTCATGCCCTTGGCGGTCGCTTCCTCGTGGCCGCGCCCCAGCACCTTCTGCTGGGCGAGGCAGAGATTTTCGATGATCTTCAGATGCGGAAACAGCTCGAAATGCTGGAACACCATGCCGACGCGCGAGCGCAGCTTCGGCAGGTTGGTCTTGGGATCATTGACCTTGAGACCATCGATCGTGATCGTGCCGTCCTGGAACGGCTCCAGCGCGTTGACGCATTTGATGAGGGTCGACTTGCCGGAGCCGGAGGGACCGCAGACCACCACCACCTCGCCCTTGGCGACCGATGTCGTGCAGTCCTTCAGCACCTGGAAGCTCGGGCTGTACCATTTGTTGACGTGGCTGATTTCGATCATGGGAGCCGACTACCTGATGATGGCGATGCGCGACTGCAGGCGGCGGACGCCGTAGGACGCGATGCAGGAGATGGTGAAGTAGATCAGGGCCGCGAACAGATACATCTCGACCAGCCGGCCGTCGCGCTGCGCGACCTTGGAGGCGGCGCCGAGGAAGTCCGGGATCGAGAGCACGTAGACCAGCGAAGTGTCCTGGAACAGCACGATGGTCTGGGTCAGCAGCACCGGCAGCATGTTGCGGAACGCCTGCGGCAGCACGACGTAGCGCATGGTCTGCGCATAGGTCAGTCCGAGCGCCGAGGCCGCGGCCGGCTGACCGCGCGAGATCGACTGGATGCCGGCGCGCATGATCTCGGAGAAATACGCCGCCTCGAACATGATGAAGGTGATCAGCGAGGAGGCGAAGGCGCCGACCTTGATCGGCCGCGACGATCCGGTGATCCACTGCCCGATATAGGGGACCAGGAAGTAGAACCAGAAGATCACCAGCACCAGCGGCAGCGAGCGCATGAAGTCGACATAGAGCCCGGCGATCCAGCCCATCACGCGATAGCCGGACAGCCGCATCAGCGCGATCATGGTGCCGAAGACGAGACCGCCAAAAGCCGACAGCGCGGTCAGCGTCAAGGTGAAGGTCATGCCGTCGATGAACAGGTAGCTCAGCGAGCGGCGGATGACGTCGAAATCGAAATTGGCCAGCATCTCATTTGCCCGTGATGTAGCCAGGGATCGCCACCGCGCGCTCCAGCAGGCGCATGCCGATCACGACGATGACGTTGATGACGAGATACATCAGCGTTGCGGCGCTGAACGCCTCGAACACCTGGAAGGAGAATTCCTGCATCTCGCGGGCGGCGCCCGTCAGCTCGATCAGACCGATCGTGATCGCCACGGCGCTGTTCTTGACCGTGTTGAGAAATTCGGACGTCAGCGGCGGCAGGATGATGCGGAAGGCCATCGGCAGCAGCACGTAGCGATAGGCCTGCAAGGTGGTGAGGCCGAGCGCGGTCGCCGCCATCATCTGGCCGCGCGGCAGCGAGCCGATGCCGGCCGCGAGCTGCACCGCGACGCGCGCCGACATGAACAGCCCGATGCCGACCGCGGCCGTATAGAACGGCGCATTCGGCATCTGTTTCAGCCACAGGCCGGCGGTTCGCGGCAGCAACTCGGGCAGCACGAAGAACCACAGGAACAGCTGCACCAGCAGCGGCATGTTGCGGAAGAACTCGACATAGACGAAGCCGATCCAGGTCGCCAATTTCGAGGGCAGACTGCGCAGGATGCCAACGATCGTGCCGCAGATCAGCGCGATCACCCAGGCCGACAGCGAGGTCACGATGGTGACCTTCAGCCCCGACAGCAGCATGTCGAAATAGGTGCCCGCTCCGGTCGGGTTCGGCTCCAGGAAGATGTGCCAGTTCCAGGTGTAGTTCACGGGGGTGTCCTGAAGTGATAGCTCGCGGTCGGTTTACGCAATGTCGCCACGAGCGACACTGCGCTCCCCTTCCCCCGCGCGAAGCGGGGAGGGGTGGGGGTCTCAGCAAAGACTGCCTCTGCGGGCCCCCTCCCCCACAAGGGGGGAGGGAGCGCACCGGCGTCGCGGCACGAGCTTAATGCGACTTCACCTTACGGCTTGTACGAATCCGGATCCGGCGAGTCCGACGGCTTGGCGAACTCAGCCTTCAGCTCGGCCGAGATCGGGGTGTTCAGGTTCAGGCCCTTCGGCGGGATCTTCTGCATGAACCACTTGTCATACAGCTTGGCGCCCTCGCCGCTGGTGTAGATCTTGGCGGTCGCGGCATCGACGACCTTCTTGAACTGCGGATCGTCCTTGCGGAGCATGATGCCGTAGGGCTCCGGCTTGGAGAACGCATCCTTGGAGATGACGTAGGCGGCCGGATCCTTGGAGCTAGCGACGAGGCTCGACAGCAGGATGTCGTCCATCACGAAAGCCACGGCGCGATCGGTCTCGACCATCAGGAAGGCTTCGGCGTGATCCTTGGCCGGGATGATGTTGATCCCAAGATTGCGTGCGGCATTGGCTTCGGTGAGCTGCTTGATGTTGGTGGTGCCGGCAGTCGACACGACCGTCTTGCCCTTCAGATCATCAATCTTGTTGATGTTGCTCGACTTCTTCGAGACGTAGCGGCTCGCCGTCAGGAAGTGGGTGTTGGTGAAGGAGATCTGCTTCTGGCGCTCGGCATTGTTGGTGGTGGAGCCGCATTCCAGATCGATGGTGCCGTTGGCGAGCAGCGGGATGCGGGTCGACGACGTCACCGGATTGAGCTTCACGTCGAGCTTGTCGAGCTTGAGCTCCTTTTTCACGGCATCGACGATGCCCATGCAGATGTCGATGGCAAAGCCGATCGGCTTCTGATTGTCGTCGAGATAGGAGAACGGGATCGAGGAGTCGCGCACGCCCAGCGTGATCGCACCGGTCTCCTTGATGTTCTTCAGGGTCCCCGTCAGGTCCTCGGCCTGCACCTGGCCGGCGCAGAGCGCGGCGGCGACGGCAAGACCGAATAGGCGAAGCTGCTTCATAACTGATCTCCTCAATCCGGCTGATCGCCGGATGCTTGCATAAACCACAGCGAACTCAAAATGGCCCCCGCCCCCGGACGATCTCCGGCCGGACGAGCGCGGGCACCATAGACCGCCCCGCGGCGGGAAGTTCTCGGACGCTTGCGACAAATTGCCTGTCCCGCGTCCCCTTCGACAAGACGTTCGGGCTGAAACGGCAGCGCCGAACGTCGGGATGGTAAACTACGATCAGCTCGCATGCCCCGCGACCAGACGAAAGTTGCAGGCGGACGGTTCCCGCACGCGGCACGCCCCTCACTCCGGCTCAGGCGGCGGGAGGTGAGCACCAATGATGCCAGGCGATGTGTGCTCATGCCTCCTTCTCGGTTCACAGCGGCTTCCGCAATTCGCCAAGATCCCAGAACAGCCCGGCCATCAGGCCGAGCGCCTCCTCCGTGACATCCAGCAGAATGTGCTCATCCGGCGCGTGCTGCGAGCAGCCCGGATAGGAATGCGGCACCCACATGGTCGGCATCTTCAACACGTCGGCAAACACGTCATTGGGCAGCGAGCCGCCGAAGTTCGGCAGCACGGCGGGCGCCTTGCCGGTGCTCATCTTGATGGAATCCGCGGCCCATTTGATCCAGGGACTGTCGATGTCGGCGCGCGAGGCCATGAAGCCCTGCGTCATGCTGACCTCGATCATCGGGAAGCCATGCGCAACGAGGTGGTTCTTCACGTCCTCCACGATGCTGTCGACCTTGGTGCCGACGACGAAACGCAGCTGCAGCACGGCACGGGCGCGGCCCGGGATCGCATTCGCCGGCTTGTCGATATTGCCGGAGGAGATCGCCAGCACCTCGAGCGTATTCCAGGCATAGAGCCGCTCCGCCGGCGTCAGCCCGTCCTCGCCCCAATTGTCGGACAGCGCCGGCTCGTCGGCGGTCGGCTCGACCTTCACGTCGGCGAGGATGGCGCGGATGGCGTTGGTGAGGCGCGGCGGCTTCAGCGACTCCAGCTTGATGCGGCCCTGGCCGTCGACCAGCGTGGAAATGGCGTTGGCGAGAATGGTCGCGGGATTGGCGAGCACGCCGCCCCAATTGCCGGAATGATTGCCGCCCTCGCGCAGGTTGACGTCGAGATGCAGCCGGATGCCGCCGCGGCAGCCGAGAAAGATGGTGGGGCGCGCGGTCGACAGCCGCGGGCCGTCCGAGCCGATGAAGACGTCGGCCTTCAAGGCGTCGCGATGCCGGTCGGCCACCTCTGCGAGATCGGGCGAGCCGATCTCCTCGCCCATCTCGATGATGAATTTGGCATTGAAGCCGAGCTTGCCGCCGCGGGCCTCGCGCACCGCGCGCAGCGCCGCCATGTTGATGCTGTGCTGGCCCTTGTTGTCGGCCGTGCCGCGGCCGTAGAGGCGGTTGCCGTCCGGCATCACCGCCCAGGGATCGCGCCTGTCGCGCCATTCGCCGGCCATGCCGTCGACGGTGTCGCCGTGGCCATAGCTGAGCATCGTCGGGGCGCTGTCGCTCTCGTGGTAGGTCGCGATCAGGAACGGCGACTTGCCGCTCGGCGAGGGCACGATCTCGGAGGAAAAGCCGAGCGCGGCAAAGGACGGCGTCAGCTCGTTGGCCAGATACGCCGCGAGGTCGTCCTTGCGCTCGGGATTGAGGCTCTCGGTGCGATAGGCGACCCGGCGGCCGAGCTCGGCCAGGAAGTCACCGCTCGTCAGGCTTTGACGGGCACGGGCGATTGCATCAATCCTGGTCATGGCGCTTTTCCAGTCACAACGAAGGCGGCGTCATATCGGGATCGTGGGCGGAGCGAAAGAGGCTGGGTTTGAATTCAATGGGTCAGCGCATGCGTCTCGGATTATGGAACTGCCATGCCTGGGAGTTGACGCGTCGGGCAGCATTGTCGCCGTCCCCGACTTACGCGCTCTCGTTCTCGCGGTGCGGTCGAGCACCCGAGCTATTGGCATGAACACCCTCACGAGACGGAGGGCGCGGGGAATGCCGGGTGAAGGCCTCACCCATGGCCCGCCTGCAGAAAGAAAAGCAGGCGGCAGTCACCACAGGTTCAGCCGAACATCCGGCATTCCCCGCGCGACGGTTTTCACGCTTATAGCGCGCTCTCCCCGGTGTCCGGCTCGATAGCCACCGTCGTCTGCGGGATCATCACCCGCGGACTTGGCGCCAGCATCGGGGCGCCAGGACCACACGCCTTCACGTCCGCAACCTGCCGTTCGTCGGCGCGGGTCTCCCCACGCTGCGGCATGCCGACAGCCGTCGCATCCCACCTCGCGTGTCGTGACGATCGCGATGCGCCCCTCCGTATGAGGCGGGATTTCGGGAATAAAGCACATCTTCGGATATTCGTAAAGAATTTTCTCGCGGCTTCTCCGCCCGCCGCCGTCCTTCGAGACGCCCGCTGCGGCGGGCTCCTCAGGACGAGGACCGAGCTTGTGGCGAAATCCTAACCTCATGGCTGGCGAGATCTCCCACCCTCATGGTGAGGAGCGCCGCTTCCCCCGGATGGTCGTGACCGAGCGAGCAGGTCGCCGCGGATGAGGTGCGGCGCGTCTCGAACCATGAGGCCGAGCTGTTCAATTCACCGCATTGCTCACCATCACCTCGATCAGCTTCGTGCCCGGCCGCCGGAAGGCCTCCGACAGCACCGACTTCAACTCACTGGGATCGCTGACGCGCAGTGACTCGCAGCCCAGCGACCGTGCCATCCCGGCGAAGTCCACCGGCGGATCGGCGAAATCCATGCCGATATAGTTGTCATCACCGTGGAACGACAGCAGCCGCTGCTTGATGATGCGATAGCCGCCATTGTTGACGATGACCACCGACAGCGGCAGCTTGTGATGCGCTGCGGTCCACAGCGCCTGGATCGAATACATCGCACTGCCGTCGCCGGAGTAGCACACGACCGGGCGGTCGGGATTGGCGAGGCTGACGCCGACCGAGGCCGGCAGGCCCCAGCCGATGCCCCCCGAGGCGAGCGCGTGATAGTTGTAGCGGTCGCGATACGGCCACAGCGCCGTCATGTAGCGCGCCGAGGTCAGGCCCTCGTCGACCAGGATGCCGTGCTCCGGCATCGCCTCGGCGACCTGCAGCGCCAGATAGTCCGAATCGATCGGCATCCGCTCGCGCGCCGCTTCGATCTGCGCGGCCAGCGTGCGGCGCCGCGCGCTCCAGTTCTTCGCGGACAATTCGGCCACGCGCTCCTGCGCACGCGCCTGCAGGGCCGCGCCGCCGAGGTCGCGCAAGAGCGGCGTGAGCTGAAGCAGCGTCTCGCGAACGTCGGCCTTGAGCGCGATCTCGGCGCCGAAATTCTTTCCCAGTTCCCAATCGACGAGGCCGATCTGCACGATCGGCAAGCCCTCGGGCAGCGGCTCGATCTCGCTGTGGACGGACATCCGCAAGGGGTCGGCGCCGAGCACGATGAGAAGATCGTGGGGTGCAAGCAGGTCGCGGACCTGCTTCTGCGCGCGCGACAATGAACCGATGTAGCAGGGATGCTCGGACAGGAAATGCGCGCCATAGGGTGCGGACTGCTGATGCACGGGAGCGCCGAGCGCCGACGCGAACTCGGCCGCGGCCTGCAGCGCATCGCTCTTGACGATCTCGTCGCCGGCGATGATCATCGGCCGCTGCGCCTTGAGAATGCGCTGCGCCAGCCCCTGCAACGCGTCCGCGGTCGGCCGCACGCGCGCATCGACCCGCGTCGACCGGCCGAGCTCGATGCCGGCTTCGGCATTGAGGATATCACCGGGCAGCGAGATGAAGACGGGGCCCGTCGGAGGCGTGGTCGCCACCTTGGCGGCGCGCCTGACGATGCGCGGCAGGTCCTCCAGCCTCGTCACCTCGACCGCCCATTTCACCAGCGGCTCGGCCATCCGCACCAGCGGACCATAGAGCAATGGCTCCATCAGGCCGTGGCCCTGCTCCTGCTGGCCGGCGGTGAGGATCATCGGCGTGCCGGTGAACTGCGCGTTGTAGAGCGAGCCCATCGCATTGCCGAGACCCGGCGCGACGTGAACGTTGCAGGCGACGAGGCGTCCCGAGGCGCGGCTGAAGCCATCGGCGATCGCCACCACCAGGCTCTCCTGCATCGCCATGACGTAGGTGAGATCGGGATGATCCTTCAGCGCGTGCATCACCGGCAGCTCGGTGGTGCCGGGATTGCCGAACAGATGCGTGATGCCCTCGTCCTTGAGCAGCGCGAGGAAGGCCGAACGTCCGGTGGTGCGGTTCTTCATGTTGCAGTTCCTCCGGCGACGCGGTGTTGTTTGTTGGTGCAAGCCCTCACCACGTCATGGCCGGGCTTGTCCCGGCCATCCACGTCGGTCGGCACGCTTGGATGGACGTGGATGCCCGGGACAAGCCCGGGCATGACGATGTGGAAAGAGACGAGCGAAGAGCGTCGATCATCATACGCTTCGCTTCTCGCAATGACGTGGAGAGAGCGGAGGCTACGCCTCGGCTGTCTCCTGATACACCGGATAGTCCGTGTAGCCCTTCTCCTCGCCGCCGTAGAAGGTCGGTCGGTGATAGGGCGTCAAGGGCCAGCCGTGCTGCAGGCGTGCCGGCAGGTCCGGATTGCTGATGAAGTAGCGACCGAAGGCGATGGCGTCGGCATGGCCCGCCTTGATCGCCGCCTCCGCCGGCTCGCCGGTAAAGCCGCCGGCACCGATCAGCACGCCCTTCCACACCGGCCGGAACAGAGCGATGGCCGACGGCACGTTCTGCCAGTTGACGTCGGCGCGGCCGGCGCCGGAGGAGCGCGGCTCGATCAGATGCAGATAGGCGATGCCGAGCCTGTTCAGCGCCTCGATCGCATGCGTGTAGAGCGGCATCGGGTCGGCTTCGCCGGAGCCGTTGGCGATGCCATAGGGCGACAGCCGCACGCCGACCTTGTCGGCGCCGCAAGCGGCGATCACGGCTTCCGTCACCTCGAGCAGGAAGCGGCAGCGGTTTTCGATGGAGCCGCCGTAGCGGTCGGTGCGCTGGTTGCTGCGGGTCTGCAGGAACTGCTCGATCAGATAGCCGTTCGCACCATGCACCTCGACGCCGTCGAAGCCCGCCGCGATCGCGTTGCGCGCCGCCTGGCCATAAGCCGCGACGAGCGCGGGGATCTCGTCGGACTCCAGCGCCCGCGGCGTCTCGTAGGCCGCCGGCCTGCCGTCCGCCGTCATCGCCTTGAGATCGTCGCCGATCGCGATCGCCGACGGCGCCACCGGCAGCGCACCGCCCGGCTGGAACGAGGAATGCGAGACGCGGCCGACATGCCAGAGCTGCAGGAAGATGAATCCGCCCTTGGCATGCACGGCGTCGACGACCTGCCTCCAGCCGGCGATCTGCGCCGTGCTATAGATGCCCGGCACGTTCGGGCTACCGGTGCCGGTCGGCGCGACCGGCGAGGCCTCGGCGATGATCAGCCCGCCCGGCGTGGCGCGCTGCGCATAATAGTCGACGTTGAGCGGCCGCGGCGCGAGCGTCTCCTTTGCGGCGCGCATGCGGGTCAACGGCGCCATCACGACGCGATGCTTGAGGTGATAAGGACCGATCGTGAGCGGTGAAAACAGCGCAGGCAGCATTTCGTCCCCAGATGTCGTTGCGATTGTCGATTGGCATCATCTTGTTCGCAAAACATGATGGTGGCAATGTCCGCCCCACGTCAGTATGAGCAGACCCTCCATGCCGAAAGCGAACGCCCTGCCCTCGCTCAGCCTGCGCATCGATCTCGATGACGGCAGCCGGATCGGGCCGGGCAAGATCGCGCTTCTGGAGAACATCGCGCGGCACGGCTCGATCTCAGCGGCCGGGCGCGCGATGGACATGTCCTACAAGCGGGCCTGGGACCTCGTCGACGAGATCAACCGGGTATGCCGGCAGCCCGCGGTCGCGCGGCAGACCGGCGGCCGCAATGGCGGTGGCGCGGCGCTGACGGCGTTCGGCGCGCAGCTGGTCGAACGTTACCGGCGCATCGAGCGCGACGCGGCCAATGCCGTGAAGAAGGATCTCGCCGCGCTGCGCAGCGACATCGAGAAGCCACGGAAGGCCCGCGCGGCCAGAACCGCGTCGTAAGCCGGTTCCAGCCGACACGATGCATCTGTGACCGGACTGATGCGCCTCGCGTTGTAGCCGCAAAAAACCCGTCTTGCCGTCAGCGGGATGATCTTGCAGCCGCGCCAGGACATCATACACCAGCATCTCATCGTCATGCCGGAGAACCTGCCGTGTCTCACCCTGCTCTGTCCGCCGACCACACCGCCGTCATCACCGGAGGCGCCTCCGGCATCGGGCTCGCCGCCGCCATGCGCTTTGCAGAACGCGGCATGAACGTCTGCATCGCCGATATCGACGAGGCCCGGCTGCGCGACGCCGCCGCCAGGCTCGCGGCTGCGACCAAGCGTGGCGAGGCTGCGGTCATGACCGCCACGGTCGATGTGAGCAGCCGGGACAGCGTGGTCGCGCTCGAAACGGCGGTGCGGCAGCGGTTCGGCGCGATCGACGTGCTGATGAACAATGCCGGCATCCAGCCGGGCAGCAAGATGCTGGCCGACGACAATTGGCAGCGCATCCTCGGCGTCAACCTGTGGGGCATCATCCATGGCGCGCAGGTGTTCGCCCCCGGCATGATCGCACAAGGCCGGGCGGCGCTGATCATCAACACCGGCTCCAAGCAGGGCATCACCACGCCGCCTGGCGATCCCGCCTACAACGTTTCCAAGGCCGGCGTGAAGGCGTTCACCGAGGCGCTGCAGCATGAGCTGCGCAACACGCCCGGCTGCCAGGTGACAGCGCATCTGTTCATTCCGGGCTTCGTGTTCACGCCGCTGACCGCCAATGGCCGCGTCGAGAAGCCGGCCGCAGCCTGGACACCGGAGCAGACCGTCGACTTCATGCTGGAGCGCGTCGCGGCCGGCGACTTCTACGTGCTGTGCCCTGACAACGACGTGCCGCGCGCGCTGGACGAGCGGCGCATCCTGTGGGCCGCGGGCGACATCGTCGAGAACCGGCCGCCGCTGTCGCGCTGGCATGCCGACTACGCCGACGCATTCGCGGCCTTCGCAAAGAAATCGCCATGATCCGGCCACATCGCAGCGGCGGCCCGTCGTTGCTCTGGATCTCAGCATCATTTCGCCGGACGCGTCGGATCGTCGCAAGGCGCTCCGTGTGCGTTCGGAACGTCCAGCATCGACCGAATCGCGGCGGTCGAGCGCTCCTGCAACTCGCTGATTTGCCATGGCGCGGCGCCGCCGCGGGTCGCGCGCTCTTGAAGCGGCCCCTCACCCGTCAAGCGGTGAGATGTCGCAGCTCTGCGGCAGCGCCCCCGGGTACGCCGCACGACAATCTGACGCAGACGCATTCCACAATCCTTGCGCGAAGCAGCCACGAAGCGGGCAGCAGATAGCCGCATCATCCGCACCGCGTCAGCCGCGCCCCGTTGCCTCGGCTCATTTGCAGTGGTGCGCAGCCTTGGGGAGTACGTCGGACATGTCGCACCATCATCGTCACCATCACGACAGTCACCACGATCACCATCATCACAACCACCACCATCATCATCACAATCATCACTGCCAGCCGGCGCCGATGCCTCCCGCGCCCACGCCGCCCACGCCGACTCCTCCCACACCCACGCCGCCGACGCCCGCGCTCGGTTTTGCCGACCTCGGCGTGGTGTTCAACGACGCGACGCGCTTTCTGGAAGGCGGGCTGTGGCGCAACGTGGTCGACGAAGGCGGCCAGGGGCTTGGCAGCGTCTACAACTACACCGGCGATCTCACCGTGATTCAGGACGGCCTGAAGGCGATGGTCGCCGCCAACCAGTTCACCGGGCAGACGTTGACCAACGTCAACAAGATTCTCGCCGACATCACGGTGGCGCAGGATGCCGCAATGGCGTCGGTGACCGGCGGCGGCGCGTTCGGCAGCATCGCCGCGGCGGAGACCGCGCTGCGCAACGCGCATCTCGACATCCTCAACGTCGTCAACAACGATCCGAACCTCGCCGGCAAGGCCACCAACGCCGATGGCGTCACCGGCTTCCTGCAGGCGCCGGCGCTGCTGCCCGAGGGCGTGACGGCCGCAACCGCCGCCAAGGGCACGCTGGCCGAGCTCGGCCTGATCTTCAACGACGCCGCCAACCGGCTGATCGGCGGCGTCAACGACAGCAATGTCGACATCATCCAGGACGATGTCGACGCGCTGATCGCCGGCCTCAATGCGCTGGTCGCCGCCAACCCACTGCAGTTCGGCGGCCTGACCGGCGTGCACGCGCTCGCCATCATCGACCAGCTCGCGCTCGTCAACACCCACATCAACGGCGCGGCCGGCAATGTCGACATCGGCCGCGCGCTCAACGACGACTTCCTCGACATCATCGACATCGTCGCCGGCGACACCAATCTCGCCAACATGGCGCAGCAGAACGGCCTCAACGGCTGGACCGGATTCGGCGACTTCCTCAATCCGACGCCGGCCTATCAGGACAACCAGGCGCAGACCGATTTCTGGGCCATGTTCATCGCCCAGTCGAACGCGCTCGGCAAAGCCGCCATCGCCGCGGTCAATGCCGGCGACGCCGCCGCGATGGCGAAGGTCACCGCCGACCTGATGACGTTCAAGAAGGACGTCACCGATTTCGACGCGGCGCAGGGCGGCATCTTCCAGGCCCGCTTCGACAACGAGCTGCTCGGCGACCAGAGCACGCTCGGCGCCGAGATCGCCAAGATCCTCGAGGGCTTCCAGGCCGGCAACAAGGCGCTGGTCGCCGCGGCCGCCGACCAGATGCACCAGAACGCAGCCGATGTCGGCGGCAACAACATCCCGGTCAATGGCGGCGCCTACAATGTCGACGGCACCACGATCGGCCAGGTGCTGGCGACCACCAGCGGCGGCAACAGTGCCGACGCCGCCGCCGTCCTGGCGGCCATCACGGCGGCGCCCGCCTCGAACGTGATCATGCTGGCGAGCGCGGCGCCCGCCGCCAGCGCCGCTCCGGCGACCCTCGTCATGGACGGTCCGATGATGGAAGGGCCGATGATGGACATGTCACAGCATCAGCATCATCACATGTGGGCGTGATCACGTCTCGCTCGGGCGCCTGCACCAGCAGGCGCCTGACCAGCGCGAGCGCGGTTTCCGTGGCCGGATCGGCAGAGATCACGGAGACCGCGAGCACGATGAGATCGACCGGCCGGTGCGACAGCACGATCACATGCGTCGCATGCCGCGCATCCATCAGCGCCACCATGCGCTCGACGGCCGGGTCGTTGGCCGCCCGCCGCCACGGCGCATCGGCCCGGCGCAGCACCCGGCTCGACGCGAGAAAGTCGCGCAGCAGCGGCGGATCATAGGCAATCAGCTCATCCTCGCGGCAACGGCGCGCGCTCTCGAAGACCGGCTGGCGCGTGAGCTCGGCGATCAGGGCGTCGCGTGTCGCCGCGTTCGACGCCCCGATCGAGTCGAGCACGCCAGGCTCGCGGGCTTGCAGCACCGCGCGCAAGGCGTCGCCGATCAGTCCTATCGTGAGCACGCCGGCCACGGCGACCGCGCAGAAACGCATCAGTTGCGCCGCGTCGACCTCCGATGAGAGCGCGGCCGCGGCAGCGCCGAGCAAGGCGGCGCCGAGGATCCGCAACACCGTCAGCAGCCCGCTTTGGCGCTGCGTCTCCGCGCTGGCGCCGGCGATCAGGATCGCGGTCACCGCCAGCAGCGCGCCCAATGCGCCGAGCCGCACCGGCATGCCCGGCGCCAGCACGCGAAAATCTGTGATGATGAAGGGGATGACCATGATGGCGCCGAAGGCGACGCGATCGATGGCGCGGTTCTCCCACGCCAGCAGGCTCGCGCGGTCGCGGCGAAGCAGCAGCCAGGCGCAGGTCGCAAAGCCCGCGAGCTGAAAGGCTGACAGCACGATTGTGTGGTGGCTTTCGAACGCGACCGGACCGAGCGCGCCGGCGATCGCGAGAGCCGCGCCGCCGGCAAGGGCAATTGCCTTGAGCATGCGATGCGCGTGCCGGCGCAGCAGGCCCTCCGTCACCACCAGCGCGCCGAGCGGGATCAGCGCCGCCGGAATCAGCGAGAGGCGGTCGAGAAAAGCATTGTCCATCCACCAGGCGATGCCGCGCAGCAGGAACAGCGAGGCGACCGTCCCGAGCAGAACGACGAGCCGCGCCGTCAGCGGTCCCCGGGGATCGCGCCGGTGCAGCATGGCGGCGGCCACCGCGAGGCCGATCGCGCCGCAGAGGTTGACGATGGAGTCGGCAACGATGCCGGCCGTCATGGCGTGGGCTCGCCGGTCGGCCGGCGCGGACGCAAGGTGCCGAACGTCCTGGTATCGTCGAGCCAGTGCACCAGCGGCAGGATCATCCGCTGCAGCGCCAGCACGGCCGAGGTCGCCAGCAGCGCCGGCAGCGAGTCCGAGGGTATCTCGCGCAGCAGATAGCGCCGGGCGGCGGCGAGATCGATCCGGCCGAGCTGCAGCAGATCGTCGCCCCTGGCGTAGTCCAGCTCGCGCGCACAGAAGCCGTTGTAGACGGGGTCGCGATGCTTGGGCGCGTCGTCATACGTCTTCTTGAGCGCGTCGGAGCCGCCGGTATAGGCGTCGGTGATGACGAAGCGCTGTTCGTCGAACCCGGCCTCGTCGCCGACGCCGAAAACCGCCCGATGCGCCCGCATGATGCCGCGCGCGAGCTGAAGATGCGCAAAGCTCGGCCGGGCCTGCGGCAGCGGCGACGGATAGACGTCGGAGAAGGTCTCGCAGACCATGCCGGCCACCGCCGGCACCTGCGTAACGTTGGAGATCCATTTCGGCCGCAGGCCGTCACGGATGAACAGCAGCAGCGTGGTGAGGCCGTAGAGCACGCCGGAAAGGCCTTTGCCGCGCGCGTCCGGGTCGACCATCACCAGTCCGAGATGCAGCACCTGCTGGGCGTCGCCGTCGCGCTCGACCTGCATCACCGCGAGCGCGTTGAACGCGATCGGCCGGCCGCCCGCCTCCTCCGACACCACGGTGATGATGGCGCGCGCGAGCGGCTCGCGCTGGCCTGAAAAAATGCCATAGGTGAGCTCGCCGGCCGGCAGCGTCTTGCCGGCGATGGTGCGGAGATCGGCTACGAGCGCCGCCAGCGCCGCATCATCCAAGGTCGTCCCCGGGCTCTCGACGATGCGCGTGCGCAACTCCGCGTGGGTTCGGAGCGACAGGTCCATCGCCTCCTGGCCGAGCGCGGTCAGCCAGAAGCTGATGCCGCGTCGGATACGCCCCACTGCTGCGACGATGTTCACTTGTAGACCCACCCGCCAGACCATGCCTGCCGTCACCGGCATCCTAGCATCATGGCCAGATCCGACTGACCTAGCCTGACGCCGTTAATGCACGATCATGATGAGAGGCGGAGCGGCGGCAAAGGTAAACGCAGTCTGAATGGCAGCCATGCTTGGGCCGCTCCATCCCTGCCTTGTTCCATGAACGTCCTGCCTCCACGCCGTCATGGCCGGGCTTGTCCCGGCCATCCACGCCGTGCGGCGCCCTCGGAAAAACGTGGATGCCCGGGACAAGCCCGGGCATGACGGAGTAACCAATTGAACGCTTCTGCGTCGCATGCATCTCGTCCGATACGATCGATGCCATAGACCGAGGAAGCAAGGGGGCTGCGACTGCCGCCCTACGCCGCCTTCGACACCTCCATCAGCAGGCGCTCGGCGCGGGCGTCCTCGATGCGGTTGACGAGCTTGCCGCTCTCGTGGCGGTCGCGCAGGGTCTTGGTCAGGGTGACGCAGGTCTGCACCAGCATGACGATGCCCATCGTCAGATAGCCCTTCATCCAGAGATCGATCGGCATGAAGAAGACGCCGAGAGCGACGAGGAAGGCGGAGGCGCCGAACGAGGCGTAGGAGAAGGTGATGAAGGCGCTGCTGTGCGGCTGGGTGTTCTGGTTCATGGTCGGCTCCTATGATGGCGTGGTTGTTGATGCGTTCGATCGGGGGTGACGAAATTCAGTTGGCCGGGGCGGTGCGGCCGGCCTTCAGCCGCGCCAGCACGTCGTCGGCAGTGGTCTTGATGCGCGGGCCAAAGCCCTGCTCGGCGAGCTTCTCGGCCGTGGTGATCGGCCCCGTCGCGGCATCGAGCTCCATGAGCGCCTCGTCCGCGGCTTGCGCCTCGATCTGCCGCTCGCGCAGCCGTTTCAGCGTCGCCTCGGCCTCGGGCAGCGTGCACTCGTAAGGACGCGCCGCCTCGATGCCGCCGCGGCGCAGATTGCGTACGGCCTCGGAGGCGCGCGCGATGCGACGGCCGCGATCGAGCTCGGCAATGCGCGCCTCGGCGTTGGCGACATGCCTCTTCAGCCTCGTGATCTCCGTCGCGAACAGCGCCCGCGCCGTCCTGGCGGCGTCGCGCTCGGCCTCGAGGCCGGCGATCGCGTGCGCCGCCTCGCGGGCCAGATCCTCGCGGCCGCCGTCGAGGGCTGCGGTGGCGCGCACCTCGAGATCGGTGATCCGCGCCAAGGTCGCCTCGAGCCGCTTGCCCTCCTGCTGGTCCTGCGCGATGGCCAGAGCCAGCGCGCGCTTGCTGCGTTCGACAGCGGCGGCGGCGTCACGCAGCTGCTGATCCAGGATCACCAGCGCGGTACGGTCCTGCAGCTCCTCCTCCGCGACGGCCACGGTGCCCCGAAACAGCGTCAGAACGGTCTTGAACATTGTGAACTCCCTGTTATGAGCATCGCTCATAGGATTTCTTCTAGCGCAATCATGAGCGGCGCTCAAGGATTATTTTGAGCGACGCTCAATATTTTGGTCGACAATGTCCAAGACACTGGAAAGACGCGCAAAACAGCGCGAAGCCCTGATCGAGGCTGCCGAGCGGATGATCCGCACGCGGGGTCTCGCCGGCCTGAAGACGCGCGATCTCGCCCAGGAGATCGGCGTCGCCAATGGCGCGGTCTACAATCTCGTCGCCGATGTCGACGAGCTCGTGCTGATGGTCGGATCACGCACCCTGGCGCGGCTCGATGCCAACCTGTCCGCAGCCGAGGGCGCGGGCCCTCCCGGCCCCGAGGCTGCGCTGGTGCGCATCGCGATCGCCTATTGCGACTTCGCCGCCCACAATCTCGAGCTCTGGCGCGCGCTGTTCGAACATCGCATGGCGCCCGAGAAGCCGCTGCCCGACTGGGCCATCGCCGACCAGATGCACCTGTTCCGTCACATCCACCAGCCGCTGGCGGCGTTGTTTCCGCAGCGCTCGTTCGACGACATCAGCGTCACCGCGCGCAGCCTGTTCTCGGCCGTCCACGGCATGGTCGCGCTCGGCTTGGAGCAGAAGCTGATCGCGGTGCCGCTCGCCGCCTTGCGCGCGCAGATCGCGACCATGGTGAAGGCGATGGTGACGGGACTGGTGGCGGAGGAGAAAGCCGGCCACTGACGAGAGGCTTTGCGCCGGGCGAACAGCATCATCGGCACCTGATGCCAACCATCAGGCTCGACTGCTTCACGTCTACTTGTTGTCTTAGCTAATTGCCCTCATGGCGGCGCAGCTCTCTCGTTGTTCAGCCGGAATTGACGGCGCGAACAAACAACCGCCGCATTGCTTCGCAGTATCATGTCGACGTTCGGACTTGTTCCAGACAACATGTCTGGGACAGTCGAGCCACCAGCACGCGATGATGAGTGCTGGTCGTGCGACATGCGCAGATCTCGACGCATGGCCACACTCATCCGGCCGGCAGAACCTGCAGCGTATGACGGCCGCGCGATCAAGAAGAAAACTCCAACGAGTCCATGACGCGCGAGCCAAGGGGGAAATCGTGAGACATTTGCGTGCGCCCAATGACGACCGCGATCCGCCATTCCCGTCCGGCTACGACGACGGCCGGCGTCCGATGTATGAACAATCGTGGCGCGACGAGCACGACCGGCCCACGCCCGCTGAATTCGCGTCGCGCTACGGCGTGCAGGAGGTTCCTCCGCCGCCACGGGAGCGGCGGTTGCTCGGCGTGCTGAGCGTGCTGGGGCTCGTGGCTGTCGCCGCTGGCGTGGCCGGCTTTGCCGCGATGCGGCTTCCGACGCGGTGGACCGCTGCGCTCTCCGCCAACGGCAGTGCGGAGGTGACGACGCCGGCAACAGTCGCCCCGCCGCCGGTCCGCGCCGCGCAGACAGTCGCGCCGGTCCAGGATGCTTTCCCGACCGGAGCGTTCGCGAGCGCCCTCCCCGTGGTCACGCCAGACCAGAGCATGCCGCTCAGGGAGGAGGACCGCACGCCGAAGTTCGACACGCGGATGGCCAATGCCGCGGCGGCGCCGCCGACCAGCGCGCGCCCCCCGGTCCAGGGCGTGACCGACACCGAAATCAGCTTCGGAATGGCGGCGCCGTTCTCGGGTCCGGCCCGCGAGATGGGCCATCAGCTCAAGCTCGGCATCGACCTCGCCTTCGCGCAGGCCAACGAGGAAGGCGGCGTGCATGGCCGGCAGCTCAAGCTCTACACGGCCGATGATGCCTATGAGCCGACGCGGACGCTGAACGCGATGAAGGAGCTCTACGAGCAGCAAAAGGTGTTCGGCTTCGTCGAGAACTACGGCAGCCCGACGGCCCTGATCTCGGTGCCCTACGCGCTCGAGCACCATGCGCTGTATTTCGGCGCCTTCACCGGGGCTCCTTCGCTCCGCCGCGACCCGCCGGACCGCTACGTCTTCAACTACCGCGCCGGCTACGCCGAGGAAGCCCATGCGCTGGTGAACTATCTCGTCAAGAGCCGCAAGCTGCGACCGCAGGAGATCGGAGTGCTCACCCAGCAGGACGCCTATGGCGACGCGGGGTGGGAGGGCGTCAGCAAGGCGATGCACGCGCTGCGCGGCGGCGCGGGCGACGCCTTCCGCATGAGCTACAGCCGCAACACCGTCAATGTCGACGAGGCCATCGCGCAACTCCGCCGGCAGAAGCATGCGATCAAGGCCGTCGTGCTGGTCGCCACCTTCCGCGCCGCGGCCAAGTTCATCGAGAAGACCCGCGACCTCTATCCGGACATGACCTACGCGACGATCTCGGGCGTCGGCAGCACCGGCCTCGCCAGCGAGCTGATGGTGCTCGGCCCGCGCTATGCCGACGGCGTCATCTGCACCCAGGTCACGCCGGCCGTCGACGGCTACGCCTCCGTCACCCTGAACTACAAGAAGGCGCTCGCCAAATATTTCCCCGGCGAGCCGGCGGACTACTCGTCCCTGGAAGCCTATCTCACCGCCAACGTCCTGATCGAAGGGCTGCGGCGCGCTGGTCCCGCCGTCGACACCGAGTCGCTGGTCGACGTCCTCGAATCGATGCAGAACTACGAGCTCGGCGTTGGATCGAAGGTGAGCTTCGGCCCCTCCGACCACCAGGCGCTGCACAAGGTCTGGGGCACGCAGCTCGACAAGACCGGCCAGTATCATGCGATCGATCTCGAATAGACGGAATGGCCGGATCGCGCCGCGCTCGGCGCATGTCAGCGGGTTGCGTCGATCCGCGATTTCGGCCATATCGGTCCGATGATCAAGACCGAGACCCTGCGCGCGAACATGTGGTGGCGCTCCATCTAGGAGCGGCACGGCCTCGTCTTTCATCGCCCGTTGCCGCCGTTCATCGGCCTGCGACGCGGTTCTTGTCATCAACAGCATCGAAGAGCTCGATCGAGCGGCGGTTCTCACTCCTGGAGAACCACAATGCGTCCCTCAGTGCCAGACCGTCCCGTCATCCTGACCGGCGACAGAACCACCGGCCCCCTGCACCTCGGCCACTATGTCGGCTCGCTGCGGAACCGCGTCGCGCTGCAATCCACCCATCGGCAATTCCTGCTGCTGGCCGATGCCCAGGCGCTCACGGACCACGCCCATGATCCGGCCAGGGTGAGCCGGAACGTCCTGGAGATCGCGACCGACTATCTCGCCGTCGGCATCGATCCGGAGATGACGACCATCTGCCTGCAATCGCATTTGCCGGCGCTGGCTGATCTCACGCTGCTCTACATGAACTTCGTCACGGTGGCGCGGCTCGAGCGCAACCCCACCATCAAGGACGAGATCCAGGCGCGCGGCTTCGGCCGCGATATTCCGGCCGGCTTCCTTTGCTATCCCGTCGCGCAGGCGGCCGACATCACCGCCTTCAAGGCGACCATCGTGCCGGTCGGAGACGACCAGGCGCCGCTGATCGAGCAGACCAACGAGATCGTCCGCCGCATCAACCGCCAGGCGGGCAGCGAGGTGCTGCCCGAGGCACGCGCGCTGATCCCGAGCGTCGGGCGCCTGCCCGGCGTGGACGGCAAGGCCAAGATGAGCAAATCACAGGGCAACACGATTCCGCTCTCCGCCACGGCGGACGAGATCCGCGATGCCGTCCGCCGCATGTTCACCGATCCCGGCCACATCAGGGCCGCGGATCCCGGCCGCGTCGAGGGCAATGTCGTCTTCACCTATCTCGACGCGTTCGACGACGATCCTGCGGCTGTTGCGGACCTCAAGGCGCGTTATGTCCGAGGCGGCCTCGGCGACAGCGTCGTGAAGCGGCGGCTCGATGACGTGCTGCAGGCCGTGGTCGCGCCCATCCGCGACCGGCGGGCGGCGTTGGCGCGCGATCCCAGCCATGTTCTCGACATCGTCAGGCGCGGCACCGAACTGGCGCGCACCCTCACTACTGCGACCTTGCGCGATGTCCGCGACGCGCTCGGTCTGTTCACGCTGCAATAGCTCTCGAATGATGAGGCCGCATGTGCCGCCGGATCGAGACCAAAGCGCGGCGGCATTTACCGGGCGGAAACCGTTGCTGTCGTTGAATGCGAGCATGGCTCAGTTGCGCATGGAAGTTCGCGATTCGGCCGGCACCATCCTGCCGGGCTATGGCGACGCATTCTTCGACCTCAGGCTCCCCGGCGATCACCGCCGCGTGGCGCAGACGCTGCTCCAGATCATTCGCGGCGACGATTTCCGCTCACCGGTCCACAGCGTCCACTTCTTCCGGGGCGCTTCCGAGATCGGCTGCTGGTCGGTCGACGACGAGCGCGCGGAGATGAGCTTCGTGGACGAGTTCGCGCACACGCCGCCGGCCGCGGCGTAACAACTTCCCCGACAAGCTCCCGACACGCGGCATCGGCCTCATGCGATCCTGGGGTGCGCGGTCTGGTGCCAGCTCCAGGCCGAGCGGATGATCGTGCCGAGATCGGACCGATGCGCCGCGAAGCCGAGCTCCTGCCGGGCAAGACGGGGATCGGCGACCAGGACCGGTGGATCGCCGGCGCGGCGCGCGCGCACCACCAGCGGGACCCGCTCGCCGGTCTCCCTGCCGATTGCATCGACGATCTCGCGCACCGAATGGCCGCGGCCGGTGCCGAGATTGTAGGTGCCCCCCGAACCGTTCTGCAGCAGACGCCCCATCGCGGCGATGTGGGCTGCCGCGAGATCATCGACGTGAACATAGTCGCGCACGGCGGTCCCGTCGGGTGTGTCATAGTCGGTGCCGAAGATCGCGAAGTCCGGCACATGGCCGAGGATCGCCATCAGCGCCCGCGGGATCAGGTGCGTCTCGGGATCGCGCAGCTCACCGATCAGGCCTGACGCGTCGGCGCCGCCGGCGTTGAAGTAGCGCAGCACGATGGCCGACAGGCCGTAGGCCGCCTGATAGTCCACCAGGATCTGCTCGATCATGTATTTCGAGCGGCCGTAGGGATTCAGGGCCGATCCCGCGGCGCTCTCGGGAATCGGATCCCGCCCGGCGTCGCCATAGACCGCGCCGGTCGAGGAGAACACCAGCCTCGCACAGCCGGCCTCGCGCATGCCCTGCAGCAGGCCCAGGCTGCCGGCGACGTTGTTGAGATAGTATGTCTGCGGATCGGTGACGGATTCGCCAATCGTGCTCGGCCCGGCCAGGTGCATGACCGCGCCGACCGCGTGGGCGCGGATGGTGTCAGCCACTCTGGCGCTGTCGGCGATGTCGCCGACCACCAGCGGTCCCCACCGCACGAAGCGGCGATGTCCGGTGGACAGATTGTCGTAGCAGATCGGCACGTAGCCGGCCTCGGCGACAGCCTTGCAGCAATGGGCGCCGATGTAGCCGGCGCCGCCGGCAACCAGGATCGCTCCGTTGTGACCCATGCATGAAGGCCTTCTGATCAGCGAACGGCTGGACCCAGTCGCGGGTGCGAAATGTGACCCAGCGCGGCGACCGCTGCAACCGGGCAGCGCGCCGGCCGGCGTCACCACAACCGCTTGGCGGCGCGCCGCTCTGCGCGCTCTTAACGGTCTTGCACCCCGGCCGGTCGTCCGGTGGCGGTCAGGTGACGCCGAATAGCTGACGTCACGCGATGGCAGCACGACATCTAGCCGTGAACAGACCTCGTACCGGGCTGCGCCGCTGATTCGGACGCGGTTCGTTCAAGTCGCGTTCTGAACGTTAACGTGAGCGCGCGCGACGTCGCATTCTGGGACATCATGCGCGGGCTGGTCGCGGCAGCGAGTGCAGCGCCGATGTCGTTGGCGCGATCCCGGCGCGGCGATCGCAGGCTGTGCCTGTGCTCAACCTGCTGGCCTGTTAGCTGTTTCATCACGGTCCGATCGCCTGCCGGTTCCGTTCGGCGCGCAGATGTCCATGCCCCGCGGCGCATGGCTCACAACCCAGAGTCCAGGTGGCACGCGGCGCAGAATGGGGTACGAGTCGTCGGACTGATCAGCGTCGGCCGATGCAGGAGGCTCCCTTGAGTGAAACACCTGGTAACGTCGACGCGGCGGCGCGCGCTGCATCGACGCCGCCCCCCTCGTCCGCCGCGGCGCCCGGGCTCTGGGCGCGTCTCGGCATTCCGCTGCTTGCGGTGATCGCAGCGCTCGCCTTCGTGGCGCTCGCGACCACGCGCTGGAACGCCTGGACCGGCAACGCAACGACCCAGTCGACCAACGATGCCTATGTGCGCGCCGACCTGACGCAGCTCTCGAGCCGCGTGGCCGGCGAGGTGACGAAGGTTGCGGTCAGCGATTTCCAGCAGGTCAAGGCCGGCGACCTGCTGGTCCAGATCGATCCGGCCGACTACGAGGCACAGGTATCGCAGGCCGAGGCCAATGTCGAAGCGGCGCAGGCGGCGCTCGACAACCTCAGCAACCAGGTCGAGCTGCAATACGCGACCATCGCCCAGGCCGAAGCGCAGCAGGTCTCTGCCGGCGCGGCCGAGGTGCAGGCCAGGCAGGAGGAAGAGCGCCAGCAGTCGCTGTCGCAGAGCGAGGCAGGGACCAAGCAGCGGCTGGAACAGGCAACGGCCGCCTATGCCAAGGCACAGGCGGACGTGCGCGCGAGCCGCGCGGTGATCGCCGCCCAGCGCCACCAGTTGGAGGTGCTCACCGGCACCAAGAAGCAGCGCGGCGCCGATCTCGCCGGCGCCAAGGCCGCGCTCGCCGCGGCGCGGCTCAAGCTGGGCTACACCAGGATCACTGCGCCATTCGACGGCGTCGTCGGACAGCGCCAGGTGCAGGTCGGCGACTACGTCAACATCGGCAGCAGCCTGATCGCGGTGGTGCCGCTGCCGCATGTTTTCGTCATCGCCAACTACAAGGAAACGCAGCTCACCCATGTCGCGCCCGGCCAGCCGGTCGAGGTCACCGTGGACTCGTTCCCGGGCCAAAGGCTGCATGGCCGCGTCGAGCGGATCGCGCCGGCCTCCGGCTCGCAATTCGCGCTGCTGCCGCCCGACAATGCCACCGGCAACTTCACCAAGGTCGTGCAGCGCATTCCGGTCCGCATCGCCCTCGACGGCGACCAGCCGCTGCTCGCGCGGCTGCTGCCGGGCATGTCGGTCGAGACCCACATCCGCACCGCCGGCCAGGCCGATGGCACCAAGTGAGACCGATCGCGGACCGCTGTCGCGCGGCGGCCAGGCGGCGCATCCGCTGTTTGCCGTCGGGGCGGTGCTGCTCGGCTCGTTCCTGGCGAATTTCGACAGCCGGCTGACCTCGGTCGGCCTGCCCGATCTGCGCGGCGCGTTCTCGCTCGGCTTCGACGAGGGCGCTTGGCTGTCGACCGCCGCGATCGGCTCGCAGATCTTGATCGCGCCGGCGGTGGCGTGGCTCGCGACCGTGTTCGGCCTGCGCCGTGTGCTCGGCATTCCCAGCCTGGTCTACGCGGTGCTGTCGCTGATCATTCCGTTCGTGCGCGACTATCCGACCTTGATCGCGCTCGCGATCCTGCACGGCATGCTGCTCGGCACCTTCGTGCCGGCCACGCTCATGATCATCTTCCGCAACCTGCCGATCCGCTGGTGGCTGCCGGCGATCTCGATCTATGCGATCCGGGTCGGTTTCGCGCTGGATACCTCGACCTCGCTGGTCGGCTTCTATGTCGAGCATCTCGGCTGGCAGTGGCTGTACTGGCAGGGCGTCGTGCTGGCTCCGCTGATGGCGCTGATGGTCTATCTCGGCACCCCGGCCGAGCCGGTCAACCGCACGCTGCTCGAGAACGCCGACTGGGGCGGGATGCTGCTGCTCGGCAGCGCCGTGGCGATGATCTATGCCGGGCTCGACCAGGGCAACCGGCTCGACTGGCTGCAATCGGGCACGGTGATGGCGCTGCTATCAGGCGGCGCCGCGCTGTTCGTCCTGTTCCTCGTCAACGAGGCGCTCGCCCCGCAGCCATGGGCGCATTTCAACGTGCTGTTCTCGCGCAACATCGGGCTGTCGCTGGTCGTGATCCTGCTCTACACGCTGACCAGCCTCTCGAATGCGTCGCTGGTGCCGAACTTCCTCGCCACGATCACGCAGTTGCGGCCGGAGCAGAGCGGCTCGCTGCTGTTGTTCTACGGCGCGCTGCCGATGATCGTGCTGGTGCCGCTGTCGATCACGCTGCTTCGCCATCTCGATCCCCGCATCGTCGTCGTCCTCGGTCTCAGCGCCTTCGCGGCGGCCAATCTGCTCGGCACCCAGATCACCCATGCCTGGGCGCGCGAGGATTTCATCGTCATCGTCGTGCTGCAGTCGATCGGACAGGCCCTGACCTTGCTGTCGATCATCATCCTCGCGCTGTCGAATTCCGATCCGGCCCGCGCGACGTCCTTTGCGGCTTACATCCAGGTGATGCGGCTCGGCGGGGCCGAAATCGGCGTCGCCCTGATGGGAACGTGGCTGCGGGTGCGCGAGCAGGTGCACTCGGCCTATCTCGGCCTCAACATCCAGAGCGGCGATCTCGACGTCGCACGCGCGCTGCAACGGCTGACCGGCTATTTCGCCGCGCATGGCGGCGGCCAGGCCAAGGCGCGCGCCGTCGGGACCTTGGCCGCGCAGGTCCAGCGCGAGGCCAACGTGCTCGCTTATCTCGACGCGTTCTGGCTGTGCTTCTGGCTCGCGATCGCCGCGCTCCTGCTGGTCGCCCTGATCACGCGCGCGCCTCCGGGCCCGTTCTCGCCGACACCGATCGGTCTGAGGGCGGCGTGGGTGCGACGGTTCGGATCGTCGACGACGTGAGCGGGCCCGCCCCCGCATGCGGGGTCGTAGCTTTCTCTCCAACGACGCCGGCGCGCCTCTGCGCCTTTAACCTTCTCGCGAAAGCCGAGCCGCGCGATCAGGATCGCCGGCGCTGCATGTTGCGCGCCATCTCGGAGAGATACGACATCTAGCCGTGAACAGATTTCAAACCCTGATTCGCAAGCGATTCGGACGCGGTTCGTTCCAGCCGCGTTCCGAACGTTAACGTCGCTGCGATGATCGTCGCATTCTGGGACATCATGCGCGCGATGGTTGCGGCAACTCGTCGAGCGGCCATTTCGGACGCTTGATCTTCTTGTAGGGCAACGTCGTCACGTCGCGCGCGACCACGCCGGGCGCATCGACCATGATGATGTCGGCCGCGATCGGCGCAAATGCCGCGCGGAAATGCTGGGCGGATTTCACCACGACGAGCTTGCGCGTGGCAGGATCGCAGCCGAGCTGGGTGAAGAAGTCGGTGCCGAACGCCTGGCAGCGGAACGTCGTGATCACGACCTCGACGCCATTGCTCGCGATCAGCGCGCAATCGCCGAGCTTGGCGGGCGTGCCGGCGAGGCCCGTCATCACCATGTTCTCCTTCAGCGCCTTGATCTCCCAGGTCGCATCGACGGGATCACCCGACAGCGGCCCGATCTTGCCGCCGATCCGCAGCGGCAGCTTGGCGCCGACGCCGGCATCGAAGGCGATGCGCACCGCGATCGGATCCCAGAGTGGACCGAGGCAGGCATTGCCGATGTTGCGGTCGAGCAGCCGGCGCAGGATGAAGGTGGAATCGCCGGGCGCACCGCCGCCGGGATTGTCGCTGGCATCGCCGAGCACGATGGTGCCGTCTGTCGCCAATGCCTGGTCAAGCGCGGCATCGACGCCGGGCATGCGCTCGGTCACCGCCTCGCGCATGCCGATCAGTTCGTCCGCAAGGCGGCGTGCCAGCGCCTTCGCCCTGACACCGTCCGGATCGACGGCGGCATCGCTATAGACCAGCACCTTGGTGCCCATGGACGGCGTGTCGCCCCAGCCGAAGCCGTGAACGATCGAGACCGAGACGATGCCGTCCTTGCCTTCCAGCGCGGTGATGCGGTCGACGAAGCTGCGCACCGGCTCGCGCGTGGTGTGCAGGGTGACGATCATGTCGGTGTCGACCAGCGCCTTCTGCAGCTTCAGCCGCTTCTCGGCGATCTCGGTGCAGTGTTTCACCAGATCCTGCGCGCGCTCGAGAATGTCGGTGTGCGGATATTCCTTCCAGCAGATCAGAAGATCGGCGCTTCTGACCATCAGCTCGCTCATATGGACGTGGGGGTCGAGCGTGGCGCCGACGACCACATCGGGTCCGACGATCTCGCGTATCAGCGCGAGCAGCTCGCCCTCGCAATCATCATAGCCGTCGGCGATCATCGCGCCGTGCAGGCCGATCAGCGCCATGTCGACCGGCAGCGCGGCTTTGAGGTCGGCAAGGATCTGGTCACGCAGGGTTTCGAACGCGGCGCGAGTGACGAGCCCGTTGGGCACGGCCGCGGCCACCAGCCCTTCGATCAGCGTCCAGCCCTTGGACGGCCCAACCTGGCGCGCAGCCCATAGTGGCCCGCCATGCATCTGCATCTTGTCTGGGTGCTGGCCGGCGGGGAAGTAGGCGCGCTCATGGAAGGTCGCGAGCCCCGTGGGCATCGGCGCGAAGGTATTGGTCTCGGTGGCAAGGGCGGCGGAGAAGACACGCATGAAGGCTGAACCCGGTGGTTGCGAGGAAAGGCAGGCGCGCACCGGCCCGGCCGGCGATGCAGGCCCACAAAGAAACGGACCTCATCAGGAAGCGCAAGAGACCCATGCGAAGGGCGACCGCCGCACAGCGCATGGGACGGAAAACAGCGCGGCCTGATCCCGCTGCGCCGGATGATGCCTGATGCATTTGGCAATCGATGAGGCTACGATCGGCTACATGGCGGACGATAAATTGAAACGGCGGTTGACGACAGTGCTGTGCGCGGATGTGCACGGCTATTCCCGCCTCATGGGAGCCGACGAAGCCGGTACGCTGGAGACGCTGCGCCGCTACCGCACGGCCATTGCAGGATTGGTGGAGCGCCATGACGGGCGCATCGTCAATACTTGGGGCGATGCCGTGATCGCCGAGTTCGCCAGTGTCGTCGAGGCCGTGCGGTGTGCCGTCGAAATTCAGCAGGAAATCAGTCAGAAGCCCACGCCATCCAACGGACACCAGATGCAGTTTCGCATCGGGATCAATCTGGGAGATGTGATGGTGGATGGTTCCGATATCTTCGGCGATGGGGTCAATATCGCGGCGCGCCTGCAAGAACTGGCCGAGCCCGGCGGCATCGTGGTCTCGGCCCCCGTCTACGACCAGGTGCACAACAAACTGACTGTCGGCTTCGACTGTCTTGGCCAGCCACCGCTGAAGAATGTTGCCCCCGTGACCAGCTATCGTGTCACGATCGGCGGCCGTTCCGGCCAGCGACCCGACCTGGTTGACGACGGCGCCCTCCATGCGCGCGCGTTTGCGGCCTCGAGCGCTCCACCTCCTTTTCGCGACGGCGATGCGCGATCCACGTCGATCACCTCGATCGCGGATCACTTCGCGAGCCTGCCTCGTCCCCTCGCAATGGCCCTCACGGTCTCCGGCTTTCTGCTTCTGATCAATGTTTTCACCGGTCTGCACAGAGTCTGGTTTCATTGGCCGGCCGCAGCATTGCTGTTCGCCGGCATCATGCGGACGGTGCTCCAGAGCAGGCCTCCTTCGGACAAGATTGAGCGACGTCGGACGCGCCGGGACTAAGCGGCTGGTGGTTGCGAGCGCTCTATTCGGCCCGGAATCAGATCGAAGCCCGGCATCGCGAAGGTGCGCTTTAACGGCTGCGGGCTGACGGTCCGGAAAACGCCGATATCCTGCTACGATCTCACAGGCCGTCACTCCTACGCCTGCTCGGGGCTTCGCGAACACACAGATGGAGACAGCTTGAGAATGTCGCATGGCGGCTTGGCTCCGCGCGACCGGGCATTACGCCCGCACAGACTGCTCCTCGACCGACCTGATCGCCACGGCCGCAACCTGGGCCAGAGCCTCACGGTCGCCGCCGGAGGAGGCCATCACGCTCATGCCCGTGATCACGGCCGAGACGTAACGCGCGAGCGCGGCCGGATCCGCGGCCGGGGCCAGATCGCCTTCGCGCTTGGCGCGCTCGAAACGGTGCCGGAGCTGCTCCTCGGTCTGCGCACGGCGGGCCGCGAGCTCGAACGGCACGTTGGCGGAGCCGGAGCCGCAGGCGAGACCGCCCTGCACCAGCAGGCAGCCGGGCGGATTGGAGGGATCGGTCTGTTTCTCGGCGACGCCCATCAGCATCCGCGCGGTGACCTCGCGGGCGGTCGGCGCGCTCAGCACCTCGTCCATCCAGGCCTCCCGTCGCGCCGTGTAGCGGTCGAGCGCGGCCTTGAGCAGGGCTTCCTTGCTGCCGAACGCGGCATAGAGGCTGGGCGGGTTGATGCCCATGGCGTCGGTGAGCTGGGCGATGGTCGCGCCCTCATAGCCATGGCGCCAGAACACCTCCATCGCCTGGTCCAGCGCGGTGTCGCGATCGAAAGTCCGGGGCCGTCCGATGCCCATGTGCAAAACTCCTGTTCCCGTCTCCGCCCCGTCTGATTCTTATCTAGTTGTTATTGAACGCGATTTCTTTGATCTGGCGCAGTCGCCGAAAGTCGGGCTACTATTTTCGTAGTATCCGTTACATAAGTCTCTTGCGAACGGGTTGCCAGCGCCACATTTGTAGCGAGCACTACAAATCTGGAGCGCGCCAATGCCTTCGCCCGAAATTCGTTCTTCCGGCCGCCTGAAGCGGTGGCTGGGCACCGTCGCCGCCGCCGGCCTGGTGATTGCCGCCGGATCCTACGCCGGCTCCCAATATTTCCACTTCAGTCCCGCGCCGAATGCGGCCCGCGCGGCGGCCCCCGAACAGGCCGTCCCCGTGACGGTTGTCGTCGTCGAGCCGCGCCAGGCGAGCCTGTGGGACGAGTTCTCCGGCCGGCTCGAGGCGGTCGAGCGGGTCGAGATCCGGCCGCGGGTGGCCGGCGCCATTCTCGGCACCAATTTCACCGAGGGCTCGCTGGTCAAGGCCGGCGACGTCCTGTTCAAGATCGACCCCGCGCCCTACGCCGCCGAGGTCGACCGGGCGCAGGCGCAGCTCGAGGCTGCGCGGGCCCGCGCATCCTTCGCCGCCAATGAGCTGGAGCGCGGCGCGCAGCTGGTCGGCAACTCCATCGTCACCAAGCGCGACTACGACCAGCGCGACAACGGCAATCGCGAGGCGATCGCCAACGTCAAGGCCGCGGAAGCGGCGTTGCAGGCCGCAAAACTCAATCTCGACTACACGCAGGTGCGCGCGCCGGTCGACGGCCGGGTCGGCCGGATCGAGGTCACCGTCGGCAACCTCGTCGCCGCCGGGTCGGCCTCGCCGGTGCTGACCTCGCTGGTGTCCGTCAACCCGATCTATGCGAGCTTCGACGCCACCGAAGAGCTGGTGTTGCGCGCATTGTCGGCGATTGCCGACGGCTCCGGCAAACGCGGCAATCTCGACCGCATCCCGGTCGAGATGACGACCTCGGGCGGCATCACGGCATCCGGCCATATCCAGTTGATCGACAATCAGGTCAACGGGCAGAGCGGCACGATCCGCGTCCGCGCCGTGTTCAAGAACGAGGACGGCCGGCTGATCCCCGGCCAGTTCGCGCGCGTGCGCATGGGCCAGCCGCAGCAGCAATCGCTGGTGCTGCTCGACGAGCGCGCCATCGGCACCGACCAGGACAAGAAATTCGTGATGGTGGTCGGCGACGACGAGCGCGCTGTCTATCGCACGGTCAGCCTCGGCGGCAGCGTCGATGGCCTGCGCATCATCTCCGCCGGCCTCAAGCCCGGCGAGCGCGTGGTCGTCAACGGCCTTCAGCGGGTGCGGCCGGGCGCGCTGCTGAAGACGCAGGTGGCGGCGATGGGCGCGCGGGACGGGGCGGCGTCTGACAACAAGCAGCTGGCGCAGCGCTGAGCATCATTGGAGCCCGGCCACCAACGCCACCCACAGCTGTCGTCCCCGCGAAAGCGGGGACCCATAACCACCGGCTTTGTTTGTAGGCAAGAAAGATGACCCCCAGTCTTTTTCACCAACTGGCCGTCCGCGGTATGGGTCCCGGCGTTCGCCGGGACGACACCTGATCTGAGGCGGCAGCGAGCGCAATAGCTCGAGCGAATTTCATTTCACACGCTGACATCTCCCGACCACGGGGCCCCCCATGAACCTCTCCAAATTCTTCATCGACCGGCCGATCTTCGCAGGCGTGCTGTCGACGCTGATCTTCCTCGGCGGCCTGATCGCGCTGTTCTCCATGCCGATCTCCGAATACCCCGACGTCGTGCCACCCTCGGTGGTGGTGCGCGCGACCTATCCCGGCGCCAATCCCAAGGTGATCGCCGAGACGGTGGCGACGCCGATCGAGGAGCAGATCAACGGCGTCGAGAACATGCTCTATATGAGTAGCCAGGCGACCACCGACGGCGCGATGACGCTCACCGTCACCTTCAAGCTCGGCACCGATCCGGACAAGGCGACGCAGCTGGTGCAGAACCGCGTGCAGCAGGCCGAGCCGCGGCTGCCCGCCGTGGTGCGCCAGCTCGGTGTCATCACCAAGAAGAGCTCGCCCGACCTCACCATGGTCGTGCATCTGATTTCGCCGAACGGCCGCTACGACACGACCTATTTGCGCAACTACGCGGTGCTCAACGTCAAGGACCGGCTGGCGCGCATCGACGGCGTCGGCGACGTGCAGCTGTTCGGCGCCGGCGACTATTCGATGCGGGTCTGGGTCGATCCGCAGAAGGCGGCCGAGCACGGCCTCTCCGCTTCTGACATCGTCAAGGCGATCCAGGCGCAAAACGTCGAGGCCGCGGCCGGCGTGGTCGGCGCCTCGCCGAGCGTCAAGGGGCTCGACCTGCAGCTCTCGGTCAATGCCGAGGGCCGGCTGTCGAACGAGGACCAGTTCGCCGACATCGTCGTGAAGACCGGCGCGCATGGCGAGATCACGCGGCTGCGCGACGTCGCCCGCATCGAGCTCGGCGCCTCCGAGTACGGCCTGCGCTCGCTGCTCGACAACAAGCAGGCCGTGGCGATCCCGATCTTCCAGGCGCCCGGCTCCAACGCGCTGCAGATCTCGGACAACGTTCGCGCCACCATGGCCGAGATCAAGAAGACGATGCCGGAAGGCGTCGAGTATCACATCGTCTATGACCCGACGCAGTTCGTGCGCTCCTCGATCGAGGCCGTCGTGCACACACTTTTCGAGGCCATCGTGCTGGTCGTGATCGTCGTGATCCTGTTCCTGCAGACCTGGCGTGCCTCGATCATCCCGCTGCTGGCTGTCCCCGTCTCGATCGTCGGCACCTTCGCGGTGATGCATCTGTTCGGCTTCTCGATCAACGCGCTCAGCCTGTTCGGCCTGGTGCTCGCGATCGGCATCGTCGTCGACGACGCCATCGTCGTCGTGGAGAACGTCGAGCGCAACATCGAGAGCGGCCTGTCGCCGCGTGACGCCACCTATCAGGCGATGCGCGAGGTGTCGGGACCGATCATCGCGATCGCTCTGGTGCTGGTCGCGGTGTTCGTGCCGCTCGCCTTCATCTCCGGCCTCACCGGGCAGTTCTACAAGCAGTTCGCGCTGACGATCGCGATCTCCACCGTGATCTCCGCGGTCAACTCGCTGACCCTGTCGCCGGCGCTGTCGGCGCTGCTGCTCAAGGGCCACCACGAGCCCAAGGATCGCCTCACCCGGATTCTCGATCGTACGCTCGGCTGGTTCTTCCGCGGCTTCAACCGCGCCTTCGTCCGTGCGTCCAATAACTACAGCGGCAGCGTGTCGAAGGTGATCACCGGCAAGGCCGCCGTCATGGTGCTCTACGTCCTGCTGGTCGGCGCCACCGCCGTGCTGTTCAAGCAGGTGCCGGGCGGCTTCGTGCCGGGCCAGGACAAGCAGTACCTGGTCGGCTTCGCGCGGCTGCCGGACGGCGCCACGCTGGACCGCTCCGAGGAGGTGATCCGCAAGATGAGCGACATCGCGCTGACGCAGCCCGGCGTCGAGAGCTCGGTCGCCTTCCCCGGCCTGTCGATCTCCGGCTTTACCAACTCCTCCAATGCCGGCATCGTGTTCTCGACCCTGAAGCCGTTCGACGAGCGCAAGGATCCGTCCTTGTCGGGCGGCGCGCTGGCGATGGAGCTCAACAAGAAGTACGCCGGCATCCAGGACGCCTTCATCGCGATGTTCCCGCCACCGCCGGTCAACGGCCTCGGCACCATCGGCGGCTTCAAGCTGCAGATCGAGGACCGCGCCGGCCTCGGCTACGAGGCGCTCAACGACGTCACCAAGGCGTTCATGGCGGGCCTGCAGAAGTCGCCCGAGATCGCCGGCGTATTCTCCAGCTTCCAGGTCAACGTGCCGCAACTCTTCGCCGACATCGACCGCACCAAGGCGTTGCAGCTCGGCGTGCCCGTGACGGAGGTGTTCAACACCCTGCAGATCTACCTCGGCTCCTACTACGTGAACGACTTCAACAAGTTCGGGCGCACCTATTCGGTGCGCGTGCAGGCCGACGCACCGTTCCGCGCCCGAGCCGACGATATCCGCCAGCTCAAGGTACGCTCCGCCTCCGGCGACATGGTGCCGCTGTCGGCGCTGCTGAACGTGCGGCAGAGCGCCGGGCCCGAGCGCGCCATCCGCTACAACGGCTTCTTGTCATCGGACATCAACGCGGCAGCGGCGCCCGGCTTCTCCTCGGGCCAGGCGCAGGCGGCGGCCGAGCGGGTCGCGGCCGAGGTGCTGCCGCCCGGCTTTGCCTTCGAATGGACCGACCTGACCTATCAGGAGTTCATCGCCGGCAACTCCGGTCTGTGGGTGTTTCCGCTGGCGATCCTCCTGGTGTTCCTGGTGCTGGCCGCGCTGTATGAGAGCCTGACCTTGCCGCTCGCGATCCTGATGATCGTTCCGATGGCGCTGCTGGCGGCGATGGCCGGCGTCTACCTCTCGAAGGGCGACAACAACATCTTCACCCAGATCGGCCTGATCGTGCTCGTCGGCCTCTCCGCCAAGAACGCGATCCTGATCGTCGAATTCGCGCGCGAGCTCGAATTCGCCGGGCGCACGCCGCTGCGCGCCGCGATCGAGGCGAGCCGTCTGCGGTTGCGGCCGATCCTGATGACGTCGATGGCGTTCATCATGGGCGTGCTGCCGCTGGTGCTGTCGACCGGAGCAGGCTCCGAGATGCGGCGCGCGATGGGCGTCGCGGTGTTCTCCGGCATGATCGGCGTCACCGTGTTCGGCCTGTTCCTGACGCCGGTGTTCTATGTGCTGCTGCGGACGCTGACCGGCATGAAGCCGCTCACCCAGCATGGCGGCCACGGCACGGTGGCGGCTCAACCCGCGGAGTAAACAAGAATGTGAACGCGCGTGATGTCGAGGGTCCAGAAGCGCGATCGTCTCTTGATTCGTAGAGACAAATGGCCGCCGGCGTCCCCCATCACGCTCCCCCGATGATCCGTTTCGCGATCAATTCTACAGGACTGTGAAACGGATCACAGACCAGCGCAGCGGGATGGAGGACGCCAACTCCAGCACGTTGCGCCGACCCGGCGGCCTGTCCCGCACCAGGCCGCCGGGTCATTTGACCACAAGGAGTTGCAACATGGATTTTTTGAATCAAATGGTGGCAGCCCGGCTGATGAAGACGGCCGAGGGTTTTCAGCGCATCGGAGCACATGGAGGATTTCGCCGTCTCGCCGGCCCGGTCAGCGCTACAGCCAGCTCACGCCCCGCTGTGGGCCTGGTCGTCGACAATGCGGCAGCAGGTGATCCGTCGCTATCGCAGAGCTGCCCGGAGCGCGATGGCTGCGGCGCCGGCCTGTAGCGGCGCGCCTTGGCGCCGCATCAATGGCCAGCACGCGCGCCTTTGAACGAAGCCGCGGCAAAACACGAAGTAACGACATCTATGGCGAAGACCGGCTTTGGCGCGTGATGGCTGCTGCGCCGGAACAGCTCATGGGCGCTTGCATCCTGCGCGATCGAGCATGTCCCTGACGATCAAAGGCGTTGCCGGCGTTTCCGCCGCGTCCTGCGCTGCGGCAGCGGAGCTCAGCGCCTGCCCGACAGTCGCCGCGCTCAAGTTCAACGAGGTGCGGCAGGTCGCGCGCCCCATGCTGGCGACTGCGCCAGCGGCCTCGCCGACTCCGGCAAGGTAGGCGGTGAGAACCTGCTGGGCCGTCCGGTCGGTCGGCGCCTTCTCCAGCATCTGAACCACCTGCGCGACCGATATCAGGCCGCGAGAGGTGGATGGCGCGGCGCTGGATGGAGAAGTCGTCATAACAGCGGACGCGAAGGCGACAGTGACGGCCAGTCTGGCCCGGCAATGAGACATGAGGTGGCTCCTGAGCTAATACCCCATCTGTCGAACGAAAATAAATTATTGTCAAACGATAATTTTTGATCGTATCGTGATCCTGTCGGCGCACTGCCGAGACACCAATCAACCGTGGGGGCCATTCGACCATGACGCAAACAGCAGAGATGTCCGGCACGAGTGCCGCGCGCTCCGGACGCAGCAATCGCATTCGCCGGCTCAGCCAACTGATGGCGGCAAGCTGTCTCGTCACATCCGGGCTGCTCGCCGCGGCAATGGCGCTCTATTGGGCCTTGACGCCCGCGCCCACGCTGTTCAGCCACGCCGGCATCCCGAATGCGCCGGTGACCGAGATCGACTGGTCCACGCGGGCCCTCGCGTTCAGCATCGCCATGGTGCCGCTGGGGACGCTGATCTGGGGCCTGCTGAGCGGACGTCGTTGCTTCGACGCCTTCGCCGCCGGCCGCATCTTCTCGCGCGACTCGATCAGACAGCTGAAGACGTTTGCGATCGCTGTCGCGGCATCAGCCCTGCTGAAACCGCTGGCCGGTGCAGCGCTGTCGGTCGTCCTGAGCTTCCGTCAGCCCGCGGGAGCGAAGACCCTCGCGCTGAGCGTCGGATCGGATACGCTCATCGCTCTGATCTTCTCAGGAACGGTTGCGGTGATCGCCTGGGTGATGACGGAGGCGCTGGAGATCGCCGACGAAAACCAGCAATTCGTCTGAAGGACAGGACATGCCGATCCGAGTGCGGTTGGGGGTGATGCTCGCCGAACGCAATGTGAAGTCCAAAGATCTGGCCGAATATGTCGGGATCACCGAGGCCAACCTGTCCCTGCTCAAACAAGGCAAGGTGAAGGGTGTGCGCTTCGAGACCCTCGAGCGGATCTGCCGGTTTCTCGGCTGCCAACCCGGAGACCTCCTGAGATATGAGGAAGCGCCGTCGACCGAGATGGACATCGGGTGAAACCGCAACCGTGATCAAGATCATGCGTTGCGGTGAAGCGGACGGGCGGCCGCACGGCGCCCCTGCCGCGCGAGCCGGATCCATTAGCGCTTCGCCGCAACGCCACTGATGCAGCGCATGAACGCCAAAATAGCATCACGTGACGATCAAAACTCGCGCTTGCCAGGGCTTGGTCCAGCCGATAGCTTTTTTGAACCTTTCAAGCGCGACGGATCATCGAGCATGCTTTTTCTGCGGACCAACTCCACGACGGCAACAGTGTCGAACGCGACGGATCGGCCTGTCAGACGCGCAGCCGCAACCGTCTCGAAGACGGTGCTGGTGACCGCAGCCGCGATGCTAGGTCTCCTCGTTTCCGCGCAGGCGCGTGATCTCACCGTCGTGTCCTGGGGCGGCAACTACCAGGACGCGCAGCGCAAGATCTACTTCCAGCCCTTCGCCGCCAAGCTCGGCGCCACCGTGCTCGACGAGAGCTGGGACGGCGGCTATGGCGTGCTGCAGGCCAAGGTGAAGGCCGGGGTGCCGAACTGGGATGCGGTGCAGGTCGAGGCCGAGGAGCTCGAGCTCGGCTGCAGCGACGGCATCTACGAGAAGATCGACTGGAGCAAGATCGGCGACAAAAACGGCTTCATCCCGGCCGGCGTCAGCGATTGCGGCGTCGGCGCCATCGTGTGGTCCACCGGAATGGCGTTCGACGGCGATAAGATCAAGGACGGGCCGAAGACCTGGGCGGACTTCTGGGACACGGCAAAGTTTCCGGGCAAGCGCGGCCTGCGCAAGGGCGCCAAATACACGCTCGAGTTCGCGCTGATGGCCGACGGCGTGCCGGCGACCGACGTCTACAAGGTGCTGAAGACCAAAGAGGGCGTCGAGCGCGCCTTCAAGAAGCTCGACGCGCTCAAGGCCGACATCGTGTGGTGGGAGGCCGGCGCGCAGCCGCTGCAGCTGTTGTCGTCCGGCCAGGTCGCGATGACCTCGGTCTATAACGGCCGCATCACCGCCATCAACCGCACCGAGGGCAAGCATTTCGGCTTCGTGTTTCCGGGCAGCATCTATGCGGTCGACAGCTGGGTCGTGCTCAAGGGCTCGCCCAACAAGGATGCCGCGATGAACTTCATCGCCTTTGCGAGCCAGGCCGAGAACCAGGCCAAGCTGCCGGAATACATCGCCTACGGCCTGCCGAACATCGCCGCTGCCAAGCTGGTGCCGGAGAAATACGCCGCGGAGCTGCCGACGACCCCCGAAAACCTGAAGCAGGCGATCGCGCTGGACGTCGGCTTCTGGACGGACAATTCGGAAGAGCTGTCGAAGCGCTTCAACGCCTGGCTGGCGCGCTGAGGCCCGCCGCTTCCGCACACCGGGCGCGCGATCGTCGCGACGCGCGCCTGCCCGCCTCGTATGAGTCCCGGCGAGGTCCGCGCCGAAAGCCTTCGTCATGGATACCCCCTTCATCTCGTTCCGGCAGGTGGTCAAGCGCTTCGCCGCGCTGACCGTGGTCGACGATCTCGACCTCGATATCGCCCGCGGCGAGTTCGTCGCCCTGCTCGGCCCCTCCGGCTCCGGCAAGACCACGCTGTTGATGATGCTGGCCGGCTTCGAGCAGCCGACCAGCGGCACGATCGCAGTCAATGGCGTCAGGGTCGACGGGCTCCCGCCGCACAAGCGCAACATGGGCGTGGTGTTCCAGAACTACGCGCTGTTCCCGCACATGAGCGTGCGCGACAACATCGCGTTTCCCCTGAAGATGCGCGGCACGCCCAAGCCCGAGATCGCCACGCGGGTCGCGCGCGTGCTCGACATGGTGAAGCTGTCGGCCATGGCCGAGCGCAAGCCGGCGCAGCTCTCCGGCGGCCAGCAGCAACGCGTGGCGCTGGCCCGCGCGCTGGTGTTCGAGCCGCAGGTGGTGCTGATGGACGAGCCGCTCGGCGCGCTCGACAAGAAGCTGCGCGAGCAGATGCAACTCGACATCCGCGACCTGCACCGCCGGCTCGGCCTCACCATCGTATTCGTCACCCACGACCAGGACGAGGCGCTGACGATGTCCGACCGCATCGCCGTGTTCAACCACGGCAGGATCGAGCAGATCGGCACGCCGCGCGAGATCTACGAGCTGCCGCGGACGCCGTTCGTCGCCGAGTTCATCGGCGAGACCAACCTGCTGTCGTGCAAGGTGGCTGAGCAGGCCGGCGAGGCGATGCGGCTGACGACGGACTCGGGCCTTACGCTTTCGGCGCATGCCGGCGCTGATCGCGTCGATGGCGGCAAGGTGCAGGTCTCGATCCGACCCGAGGCGATCCGGATCAACGATCATGCGGCCGCAACCGCAAACCGCCTGACCGCGCGCATCATGGACGCGGTGTATTTCGGCGATCACATGCGTCTGGTCGCCACGGTCGGCGCGCAGCGGCTGATCATCAAGGGCGACCGTGCCGGCCAGGCCGCGGAGGTCGGCAGCGAGGTCGCGCTATCGTTCGCGGCGTCGGATGTCTGGGTGGTGGGATCATGCGACCAGACCTCCGCCAACGGTTGACGGCATCTCTGCTGCTCGCGCCGCTGCTGGCGTTCATGCTGTCGTTCTTCGTCGTGCCGCTGGTGACGATGATGAAGTCGGCGGTATCCGATCCGGTCGCGACCGAGTCCCTGCCCCGCACCCACACGGCGCTGGCGCGCTGGGACCGCACCAGCTTGCCTCCTGCAGCGGCGCAGGCCGCGTTCGTCGACGACATCCGCAGGCTGACCAATGACGAGCAGTTCGGCGATCTCGTGCGCCGCCTCAACAGCGCGCAGTCCGGCTTCCGCAGCCTGCTCGGCAAGACCCGCCGCGCGCTCGGCGGCGACGGCGCGGCCGACCTCGCCGCGATCGATTCGCGCTGGAGCGAGACATCCTATTGGATGACCATCGCCGACGCTGTCGCCTCGCCCTGGACCGACAAGAACCTGCTCGCCGCGGTCGACCTCGAGCGCGACGCCGCCGGCGATATCGCCGCGATGCCGGAGGGCAGCTCGGCCAACCGCCTGATCATGATCCGGACCTTCGTGACCTCGGCGCTGGTGACGCTGGCCTGCATCCTGATCGGCCTGCCCTACGCGATGGTCGCCGCATCCGTGGAAGGCTGGCGCCGGCAGGCGCTGCTCGGCGCCGTGCTGCTGCCGCTGTGGACGTCGCTCCTGGTGCGCACCGCGGCCTGGTACGTCGTGCTGCAGGACAACGGCCTGATCAACGCGACCCTGAGGGGGCTCGGCCTGACCTCCGGTCCGGTCCCGCTGATGTTCAACCGGCTCGGCGTCGTCATCGCCATGACGCATGTGCTGCTGCCGTTCATGGTGCTGCCGATCTTCAGCGTGCTGATCGCGATCCCGCGCAACCTGATGCCGGCGGCGGCATCGCTCGGCGCGCATCCGCTGCGCGCCTTCCTCCACGTGCTGCTGCCGCTGTCGATGCGCGGCGTCGTCTCCGGCGCGCTGCTCGTGTTCATGGCCGCGCTGGGCTACTACATCACCCCCGCGCTGATCGGCGGCGCCAACGACCAGATGATCTCCTCGGTGATCGCCTATTACGCCACTGGCGCGGCGAACTGGGGCATGGCCGGCGCGCTCGGCCTCGTCCTGCTGGCGATGACCATCCTGCTCTATGCCGTCTACATCCGGCTGACCTCGGCCGAGGAGCAGCACGCATGAAGCTCCTGCCGGTCGTCAAGCTGCTGTTCGCGATCGCCGTCGTCGTGTTCCTGCTCGGGCCGCTGATCGCGGTGCTGCCGCTGTCGCTGACCGACAGCGTGTTCCTGAACTATCCCATTCCCGGCTATTCGACGCGCTGGTTTCGCGAGCTGGTCACCGCCGAATCCTGGCGGCTGTCGATCGTCAACAGCCTGCTGATCGGCTCGGGGACCACAGCCCTCGCAACGCTGCTCGGCACGCTGGCCGCGCTCGGCCTGCGCGGCAAACGCGCCTCGCTGCTGGTCTCGACGCTGCGCACGGTGTTCTTGCTGCCGATGGTGGTGCCGGCGGTCGTGCTCGGGGTCGGCATGCAGCTGATGTTTTCGCGCTACGGGCTCACCAACACCTATCTCGGCGTCATCATCGCGCACACCGTCGTCGCCGTGCCGTTCGTGCTCGTCAACGTCTCCTCGGCCTTGCAGGGCGTCGATCTCCAGCTCGAGCGCGCCGCCGCGAGCCTCGGCGCCTCGCCCGCCGTGGTGCTGCGTACGGTGACGTTTCCGATTGCGCTGCCCGGTATCATCTCCGGCGCCCTGTTCGCTTTCGCGACGTCGCTCGACGAGGTCGTGCTGACCTTGTTCGTCGCCGGCCCCAACCAGCGCACCCTGGCGCGGCAAATGTTCGCCACCATCCGCGAGAACATCAGCCCGGCGATCGTGTCCGCCGCGGCCGTGTTCATCGTCGGCACCATCGTGCTGTCTCTTGCGATGCTGGCAATCCGTCGGCGGATGGCGTGACGTTCCGTAGGGCGGATTAGCGCAGCGTAATCCGCCGCCTCGCGCACGAATGGCCGTCCATATTGCAGCAGCCGAAGCGGAAGAAGGCGGATTACGCTGCGCTAATCCGCCCTACTCGATGAGCTATCCCGCCTTCACATATTTCCGCCAATCATGTTCTTCCTTGAACCCGAGCACTTCGCGCGCTTTCCTGTTCGACAGCGGCGCCTCGCGCTCGCCGAGGTCGCGGGTGATCGGAGTCTTCGGGCAATAGCGCTGCAGCAATTCGCGCGTCGGCATATTGGCCGTCACCGTGTCGTTCACCGCGTTGAAGACCTGGAAGCCGAGACCATCCTTCTGGATCGCCAGATGCACGATCTCGCCGAGGTCGCGCGCGTCGATATACGACCAGGCGTTGCGCTTGCGCGACGGCGGGTCGGCGAGGAAACGCGGGAACATGTCGTATTCATGCGGCTCGATGACATTGCCGATGCGGAGTGCGTAGATGTCGATGCCGTAGCGCATGGCGAAGGCGCGCGCGGTCTTTTCGTTCACGACCTTGGACAGGCCGTAGGAGTCCATCGGGTCGGTGTCGTAGTCCTCCTCGAGCGGAAAGCTCCTGAAGTCCTTGTCGCCCTCGGCGAAGCAGACTCCATAGGTTGTCTCGCTGGAGGCGATGATGATCTTGCGTACGCCGAGCTTCGCCGCAGCCTCGATGACGTTGTAGGTGCTGACAGTGTTGACGCGAAAGGTCTCATTGTCGGGCTCGATCAGCACGCGCGGGATCGCGGCGAAATGCACCACCGCATCCGGCGCCCGTGGCGGCCGGCCGGCGTTGAAGCCGCCGAAGCCGTAATGCGTGGTCAGCGCGTTGAAGGCCTGGCCGCTGTCCGTCAGATCCGCGATCAGGGTGTTGATCCCGGGGTGATCGAACGGCTTGAGATCGACGTTGAGGAGCTCGTAGCCCTTGCCCTGCAGATGTGGCAGCACATGCCGGCCCGCCTTGCCTGTTCCGCCGGTGAACACCACGCGTTTGCTTGTCATCGTTCTGTCCTCATGAATGCGCCGGTTCTAGCAGCTTCGGTCGCAGCCGCTCCATAGGAACTTCCAACCCGATTCCCTGTGGTCTGACGGGCCGCCGGGCGGCGCTGGCCGACGAACACAGCGGTCGAAGAATGATCAATTTAAAATTGAAAATCGATAACGCACAATTTCAGAACGATGATTGCAATCCGAAACTTGCCGGTCCGCTGATGGGCCGACGCTCGAGCAACTCGTCCGCATGCGATCAGCAACGATGCTGGCGGCAACCGCGAGCGAGAATCTTTCTCATTATCAGTAGCCAAGTTCCCGAACGCGTGATAGGTATCTAATGGCAGTCAAGTAGATGCATCTGGCGGCTGGCCCGCCCTGGAAGGACGCTGTCATGCGATTGTCGTCTTGTGTCGTCGCGCCGTCATTTGTTGCTGTGTTGGCGACGATGCTGTTCTGCAGCCCGGCGGTCGCGCAGCCCACCAAAAGCTCCACGCTTCCCGATATCACGGTCGATGCACCCAAGCAGGCTGTACGGCCCTATCGGCCGCAGCACGCAGCCGGCGCGGTGACGTCGCGCCGGGCACGGCCAGTCGCTCAGGCCGCATCCCAGGCCACGCAATCGCCGTCGGCTGCGCCAGGCTCTGTGGAAGCCAGGTTCGCCAGGCTGGAGAGAGCTGCCACTGGTTGCAACGGCGGCTGCGAGACAAGCTTCAAGTCCGGCAACGCGCCTTGGGTCGGATGCAGCCTGTCGGGCCAGGAATTCTCACATTTCGATACGACCTGCAGCGACACGCTCAGATACAAGCACTATGCGGACTGTGCGGAGACCAAGGCGTTCCTGGGCTGGGATCGCAATAAGGTCTGGCTGCATTGCAGCAGCCTCTTGGCCGGCGGCAAGTTTCAGGTCGCCGAGCTGAAGCGAGCGCGGCGCGCCCGTTAGTCCGCCTCAGCTGAGCTGAAGTTGAAGCACATTTGTCGGCCTGCGCGTGCTCCGGTCGACACCTCGTGAGCCGACGTCTTTCTCACGCGTCCTGCGATGTTCATCTGGTCTCAGCGCGTGACCGTATCTCACGCACATTGACTGCGTCAGCCGCGAGCTGGTGCGCGGCTTCCAGCCCCCGCGATCGCCCGCACGACACGTGCGATACGTTCGTCGCGCGCGGCGGGCCTGATACGTCCTGACCGTTCGAGCGCGGCGAGGCCATGAAGGGCCGCCCAGAACGTCTCGGTGACGACCGCGGCATCCTTGCAGAAGGGCGCGATGACCGCGGCCAGCGCATCGAAAGCAGCCCGCAGCTCCGGCCTCGTCTCCGCCACCGCGAACCGCAGATCGGTCGGCAGGACGAACATGGCATCGTAGAGCGCAGGACGGCCGAGCGCGAAGCCGAGATAGGCCGCAGCGACATTCTTGAGCGCAGAGCCGCGAGCGCTCGCTTGCCTCGCCGCGTCTTCGAGGGCGGCCGTGATCTCCTTGAAGCCCTCGAGGGCAACCGCGGACACGATCGCGTCCCTGTTCTCGAAATGCGAATAGAGCACGGGCTGGCTGTATTCGATCTCGTCGGCCAGGCGCCGGATCGTCACCGCGCCCCATCCCTCGCGCTCCGCGATCGCGCGCGCGGCCGCGACGATGTGCTGCTCGCGCTCGGCGCGCGCCCTGCCCTTTCGCTCTGCGATGCCCAGATTCTCGCCCTCCGCCGGACAGCACTCACCATACCACCGCTTGATGATCTAGCAACGCTAGATTATTGTCCTAGCGTTGCTAGGTTATCGACGGCCGTTAGAACGGAGGGTCGCATGCACTGGTTTTCGCTTGGGCTTGCCTTGCTGCTGGCGGTCGCGATCATCGCGATTGGGGTGCAATACGTTGCTCGCCCGTTCACTGCGATGCGCAGTTTCGGGCTGCCACTGCCCGAGACCGGCGCCAACGTCGCGTGGTGGCTGCGGCTCAAGGGCGTGAGGGACATCGTCTCGGGCCTGGCGGTCCTTGCATTGATGATGTGGGGTAGTTCCGGCGCGGTTGGCCTCGTCCTGCTGGTCGAAGCCGTCATTCCAGTTGGCGACATGCTGGTCATCCTTGCCGCGAACGGCTCGAAGACGAGCGCCTTCGGCATGCACGGCGTCACGGCCGCGATCATGGTCCTGGCGGCCCTGCCCCTGGTCACCGGAGTGTCTTGAGATGGCGCACGCTGTTTCGATCTGGCTGCTGGTCGCCGCCTTCTTCGGCGCCGGCGTCTTCAACGCGGTCGGTACGGCCGACACACGGCGCGATTTCGCCCGTTGGGGCTACCCCGCCTGGTGGGGCAGACTGACCGGCGGGCTGGAGATCGTCGCCGCCATTCTGATTGCGCTTCCCCAGGCTCGCATCGTCGGCCTGGCGCTTGGATCGGCGATCATCGCCGCGGCAGCGGTGACCGTTCTGCGCCATCGCGATGTCCGGCACCTGCCGCCGATCGGCGGATTCGTCGTCCTGCTCGGGCTTGCCGCTGCCGCGCCCTGAAGGATCGCGCGGCGTTCGGAGAGCCGGATTCTCGCGCCTGCTGTCGGTCAGCGCCTGTCCCGCGATGAACCTTCTGCCTGCTGCCTTGACCTACCTCAGGGCGGGAGGAGATTGAGGTCGCAAATGACGGCTCTGACCAAGGTATTTTATAAGGCATTTTCTGAAACATCCGAGGGTAGCAAACACGCGTTGCTCAAACACGTCTTGCTGCTCGGTGCCGCCATATTGCTGGTGGGGGCGATGGCGCTGACCTACGGAACAGATCTGAGCCCCGGCTTTTTCTGAGCGGCTTTTTCTTCCTCTGCTTCGGCGAACAGCGGTTGCCGTCGACGGCATGTCCTTATGATCGGCATGCGCATGTCTGCCTCGGGCATGAGCGGAAAACCGGGCTTATCGCGCCTCGACCAGCGCCGCGAGTTTCGCGAGTGCCATCCGCCAGCCAGTCTCGTTGTCGGTCGGCGATACCGCGCGTGGCAGTCCAGCGTGGGTGGCGTGAAGTTCGGTCCCGCCATCCGCGTCGGCAAGCGTGATGGTGATCGTCATCTCGCCGCGCAGCGCGGGATCCGTGGTCTCGAACTCGTCCACTTCGACAACCTGCTCATTCGGGACGATCTTCACAAAGCGACCGCGATATGTGTCCGTTTGCGCGGTCGTCTTGCCCGCCCCGGTCGGCACGTCATAGGTGAGCGAAATCCGCAACGAGCCGCCTTCACGGGCGTCGAACGCATGCACCTCGCAGGTCATTCCGTCCGGCACTTTCCATTTTGCAATTGCGCGTGGATCGAGCAGCGCTCGATAGACCGCCGACCGAGGCGCGGCGATGTAGCGCCGTATCGAAAGGGTCTCGTCCATGTTCATTCCCTGCTGACCTTGCGCATCGTCTCGAACCGTCATCCGATAGGACCGATGGTGTACCGGCGGCAGGCTTTTGGATAGGCTCGTTGCCGATGATGCGGCCTGCCGCTTGACGCGACCGACGAACAGCACCCGGGAGTCCATACGATGATCACCCTGGGACGACATCGGCCGCTGATCCGGACTCCCTTGGACGAAGCGACTGCCCTGGTCGCGATCTTAGACATCGCGGCCGACGCGATCGCCCAATTCGATCCCGATCATTCTGGCCGGCCCACCCCATCGACGACGAGACTGCCGACGGCGATCCCAGCTTCTACAAGGGCGCCGCCGGGTGTGATCTGGGCCCCCGACTGCCTGCATCTTCGGTTGTTTGTTCTGGCTGGCGAGATAGCAGAAGGGCAGATCCAAGCCGGCATGTTCGTCACCGTGCCGCTGGACTCTTCGCTGTCTTGGTGATGAAGGCGCCGTCGATCTGAGAAACCTTCGCACACGTGACGAGCTTCGGCTGGCGGACCAGGTTCTATCTATTCTCCGGGCACGAACTTCAAACGACGCATCGGCAAAAGCGAGGAGCGCACGCGACCCGACGGGCAAATCACTGCTGCGAGACTCGCGTACGCCCAGCACATCCGCCCATCACCCGGAGCCCACGCTCTAAGAAAACGCCTCCGTCAGAAAAATTCATTCGCCTGCGGGTTCAAACACATCTCTCTATCCAGCCCTCCCGGCCTGAAGATTTTTGTTTCTTTTTTCCAGAAATCATGATCTTCTCTCTCCATCCCGTCTCACAAGAGGGGCGCTTCGCGGTCGTCACGAACGTCGAGGCGGGATGCGGTGGGCGTGTCGATGTCGCAGCGTGGTTCTCCACGCCGACGAACGGCGGCGATGCGCACGGTCAAGTCGCGTGGTCCTGACACCCCGACGCTGGTGTCACGCTTGCGTTGGCGCTCACGCGCGGCGCGGGCAACGGTGGCCAGAAAGCCCGGCGCACCGGGGAGATCGCGAAGCAGCCGTCAAAACCATCGTGCGGGGAATGCCGGGTGATCTCGGCTGAACCTGTGGTGACTGCCGCCTGCTTTTTTTCTGCAGGCGGGCCATGGGTGCGGCCAGCGCCCGGCATTCCCCGTGCCCTCTTCCAAGAGAGGGACATCGATCAGCAAAGCTCGGACGCGAGAATGCGCCGCGAGGCAGCGAAGCCATGTCGCAGCGCCCTCATCACAATCTAACCGCCGTCATTGCGAGCGAAGCGAAGCAATCCAGAGTCGCGCGCGCGACTCTGGATTGCTTCGTCGCTACGCTCCTCGCAATGACGGAGAACTTGACCGAAGAGACTCGTCATGGATGGCCGGTTCAAGCCGGCTTGCCGCCGTCACGACGACGCGCCGGCGGCGGAGCCCGCGGTTGCGTCGCCCCGCGATCGTCACGCGCGCCTCGCGTTCACAAGGGAGGATATTCAACGATCGGAAAACCAGACCAAGCTGGGTCACCGGCCGCTTCGGCCGATGGTGGGCACGACAGGGATCGAACCTGTGACCCCTACCATGTCAAGGTAGTGCTCTCCCGCTGAGCTACGTGCCCTAAACCCAAAAGGTCTCGTCGGGTGGGGGTCCCTATATCGGCTCCCACGCAGGCAGGCAAGGACGCAAACAGGCGAAAATGGGAATAATCCTGAACTTCGCGACGCCGGCCCCGGCGGCTCAGGCCGCCAGCATCTTGTTGACCTCGCTGACGAGCTCGCGCAGGTGCACCGGCTTGGACAGCACCTTGGCATTCTTGGGCGCCTCCGAATCGGAGTTCAAGGCGACCGCGGCGAAGCCGGTGATGAACATGATCTTGATGTCCGGGTCGAGCTCGGAGGCGCGGCGCGCCAGCTCGATTCCGTCCATCTCCGGCATCACAATGTCGGTCAAGAGCATCTCGAACGGCTCCTCGCGCAACCGCTGGTAGGCCGACATGCCGTTGTCGTGGGGCGAGACCTGGAACCCGGCATTTTCCAATGCCTTGACCAAGAAGCGGCGCATGTCGTTGTCGTCTTCGGCGAGCAGGATTTTGTGCATGGCGAGGGGTTGTCTGGTCCGGGTGAGAGGCGGAGCGTTGCCGCCACTAAGCCTGACGGGCGGTAAATTTCGGGTGAAAGATTGCGCCTTTTGATCCGACATCGGCAAGGCATTTTGAGGGCTGAAGCCGCGGTCTTCGATCGAAGCAGCATGCCAGCTCAGAGTTGTTCCAAACGCGGGATGAACTTTTTCATTGCTTTTCGCTTGGCAGACCGGCTGGGATTATCGAAGATGCGCGTTGGCGAGAGCAGTACCTGCGTTGTCCAGAGCGAATCGGCCGGAGGATACCGGCGCATCAACGGACGTGACATCGACGCACGTGACCAAGGGGACGGCGCCCAGAGATGACGGACTTTGATGGCGAATTGCCGCCGTTCGAGATCATGGAGCCGACCGAATGGCGCGCGCCCATCATCTTCAATTCCCCTCACTCCGGATCGGCCTACCCCGACGATTTCCTGAGGGCCTCGCGAATCGATCTGCCGGCGCTGCGGCGCTCCGAAGATTCGTTCATGGACGAATTGATCGCCGATCTCCTGTCGCGCGGCTTTCCGGTCGTTCGCGTGCATTTCCCGCGCTGCTATGTCGACGTCAATCGCGAGCCCTATGAGCTCGATCCGCGAATGTTCACCGGGCGGCTGCCGAGCTTTGCCAACACCCGCTCGATGCGGGTGGCCGGCGGCCTCGGCACGATCCCGCGCGTGGTCGGCGACGGCCAGGAGATCTATCGCGACCGGCTGAGCGTCGACGAGGCGCTGCACCGGATCGAGACGCTGTACAAGCCGTATCACCGCGCGCTGCGCCGGCTGATCAACCGCGTGCACCAGCAGTTCGGCACCGTGGTGCTGGTCGACTGTCATTCGATGCCGTCGGTCGGCGTCTCGCGCGACGAGCCGCGCCGGCCCGACATGGTGATCGGCGACCGCTACGGCACGAGCTGCGCGTCGCTGCTGCCGGATCTGGTCGAGGACGTGCTCGGCCGGCTCGGTTATTCGGTCGGCCGCAACAAGCCCTATGCCGGCGGCTTCATCACCGAGCATTACGGCAATCCGGCCACGGGCTTGCATGCGATCCAGATCGAGCTCAACCGCGCGATCTACATGGATGAGCGCCGCAGGGAGCGCGGACCTCGCTTCGCCCAGGTCGCTTCCGATCTCGCCGTGCTCGCGGAGGTGCTGGCGACGGTGCCGCTCGGCGACCTCGGGCCTTTCCAGGCGGCGGCCGAATAGAGGGCAGCGCCCTCGGTCCGAGGGATTCCGGCCGGTGGCGCCGGCGCAAAAAAAAGGGCCGCTTGAATGACAAGCGGCCCAAGTCTAGGGAGGAAACGCCCAAGGAGGGCAGCGATAACGCGAAGCGCTACCGCACCGCAACAATATGCAATCGCGCTGCACAAAGCGCAAGGGTTTTTCCGCCTTTCTCCATGCAAAAAAACATAGGCCGGGTTGCGTTCAGCGCGAAACAGCTTTGCTTTTCATCATAAAAGTCAATGGCTTGATTGGAGATTCCAAACGATCGGAGAGGGACGCCGGTTTCGCTTTCACTTTCACATCAGAGGCCCGCGACGGCTCAATCGCGCCCGGTCAGCGCGGCAGGACACCAAACGGTATCCATGATGCCACGCTGGTGTTCCATATCCGGATGCACCCCGAACCGCTTTGAGCTAGGCATAGCGGCTCATTGCCACCCGATTCCCTCACCCAAGGACGCGCTGTGACGGTCATCGATTTCTCCGCCTTCATCGGTCGTCTGGCGACCGCGTCTGGCGAAACCATCCTGCCGTTCTTCCGGACCTCGCTGCTGGTCGACAACAAGAGCAGCCGGCAGGATTTCGACCCGGTGACCGAGGCCGACCGCGCCGCCGAGGCGGTGATGCGCCGCCTGATCAAGGCGAACTTTCCTCAGCACGGCATCGTCGGCGAGGAATTCGGCAACGAGCGCGAGGACGCCGACTACGTCTGGGTGCTCGATCCGATCGACGGCACCAAGTCCTTCATTGCCGGTTTTCCGACCTGGGGCACGCTGATCGCGCTGCTGCACAAGGGCGCGCCGGTGTTCGGCATGATGCACCAGCCCTTCATCGGCGAGCGCTTCGCCGGCGACAACGGCTCCGCCAACTACAAGAACGGCGGCGGCGAGCGCCGGCTCTCGGTGCGGCGCTGCGAGCGTCTCGGGGATGCGGTGTGCTATACGACGAGCCCGCTGCTGATGAACGAGGCCGATCGCGCCACCTTCAGCCGGGTCGAGGCCGAGACGCGGCTGTCGCGCTATGGCGGCGACTGCTACTCCTATTGCATGCTGGCCGCGGGCCATCTCGATCTCGTCATCGAGACCGAGCTCAAGCCCTACGACATCGCGGCGCTGATCCCGATCATCAACGGCGCCGGCGGCATCGTCACCAACTGGGAAGGCGGCCCGGCGCAGAACGGCGGCCGGATCGTCGCCGCCGGCGACAAGCGCGTCCACGAAGCGGCGCTGAAACGGCTGGCCGCGGACTGATCCCGCCTCCACCGGCCTGGCCCCGCCTCGTGCAGAACGGACATCCGGCCTGTCGTCGGGCGCTTCACGCGGCGGCCCGGCGCAAATGCTCGACGAGCAGTTTCGCGGGACGCGGCAGCGCCTTGAAGCTGCGGGCGCAGATCACCAGCCGCCGATCGGCCCAGGCGTCGCGCAGCGCGACGAGGCTGATCGGCATCGACCGCGCGCAACGTCGCGCCGCGGCTTCGGGCACCACGGCAATGCCGATCCCGGCCGCCACCATCTGGCAGATCGCGTCGAAATCGCGCAGCCTGGCCCGCACGTGCTGCCGGATGCCGAGCCGCGCGGCGTGCCGGCCGATATGGACGTTGAGCGCCGTCCCCTGCGTGAGGCCGATGAAATCCTCCCCCGCGGTCTCGCTGAAGTCGATCTGTCGGCGGGCCGCGAACGGGCTGCGCCGTCCGGCCACCAGGATCAGCCGGTCCTCGCCGAAGGCGAAGCGCTCGATCGTCTCGGGCAGCGCGTGCTCCGCCGCAAAGCCGAGATCCGCCCGGCCGGACGCGATCGCCTCGGCGATCTCGGTGCTCTCGCGCTCCTCGACATCGACGTTGATGTCGGGATGCTCGCGCAGAAAGGCCGCCAGCGCCTTCGGCAGATGCTCGGCGAGGCCGACCGTATTGGCGAGCAGCTGCACGTTGGCGCGACGGCCGGATGCGAAGCCCGAGAGCTCACCCTGCATGGCCTCGACATTGGCCATGATGATGCGGGCGTGATCGAGCAGGCTCTCGCCCGCCGCGGTGAGATCCACGCCACGCCGGCCGCGCTTGAACAGCTCGACGCCGAACGCGTCCTCCAGACCCTTGATCCGCGCGCTCGCCGAGGCCAGCGCCAGATGCGCCCGGTCGGCGCCCCCGGTGATGCTGCGGGCCTCGGCCACGGCAATGAACAGCCTGAGATCGACCAGATCGAAACGCATGGTCATCCTGCCTCAGTCCTGGACGAAGGCTTGCTCCGTAACCTCCACATTGTGCCGCCGGCGCAGTCTGGTCAATGTGACAACCATGATCGACCCCATCCTCATCTTCATCGCCTTCGCGCTCACCTTGGCCGGCTTCGTCAAGGGCGCGCTCGGCCTCGGCCTGCCGACCATCTCCGTCGGACTGCTCGCGGTCGCCATGCCGCCGGGCCGCGCGCTCGCCATCGTCATCGTGCCGGCCGTGATCACCAACATCTGGCAGACCTTCGCCGGACCTTACCTGCGCGATATCGCCAGGCGCCTGTGGCCGCTGATGCTGGGGACCGCGATCGGCATCTGCCTCAACGCCGGCGCGCTCAGCCATGCCTCGACCCGCTGGGGCAACGTCGCGCTCGGCGTCTTGCTGATGCTCTATGCCCTGCTCGGCCTCACCAAGCTCGCCTTCAAGGTCGCTCCGCCGCACGAGAAATGGGTCGGCGGCATCGTCGGGCTCGTCACCGGGCTGATCTCGGCCGCCACCGGCGTGCAGGTCGTACCCTCGGTACCGTACATGCAGGCGATCGGGCTCGAGAAGGACGAGTTGGTCCAGGCCCTCGGCGTGTTCTTCACGGTCGCCACGGTCACGCTGGCCTTCAACCTGACGAGCTCCGGCCTGCTCAGCACGGCCACCGCCCTGCCCGGCGCGGTCGCGATGGCCGGCGCCTTTCTCGGCATGTATGCCGGCCAGGCGGCGCGATCCCGGCTGCCGGCCGAGGCTTTCCGCCGTGTGTTCCTGATCGCCATGATCCTGCTCGGCCTGTATCTCGCCGGCACGGCGGTCATCGAGCTGCTCTGGTAAAGTCAGCGCGCCTCGAGCATCGCGATCCGGACCCCGAGATAGATCAGCAGCCCGCCGATCGCGCGGTTGAGCCAGAGCAGCGCGGCGGACGAGCGGCGCGCAGCACGGGCCGCGGCGATGGCGACGCCGAGGCACCAGATCGTGCTGTTGACGATGAAGATCGTGCCGAGCAGCAGGAAGGCGATCGCCTTGTGCGGCGCCTCGGCTGCAACGAATTGCGGCAGGAAGGCGAGGAAGAACATCGCGACCTTCGGATTGAGGATGTTGGTGAGCGCGCCCTGCCAGAACGCCTGGCGCAGCGTCACCACCGGCATCGACGTCGCATCACTCGCCCTGGCGGCGTGCGGCCGCCGCGCCAGGAGCTGCGTGATGCCGAGATAGACCAGATAGGCCGCACCGGCCCATTTCACCGTCGCGAAGGCCGTGGCAGAGGCCGTGAGCAGCGCCGACAACCCGATCGCGCTTCCGAACACGTGGACCAGGCAGCCCGTGCTGATGCCGAAGGCGGCAGCGGCCCCGCCGCGCCAGCCCATCTGCGCGCTGCGGCCGACGATGTAGGCGGTGTCGGGACCCGGCGTGATGTTGAGCAGCAGCCCCGAGACGAGAAACAAAGGCAGATCGTGAATGCCGAGCATGATTGAACATTTCCTAACAATACTGGTCTAACCATAACTGCCCCCGGCATTGCCGTCTCGTCCCGCGGAGGCCGGAGCGGGCCGCATGGCGAGGTGCCCCGATGGCGGCGGGAAAAGCGTTGGATTCGGCCGCCTCGGCCGTGGTATGCGCGAGGCGGGAGCACGATGTGATGGAAAGACGCCTCGCTGCCATCCTTTGCGCCGACGTCGCCGGCTATTCACGCATGATGGGGATCGACGAGGACGGCACGCATGCCGCCTTCAAGGCTCATCGCGGCGCCATCCATCCGATCATCCTCAACCACGCCGGCCGCATCGTCAAACACACCGGCGACGGCTTTCTGCTGGAATTCGCCACCGCCGCCAGCGCCATCCAGTTCGGGATCGAGATGCAGTCCCTGATGGCGGAGCGCAACGCCGATCTGCCGTCCGACCGCAACATGCGCTTCCGGCTGGGAATCCATCAGGGTGAGTTCACGGTCGATGACGGCGAGGCCTTCGGCGACGGCATCAATGTCGCCGTCAATCTGGAATCGATCGCCGTCCCGGGCGGTGTTGCCGTCTCGGCCAAGGCTTATGAGGAGGCCGGCCCGCAACTGCCCATCAAGCTGACCAGCGCCGGAAGCTTTCAGTTCAAGAACCTTCAGGAGCCGGTGCAGGCGTGGACATGGGAGCCGGATAGCGAGACGGCGATCCGGGCCGGGACGAGCGTCAACGGCCTGCCGCCGCAATATCGCTCCGCGATCGTCGGCGTGCTGCCATTCGTCAACCTCTCCGACGGCGCCGACGCGTATCTCGCCGACGGGCTCGCGGACGACCTGATCCATGCGCTGTCGCTGCAATCGTTCTTTCGCGTCCTGAGCCGCACCTCGACGTTTCGCTTCAGGGACCGCGGCCTCAATCCCCGCCTGATCGCACGCGAGATCGATGCGACCTACCTGATTCAGGGAACGGTGCGGCGCTCTCGTCACAAGCTCCGCGTGACGGCGGAGCTGATCGCGCCCGAGACCGGCGCTCAATTGTGGACCGGTCGCTACGACGGCGACGTCGGTGATCTCTTCGCGATGCAGGACGAGATCACCACCAGCCTATGCGCGGCGCTGATGCCGGAGATCTATCGTGTTGAAGCCTCGATTCCGGTCCGTGCGCCGGCGACCGACCCGACCGCCTGGGACCGCTTCCTGCGCGGTCTGTCGCACTACTACCGACCGACCAAGGCCGACTACGAGATCTCCATCTCGCTGTTTCGGCAGGCGATTGCGCTCGATCCCACTCTCGGGCTCGCCCACGCTTATCTTGCGACCATTCTGATGCAGGGTATCAATTTCGGCTGGATCAAGGGCTCGCGCGAGCTCTGGGACGAGGCGAAAAATCTGGCGCTGGACAGCGTGCGGCTCGACGGGCGCTCGTCGTTCGCCTATGCGATCCTTGCCTTCGTGCAGGCCATGCAGGGCGACCATGAGGACGGCATGAAGGCGGCGCGCAAGGCGACCGAGCTCAATGCCTACGACATGGGCGCGCGCGGAGTGCTCGGGCTTTGCCATATGGTCAACGGCGAGCACCAGCAGGCGATCGATCTGTTCTCGATCGCGGCCCAGCGCGGCAACAGCGATCCGCGCTACCAATGGCCGGCGCTGAACGCCTACAGCCACTACCTGCTCGGCCGCTATGAGGCCGCGTTGTCCTGGGCCCGCGAGGAGCTGTTTCTCTACCCGAACCATCTGCAGGCGCTGACGATCCGCGCGGCGACCCTGGCGCAGCTTGGCGCGACCGATCAGGCGGGCGACGCCGTCGACGTGCTGCGCGCGCAATATCCCTGGCTGACGCTCGACCGCCACATCAAGAACATCCGATGGAAACGCCGGGAGGATATCGATCACTACCGCGACGGACTGATCAGGGCCGGGCTGGTTTGAGCCAATCGGGCCGCATGGTGCCGGCCCGCCACATGGCCTACACATTGCTTCCGCAAATTGATTGGATTCGACCGCTGTTGCCGTGGTATCGCCGTGTGTGGGAGCAAAGACGGAATGGAGAGACGGCTGGCCGCGATTGTCTGTGCCGATGTGGTCGGTTACTCGCGGATGATGGGCGCCGACGAGGCGGGAACCCATGCCGCGTTCAAGGCGCATCGCGGCGCCATCCACCCGATCATCCTCAATCACGGCGGCCGCATCGTGAAATACACAGGGGACGGGTTTCTCCTGGAATTTCCGAGCGTCGTCGGCGCCATCGCGGCCTCGGTCGAGGTGCAGAAGCTGATGGCCGAGCGCAATGCTCATTTGCCGGCCGACCGCGTGATGCAGTTTCGCCTCGGCCTCAACATGGGCGACGTCATCTTCGATGAGGACGAGGTATTCGGCGACGGCGTCAATACTGCGGTGCGACTTGAAGCCGCAGCACCGCCTGGCGGAATTGCCGTCTCCCACAAGGCCTACCAGGAAGCCAGCAAGCACCTCACGGTCACCTTCGTCGACCGCGGGCCGTTCCGCTTCAAGAACATCGAAGACACGATCAACGTCTGGACCTGGGATCCGTCCTCGCCGGAGAAGAGACGCGAGCAGCGGTCCGCCACGGCCCTGCCGGCGCAATACCGGACCGCCATCGTCGGCGTGCTGCCATTCGCCAATCTCAGCGGCGAGACCGACGAGTACTTCTCGGACGGCCTGGCGGAGGACCTCATCCATGCGCTGTCGCTGCAGTCGTTCTTCCGGGTGCTCAGCCGCAACTCCACCTTCGCCTTCAAGCATGCCGGCATGAGCGCCCGCCTGATCGCACGCGAGATCGATGCGACCTATCTCATCCAGGGCTCGGTGCGGCGCTCCGGCGACAAGATCAGGGTCACCGCCGAGCTGGTCGCGCCGGAGAACGGCGAGCAGCTGTGGGCCGGCCGCTACGACCGCGACATCGGCGACCTGTTTGCCGTGCAGGACGACATCACCGCCAACCTGTGCACCGCGCTGATCCCCGAGATCTACCGCGCCGAGGCCGCGGTGCCGGTGCGGTCCAAGACGACCGACCTCACGGCGTGGGACCGCTTCCTGCGCGGGCTGTCGCACTACTACCAACCGACCAAGGCCGACTACGAGAGCTCGATCGCGCTGTTCCGCGAGGCGATCAGGATCGACCCAGGTCTCGCGATCGCCCACACCTATCTCGGCACCATCCTGCTGCAGGGCATCCATTTCGGCTGGATCAGGAATTCACGGGAGCTGTGGGACGAGGCAATGGCGCTGGCCGAGGCCGGCGTCCGGCTCGATTCCCGCTCGTCGTTCTCCTATTCGCTGCTGGCCTATGTCCATGCCATGCAGGGCCGGGTCGAGGCCGGGATGGAGGCGGCGCGCAAGGCGCTGCAGCTCAATCCCTATGACATGGGTGCGCGCGGCGTGCTTGGCGTCTGCCATCTCGTCGGCGGCGAGCACCGTCAGGCGATCGAGCTGTTCTCGGTCGCTGCCCAGCGCGGCAACAGCGATCCGCGCTATCAATGGTCGGTGCTGAGCGCGTTCAGCCACTACATGCTCGGCCAGTACGACGCCTCGCTGTCCTGGGCGCGGGAGTCGCACTATCAGAATCCGAACCATCTTCAGTGCCTCGCGATCCGCGCCGCCGCGCTGGCGCAGCTCGGACGCTCGGTCGAAGCCGGCGAGGCCGTCGCGGCGCTTTTGAGCCAGCATCCGTGGATGACGATCGAGCGCCTCCTGAGCAACATCCGCTGGCGCAATCCTGCTGACATCGCGCATTATCGCGACGGCCTCACCAAGGCCGGCATCCCGTTGACCAAGCTCACCCTCGTGGACACCAAGGCCAAATTCGCGGGCGAATAGCGCGATCGCGACTTGAGGTTGACACTTGAGGTTGACACTTGGGCGGGTTACTCCAATCATTCACGATTGCATTGTAGCGTTCAGACGGCGGCCGACCCGCCCGTTCCTCGGCGCAATTCGGCGCCGCCTTCGTTTGTTTGCGTGATTTCGTTTTCATCACTCAGGTGCTTTCCAAGGATGTTCTTCGATGCAAGAAGACAGCGCCCGCGCCCGTGACGCCCTGCCCGGACAGCTTCCGGTCTCGTCCGACAACCCGTGCCCCTTCCTGCGCGCGCTCGTCGCCGGCGGCTTCGTCGACGGCCACAGCGTCCCGCTGAAGACCATCGGCGACCGGGTCGAGGCGGCAAGCGGCGAGACCGGCTTCAAGAAGCGGCTCGTCGGCATCGAGACCTTCGGCGTGGCGCTGATCGCGAACGGCCTGTCGCCGCTGCGGCTCCTGAAGAGCCTGTGGTCCGGCGCCGATCTCGACCAGTTGCGCAACGGTCCACTCGACAAGCATGGCGGCGGCTCGCGCATCCTCGACGCCGAGGCCAAGGTCCATCCCGAGGAGATCGACCGCTTCGCAAGCTTTGGCAGCGACTATCCCGATCCCAACGGGGGCACCGAGCGCGGCCTCAACGCGGCCCAGATCCAGACCTTCATGAAGGCCAATCTGACGCGCGACGGCGACCAGGCACGCTGGTACTTCCCGATCCTGATGCAGGGCGAATGGCCGGTGCTGCTGAACATCCTCGGCAAGGGCGACGGCGATGGCCGCTATCTCTCGGTCGCCGAGGTCCGCACGCTGTTCGTCGAGCGTCGCCTGCCGCAGCGTATCGCCGCGCGGCTGATGGCCAAACCCAAGCCCGCGAACATCGTCTGGCGCATCGGCAAGGCGCTCGTCGGCGGCGCGGTCGCCGCGGCGCTGGCGCTGCTGCTGCTCTGGGTGGCCGCGCCGGACGCGGTGAGCGACAAGCTACGCTCCATCCTGCCGTCCGATGCCGCGGCCCTGGTGCCGCCCGCGCTGCCCGAGACCGAGCCGACCAAGGCGGCCTACTGGCTCGACCAGGGCTGGAGCACGCAGGACCGGCACTGGTTTCACCACGTGACGCAGGGCACCGCGACCTTCCCGATTCCCTACGCCTGGTTCATGGCGATGGAGCAGCCTTATCTGACGCCGTTCGGCGCGCCCGGCCTGATCTCCGACAGCGCCTATCTCGAACGTTTCGGCTTCATCCCGAGCCCGAAGAGCGTCGACGGCGACCCAAGCGTCCTCCGGCCGTTCGGCTACGCCGCCACGGCTGCCAAGACCGAACCCGCCGCGCCGCTGCCCGCCGGCCTCAAGCCGACCCCGGCCGGCAATGAAGGCGGCCTGCCGGTCGGCTTCGCGCGGCTCACTGGCGCTGCCGATCCCACCACCGGTGCGCCGCAATCCGACAAGATCGGCCTCACCTGCGCGGCCTGCCACGCCGGCAGCATTCACTACAAAGGCGTGAGCGTGCGCTTCGACGGCGGCCCCGGCATGGTCGACCTGCGCAAGCTGGAAGAAGCCATGGGTTTTGCGATGATCTTCACGCAATACGTGCCCGGACGCTTCTCGCGCTTTGCCGATCGCGTGCTTGGGCCCAATGCAACCGATGCCGATCGCGACGCCCTGAAGAAGGGGCTGAAGGACGCGACCTCCTTCGCGCTCAACATGCAGGCCAAGAACTACAAGGACACGATCAAGGCCAAGAAGCAGATCGAGACCGAGGAAGGCTTCGGCAGGCTCGATGCACTCAACCGCATCGGCAACCAGGTGTTCTATCTCGACATGGCCGTGAGCGGCCTGCCGAACATGCTCGGCAACCAGGAGGCCATCGACGCGCCGGTGTCGTATCCGCCCATCTGGACGGTGCCGTGGTTCTCCTGGGCGCAGTATGACGGCTCGATCGCGCAGCCCTTGATCCGCAATGCCGGCGAGGCGCTCGGCGTGTTTGCACAGATCAACCTCTCGCCGGAGACCGCACGGGACAAGCTGTGGCGCTCGTCGATGGCGATCGAAAATCTGCTCTACATCGAGAACATGCTGCGCGGTCCCGATCCGTTCGCGACGACGACGCCCGCGTTCGGCGGGCTGACCTCGCCGAAATGGCCGGAGAAACTGTTCGCCGGCGACGACGCCTGGAAGATCGATCCGGCCCGCGTCGAACGCGGCCGGAAGCTCTATGCAACGATCTGCGTCGAGTGCCATCTCGGGCCGGTCGCCGACACCGTGTTCGACAAGACCTATCCGGACAAGAGCTTCTGGAAGATCAAGCCGGCCGATGACTGGGAGAGCAAGGGCTGGAATGCCAAGGGCCCGATCCTCGACCTCGTGCAGAAGCCGGTCGACGCGATGCAGACCGACCCTGGACAGGCGAGCATTCTCGCCAACCGCAAGGTCAAGGTGGCAGGCTTTCTCGAGGTCGATCCGGCCAAGGACCTGAAGGGTTGCAACCTGCCGCAGGACTCGACCACGGACATGCCCTATGCGCTGGCGCTGATGGCCGTCGTGCAGAAGGCCAGTGACAAATGGATGGAGGACCGCAAGCTCTCCGAGGCAGAGCGGACCGCATTGTGGGGCGATCGCAGGAACTGCCCCAACCCGGCCGGCAAGAGCTATCGCGCCCGCCCGCTCAACGGCGTCTGGGCGACCGCGCCCTATCTGCACAACGGCTCAGTGCCATCGCTGTACTGGCTGCTGACGCCGGCTGCCGAGCGGCCGACGTCGTTCTGCCAGGGCGCGCGCGACTATGACCCGAAGGCGGTCGGCTTCGCCGTGCCGAAGGGCGGCGAGAGCGCGTGCAAGGTCGGACAGACGCTGTTCATGGCCAGCGATTCGAGCGGCAAGCCCATCAAGGGCAACAGCACGCTCGGTCATTCCTTCGAAGGCCCGACGAAGCCCAACAAGGATTATCCAAACGGCATCATCGGCGGCGCCTTCTCGGAGGACGAGCGCTGGGACCTCATCGAGTATCTGAAGACGTTGTGAGGATGTGAAGCGGCGCGCCTTGCCGACGGCGAGGCGCGCCAGCGCGTCATGCCGCCCTCCAGAGACCGGGGCGTAGGCACCGCCGGATGGTCGTGCCCTGCTCGCTCAGGGAATGCAGCATCACCCAGCCATTGGCGACGAGATCGCGGACGCCCTGGTGGCGTTGCATGATCTCGTCCATCGCACTCTCCGGCGCGGCGATGAACACGTTCAGGCGAACCGGCTCGTGGATGAAGCGGGTGCCGTCATGCACCGACTGCCAGGGCAGTCCGACCCGGAGATCGCCGGCATTGCCCTCGAGCACGCCGAGTTGCCCGACGATGTTGTGCAGCACCTTGTTGCCGCTGCCGAAGGCGGCATTGTTCACGGTCGAGCCGTAGTACTGCAGATTGATCCAGCTCGCGACCACCATCGGCGCCGTCATGATCAGTTCGAGCGTCCGATGTCCCTCGTCGCGCCCCGCCTCGTAGGAGTGCAGGAAGACGCGGCCGCCGAGGTCAAGCCCGCGGGTGAAGCTGCGCGGCGCGGCGATGAAGGCGGCGTTGCCGGCGAGCCCCCATTCCGGCCGCACCTGCGACCAGTCGCGGGTGCGCGCGACGACGGCCTCGTCGACATCCGAGGCGTCGCGGATGCCGAGCAGCGCGCTGCGCTCGAGCCGCGCCAGCCGTCCGGCCTCGGTCAGCCGCGCCCTCAGCCGCGCGAGGTCCTGCGCGAGCGCCGCCGGAACGTCGTCCTCATCGAACAGCGTGACCGCATCGGTGGTGGTGTCGTGCAGCGCGCCGATGAACCAGCAGTCGGCGGGAATGTCGATGTCCTTGGCACGGAGGCCCTCGCGGACGCGCCGGTCGTTGAGCACGGCTGCCGCGACACGCGCGTTGGCTTCGCCCGTGTGACCGCCGCAGGCGCCGCAATCGAGCCCGGAGGCGTGCGGATTGTTGACCGTCGTGCTGCCGTGGCCGGCCAGTAGCACGAGCCGCGCGAACGGCCCGGTCAGCGACATCGCCTTCAGCACCGCCTCCGCCATCGCGACGCGCTGCACGTCGTCGAAGCCGGTCACGCGCCCGCCGAGTTCGCCGGGCGTCAGTTGCGGCATCACCCGCGAGGCGACCTCCGGATCGAGACCATCTACGACCGGCGACGGCACCGGCCGTGTGACGCCGGCGCTATCGGTCGCGATCTTGGCGGCGAAGCCGAGGCCCGCAGCCTCCACGAAGGAGAACGACGACACGGCCGAGACCTTGAACGACTTCCATGCCTTGGCGGCGCGCCGCCGCAGCAGACGCAGGCCAAGCACCTCGGCCTCCTCGACATCGTCGGCGCCCTTGACGGCCTCGCAGACGATGAAGGCGGGCTTCAGCAGCACCGGGCACTGCGCGCCGCCTCTGGTGTGGCCAATCGGCACGTATTCGATCGGGAAGCCGAAGAAACCGGCGAAGCCAATTGTCTCGGTTTCCGGATAGGCGGTCTCCAGCGCGCGGCGGAAGATCTCCGAGCGCACGTCGATGCAGAACGCGGCCTGGACCAGCGGCCGGGCCGGCAGCTGCGTGATCGATCGCTGCGCACCATGGATGGCGAGCTTCGCGACGAGCCTCTCGCGGAACCCGATCTCGTAGGCTTCATGCAGAATGAGATCGATCGCAAGCTCGGGCGTCTCCTCGAGCCGGTGGTCGGCCGGCAGCTTGGCCGCCTCGGCCATCGCCTGCGCCCAGGCCTTCTTGAACGCCTCGTCGGTCCGTGCCTGGAACAGCGCAAAGCCCCAGGCGAGCCGAATGGCCAGCAGTTCCAGCAGAGTATCGTCTCGCCCGCCGTCGAGCTGCGCGTTCCAGCCGATATAGCGCGCATAGGCCGACCAGCCGCCGAGATCGAACAGCGCCCGCACCAGATAGTCCTCGACGGCGCGATCCGGGATTCCCAGCCGGTCGACGATCAGGCCGATCGCCTGCACCGGATCGGCGGGCAGCTCCGCGACGGCTTTGCGGAATCCCGCAAGGCCCATCGCCTCGGGATTGCGATCGTAGGCCGCGAATTTGCGCCAGGCCGCGTAGGGCTTGAGCTTGCGCACTGGGCTCGGCCAGCTCGCCTGCCCCTCGTCGAAATAGGTGGCGCAGAAGGCCGAGATCTCGTCGATCATGAAGGCGACAAGCGAGACGTAGCGGTCGCCCTCGGCGAGCCGGTCGAGCACCTCGGCGACGGTCGCGACCACGGCGGGCGGCGACAACTGCGCGGCCTCGGCAAGAGCCTTGCTCTTGAGCTGTTCGACGTCGAGGCCGATGGATGGATGCGACATGAGAGCCTGCGTCAGCGCGGGATCGTCGATCCGGCCGTCATCGAGCGCCTGCCGGTAATAGGCGCGCGGCATCAGCATGCGCGTGCGCACCACGCGGTCGAAGGTGGCGGCGGTCGCCGCGAAGCTTTGGCCGGTGAAGCCGAGGAACGGATTGACCGCGACGAAGTGCTTCAGCGGCCACAGCGGCGCGACCCGCTGACAGGCGCTGTCGATGCGGGCCATGAGCCCGGCATCGGCGGGGGTGTCGAGCGGATCGGCCATGGACATGGCGAGGGCGGCCTGGGTCATCGGATATCTCGGATCACGGGTTGGACGGGAGACGTGCGGTCGAATGCCTCGGCCCTAAGGTCAGCACGAGACGGTTGGAGAGCGTGTTGAGATAGAGGCCGTTGCGCAGGTGGACGTAGGCCGCGATCCAGAACGGCGCGTCGGCGCGGCGCATCATCTGGTTCTGGAACACGGTGACGGCCGCGAACGACACGACGACGGCGGCCGCGATCAGCATCGGCACGATGCCGTCGACCGGCCGCGAGGCCGGGATGCTGCCCCCGACCAGCCAGGCCATCGCGGCCTGCAGCGCGAAGTAGACGATCGCGACACCGGCCGCGGTTACCGCGGCGCGAGCGACGACGAAGGCGTTCGGCCGCTCGTCGATGGCGTTGGCCATCAGGTGAACGAGCCCCATCAGCAGCACCGAGCCGAGTGCGATCTGCGCCGGGTTGGTGCGCAAGGTCATGCCGAAGGCGAACCCGGTGAGCAGCGCGAGCCCGATCACGGCGACCAGCGCCAGGATCAGCCGTGCCGCGTGCGGCTGGCCGCCGGGGCTCGGTGTCCAGGACGCCCGGGCAAGATCGATGATGCTGCCCGAGGACAGGAAGGCGTGCGCCTTGTAGAGCGAGTGCGCCACGATGTGCAGCAGCGCCGCGGAGAAGGCGCCGAGCCCGCATTGCAGCAGCATGAAGCCCATCTGCGCCACCGTCGAATAGGCCAGCTGCACCTTCACCGAGGTCTGCGTCAGCATCGCCAGCGAGCCGAACAGCGCGGTGGCCCCGCCGACGATCGCGAGGACGTCGAGCGCGGGCGTGGCCAGCAGCAGCACGTCGCTGAGCCTAAGCACTAGGAAGCCGCCGGCATTGATGATGCCGGCATGCAGCAGCGCCGACACCGGCGTCGGCGTCTCCATCACCTCGATCAGCCAGCCATGTAGCGGCAGCTGGGCGGATTTCAGCATGGCGGTCGCGACGATCAGGAGCGCTGCAATCGTGACGATCGCCGAGCCAACCCCCTCGCCCGCCCGGGCGTGGGCGACGAGGCCGGCAATCTCCAGCGTGCCGAACCGGATGTAGAGCAGCAGCGCAGCGAGTGCGAGGCAGGCGTCGCCGAGCCGGCTCGCGACGAACTTTTTGCGCGAGGCGCGGATCGCGGCCGGCCGGGTCTCGTAGAACAACAGCAGCTTGCCGAGCGAAAGGCTCGTCGCGACCCAGGCGGCGAGCAGAAGCACCAGATTGCCTGCGATCAGCAGTGTCAGCACCGCCGCGAGGGTCAGCAGCAGCCAGCGCGTGAACCGGACCTGACCTGGATCGCCGTCGAGATAGTTGCGGCTGTAGCGCACCACGACCATGCCGATGAAGCTGACGAGAACCGAGAGGATGGCGCCGAGCGCGTCGAGCTGAAGCGACAGCCCGAGGCCGTATCCGCCAAGCAGCGGCGTCCGCCCTGCCCCGACGACGGCCGCAGCGAGGCTCGCGACCGTCGCGATGCCGAAGGCGATCGCCGCGGCGAGGATCGCGCGGCGAGCAACGTCACGGGCGCTGGCGTGGATGCCCGCAAGTGCGGCGACACACAGCGTGAGCGGCGCAAGCGCCGCGAGGCAGGGAATGAGCGGGTTCATGACGGCTCGACAGGTTGATCAAATGAGACGGCTGCCCCCTGCTTTACCGGCCCACGATGCTTCTTAAAATTTCAATGATTGAACATGATCGTTATAAAATATAGAACGATGCCATGCCGCACCTGAACTACCATCACCTGCGCTATTTCTGGGTCATCGCCAGCGAAGGCAGCATGAGCCGCGCCGCGCAGCGGCTCAACGTCTCGCCCTCCTCTCTCTCGGTACAGATCAAGGCGCTGGAGGCGCAGCTCGGGCAGAAGCTGTTCGAGCGCACCGGCCGCACTCTGCAGCTCACCGAGGCCGGGCGCATCGCGCTCGACTATGCCGGCAGCGTGTTCAAGTCCGGCCATGAGCTGATCGAGACGCTGTCGGGCCTACGGCCGGGACGACAGTTGCTGCGGGTCGGCGCCGCGGCGAACCTGTCGCGCAACTTCCAGATCGCCTTCCTGAAGCCGCTGATCGCGCGGGTCGACGTTGAGCTGATCATCCGCACCGGCCAGTTCGCCGAGCTCCTGGAGCAGCTCGATTCCCACAAGCTCGACCTCGTGCTCGCCAACCATCCGGCAGCGCCGGACATGCGCAGCAGTTTCGAGAACACACTGATCGACGAACAGCGCGTCAGCCTCGTCGGCCGCAAGCCGACCAGGCCCGCGCGATTCCGCTTTCCGCAGGATCTCGCGACGACGCCCGTGATCCTGCCCGGCCGAGGCAGCGCGCTGCGCTCGGCCTTCGATGCGCTAGTCGGATCGGGCGGGATCCGCCCGATCATCGCCGCCGAGGTCGACGACATGGCGATGCTGCGCCTGATGGCCCGCGAGAGCGGCACCGTCACATTGGTGCCGTCGATCGTCGTGATCGACGAGCTGCGCTCCGGCACGCTCGTCGAGCGCGCGCGGCTGAGTGCGCTGAAGGAGCAGTTCTTTGCCGTGAGCCAGCAGCGCCGCTACGCCAATCCGCTCGTCGCCGAGCTGATCGGATCGCGCGCCAGGAAGACCGGTTCACGGCCCGAATGACTGTCGGTGACAGCTTGTCTCGATAGAGGTTGCAGGCAGCCCACCTCGGGACGGGTGAGTCCTGCGGACCAACTACCGACTGGGGCCGGGTCGGCAGCGGTCCGATCAGAACATCGCGGGCGGGCTGACATTCACCCCGTGCTGGACCAGCACGAGTGAAGCGACCACGCCGGTCAATGAGAACATGGTCACCAGACCGAAGCCGGAATTGAGCGCATGGGGACCAACCAGCTTCCGCGCAATCTTCATCATCATCAATGTTTCCTCCAGGAATGTCGTTAGTGGACGCCACTAGCGGGACGGCGCGTTACCGGGACGTTTCCAAACTTGGAGAGATCGCCGCGTGGTGAATGCATGCTTGAATGCACAGCAAGCCCGGCATGAAGCCCGATTAACACTGACGGCGGATTTACAAATGCAGCGGGATGAGGGAAGCGTCGACGCTCGAAAAGGTTGAACCTTCGCAACAATTCTCGTTTAACGGATGATGTCGACGACAACGGTGGACTACGACCGCGCTCGAGGCATGGTGGTTCGCGTCGCGCCGAGCGATCGCATCTACGCGCGGCGCGCTTAGTTCGACGCTTCTCAGCGGAAGTACATCGCCCCCCCGAATGAAGTGTCCGCAGCCGTCAGGCTACCCTCATTCATTCGGCTGGTGACATCCGGTTAGGGACGGATCGCGTCGAAGACGTTCGCCGTCTGCGTCCTGATAGGGTCCTACTTCGCCTCGTTCATCGCCGTCGCTGCGAGCAGCGCCGCCTCGATCGTGTCCCGGGTCTTGTCGAGATGCGCCGTCATGAGCATCACAGCGCGCTCGGTGTCGCGCGCCAGCGCCGCCTCCATCAGTTCGCGATGCTCACGCGCGGCATCGCGGTTGCCACGATCGGTCTTGCGGGCGAGATCGAGATAGCGCTCGTTGTGTGCAAACAGGAGATCACGCACCCGCATCATCCAGGCGCTGCCACAGGCCTGGGCCAACGCGGCATGGAAATCGGCATGCGCCAGCATCCAGGCCGGCGAGAAGCTTCCGTCATGAGCCGCGATCGGCGTCGCGGCCAGACGGTGATGCGCGGCAACGACCGTGGTCTCCCAGGCGAGATCACCGTTGGCGATGGCGCGGCGCAGGCACTTGGTCTCGATCTCGACGCGCATGTCGGTCAGATCGCGCAGATCGGCCACCGAGACCGGCGCCACGCGGAAGCCGCGCTGCGGCGTCGCCGTCACCAGCCCTTCCGCCGTGAGCCGCGCCAACGCCTCGCGGATCGCCCCCGTGCTGACCGAGAAGGCTGATCCGAGTTCGCTGATCTTCAGCTTCTCCTCCGGACGATAGAGGCCGGCGAGCAGGCTGGCACGCAACTGCTCGTAGACGGTCTGGGTGGCGCTGCCGGACATCGACTCACTTTCGCGGGACAATTCACACTAGCAAAGCCAGAAAGTACATTTTTATTAAAAAATATATTTTAATTGCGCAGCCCCCCAACCTCCGCCTATGCTGACCGCTAAAACGCCGCCGGCAGCGCGGCCACCAGGGAGGTGTCCATGCGAAGCGCCATCGCAGCGGCAGGATTGTTCGTCGTCGCGTCCGTCCTCGCCGCGCCCGTGCGGGCGGAGGATCAGCCGGGCATCACCGCCGGCGAGATCCGCATTGGACAGACCATGCCCTACAGCGGGCCCGTGTCCGCCTTCGGCATCCTCGGCAAAGGCGAGGTGGCCTATTTCAAGATGGTCAACGACCGCGGCGGCATTAACGGCCGCAAGGTCAACCTGATCTCGCTGGACGACGGCTACGTGCCGCCCAAGACCGTGGAGCAGACGCGACGGCTGGTCGAGAGCGACGAGGTGTCGTTCATCTTCTCGACCATGGGCACCGCGCACAACACTGCGATCGCCAAGTATCTCCAGGGCAAGAAGGTGCCGCAGCTGTTCGTGGCCTCGGGCGCCTCGAAGTTCGGTGATCCCCAGCAATTTCCGCTGGCCTTGATGGGGGTGATGGCGCCGTTCCGCAACGAGGCTCGGATGTATGCGCGCTACGCTCTGCAGAAGAAGCCGGATGCGACCTTTGCCATTCTCGCGCAGAATGACGATTTTGGCCGCGACTATCTCGCCGGGCTGAAGGACGTGCTGGGCGAGCGCTTCGACAGCGCGGTGACCGTCGCAAGCTACGAGTCGACCGATCCGACCATCGACTCGCAGATCGTGAAGCTGAAATCGACCGGCGCCGATGCGCTGATCATTGCCGCGACGCCGAAATTCGCCGCGCAGGCGATCCGCAAGACCCATGAGATCAACTGGCGCCCGCTGACGTTCCTGAGCAACGTCTCGGTGTGGATGTCGTCGGTGATGGAGCCGGCCGGCCTCGAGGCCGGCACCGGCATCATCTCGACGGCTTACGTGAAGGACCCGCTCGATCCGGCCTGGGCGGACGATGCCGGCGTCAAGGGCTGGCGCGACTACATGGCCAAATACGTGCCCGACGGCGACATCCGTGATTCCAACTACGTCAACGGCTACAACAACGGCATGGTGCTGGAGCACGTGCTGAAGGCCGCCGGCAACGATCTGTCGCGCGAGAACATTTTGCGGCAAGCGCTGTCGATCAAGGATCTGGAGCTGCCGATGCTGCTGCCGGGCATCAAGGTCAGCACCAGCGAGAGCGACCACCTCCCGGTCGAGCAGGTGCAGTTCATGCGCTTCACCGGCAAGCAGTGGGAGCGGTTCGGCGAGGTGCTGTCGACCAAGTAGCGGCGGCGGCCGGTTGGACTTTCGGCGGCGAAGGCGTAGACATCTGCCGTCATCCCCAGGAGAACCGCGGCGCCGATGTCCGAGACTGAACCGCTCACGCTGAAATTCCGCTGTCCGAAGGAGCTCGAAGGCCTCATTCCGCAGCCGGTGCCGGCGCCGATGGGCGTTCCCGACTGGGTCAAGACGATGCCGGCCACCGCGTTCAGCGCGCTCAACCAGGCCGAGGAGCAGACCGTCAAGCGCTGCCCGCCCTTCATCGACGCCATGACCACGGGCTTCCTCATTCCGCTGATCTGCGATCTCACGGTCGAGGACGGCGGCATCAGTTGGGACAACGAGCTGCCGCCCGGCGGTGCGATCGATTTTCCGCGCTCGCCGATCAGCTTTCACGACGTCGCCCAGGTCACGGGCTCGCCGCTGTTCGAGGCCGACCGCTTCCTGCTCAAGTTTCACAATCTGTGGACGATCGAGTCGCCGGAGGGCTGGGCATTGCTGTTCACGCATCCCGTCAACCGCTTCGACCTGCCCTTCACCACCTTGACCGGACTGGTCGACAGCGACCGCTTTCACGACTCGTTCGTGCACTTCCCGGCGCACTGGCATGACACGGCGTTCCGTGGCCTGATCCCGAGAGGAACGCCGGTCGCGCAATGCATTCCGGTGAAGCGGCAGGCATGGGCGATGCAGACCTCGGCCTTCACCGAAGAGGAGATCGCCGAGATCCACGAGGTGCGCGATGCGCTGAAGCGCGAGACGGGCGTCTATCGCAAGCGGTTCAGGGTTTAGCTGTCGCAGCGCCGTCGATCTGCAGGAATCTGGCAGCGTCGCTCGGACGGAAGAAGAAACGGCCGTGCGAGGTGACGGCGAGCGTATAGGCCGCGCGGGTCAGCAGATGCGGCCGGCCGCGCACCGCCGTGCGCAGCGCAGCCTGGGCGCCATCGCGATCCCCCATCTCGGCGAGACACATCGCGAGATTGGCGCGGGTCTGCGTGTCCTCCGGCCGCAGCCCGAGCGCATGGCGGTAGGTGCCTGCGGCCTCGGCATAGTCGCCGTCGAGGAACTGCACCCAGGCGAGCTCGATCAGGATGTCGGGCCGTCCCGGCGCGGCCTCGCGCGCCGCCAGCAGGTGCGTGCGGGCACGAACGCGGTCATTGGCCTGAAGAGAGAGGCGTCCGAGATCGAGCTGGAGGTCGACGCTGTCGGGTGACAGCGTCAGCGCCTCCTCGATCACGGCGATGGATTCACCAAGCTGCCCCGACTTGGCAAGCCGCCCCGCCAGCTCCTGGAACGCCGGCAGAAAAGGCGGCCGCCGCGCCGCGGTCTTGCGCAGCTGCGCGATGCCGTCGGCGGCGCGTCTGGACTCGCACAAGGCGGCGCCGAGCAGCGTCTCGAGTTCCGGATCGCTGCCGCGGAGCGCAGCCTTCTCCAGCGGCACGATCGCCTCGTTTGCGCGGTGCTGGCCCAGCAGCGCATGGGCATGAACGAGCAGCGCGGCACGATCGGTCCTGGCCGTGCGCAGGATCGAGGCGGCGATCTGCTCGGCGCGGGCGAACTGCCGCGCACGCAGCGCGTGGATCGCCTCCTGCAGCGCCTGCGCCTGCTGATTTTTCCGCCGTTCACTCACGTCTGCCGCCAAGCTCCGAGGAGGACGTCGAGTCTAGCTAGCCCGCCCGCCCAGGGGTGTCCAGCAAACGAGCGCGACGGCTCAGCCGAACAGCGGGGTGCCCGGCACGAAGGCATCGAACGCGGCCCAGAACTGCGAGCGGTAGCGGTCCTGCTCCTGCAGGATCTCGTGCTTGGCGCCGGCGATCACGAGATGCGAGCCGGCACGCAGATGATAGGCGAACTCCTCGATCGCAGCGGTCGACACCACGGTGTCGCTGGACGCGGCCAGCATCAGGATCGGCTGGCGGATCTGCGACGGATAGCTCATGCCGCGGAAGGTCATCATCGCGGAGAACGCGGCGTCGGCCCAGGCGACGGTGGGCGAGGCGATGCCGAGCGTCGGATCTTCTTCGAGGATCGCGGCGTTGCGGGCATAGCGGACCGGATCGGAGGTCAGCGGATTGTTGACGAATGGCGCCAGTCCGCTGATCTCGTCGTTGCCGCCCGGCACGTAGCGGCCGCCCTGCCCGGCGATGCGCATTGCCCGCAGCAACAGCCGCGCCGGCAGCGCTGTGCGGCTGCCCGGAAGGTCGATCATCGGCGCCGACAGCACGATGCGATCGAACCAGCGCTTGCCGGCATGGGCGAGCCGCAGCAGCACCGTGCCGCCCATCGAATGCGCCAGCGCGAAATAAGGCGGCGGACAGTCCGGCAGCACGACTTGCGTGACGAAGGTCTCCACGTCGGTCTCGTAGTCGGAGAACGCGCGCACATAGCCCTTGCGGGAATCGCGCAGGCGCCGCGACGAATGGCCCTGGCCGCGCCAGTCGATGATGGCGACCGCAAAGCCGCGATCGCGCAGATCGCGCACCGTCTCGAAATACTTCTCGATCATCTCGCTGCGGCCGGTGAACACGCACACCGTGCCCTTGCGCCCGGCCGGCGGCGCCCAGCGCGCAAAGCGCAGCTCGGCGCCATCAGGGGTCTTGATGGTGCCGGCTGTGACGTTTTCGGGAACGGGATTGGCGGGAATCGAGACGAGCGTCATGAGGCGCCCATCGAATAGGTGAAAGGCAGCGGGAATCAAGGGGTGGAACGGCAAAAAGAGCAGGTCCCGAACGCCCTTGAACGTCGAAACGCCTGCCCTACATCGAGATCGTGCAGGCCTCTGATGGCTGCACGACGGCCCGGCCCGATGGCGGGCGGGTTTGCCCAATAGTCGCTCAATGGAGGACTTTGACCATGCGTACCTACGACCTCACCCCCTTCTATCGTTCCACCGTCGGTTTCGACCGTCTGTTCTCGATGCTCGATCAGGCCACCGCCGAGCCCACCCCCGGCTATCCGCCCTACAATATCGAGCGCACCGGTGAGAACGCCTACCGCATCACCGTCGCCGTCTCCGGCTTTGGCAAGGATGAGCTCTCCCTCGTCGCGAAGGAAAACACGCTGACGATCAAGGGCGAGAAGGCCGCCAATGAGAACGGCAAGAAGGCTGAGGTGCTGTATCGCGGCATCGCCGCCCGGGCGTTCGAGCGCTCGTTCCAGCTCGCCGACCACGTGGTGGTGAAGAACGCCAGCCTCGAAAACGGCCTGCTCCACGTCGACCTCGTACGCGAGATTCCGGAAGCGAAGAAGCCCCGCTCGATTCCGATCTCAACCGGCGCGCAAGGCTCCGAGCAGCCGGTGATCGAGGGATCGGCCGAGAAGGCCGCCGCTTAACCGGCACTCAGACTTGAGAATGCGAACGCCCCGGGCAGCCGGGGCGTTTTTTTGTGCGTTGCTGCAGTGCAATCAAACGATCGTGACGGGCGGTAACGGCCTGCACCCGGCCAGCGAAGACGCCAGTGATGACCTCACTCACCCGAGCCACTGGAGCCTCAACGATGAACGTCGTTCGCACCCTCTCCCTCGTTGCCGCGCTGACGGCATTGGCCGGCCCTGCTCTGGCGCAGCCCGCGCCGCCGCCCAAGGTCCACAACGTCGTGCTGGTGCACGGCGCCTGGGCCGACGGCTCGAGCTGGGCCAAGGTCATCCCCTATCTGCAGGCGGCCGGCCTCAAGGTCACGGCCGTGCAGAACCCGCTGACCTCGCTGGCGGACTCCGCCGCCGCCACCCGCCGCGCCCTGGCCGAGCAGGATGGGCCAGCCGTGCTGGTCGGCCATTCCTGGGGCGGCACGGTCGTGAGCGAGGTCGGCACCGATCCGAAGGTCAGCGCGCTGGTCTATGTCGCCGCCCGCGCCCCCGATGCGGGCGAGGATTTCGTCAAGCTCGCCGGCCAATATCCGACGCCGCCGGCGCGCGCCGGCATCGTCGACCATGACGGCGAGACCAAGCTCAACGAGGACGCCTTCCTGACGGACTTCGCCAACGGCGTCGATGCGACGACGGCAAAGGAGCTCTATGCGGTGCAGTGGCCGACCGCGGCGACGATCTTCGGCAACCGCACCACCCAGGCGGCGTGGCACGACAAGCCGTCATTCTATGCAGTGTCGAAGCAGGACAAGACCATCGATCCGGATTTCGAGCGCTTCCTGGCCCACCGCATGAAGGCAACCACGATCGAGCTCGACGCCGGACACCTGTCGCTGGTGTCGCATCCGAAGGAGATCGCTGATCTGATCCTGAAGGCCGCCGGTCAGCACGAGTAGTGCGACCGATGGTGCTGGGGTCTCATCGGCTGCTCCAAACGACCTGTCATGCCCGCGAAAGCGGGCATCCAGTCCGCGGCGGCGGTCGTGAATGACCGAGATGCCGGTGTTGACTGGATCGCCCGGTCGAGCCGGGCGATGACGGCGTTGGGGGTGGCAAGCGGCCGGGCAGACCGTCTGACTGCCTCTATTCCAAACCCTGTACAGCCGGCATCTTTGCCGTCGGCAGGATCTGGGGCACCGGCTTCGCCGCGGGCGCCGCGACGGAGCCAGTCGTCTGCGGCGTGGCCGTAGCCGCGGCCGATTGCACGGGCTTCGGCTCAGAGGGTTTTGCGTCTGAAGCCTTGGCCTCTGAAGCCTTGGCCTCTGAAGCCTTGGCGTCTGAAGGCTTCGCGTCAGAGGTGTTGGCGTCCGAAGCCTTGGCCTCGGCCGGCTTGATGTCCGCGGGCTTGGGCGGAAGGGCCTTGGGTGCGTCCGCCGGTTTCGGATTGAGCGCTGCGGTCTGCGGTGCCGGTGCACTCGGCCGCGCGGCAGGCGTCGGCACTTTCGGCTGGATCGGCGCCGCGGTGGCAACGCGCGGCGCAGCCGGCATCGGCGGCACCAGGCGCGGATCGGCCCGGATCACGCTCGGCGGCGGCAGGCGGTCGAGGCCACCGCGCGGGGCGGGCTCATAGCGCATCCGCTCGTACTCCTCGCCCCATTGGAACGCCGGCACGAAGCGGATGATGCGGCCGGAGCGGGCATCGACGACGAGCTTACCGTCCTCGCCCTGGCGATCGAGCACCGCCACGATCCAGACATTGCCGCGCTGGCGCGGCGCGCCGAGCGGCGAGAAACCGTTGTCGCGCAGAATGGCATAGACCTCATGCACCGGCAGGAACGCGGGCGCATAGCCATAGTCCTGCTGATAGCCCTCTCTGTAATTGTCCTGACGGTAGACCGGCGCCGGCGGCACATAGCGCTCGTCGCGGTAGCCGTAGTCAGGGCCCGGCCGGTAGCCGTAGCGCGGCGGTGGCGCAGGCACGACGGCCGGCGGCGGCAAGTCCGAATAAGGCGCATCGAAATCGGAGACTGCCGTATACGGCCCGTGGAGGCCGGACGGTGGCAGCGGCTCGGCCTGCGCGGCGGCGAACGTCGCGACCAGCGCGGCTGAGACGACTCCAACTAGCAACTTCATGGTTCAAAGCTCCTGCATGCCCCCGCACGTGAAGCTGTTCGCTTCTTCTCAAGTGCGGCGGAAGTTCTGCCGCGATTCCGGCGGTCCTGGGTCGGCGAAGGGGCGGGATCGGGGCGTTAGGTTTCAAAATCGAGCGCGGCGCGTGATCGCCGGCCCGGCCGGATCGTTCGGTCAGCGGCAGAAACGGAAGATTTGCCGGGGAATGAGCGTGTTGCGGCGCCCGAACTCGAGGACTCCGCAGTGCTTGTGTGATAGGTTAAAGTTTGGCATCTTGCGGTTTAGGACAGAAATGCTGTCTAAAATTTCGTTGCAAAGGTGACCGAGACTTTGCAATGATGTTACGGCGCCTGAGGGCGCTGCGACATGAACAGGCCGCGGTCGTCCAGCGGGGACATGGTCCCCCGGCGGCTGGCCTGAATTCTGCAAATGCGGCTCGCTGAAAAAGGACGAGCGTTGGCTCCGGAGAGGGGCCGCGCAGCGCCCGGGGTGCGCCGGACTGTGTACCGGACTGTGGTGAAGGCCCTGACCAATAACTGATGGGGACGGATATGAGCGGATCGAAGGTCGAGCACGGAATTTTGGGCGGCGCGGTGCTGGCTGTGGATTCGCACGAGAAACCGGCCGAGATCACCCGCGAGCTGCACACCTGGCGTCCGGAGGCCGAAGGTCTGTATGACCCGAGCCAGGAGAAGGATTCCTGCGGCGTCGGCTTCATCGCCAACATCAAGGGCCAGAAGTCGCATCAGATCGTCGCCGACGCGCTGAACATCCTGTGCAACCTCGAGCATCGTGGCGCCGTCGGCGCCGACCCGCGCTTCGGCGACGGCGCCGGCATCCTGGTCCAGATCCCGCACGCCTTCTTCTCGCGCAAGGCGAAGGAGCTCGGCTTCACCTTGCCCGCCCCCGGCGAATACGCCATCGGCGCGCTGTTCATGCCGCGCGACGATTCCTGGCGGAACGTCATCAAGAGCATCATCGCCGACCAGATCGAGGAGGAAGGCTTGGTCCTGCTCGGCTGGCGCGACGTGCCGACCGACAACTCCTCGCTGGGCGTGACGGTCAAGCCGACCGAGCCGCGCAGCATGCAGGTGTTCATCGGCCGCAACGGCGCCGCCAAGACCGAGGACGAGTTCGAGCGCAAGCTCTACATCCTGCGCAAGTCGATCTCGCAGGCGATCTATCAGCGCCGCGACCGTGGCATGTCGGGCTATTATCCGTGCTCGATGTCGTGCCGGACCGTGATCTACAAGGGCATGTTCCTGGCCGACCAGCTCGGCAAGTACTACGCCGATTTGCATGAGCCGGACTTCGAGAGCGCGCTGGCGCTGGTGCATCAGCGCTTCTCGACCAACACCTTCCCGACCTGGTCGCTGGCGCATCCCTACCGGATGATCGCGCACAACGGCGAGATCAACACCCTGCGCGGCAACGTCAACTGGATGGCGGCGCGGCAGGCGTCGGTGTCGTCCGAGCTGTTCGGCAAGGACATCAGCCGGCTCTGGCCGATCTCCTATGAGGGCCAGTCCGACACCGCCTGCTTCGACAACGCGCTCGAGTTCCTGGTGCAGGGCGGCTACTCGCTGCCGCACGCGGTCATGATGATGATCCCGGAGGCGTGGGCCGGCAATCCGCTGATGAGCGAGGAGCGCCGCTCGTTCTACGAATATCACGCCGCCCTGATGGAGCCGTGGGACGGCCCGGCCGCGATCGCCTTCACCGACGGCCGCCAGATCGGCGCCACGCTCGACCGCAACGGCCTGCGGCCGGCGCGCTATCTCGTCACCAAGGACGACCGCATCGTAATGGCGTCCGAGATGGGCGTGCTCAAGATCCCGGAGGACCAGATCGTCACCAAGTGGCGGCTGCAGCCCGGCAAGATGCTGCTCGTCGATCTCGAGCAGGGCCGCCTGATCCCGGACGACGAGATCAAGGCGCAGCTCGCCGCCAGCCATCCCTACACCGAGTGGCTCGGCCGCACGCAGATTCAGGTCGAGAAGCTGCCGGATGCGCCGACCACGGGTGCGCGCACCAACCTGCCGCTCTTGGACCGGCAGCAGGCGTTCGGCTACAGCCAGGAAGACATCGCGATCCTGATGACGCCGATGGCGGCGACCGGCGAGGAGGCCACGGGCTCGATGGGCAACGACACGCCGATCTCGGCGCTGTCGGACAAGCCGAAGCTGCTCTTCACCTACTTCAAGCAGAACTTCGCACAGGTCACCAACCCGCCGATCGATCCGATCCGCGAGGAGCTGGTGATGAGCCTGGTCTCGATCATCGGCCCGCGACCGAACCTGTTCGACCTCGAGGGTGTCGCCTCGACCAAGCGGCTCGAGGTGCATCAGCCGATCCTGACCGATGCGGACCTGGAGAAGATCCGCTCGATCTCTGAGGTCTCCGACAGCCACTTCGTCTCACGCACGCTCGACACCACCTTCGATGCGAGCCTGGGCGCGGCCGGCTTCGAGCAGGTGCTCGACGATCTCTGCGGCCGCGCCGAAGCCGCGGTGCGCGAGGGCGTCAACATCATCATCCTGTCCGACCGCATGGTCTCGGCCGACCGGATTCCGATCCCGTCGCTGCTCGCCTGCGCCGCCGTGCATCATCACCTGATCCGCACCGGCCTGCGCACGTCGGTCGGCCTCGTGGTGGAGTCGGGTGAGCCGCGCGAGGTGCATCACTTCGCCTGTCTCGCCGGCTACGGCGCAGAGGCGATCAATCCGTATCTCGCCTTCGAGACCATCATCGCGCTCAAGGACAAGCTGCCGGGCGCGCTGAGCGACTACGAGGTCGTCAAGCGCTACATCAAGTCGATCGGCAAGGGCCTGCTCAAGGTCATGTCGAAGATGGGCATCTCGACCTATCAGTCCTACTGCGGCGCGCAGATCTTCGACGCGGTCGGCCTTCGCGCCGAGTTCGTGCAGAAGTTCTTCGCCGGCACCCACACCCGCATCGAGGGCGTCGGCCTCGCCGAGATCGCCGAGGAGACCACGCGCCGTCACCGCGACGCGTTCGGCGATGCGCTGGTCTACAAGAGCGCGCTCGATGTCGGCGGCGAATATGCCTACCGCACCCGCGGCGAGGACCATGCGTGGACGGCAGAGTCGGTTGCGACCTTGCAGCACGCCGTGCGCGGCAACTCCAGGGAGCGCTACCAGGCGTTCGCCAAGCTGCTCAACGAGCAGTCGGAGCGGCTGCTGACCCTGCGCGGCCTGTTCCGGATCAAGTCGGCCGAGGACGACAAGCGCAAGCCGGTTCCGCTCGACGAGGTCGAGCCGGCGAAGGAGATCGTCAAGCGCTTCGCCACGGGCGCGATGAGCTTCGGCTCGATCTCGCGCGAGGCGCATACGACGCTCGCGATCGCCATGAACCGGATCGGCGGCAAGTCGAACACCGGCGAAGGCGGCGAGGAGGCCGACCGCTTCAAGCCGCTGCCGAACGGCGATTCCATGCGCTCGGCGATCAAGCAGGTCGCCTCGGGCCGGTTCGGCGTGACGACGGAGTACCTCGTCAACTCCGACATGATGCAGATCAAGATGGCGCAGGGTGCCAAGCCCGGCGAAGGCGGTCAGCTGCCCGGCCACAAGGTCGACGCCACCATCGCCAAGGTGCGCCACTCGACGCCCGGCGTCGGCCTGATCTCGCCGCCGCCGCACCACGACATCTACTCGATCGAGGATCTCGCGCAGCTGATCTACGACCTGAAGAACGTCAATCCCGACGGTCAGGTCTCGGTCAAGCTCGTCTCGGAGGTCGGCGTCGGCACGGTTGCGGCCGGCGTCGCCAAGGCGCGCGCCGACCACGTCACGATCGCGGGCTTCGAGGGCGGCACCGGTGCCTCCCCGCTCACCTCGATCAAGCATGCGGGATCGCCGTGGGAGATCGGCCTTGCCGAGACGCATCAGACGCTGGTGCGCGAGCGGCTGCGCAGCCGCATCGTGGTCCAGGTCGACGGCGGTTTCCGCACCGGCCGTGACGTCGTCATCGGCGCACTCCTTGGCGCCGACGAGTTCGGCTTCGCCACCGCGCCGTTGATCGCGGCCGGTTGCATCATGATGCGCAAGTGCCACCTCAACACCTGTCCCGTGGGCGTCGCCACCCAGGACCCGGTGCTGCGCAAGCGCTTCACAGGCCAGCCCGAGCACGTCATCAACTTCTTCTTCTTCGTCGCCGAGGAAGTCCGCGAGATCATGGCCGCTCTGGGCTACCGCTCGTTCAACGAGATGGTTGGACAGACCCAGATGCTCGACCAGTCCAGGCTGGTGGCGCATTGGAAGGCCAAGGGCCTCGACTTCTCCAAGCTGTTCGTCAAGCAGAAGGCGGAGCCGGGCCAGAAGGTCTATCACGCCGAGAAGCAGGACCATCACCTCGACGCCGTGCTCGACCGCAAGCTGATCGAGCAGGCCAAGCCCGCGCTCGACCGCGGCGCGCCGGTCAAGATCGAGGCCGAGATCAACAACACCGACCGTTCGGCGGGCGCGATGCTCTCCGGCGCGGTGGCGAAGATCTACGGCCATGCCGGCCTGCCGCAGGATACGATCCATGTCAGCCTGAAGGGCACCGCCGGCCAGGCGTTCGGCGCCTGGCTCGCCAACGGCGTCACCTTCGAGCTCGAAGGCGAAGGCAACGACTATGTCGGCAAGGGCCTGTCGGGCGGCCGCATCATCGTCAAGCCGCCGCGCAACTCCGGCATCGTGCCGGAGGAGTCGATCATCGTCGGCAACACCGTGATGTACGGCGCCATCTCCGGCGAGTGCTTCTTCCGCGGCATCGCCGGCGAGCGCTTCGCGGTGCGCAACTCGGGCGCGGTCGCCGTCGTCGAGGGCGCGGGTGATCATTGCTGCGAGTACATGACCGGCGGCATCGTCGTCGTGCTTGGCAAGACCGGGCGCAACTTCGCGGCCGGCATGTCCGGCGGCGTCGCCTATGTGCTCGACGAGGCCGGCGACTTCGACAAGCATTGCAACATGGCGATGGTCGAGCTCGAGCCGGTGCTGTCGGAGGAGATGATCGCGGAAGCCTCCTATCACCAGATGGGCGATCTCGAGGCGCATGGCCGGGTCGACGTGTTCAAGAACCTGCTGGCGTCCGACATCGAGCGCCTGCACATCCTGATCTCGCGTCACGCCAAGGCCACCGGCTCGAAGCGCGCCGCAGAAATCCTGGCGAACTGGAAGGACTATGCGCCGAAGTTCCGCAAGGTCATGCCGGTCGAGTACCGCCGCGCCCTGAAGGAAATGGCGGCCAACGCCGACGCCGAGCCGAAGATCGCGATCGGGGCTTGATATCTCTCCTCATGGTGAGGAGGCGCGTAGCGCCGTCTCGAACCATGAGGCCGAGAGCGGGGCCTCACCCTTCGAGACGCGGCGAAGACGCCGCTCCTCAGCGGTGAGGAGAAAATAGGAGCAAACCCTCATGGTGAGGAGGTGCGCAGCACCGTCTCGAACCATGAGGCCGAGAGCGGGGCCTCACCCTTCGAGACGCGGCGAAGACGCCGCTCCTCAGGGTGAGGAGAAGTAGGAGCAAACCCTCATGGTGAGGAGGCGCGAAAGCGCCGTCTCGAACCATGAGGCCCGAGCAGTCAGGGACGTCGTAGGTCATGGGCAAGGTCACAGGTTTTCTCGAAATCGAGCGGCACGATCGCAAGTACGCGCCGGTTGCCGAGCGTCTGAAGAACTTCAACGAGTTCGTGGTGCCGCTCTCCGAGAAGGAGCTGCGCGACCAGGCGGCGCGCTGCATGAATTGCGGCATCCCCTACTGCCACGGCACGGGCTCGGCCGCGCCGGGCACCACCGGCTGCCCGGTCAACAACCAGATCCCGGACTGGAACGACCTCGTCTACAACGGCAACTGGGAAGAGGCGTCGCGCAACCTGCACTCGACCAACAACTTCCCGGAGTTCACCGGCCGCATCTGCCCTGCCCCGTGCGAGGCGTCGTGCACCTTGAACATCGACGACAACCCGGTGACCATCAAGACGATCGAATGCGCCATCGTCGACAAGGCCTGGGAGAATGGCTGGCTGAAGCCGGAGCCGGCCTCCGTCAAGACCGGCAAGAAGGTCGCGGTCGTCGGCGCGGGTCCGGCCGGTCTCGCAGCCGCGCAGCAGCTGGCGCGCGCCGGACACGAGGTGCATGTCTATGAGAAGCACGCCAAGGCCGGCGGTCTGCTGCGCTACGGCATTCCCGACTTCAAGATGGAGAAGGGCATCATCGACCGCCGCATCGCGCAGATGGAAGGCGAAGGCGTCGTCTTCCACTACGGCGTCAATGTCGGCGGCAAGGACGGCCTCGATGCCAAGACCCTTCTGAAGGACTACGACGCCGTGGCGCTGACCGGCGGCGCGGAAGCCCCGCGCGACCTGCCGATCCCCGGCCGCGATCTCGCCGGCATTCATTACGCGATGGACTTCCTGCCGCAGCAGAACCGCCGCGTCGGCAACGAGCCGGTGAATGCGACCGAGATCCTCGCCGGCGGCAAGCATGTCGTCGTGATCGGCGGCGGCGACACCGGCAGCGACTGCATCGGCACCTCGCTGCGCCAGGGCGCGCTCTCCGTGACCCAGCTCGAGATCATGCCGGCCCCGCCGGAGCGCGAGGACAAGGCGCTGACCTGGCCGAACTGGCCGCTGAAGATGCGGACATCGTCGAGCCAGGCCGAGGGCGCGATGCGCGAGTTCGCGGTGCTGACGCAGAAGTTCGAGGGTGAGAACGGCGCGGTCAAGAAGATGCACTGCGTCCGCGTCGACGCCCAGTTCAAGCCGATCCCGGGCACCGAGTTCGAGCTCGCAGCCGACCTCGTGCTGCTGGCGATGGGCTTCGTGCATCCGGTGCACGAGGGTCTGCTCAAGAGCCTTGGCGTCGACCTCGACCCGCGCGGCAACGTCAAGGCCAACCTGACCGACTACCAGACCTCGCTGCCGAAGGTCTTCTCCGCCGGCGACATGCGGCGCGGCCAGTCGCTGGTGGTCTGGGCGATCCGCGAGGGCCGCTTGTGCGCCCAGGCCGTCGACAAGTTCCTGATGGGCAAGACCGAGCTGCCGCGCTGAGCGCGGAGTGTAGTGGACGTGCTGTAGATCAGCCTTAGCCCGACTGCCCACCCCGACGCCGGTGCGCTCCCCTCCCCCTTGCGGGGAGGGGTCGGGGGTGGGGGTCACCGGGCGCCGAACAGCGTTGGATCCGCCGGCGCTTCAACATGCCCAAGAACATGCCGAAGAACATGCCCAAGGCAGTCACCGCTTTCGTCGCCCTCTTCTTCTGAAGTCAGCTATGAGCTTCCGTCATTGCGAGGAGCAAAGCGACGAAGCAATCCAGAGCCGCGCAACCGACTCTGGATTGCTTCGCTGCGCTCGCAATGACGCGGTGAGACTATCGAGCTCAGCAGGCGCCCTACTCACGGATAGAGAATTCAGCTCTCATCAGATCGAACGTGACTCGGGGACCCCCACCCCCGATCCCTCCCCGCAAGGGGGAGGGGAGCGCACCGATTGCGTCGCTTGCAGCTCCAATCCAATTTGCAGCATTCATTGCACGGACAACAAAAAAAGGGATGGGGGCTTCCTCGACGAGAGTCTCCGCTCGGCCTGAAGTGGCAGGTCAGGCCGTGGTCTCATGATCGATCGGATGAGCGTCGAAGCGTCAGGGTCGACGTTGCAACCGTGAAGCCCCCACCCGTCCTGGCCGTGAGGCCAGCTCGGATGAGCCGCGGCGCGCGGCTCCGATGTCAGGAAGGATGCGGCCGTGTTCGGTGAGGGCAGCCCTGCTCGGACACACTCGGCAGGATTGATCGCGTCGCGTGCATCACGATGTCAGTCATGCTGGACGATCCCCATTGTTCGACGGCTGGCAGCCGCGAGCCCCTCAGGTTCCCGCAACCTAAGGGTGCGACCCTTAACATAAACACAATGAGAGGGCCGGCATTCCCGTCAAATTCCGCACGACACGCGAAAAAGTTCCGCAGCGACTCGTGCTCGCATGCGCGGCCGCAACGCACGTTCGATCACAGAACATCGCGTGCAACCTGCAACGCGATCAGCTCGACGTCCGCACCCAGATGTCTTCGACCGGCACCGGGGGCGTCACACGGAAGATGTCGTCGATAAGACGGCCAAGCTCGCCGGCGGTCTCGATGATCCGCTCCTCGATCACCTCGCCATCGCGCGCCTGCCGCTGATAGCGGCGGCTGACCAGCTTGTGCCGCACACGAGGCTCGACACGCTCCATCATCAGCGTATGCGTGGCCGGCACGTTCGGGCTGGTCGAGGTGTACCAGTTGCCGAGCACGTAGTCGGCATGGATCTGCGGCGCGAGATCGAAGGCGTACATCATGCGCCAGCCCGCCGGCTGCTTTGCGCTGACCGTGTAGAGTCCGTCCCACGTGCCGATGCGAAACGTCCCCATCGGCGTCTGCTGCTCGGGCCCGATCTCGAGACGGATGGGCGCATCCATCATGCAGATGCCGAAGCCGACATCGACGAGATGCGGATGGCCGTCGACCTCGACGAGCAGCATCATGTGCTGGCGCGGCCCGAGCGGATCTGATGGCGCCGAGCGCCAGCGCACGCGCCCCGTCAGGCCGTTGACCTTGAATCCGATCGCTTCCAGCGCGGCCTGGAACAGCACGTTCTGCTCGAAGCAGTAGCCGCCGCGGCGGCCGAGCACGAGCTTCTGCTGCACGGACGGCAGGTCGACATGGACGGAACGGCCCATCAGCGGATCGAGCGCCTCGAACGGCAGCGCGTCGACATGCGCGGCCTGCAGCGCTGCGAGCGTCGCCAGGTCGGGCGCGAGCGGCCCGCGATAGGCGATGCGGGCGAGATAGGACTCCAGCTGAAACTCATCCGCCATCGCAACGCCTTCCCGTCAACCCTCGATGCGCGCCCAGATCACATCGACGGACACCGGAGGTGTCAGCCCGAACACCTCCTCGATGACGCTGCGCAGCGTCTCGGGCGTTTCGATGATCTGCTCGCTCCTCACCTCGCCATCGCGCGCCTCGACGACCAGACGGCGATTGACCAGCTTGTAGCGCGCCTCGCGGGTCAACCGCTCCAGGATCAGCATCGAGGTGAATGGCGTCAACGGGCTGGTCGAGGTGAACCAGTTGCCGAGCACATAGTCGGCGTGGATCTGCGGCAACAGATCAAACACATACATCGTGCGCCAGCCGGCCGGCTGCCTCGCCGCGAGCCAATACAGCCCATCGGAGAGCGTCAGACGGAACGTCCCCATCGCGGTCGGCTGCTCGATGTCGGCAACCATCTGCAGCGGCGTATCGAGCAGGCAGGAGCCGAAACCGACATCGGCGAGATAAGGCCCCTCCGGCAGGTCCACCTTCAGCATCATGTGCGTGCGCGGCGTCAGCGGCGCATCGGCATCGAGCCGCCAGCGCACCCGTGCCGAGAGCGGCGTCACCGCAAAGCCGATCGCCTCCAGCGCCGCTTTCAACAGCGCATTCTGCTCGAAGCAATAGCCGCCCCGACGGCCGTCGACGATCTTGGCCTGCACCGAGACGAGATCGATGTTCACGGGCCGGCCGAGCAGCGGATCGATGCCTTCGAAAGCGATGGCATCGACATGGGCGGCCTGCAATCCGGCGAGCGTTTGGAACGTCGGCGTCAGCGGGCCGCGATAGCCGATGCGGGCGAGATATCTGTCGAGATCGAAACGGTCGGTCATGGTGGGAAGGTCACGCCACCCCTGCCCGCAACAGATCGTGCATGTGCAGGATGCCGACCGGCTTGGCGCCGTCGGTCACGATCAGGGTCGTGATCTTGGCGGAGTTCAGGATCTCCAGCGCCTCGGAGGCCAGCGCCTCGCGGCGCACGGTGCGCGGGTTCGCGGTCATGATCTCGTCGACCGAGACGGACAGCAGGTCGGCACGCATCTTCCGGCGGAGGTCGCCGTCGGTGATGATGCCGGCGACATGGCCACGGCCATCGACGATGATGACGCAGCCCAGACCCTTGGCCGACATCTCGGCAAGCGCATCGGCCATGCCGGTGCCGAGCGGCTTCAGCGGCACCGCGTCGCCCGAGCGCATCAGATCGGAGATATGTTTGAGCATGGCGCCGAGCTTGCCGCCCGGATGGAAATTGGCGAATTCGAGCGCGGTGAAGCCGCGGCCTTCGAGCAGCGCGATCGCGAGCGCATCGCCGATCGCGGCCTGCATCAGGGTCGAGGTGGTCGGCGCCAGATTGTGCGGACAGGCCTCGCGCGCCTTCGGCAGCTCCAGCACGATACGCGCCGCCTCCCCCAGCGACGATTGCGCATTGGAGGTGACCGCGATCAGCGGGATGGCGAAGCGCTTGGTATAGTTGACCAGCGTCTTCATCTCCGGCTGCTCGCCGGACCACGACAGCGCGATGACGACGTCGTCCGAGGTGATCATGCCGAGATCGCCATGGCCGGCCTCGGCGGAATGGACGAAGAAGGCGGGCGTGCCGGTCGAGGCGAGGGTTGCGGCCATCTTGCGGGCGACGTGGCCGGACTTGCCGAGGCCGGTGAGGATCGCCCGGCCCTTGGCTTGGCGGATCAGCTCGACGGCAGCGGCGAAGGCTGCTCCCAAGGGCCCGGATAGCGCCGCGGAGATCGCGGCAATGCCGTTGCTGCCGGCGTCGAGCGTGCGCAGCGCCGACTGGATATCTGCGTTGGCGGGAGCGGTGTCGGGCAACGGCTTCGATCTCGGCATGCGGACTTCCAGGGCTGAACAGTCAGGCGCCGCTCTTTAGCATGGGTAAGGCAGCAAGGCGCCATCAACAGCCCATTAACCATATTTGTTTTTACTCCCTTAACGACGCGGTTGGCCGGCGGCGCGGGCGTCCCGACGACGCAATTGATTTTGTTGGAGTATTTTCATCGTGGGGTGGAGGCCTGACAGCGGCCGCGCGAGGCGCGCGCGAAGGCGCGCGGTGTGGCGCGGTGCGTCCGCCGCATGCCTGCTGCTCGCCGCGCTCGGCCCCGAGGCCGCCCGCTCCCAGACCATCGACGTGTTCCGGCCGGTGCGCGACGGCTTCCTGGCACCGCAGGACTCCCCGTTGCGGCGGACCGTGGTCAGCGGCCTGACCGATGCCGTCCCGACGCCAGGGCTGCCCGCGACGCCTGCGCCGGCCAGCTCGGCCGCACGACGAACTCTGGTCCCCCTGCCCGGTGTGCCCGCGGCCAGCGGCGCATCCGATGTCGGCTATGATTCGCTGAATCGCACCCGCAAGAAGCCGAAATACTATCCCGCCCAGGCGCGGCCCAAGCCGGCGCCGGGCCCCGGCACACCGCCGTCCGGCGAGCTCACCGGCCAGTTGCGCCCGACCTTGCCGCCCTCGGCCTCCGCCAACCGGCAACCGCTGCCGCCCGCGATGGCGGGCACCGTCCCCGGCCAGCCGCCGCGCAAGCGCCTCAGGATCGACGACGACCCGTTCGGCGCGGTCGGCGACTACGCCGGGCCGTTCCTGATCAAGGGCGCGGTCGAGCTCTCTGCCGGCTATGACAGCAACCCGGCCCGCCTCGCCAGGCCGCGCGGCATGCCGGCCTGGGTGATCGCGCCGGAATTCCTGGCGGTGTCGAACTGGGAGCGTCACGCCCTCGTCGCCGACCTTAGGGGATCCTTCACCGGCTATGGCAGCACCCTGCCGGCCATCATGGACGGCGGCATCAATTCGGCGCCGACCACGCTCGACCGCCCCGACTTCACCGGCCATGTCGACGGCCGCCTCGATATCACGCGCGACACCTCGATCGGCGCCCAGCTCCGCCTGCGCGCGGCGACCGACAATCCCGGCAGCCCCAGCGTGCAGGCCGGATTGTCGCGCTATCCGGTCTACACCACGCTCGGCACCACCTTAGGCATCGACCAGCGCTTCAACCGGCTGCAGGTCTCGGCCGGCGCCACCGCCGATCGCACCAGCTATCAGCAGAGCAAGCTGACCGACGGCACGATGACGTCGAACGATGACCGCAACTACAACCAGTTCGGCGGCATCGGCCGGGTGTCCTATGAGGTCATGCCCGGCCTGAAGCCCTTCACGGAAATCCAGGGCGACAGCCGCGTGCACGACGAGAAGATCGACCGTTCCGGCTATCAGCGCGATTCCTCCGGCGGCTACGCCAAGGCCGGCACCTCGTTCGAGTTCACCCGGCTGCTGACCGGCGAGGTCTCGCTCGGCTATGCCACGCGCAGCTATGTCGACCCGCGGCTGAACCGGCTGCAGGGCTTCCTGACCACGGCCTCGCTGGTGTGGTCGGCGACGCCGCTCACCACCGCGCGCTTTCTCTCCGACACGCAGCTCGCGGAGACCACGGTGGCCGGCGCCTCCGGCGTGCTGGTGCGCACCTACACGGTGCAGGTCGATCACGATTTCCGCCGCTGGCTGACCGGCATCGGCAAGTTCAGCTTCGGCACGCTCGACTATCAGGGCTACGGCCGCAGCGACCGCACCTATTCGGCCGAAGGCAACCTCGTCTACAAGATGTCGCGCAACGTCTGGGTCAAGGGCACGCTGCGCTATGACAAGCTGGACTCCAACATCGCCGGCGCGGGATCGTCGGGCACGGTGGTGATGCTGGGCGTCCGGCTGCAGAACTGAGCCCCGCTCTGCCCCCGTCATTGCGAGGAGCGAAGCGACGAAGCAATCCAGGGCTGTGTAAACGACTCTGGATTGCTTCGCTGCGCTCGCAATGACGTGGTGAGAGCGTTGCTTCAATCAGGCGACATCACCCGGAGCTTACGCCGCCGTCACCGTCAGATGTGCGCCGTCCGCCTGCACGATGCGCACGCGGCTGCCGGCGGGCGTGTCCGGGCCGGCGACGCGCCACACCGTGTCGTCGATGCGCACGGTGCCGTTGCCGCCGACGATCGGCTTCTCCAGGGTGAACTCGCGGCCGACCAGCGCGGCCGAGCGGCGGTTGAGGAACGGATTGTCCTGCGATGGCGCCGCGTTGGCGCGCGCCAGCCGCCGCCACAGCGGCACGGCCGCGATCGCGAACAGCGCGAACAGCAGTATCTGCAGCTGCCATCCCGGCGCGACGACGAACGAGATCAGGCCGACCAGCAGCGCCGCGAGGCCTAGCCAGAACAGGAAGATGCCGGGCGCCAGCAGCTCCAGCGCCATCAGCAGGACGCCGAAGATCAGCCAGTTCCAGGTGCCGAGCGTGACGAACATGTCGCTCATGATCGCCTCCTTCGCTCTACGTCCGCGGCGGCACGGGCGGCGCCGGCGGCGTCCCCGCCGACGGCACCGAACCGCCGCGGCGCGCGGCGGCCACGGCCGAAGCCGCGCTCTCGCCGAACGTCGCCTTGGCGATCTCGCCGATGCCGGCGAGCGAGGCCAGCATGCCCGTCGCCTCCAGCGGCAGCATGATCACCTTCTGGTTCGGCGAGTCGGCGAGCTGGCCGAACGCCTTGATGTATTTGTCGGCGATGAAGTAGTTGAGCGCGGCGACATCGCCCTTACCGATCGCGTCCGACACCATCTGCGTCGCCTTGGCCTCGGCTTCGGCCGCGCGCTCGCGCGCCTGGGCATCGAGAAAGGCCGATTCGCGGCGGCCCTCCGCCTGCAGGATCTGGCTCTGCTTCGCACCTTCCGCGCGCAGAATCTCCGACTGGCGCTGGCCCTCGGCCTGCAGGATGTCGGCGCGCTTGACGCGCTCGGCCTTCATCTGACGGCCCATCGCCTCGACCAGATCGGCCGGCGGCACGATGTCCTTGATCTCGATCCGGTTCACCTTGAGGCCCCACGGCGACACCGCGGCGTCGACGACCCGCAGCAGCCGCTCGTTGATCTCGTCGCGATGCGACAGCACCTGGTCGAGATCCATCGCGCCCATCACCGAGCGGATGTTGGTCATGGTCAGCGTGACGATCGCCTGGTTGAGGTTCGACACCTCGTAGCTCGCCTTGGCGGCGTCGAACACCTGGTAGAAGGCGACGCCGTCGACCGTCACGGTGGCGTTGTCCTTGGTGATGACCTCCTGCTCGGGGATGTCGATCACCTGCTCCATCATGTTGATCTTGCGCCCGATGCGATCGAAGAAGGGCACGATGATGTTGAGGCCCGGCGACAAGGTGCGGGTGTATTTGCCGAACCGCTCGACGGTCCAGTCGAACCCCTGTGGCACGGTCTTCACGCCGGAATACAGCGTGAAGATGACCAGCAGCACCAGCGCTATGGCGAAAATGTCGAAACCGCTCATGTATCCTCCAAGGGAGGAGACGGTCGTCCCCTCACCAGCCTCTGCAGCCATCACAATCTAGGGATTGCTGCATGATTTTGTCGGGGATTCGTCAGGCGCGGTTCAGGAAAGTATTTTCGAAGGTTGCAGCGGCATTAACCTTGCGCCGCCGCACGGCTCACCTAGCCGAAGGCAGAGAAGCGCCGGCGGGCCGGCTCAGAGCCAGCCCGTTACAGCCAACCCTGCAGCTCGCGCAGCACGAGCTGCCGCAGTACCTCCATGCCCGGGGCACTGTCGTTCAGGCACGGCACGGCGGAGAATTCCTCGCCGCCATTGTGCTTGAAGATCTCGCAGTTCTCGCCGGAGATCTCCTCCAGCGTCTCCAGGCAGTCGGCGGCGAAGCCGGGCATCACCACGGCGATGCGCTTGACGCCGTCCTTGGCGAGCTTCTCGATGGTCTTGTCGGTGTAGGGCTGCAGCCACTCCGAGAAGCCGAAACGCGACTGGAAGGTCAGCAGCAGCTTGGTGTCGTCCATGCCGAGCCGCTTGCGCAGCAGCTCGGTGGTGGCGACGCACTGCTCGCGATAGGGGTCGCCCTTGTCGACATATTCCTTCGGCATGCCGTGGAACGACGCCACGATCAGCTCGGGCGTGTACGGCAGCGTCTTCAGATGATCCTCGATCGAGACCGCCAGCGCCTCGATGTAGAAATCGTCGTTGTAATAGGGCGGCGTCACCCGGATGGTCGGCTGCGCCCGCAGCTCGGTCAGGACGCGGAACGCCTCGTCGCACACGGTGGCCGAGGTCGCGGCCGAATATTGCGGATACAGCGGCACGACCAGGATGCGGTCACAGCCTTTGGCCATCAGGCCATCGACACCGGCCTTGATCGACGGATTGCCGTAGCGCATCGCCCAGTCGACGAGGACGTGGCTGCGGTCGGCGATCGCAGCGGCCAGCTTCTCGCTCTGCGCGCGGGTGATCGTCTTCAGCGGCGATTCGTTCTTCTCGGTGTTCCAGATCGACTGGTAGTCCTTGGCCTTCTTGCGCGGCCGGACGTTGAGGATGATCCCGTTGAGGATGATCTTCCACAGCAGGCCCTGGTCCTCGATGACGCGACGGTCGGACAGGAACTCTTTCAGATACACCCGCACGCCAGCGGCGTCGGCCGTATCGGGCGTCCCGAGATTGACCAGCAGCACGCCGACGCGTGACGTGCTCGCGGCCGGCAACGGTTTGGCATCAAGAGCCTTGGCATCAAGAGCCTTGGCATCGACAGGCCTGGCATTGTCGAGGGAGATGGCGGCGGTCATGATGCCTGTGACTGGTGAAGGGCGTGGCTTGGCGGCTTGTTTCGACATTGTCAAGATAAGGGCCATTTCACCGATGTCATCGGGCTGGAGGAGCCATGACGATTGCAGAATGGTGCATTTTCGCCAGCGTAATGCTCTACCTTTTAACGATCGTGCCGGCGAAATGGATCAAGGTCGACGGCGCCGGGCGCTATGACAACGCCCGGCCGCGAGATCCCGCCTTCTACGCCGGCGGCATCCGCGAGCGGGCGCTGGGCGCCCACCAGAACGGCATCGAGGCGTTCCCGTTCTTTGCGGCGGCGGTACTGCTGGCCGAGTTCCGCGGCGCGCCGCAGAACCTGATCAACGAGCTGTCGGTGCTGTTCCTGATCGTGCGCATCGCCTACGTCCTGACCTACGTCGGTGACCGGCCGTCGCTGCGCTCGATCCTGTGGGCGATCGGCTTCCTGATCACGGTCGCGATTTTCTTCCTGCCTTTGCTGCGCAATTACCTGCCGGTTTGAGCGGAAGCCGCGGTCCCCGCGCGTGAGCGGTGTCACATCCCTGTCCCCGCCGAGGTGCTAACCACGAGCGCTGAAGACCTCGGTCCGTACGCTTTTCGTTTCCGCTTTGATCCGGCCTGCTACGGCCAGTTGATTGGATTTGACGGCGAAATTCCCTATAGGGCGGGGTGAATTCGACGGCTGCAGCGGCGCTATCGGGCCGCCAGAGGGATGATGATGACTTTGACCAGCTCGGCTTCCGCGCGCGCGCCGCGCGACCCGGGAAATTACCAGACCGCCCTGCAATCGACGGTGCGGGCGGCTTCGGACTGGCTGATCGCCAACCAGAAGCCGGACGGCCACTGGGTCGGCCGCGCCGAATCCAACGCCTGCATGGAGGCGCAATGGTGCCTGGCGCTGTGGTTCATGGGGCTCGAGGACCATCCGCTGCGCAAGCGCCTGGGCCAGTCGCTGCTCGACAGCCAGCGCCCGGACGGCGCCTGGCAGGTCTATTTCGGCGCGCCCAATGGCGACATCAACGCGACCGTAGAGGCCTATGCCGCGCTGCGCTCGCTCGGCTTCCGCGACGATGAGCCGCCGGTGCGCCGCGCCCGCGAATGGATCGAGGCCAAGGGCGGCTTGCGCAACATCCGCGTGTTCACGCGCTACTGGCTGGCGCTGATCGGCGAATGGCCGTGGGAGAAGACGCCGAACATCCCGCCCGAAGTGATCTGGTTTCCGCTCTGGTTTCCGTTCTCGATCTACAATTTCGCGCAATGGGCACGCGCCACCCTGATGCCGATCGCCGTGCTGTCGGCGCGGCGCCCGAGCCGGCCGCTGCCGCCCGAGAACCGGCTCGACGCGCTGTTTCCGCATGGGCGCAACGCGTTCGGCTACGACCTGCCGGTCAAGGCCAATGCCGGCGGCTGGGACAAGTTCTTCCGCGGCGCCGACAAGGTGCTGCATGCCCTGCAGAACTTCGGCAACAAGCTCAATCTCGGCCTGTTTCGCCCGGCGGCGACCAGCCGCGTGCTGGAATGGATGATCCGCCATCAGGATTTCGACGGCGCCTGGGGCGGCATCCAGCCGCCCTGGATCTACGGCCTGATGGCGCTCTATGCCGAGGGCTATCCGCTCAATCACCCCGTTCTCGCCAAGGGCCTCGATGCCCTGAACGATCCCGGCTGGCGGGTCGATGTTGGCGATGCCACCTACATCCAGGCGACCAACAGCCCGGTGTGGGACACGATCCTCACTTTGCTCGCCTTCGACGATGCCGGCGTGCTCGGCGATTATCCGGAAGCCGTGGACAAGGCGGTGAACTGGGTGCTGGAGCGCCAGGTGCGGGTGCCCGGCGACTGGTCGATGAAGCTGCCGCACGTCAAGCCCGGCGGCTGGGCGTTCGAATACGCCAACAACTACTATCCCGACACGGACGACACCGCGGTGGCGCTGATCGCATTGGCGCCGCTGCGGCATGATCCCAAGTGGAAGACCAAGGGCATCGACGAGGCGATCCAACTCGGCGTCGACTGGCTGATCGGCATGCAGAGCCACGGCGGCGGCTGGGGCGCGTTCGACAAGGACAACAACCAGCAGATCCTGACCAAAATTCCGTTCTGCGACTACGGCGAGGCGCTCGATCCGCCGTCGGTCGACGTCACCGCGCACATCGTCGAGGCGTTCGGCAAGCTCGGCATCTCGCGCAACCATCCCGCCATGGTGCGCGCGCTCGACTACATCCGACGGGAGCAGGAGCCGAGCGGTCCATGGTTCGGCCGCTGGGGCGTCAACTACGTCTACGGCACCGGCGCCGTGCTGCCGGCGCTGGCCGCGATCGGCGAGGACATGACGCAACCCTATATCGGCCGCGCCTGCGACTGGCTCGTCGCCCATCAGCAGCCGGACGGCGGCTGGGGCGAGAGCTGCGCGTCCTACATGGATGTCAGCGCGGTCGGGCGCGGCACCACCACCGCGTCGCAGACCGCCTGGGCGCTGATGGCACTGCTCGCCGCCAACCGTCCGCAGGACAAGGAAGCCATCGAGCGCGGCTGCCTGTGGCTGGTCGAACGCCAGTCCGCCGGCACCTGGGACGAGCCGGAGTTCACCGGCACCGGCTTCCCCGGCTACGGCGTCGGCCAGACCATCAAGCTGAACGATCCCTCGTTGCAGGAGCGGCTGATGCAGGGCCCCGAGCTGTCCCGCGCCTTCATGCTCCGCTACGGCATGTATCGCCACTACTTCCCGCTGATGGCGCTCGGCCGCGCGCTGCGGCCGCAGGGGCATGGCAACACCGCATCCGCACCCTCGCTGTCGTCCCGGCCTTGAGCCGGGACCCATAACCACAGGGAGCGGTTTGAGGCAGGCGTGTAGTTAAAGGCTCGCTCAATCACAGCCGCCGCGGAGTATGGGTCCCGGCTCAAGGCCGGGACGACACCAATAGTTTTGCGCGATCTCGGCCCACCCCACCGCTGTCATGCCCCGCGCAGGCGCATCCAGTACGCCGCGGCGGACGTGTTGCGCAGGAGCGGAGTAGCTGACCGCACCCCGCTCAGAAGCAGGTCGTGCGTTCCGCCGCCATGTAGCCGAACAGCAGGCCGACACCGAACAGCAGCACCAGCCCGGCCGCGCCGAACTCCAGTCCCCGCATGATCAGGGCGCCGCCGCCGTCGCGGCCGGCGCTGAGGCGGCGGGCGATGTCCTTGGCGGCGACCGCGATGACGGCGATGGTGGCGACGGTGATCGCGGTGCCCATGCCCATCACGAGGGTGGCGGCGACGCCGGCCCAGAACATGCCCTGCGCCAGGGCGAACACCAGCACCAGGATCGCACCCGAGCAGGGACGGATTCCGGCGGCGAAGATCGCCTGGAAGCCGCGCTGCCAGCCGCCGGGGCCGGCGAGCTCGCTCGGCGCGGGTCCGTGCGAATGGCCGCAGCCGCAATCGTCGCCATGGACGTGATCATGATGCACGTGATCGTGATGGACATGATCATGATGGGCGTGATCGTGAGCGGCGTGACCATGGGCCGCGGCCGCATGCGTGTGAGCATGACCGTGGTGATGATCATGTCCATGATGGTCGTGGCCGTGATGGTGGTCATGCCCATGGTGATCTTGAGGCGCGCGATGCTGATGATCATGCGCGTGGCCGTGATCATGCCCTGACGGCACCACCGCAGCCGCCGGCCCACCAGCCAGCGCCAGCGCTGGAGTCGCCGGCTGCCACGTCCGCAGGAACGCCGCGCCCTTGACCCACACCAGCCGCGCGCCGAGCAGCGCGATCAGGCCATAGCTCGCGATCTCCACCACCTTCTCGGCGCTGCACATGCTGGCCGCCGTCGCGTTCAGCAGCACCGCGCCGATGCCGACGATCGCCACTGCCACCAGCGCCTGCATCAGGCCCGAAGCAAATGACAGCACGATGCCGCGCTTCGCCGTCTCCTGGTTGGCGACGAGATAGGACGCGATCACGGCCTTGCCATGGCCGGGGCCAGCCGCATGGAAAATGCCGTAGGCGAACGAGATCGCGAGCAGCCACCACACCGCCGAGCCGTCCTCTTTGGCGGAGCGGATCGCGCCCGACATCTGCCGGTAGAACTCCGACTGCTTGGCGAGCAGCCAGCCGACGATGCCGCCGACCTGCGGCTCGCCCGCAGGCGCGCCGAATGGCGACTTGGCGAGCAGCACGTGCGAGGCGGCGTCGGCGGCAGCCAGCGCAGCGAGGATCGCAGCGCAAGTCAGGAGTGGTCGGGCGGCGTTGGGGCGAGGTGTCATGGACATTCCACTGAGATCTTGTTGGCGAAATTCATTCCGAAATTGGCGTTCGCCCCGCCGCTCAGGAATGTCTGTTCGTTCATGGTCTGCGCGACGGAGCCGCCGTCGCTCGGTCTCACCAGGCCGAACTTGCAGCCCGCGGGAGCACTGACCAGCTTGACGGGATCCTTCTCCGCCATCTGGAAATCGATGAAATAGCTGGGATCGTACACCTCGACCTGAAGCTCCCTGGGCTTCACCGGCGCCTTCAGCGGCAGAGTGAAGTGCAAGGTCAGCTTGGTGTCCTTGTATTCGAGGTAGTAGTCGACGGGATCCTCGAGCTTCTGCTTGCGGCCGTCGGACTTGATGAACGTGAAATAGGCATATTCCTTCAGCGACTCCGCGTTGGTCTGCGCCAGCGGCGCCAGCTCCTCGCGGGTGTAGACGCCCTTCTGCTTGGTCTCGAGGCCCTGCAGTGCGTAGGTCGCGAACATGTCGTCGAAGGTCCAGGCGTGCCGCACGCCGGTCAGCGAGCCGTCGGCCGCGTAGAGCAGCTCGCTGGTCGCGGTGACCCAGACATGCGGATGGGCGCTCGCCGCGCTCGCGCCGAGCACGAGCATCAGCGCACCGAGAACGAAACGAACCACCGCCATCCCCTTCACCTCAAGCCGCCGCGGGGACATCGAGCAGGCCACGCCGGCGGAGCAGCGCGTCGGGCTCGGGCTCGCGGCCCCGGAACGCGACATACGCCGCTTCCGGATCGAGCGAGCCGCCCGAGGAATAGACGTTGTCGTGAAGCCGCTTGGCGACGGTGGGATCGAAGATGTTGCCGGCTTCCTCGAAGGCGCCGAAGGCATCCGCATCCATCACCTCCGACCACATGTAGCTGTAATAGCCCGCCGCATAATGGTCTCCCGAGAAGATATGGCCGAATTGAGTCGGCCGGTGGCGCAGCGCGATCTCCTGCGGCATGCCGATCTTCTCCATCTCGGCCTTTTCGAACGCGCGCACATCCTTCGAAGCCGATGCCGGCTGGGTGTGGAACTCGAGGTCGATCAGCGCCGAGGAGACGAACTCGACCGTGGCAAAGCCCTGGTTGAAGCGGCGCGCCGCCAGGAAGCGGTCGAGCAGGTCCTGCGGCAGCGGCTCGCCGGTCTGGTAGTGACGCGCGAAGGTTTGCAGCACCTCGGGGCGCTCCTGCCAGTGCTCGTAGAGCTGCGACGGCAGCTCGACGAAGTCGGTGAACACGGCAGTGCCCGACAGCGACGGATAGGTCACGTTGGACAGGATACCGTGCAGGCCGTGGCCGAACTCGTGGAACAGCGTGCGCGCGTCGTCCGGCGACAGCAGCGAGGGCTGGCCGTTCGCGCCCTTGGCGAAGTTGCAGACGTTGATGATCAAGGGCGCGGTGTCGCCGTCGAGCTTCTGCTGGTCGCGCAGCGAGGTCATCCAGGCGCCGGAGCGCTTCGACGAGCGCGCAAAGTAATCGCCATAGAACAGCGCCTTGTGGCTGCCATCGGCCGCCTTGATCTCCCACACCCGGACGTCCGGATGCCAGACCGGGATGTCCTTGCGCTCGGCGAAGGTGATCCCGAACAGCCGCGTGGCGCAATCGAAGGCGGCCGCGATCATGTTATCGAGCGAAAGATACGGCTTGATCGCCGCGTCGTCGAAGTTGGCCTTCGCCTGGCGCAGCTTCTCGGCATAGTAACGCCAATCCCAGGCCTCGAGCTTGAAGTTGCCGCCCTCCGCCGTGATCATCGCCTGCAACTGGTCGCGGTCGGCCAGCGCCTTGGCGCGGGCCGGCTTCCAGACCCGCTCCAAGAGGCCGCGCACCGCCTCCGGCGTCTTCGCCATGGAATCCTCGAGGCGATAGGCGGCGAAGTTGGGAAAGCCCATGATCCTGGCGGCCTGCTCGCGCAACGCCAGGATCTCGCCGATGACGGCGTTGTTGTCGTTGGAATTGCCATTGTCGCCGCGCGCGGTGAACGCCTTGAACACCTTCTCGCGGAGGTCGCGGCGGGCGGAGCTCTGCAGGAACGGCTCGACCGAGGAGCGCGACAGGGTCACGATCGCCTTGCCGGGCATGCCGCGCTCTTCCGCCGCAGCCTTGGCGGCAGCCACGAAGCTCTCGGACAGGCCGGCACGGTCGTCCTCGCCGAGCTCGAGGACCCAGTCCTGCTCGTCGCCGAGCACGTGGTGGCTGAAGGTGGTGCCGAGCTGGGCGAGCTTCTCGTTGATCTCGGCCATCCGCACCTTGTCGTCATCGGACAGGCCGGCGCCGGCACGGCGGAAGCGGGTGTAGGTGCGCTCCAGGAGCCGCTGCTCCTCACCGGTGAGCTTGAGGTCCTTGCGGTTGTCGTAGAGCAGCGCGATGCGGCCAAACAGCACGGCATTCATCATGATCGGGTTCCAGTGCCGCGCCATCCGCAGCGACACGTCCTTGTCGATCTCCAGAATCGCCGGGTTCGAATGCGCCGACACCAAGTCGTAGAACACCGCCGCGACCTTCGACAGCAGCTTGCCCGAGCGCTCCAGCGCCGTGATGGTGTTGGCGAAGTCGGGCTCGGCCGGATCGTGAGTGATCGCGGTGATTTCGGCGGAATGGTCGGCGAAGGCGCGCTCGAAGGCCGGCAGGAAGTGCTCGGGCCTGATCGCGTCGAAGGGCGGTGTCTGGTGGGGGGTCTCCCAGGCCACGAGCAGCGGGTTGGTCTGGGCGTCGATCACAGCGGTGGTGTCTGACATCGGCTGGGGTCCGTCCTCTCCCGGAAGTTCGATGCGCCCCTCATATCACGGAGCCGGCCCTTTTTGGGTCATTTCCCCTTGAAGGGCCGGGCCTTTTCGGAGAGATTGCGGCCCGCAACAGGACCCTGGACCATGAACGCAGAGACCCCCTCCAAAGCCGGCCGCCAGATCGCTTGGCCGACCGTGATCACCGTCATCTCGGCAGCGATCCTGATCGGTGCCGAAGTGTTCGGTGCGGCCTTCGCCGGCGGCTGGGCGCTGGCGATTCTGTTCGGGCTCGGCGATAGCGGCGCGCACATCGTTCAGGCCGTGCTGTTCGCGATCGGCGTGTTCGTGATGATCGGCTTCATCCGCGGCGCGCAGCGCATCGAGCCTTTCACCAAGCGCGCGTGAACAGCGCAAAAACACTGTCCTGCAAGCGTGAACGCGTTACGAAAGTTTAAGCTCGCTTAACGTTCGTTCAGACATCGACGCCGCTCTGTGTGTCGCGCAAGCACAGATGAGGGAAATCTTTCCCCGCGTCCAAAAATGCCTTGCGAACGAAATTCAAAACGCTTATTTCCGCTTCTGCCCAATTTCGCACGTGCCTGTGGTCGTGTGTCAGTCGGTAGGTATCCGGACAAGAGGCCGGACAGCCGCCAAGGGATGAGGAACCGAGGGGCCCTCGGATCGTTGCGGTCAAGATCATCATGATCGAGATCGTCATGCTCCAGAGCCCAGCATCTCTCTCAAGAGATGCCGCTGAAGGTCACCCCATCTTTTGCAACCGTGACTGGCAGCCGGAGGCGAACCGGCGCACCCCGCTCTCAACGGGGGACGCGACTTAAAGCAACGACGGATCGGGCTTTTTTGGTCTCTACCGGCAGTCCAAAGCCGGCGCGGGCTACTGAAAAGGCTTGTCCTTCATTGCCAGGTGTGCGGGCGGGAAATTCCCAACCAATCCACGGCAGCACAATTCGGCTACGGGTTCGAGGTTTTGTCGCCTTTCCATCGGGCGGCAACGCCAAGGCACCCGTGTCGGGATCATTTTGAACGGGTCTCGTCGCTGGGGCCGTTTGGAGGGTGCTATGACCGAACGTATCCGGGAATTCCTGCGCAACCGCCGCGAGGAAGGTCTGGACCACGAGCCCTGTCTCGTCGTCGACCTCGAGATCGTGCGCGACAACTACATGAGCTTCGCTCGGGCGTTGCCGGACAGCCGCGTGTTCTACGCGGTCAAGGCCAACCCGGCGCCGGAAGTGCTGTCGCTGCTCGCCTCGCTCGGCTCCTCCTTCGACACGGCGACCGTCGCCGAGATCGAGATGGCGCTGGCCGCCGGTGCGACGCCGGACCGCATCTCCTATGGCAACACCATCAAGAAGGAGCGGGACATCGCGCGCGCCTATGCGCTCGGCATCCGCCTCTTTGCCGTCGACTGCGCCGCCGAGGTCGAGAAGATCGCGCGCGCAGCGCCGGGCGCCAAGGTGTTCTGCCGCATCCTGTACGATTGCGCCGGCGCCGAGTGGCCGCTATCGCGCAAGTTCGGCTGCGATCCGGAGATGGCGGTCGACGTGCTGGACCTGGCGAAGCGCCTGGGCCTGGAGCCGTGCGGCATCTCGTTCCATGTCGGCTCGCAGCAGCGCAAGGTGAAGGCGTGGGACCGCGCACTGGCGATGGCCTCGACGGTGTTCCGCGACTGCGCCGAGCGCGGCATCAACCTGACCATGGTGAACATGGGCGGGGGCTTCCCGACCAAGTACCTGAAGGACGTGCCGCCGGTCGTGCAGTACGGCCGCTCGATCTTCCGTGCGCTGCGCAAGCATTTCGGCAACCAGATCCCGGAGACGATCATCGAGCCGGGCCGCGGCATGGTCGGCAATGCCGGGATCATCGAGTCGGAAGTGGTGCTGATCTCGAAGAAGAGCGACGAGGACGAGCTGCGCTGGGTCTATCTCGACATCGGCAAGTTCGGCGGTCTCGCCGAGACGATGGACGAGTCGATCCGCTACGCCATCCGCACGCCGCATGAGGGCGCGGAGATGACCCCGTGCGTGCTCGCCGGCCCGACCTGCGATTCGGCCGACGTGATGTACGAGAAGCTGCCGTATCCGCTGCCGGTGACGCTCTCGATCGGCGACAAGGTGCTGATCGAGGGGACCGGGGCGTATACCTCGACCTACGCGTCGGTGGCCTTCAACGGCATCCCCCCGCTGAAGACCTATCACATCTGATCTGGCTGCCCTCGCCCCTGCGCGGGTGAGATGGGCAAGAGCCTCGGGTGGGGCTGCCCCCACCCCGACCCTCCCCCGCAAGCGGGGGAGGGAGCGATCCACCGTCATCTTCAACCTGACATCACGTGTTTGCGCGCGAGCCCAAGGTCCGCCGCGCAGGCCGGGGACTGACGTGCCATGACCGCTTTTCGCATCCCTTCGACCACGCCGCTTCGGACTGCCGCTCCGTTCGTGATCCGTGCCGAGCGTGCCTCCGACGTCCCGGCGCGCGAGACGCTGCTCGATGCCTGCTTTGGCGACAATCGCCATGAGCGCACCTGCCAGCGCCTGCGCGACGGACGCGCGCCCGCCGCAGGCCTCGCCTTGTCGGCGACGCGCGGCGGCGTCCTCGTGGGAACGCTGCGGCTGTGGCACGTCAGCGCCGGCGGACGCGACGCGCTGATGCTCGGCCCGCTGGCGGTCGCCGCCGAGGCGCGCAGCCTCGGCGTCGGTGCGGCGCTGATGAATGCCGCGCTGATGATCGCGGCGTCGCGCGGCCATGGCGCCGTGGTGCTGCTCGGCGATGCGCCCTACTACGCCCGCTTCGGCTTCGATGCGGCCAAGGCGGCCGCGCTCGAGTTGCCCGGCGCGTTCGAGCGCGCCCGCCTGCTCGGCCTCGAGCTGGTCGACGGCGCGCTGGACGGCGCATCGGGTATGATCGTCGCCACCGGCTCTGCCCAGCGCAAGGCCCGCCGCCGCAAGGAGCGGCCGCTGCCATGCGCGGCGTGAGGACCAAGGCGGCGGCGCAGCCGCCGCGGCGGACCTGGCTGCCGACGCTGGTGCTGATCCTGCTCGGCATCATGATCGTCCGCGACATCGTGGTTCGGCGCTGGAGCAGCGGCCCGTCTGCCGGACCCGACGTCACGCGCCTGCGTTAGGCATTCCGGCAACGGGCGCCGCAGCAGCCCCGCGAGGGGTTGCGCAGGTGCAGCAAAAGCTCTTTAACCCCCGAAAATCCCCCCACGAGGTCCGCCATGTCCCGCCGCCTGATCTCTACCGGATCACCGTTCGAGAAGACCGCCGGCTACAGCCGCGCCGTCGTCGATGGCGACTTCGCCTTCGTCGCCGGGACCACCGGCTATGACTACAGCACGATGACGATGCCGGCCGATGTCACGAGCCAGTCACGCAACTGCTTCAAGACCATCGCGGCCGCCCTGCAGGAGGGCGGGTTCGAGATGGCCGATATCGTCCGCGCGACCTACTACCTGACCGACGTCAGCGACGCCGACGCGCATTTTGCGGTCTGCGGCGAGGTCCTCGGCGACATCCGCCCCGCCGCCACGATGGTGGTCGTCGCGGCGCTGCTCAAGCCCGAGATGAAGGTCGAGATCGAAGTCACCGCCAAGCGCCGCGGCTCCTAAACGCGGCGAGGCATCTGAAGGCGCGCGCCGCCTGAATCCATCCATCCCACGCACCTTTCGCGGAGAACCATTCATGAGCTCGCAGATCCACGCGAAGATCACCGGCCCCATCGTGATGATCGGCTTCGGCTCGATCGGCAAGGGCACCCTGCCTTTGATCGAACGCCATTTCGATTACGACAAGAGCCGCTTCGTCATCATCGATCCGCATGACGACGGCGCGCTGGCGAAGAAGCACGGCGTGCGCTTCATCCAGCAGGGCGTGACCCGCGACAATTACCGCGAGCTCCTGGTGCCCCTGCTCACCGCAGGCGGCGGCCAGGGCTTCTGCGTCAATCTCTCGGTCGACACCTCCTCGGTCGACATCATGACGATGTGCCGCGAGATCGGTGCGCTCTACATCGACACCGTCGTCGAGCCGTGGCTCGGCTTCTATTTCGACAAGCAGAAGGGTGTCGAGCAGCGCTCCAACTACGCGCTGCGCGAGACGCTGCTGGCGGCGCGCCGCAAGAGCCCGGGCGGCACCACCGCCGTGTCGACCTGCGGCGCCAATCCCGGCATGGTCTCCTGGTTCGTCAAGCAGGCGCTGCTGAACATCGCCAAGGACACCAAGACCGAGATCGTCGAGCCGAAGAGCCGCGAGGGCTGGGCGCAGCTGATGCAGAAGCTCGGCGTCAAGGGCGTGCACATCGCCGAGCGCGACACCCAGCGCTCCAAGAACCCGAAGCCGATGGACGTGTTCGTCAACACCTGGTCGGTCGAGGGTTTCGTGTCCGAGGGCATGCAGCCGGCCGAGCTCGGCTGGGGCACGCATGAAAAGTGGATGCCGGAGAACGGCCGCTGCCACACCGAGGGCTGTGGTGCCGCGATCTATCTGCTGCAGCCCGGCGCCAACACCCGCGTCCGCTCGTGGTGCCCGACCCCGGGCGCGCAATACGGCTTCCTGGTGACCCACAACGAGTCGATCTCGATCGCCGACTATTACACCGTGCGCGACGGCGACAAGGTGGTGTACCGCCCGACCTGCCACTACGCCTATCACCCGGCCAACGACGCGGTGCTGTCGCTGCACGAGATCTTCGGCGCCACCGGCAAGATGCAGGAGAAGTGGCACATCCTCGACGAGAACGAGATCGTCGACGGCATCGACGAGCTCGGCGTGCTGCTCTACGGCCACGGCAAGAACGCCTATTGGTACGGCTCGCAGCTCTCGATCGAGGAAACCCGCCGCATCGCGCCCTATCAGAACGCCACCGGCATGCAGGTGTCGTCGGCGGTGCTCGCCGGCATGGTGTGGGCGCTGGAAAACCCGACCGCCGGCATCGTCGAGGCCGACGAGATGGACTTCCGCCGCTGCCTGGAAATCCAGTCGCCGTATCTCGGCCCGGTCAAGGGCTACTACACCGATTGGACCCCGCTGAACGATCGCCCCGGCCTGTTCCCGGAGGACATCGATACGTCCGATCCCTGGCAGTTCCGCAACATCCTGGTGCGGTAAGCCCTCGCCGTCGTCCCGGCCTCGAGCCGGGACCCATACTCCGTGACGAGTATGTGGCGGGAGGTGGAGCTAATAGCCTGCCCCGAACTACTGAGGTTATGGGTCCCGGCGTTCGCCGGGACGACGGCGGAATTGTCGCCGCGTTCGCGCCCCGCTCTCTCCTCCGTCATGGCCGGGCTTGACCCGGCCATCCACGAAGCCTGCGCAGCCGGAAACACGTGGATGCCCGGGACGAGCCCGGGCATGACGATGTTGAGGCAGAGTGCGGATGATCGAGCACTTAGCTCGCAGCGGCCAGCTACTTCTTCTGCATCGGCGGCGCGACCTTCTCGGCGGGAGCCGGCGGCAGCGCGGGCTTGGCGCCTTCCTGCTGAGCAGCCGGATCGGGGTGCGCCGGCTCGGGCGCCGGTGTGGTCGGGCGGGTGCCGCCGGGCTTGGATTCGGCTGGCGTCGCCGACGGTTCGGGCGTCGCCTGGGCCACCTGGTCGAGATGGTTGGCCTTGATCTCGGTCAGCGAGATGATCGCCACCAGTGCGCCAAGGCCGAGCAGGCCGCCTGCGAGCCACAGGTCCCTTCGCAACGTCCGTTTGCTGTTGATCGAGGCCATGGCTGTCATCCGCATCATGTGATGTGCGGAACAACGAATGGAAGGGGGCGAGGTTCCCATTGGGACCTGCGCCCCAACGCCCCATCCCCGCCCTGGAACGCGCCGTTACAGCCGCAGCAGGCCCGCCTCGCCACTTTCATCGGAGAAAGCGAGCCACGTTCCCGCGGCATTCCAGCCCAGCGCCACGACCGGCGGTGTCTCGTTCCGCCGCACCAGGATCTCGGCGCCGTCCTGCATCCGCACCATCAGCACGGTGCCGTCCTCGTAGCCGCAGGCCAGGATGTCCTGCTTGGGATGGCAGGCGACCGCGGTGACCTTGGCCTTCATCGGCGCCAGCATCGCCGGCTCCTTGCCCATCGGGCCGTCCTTGCCGACGAACGGCCAGAGGATGACCATGTCGGCGCCGGAGGTGGCGAGAAAGCGCCCGCCGCTGCCCCACGACATCGACTTGACCCGCGACGGGTAGCCGGTCATGCGCATGTGCCGGGAATCGGCCAGCCGCCAGCCATGCAGCGCCGGCTCGTGCATCGCGGTGACCAGGAACTTGTTGTCCGGGCTGAACGTGACGGCGTGATGCGAGCCGGCCCAGCCGAGGAATTCCGGCTCGCCCGCCATGTTCGGAAACCACAAGGTCGCGCCGTTGTAATGCGCGATCGCGAGCCGCAGGCCCTTCGGCGCGAACGCCAGTCCGCCCGCGGTCGAGGGCACCTCGAGCGACTTCTCCTCGCCCTTCGGCGCGCGCACGAACGCGGTCTTGCCGACCGACCAGGCGATCGCACCGTCCGGATGAACCGCGACGTTGTCGATCCAGCGCCGCTTCGGATCGGTGGCGAGCACGCTGACGCTGCCGGCCTTGTCGAGCGCGGAGACCTTGCCGTCATCACCGCCGAACAGGATGCGCGATCCGTCCGACACCGCCGACAGGATGCCGCCGCCTGATACCTCGATCTTGCTGATCTCGCCCTCGGCGTCGACAACCGCGACGCTCTCCTCGGTGCCGACGAAGACCGCGCGGTCGCCGAGATAGTGCACGGCCGTGACGGCCATGCCGAGCGCGACCTGCTTCACCTTGTCGGTGACGGAGACGATGGATGCGGCCTCGCCGCCCTGGTCGAACGACGTCATCAGGTCACGATGCAGCGTTCGAAGCCTTCGCGGATGGCGTCTTCCGGCAACTCGCGGCCGATGAAGACGACGCGGCTCTGGCGCGCCTCATCCGGCTTCCACTTCCGCTGATGATCGCCTTCCAGCATCATGTGCACGCCCTGGAAGACGTAGCGGTCGTCATCGTCCTGAAACGCCAGGATGCCCTTGGAGCGCAGGATCTTGCCGCCCTCGGTCTGCACCAGGTTCTGCAGCCACGGCATGAACTTCGACGGATCGAGCGGCTTGTCGGAACGCAGCGACAGCGACTGCATCTCCTCGTCGTGATAGTGCTTCAGGCCGTGATCGTGATGGTGGTGATGATGATCATGACCGTGGTCGTGATCATGATGGTGATGATCGTGGTCGTCGCCGGCTTCGAGGAATTGCGGCTCGATCTCCAGGATACGATCGAGATCGAACGCGCCGCGCTCCAGCACATCGGAGATCGCGATCTGGCAGCGCTCGGTGCGATGCAGCTTTGCGTAGGGGTTGATGGCGCGGATGCGCGCCTCGACCTCGGCGAGCTCCGGCTTGCTGACGAGATCGGTCTTGTTGAGCACGATGACGTCGGCGAAGGCGATCTGGTTCTTGGCCTCCGGCGCATCCTTGAGCCGGTCCGACAGCCACTTCGCGTCGGCCACCGTCACCACCGCATCGAGCCGGGCGTTCTTCTGCACGTCCTCGTCGACGAAGAAGGTCTGCGCCACCGGCGCGGGGTCGGCGAGCCCGGTGGTCTCGACGATGATGGCGTCGAACTTGCCCTTGCGCCGCATCAGGCCGGAGATGATGCGCACGAGGTCGCCGCGCACCGTGCAACAGATGCAGCCATTGTTCATCTCGAACACTTCCTCATCGGCGCCGACGATGAGATCGTTGTCGATGCCGATCTCGCCGAATTCGTTGACGATGACGGCGTACTTCTTGCCGTGGTCTTCCGAGAGGATGCGGTTCAGAAGCGTGGTCTTGCCCGCCCCGAGATAGCCGGTCAGGACCGTCACTGGTGTCTTGCTCGCGTCGGACATGCTCACTCCGAAAACCTCAGATCGCATCGAAAATGGCTCAAAAGCGCTGGCCGCGAGGGCTTGAAAACCCTAACGGACCAGCGCGCTCGTCAAGGCCCTTATATTGTGCCTGACCATGGCAATGTAAGTGGGAACGGGGCCCTTTTCATCGCTCAGGGCGTCGGAATACAGCGTACCGCCGATCGTGGCGCCGGTCTCGGCGGCGATCCGGCCGACCAGCCGGTCATCGTTGAAATTCTCCAGGAAGACGGCCGGAATCCCTGTTTTTTTCACCTGGCGGATGATCTCGGCGACGTCGCGGGCCGAGGGCTCGGTCTCGGTGGAGACGCCGAGCGGGGCGATGAAGGCGACGCCATAGGCATCGGCGAAATAGCCGAAGGCGTCATGGGTCGAGATCACCTTGCGCCGCTCGGCCGGGATCTTGTCGATCTCGGCGCGGACCTCGCGGTCGAGCGCATCGAGCTCGGCGAGGTAGCGCTCCGCATTGGCCTTGAAGACCTCCGCGTCTGCGGGGTCGGCCGCCACCAGCGCGTCGCGGATATTCCGTACGTAGACCTTGGCATTGCCGACCGACTGCCAGGCATGCGGATCGGCATCCGTGCCGCGCTTGCGCGGGCTGATGCCCTGCGTGGCCGTGATGATCGGCGCCTTGCTGCCGGAGGCCTGCTGCAGCCGCGGCAGCCAGCCCTCCAGCCCGAGGCCGTTGACGATCAGCAGCCGCGCCGCGCCGACGTCCTTCGCATCATGCGGCGTCGGCGTGTAGACGTGCACGTCGCTGTCCGGCCCGACCAGCGAGGCGACACTGACCTTGTCGCCGCCGACCTGGCGGACGAAGTCGGCGAGGATCGAGAAGCTGGTGACGACGTTCAGCCGGGTCTCGGCCGATGCGGGGGCGACGAGCGACAGCAGCAGAGTGAGGACGGACAGCAAACGTTTCATGGGGATGGACTTCAGGCTTCGAGGTGACGTCCCGGAAACAGTTGCGGAAGCACGCCGCCCACGCGTCCGAACAGCACCGAGCCGAGATAGAGGAGCGACGCGACCAGGATGATCGCTGGCCCCGAGGGAATGCGGGTCTGGAACGACAGCACCAGGCCGACATAGCCGGAGACGATCGCGGAGGTGACGGCGATGCAGATCATCGGCGTGACGTCGCGCGACCAGAACCGGGCGATGCCCGCCGGCAGGATCATCAGGCCGACCGCGAGCAAGGTGCCGAGCGCCTGGAAGCCGTTGACGAGGTTGACCACGATCAGGCCGAGGAAGATCAGGTGCGCCGGCGCGCCGGCGCGGCTGACGGTGCGCAGGAACAGCGGGTCGACGCTCTCGACCACCAGCGGGCGATAGATCACGGCGAGCACGACCAGGGTGAGCGTGGCATTGAAGGCCACCATCAGCAGGGTCGGATCGTCCATCGCCAGGATGTTGCCGAACAGCACGTGCAGCAGATCGATATTGGTGCCCTTGACCGAGACGATGGTGACACCGATCGCCAGTGACGCCAGATAGAAGGTCGCGAGCGACGCGTCCTCCTTCAGCCCGGTCGAGCGCGACACCAGGCCCGACAGCAGCGCCACGGCGAAGCCTGCGATCAGCCCGCCGGTCGTCATCGCGAACAGATTGAGCCCCGACAGTAGGAAGCCGATCGCGGCTCCCGGCAGGATCGCATGCGCCATGGCGTCGCCGACCAGGCTCATGCGCCTGAGCATCAGGAAGACGCCGATCGGTCCGGAGCCGAGCGACAGCGCGATGACCGCGGCGAGCGCGCGGCGCATGAACTCGAAATCCGAGAACGGAGCGAACAGCACCTCGCGCAGCATCATGCCGCCTTGGAGGCTGGCGCGGGCACGCAGGGCGCGGCGGCGTCGTCGAACGCCTCGCACATCCGGCGCGCCTGCGCGAGATTGTCCGTTGTCAGCACCTCCGCCGTCGGCCCCCAGGCCACGGCCTCGCGCGCCAGCAGCAGGGTCTGCGGGAAATGCGCGCGCACCATGTCCATGTCGTGCAGCGCCGCCAGCACGGTGCGCCGCTCGCCATGCCAGTGCTCGATCAGTTGCAGAAGGTCGGCCGAGGTCTTGGAATCCATCGCGTTGAACGGCTCGTCGAGCACGATCACGCGGGCATCCTGCAGCAGCACGCGCGCGAACAGCATGCGCTGCATCTGGCCGCCCGACAGCGTGCCGATGCCGCGGCCCTCGAAGCCGGTGAGGCCGACGGCGGCGATGGCCCGGGCGATCTTCTCGCGCGCGGCCGCGCCGATGCCGCCGAACATGCCGGTGCTGCGCCACAGTCCGGTGCTGACGAAATCGAACACCGAGATCGGGAAAGAGCGGTCGATGTCGGCGATCTGCGGCAGATAGGCGATCTCGCGCGGCTTGAGGCCGGCGGCCGTGATGCTGCCGGCGAGCGGCTTCAACAGGCCGACGATGCCGCGGAACAAGGTCGATTTACCGGCGCCGTTGGGACCGATCACGGCCAGCAGCGCGCCCTCCGCCACGTCGCCCGAAAGATGATGCACGGCCGGGTGCCGGTCATAGCCGAGCGTGACGTCCCGGAACTGCAGCTGCACCATCGCCATCCTCACCGCATCGCCATGATGACGATGACCCAGAGCACCGCGCTGGCCGCGATCGCGGCCCCCAGCCGTGTCGTCACGGGCATCCGCAGGATCGACCAGGACGCCGGCTGCGCCGGATGCGGCGCGCCCGGACCATGACCGTGGGCGTGATTGTGGCCGTGGCCATGCCCGTGCGCGCCATGCGCATGGCTGTGATCGTGGCTCTGGAGCGCGGACTGGGTCATTTCGTTATAATGTTACATTATAACATCACCCCTGTCCACCGGCGGCGCGCTATGCAAGGCCGTCACCATTGACGCCCGCTCGTGCGGGCCTCGCCCTTCGAGACGCCCGCCTGCGGCGGGCTCCTCAGGGTGAGGAGCGAAGGTTCGCACTCTGGACTGGACTGAGCAGATCGCAGCGGCCCTCGCGCCGTCAACACGCTGTTTCCGATCAACGTGCCACGCTGGCTACGAAGCTGCCCCTCATGGTGAGGAGCGCCGAAAGGCGCGTCTCGAACCATGAGGCCCGGAATGTTTCCGGGGCCATTAGCGCCAGCGGGAGCCGAAGATGCCTCAGCTCAAGACCCGCACCAGCGCCAGGCCGCCGAACAGGCCGGCGATGGAGATGCCGACCGAGCCCAGCACATACAACGCCGCCAGCCCCGGTGCGCCGCGCTCATAGAGCAGCGCGGTATCGAGCGAGAATGCCGAGAAGGTCGTGTAGCCGCCGAGGATGCCGGTCATCAGGAACAGCCGCCAATGCTGAGAGGCGCCGCCCTTGAAGGCGAGGTAGCCGGCGATCAGCCCCATCACGGTGGAGCCAGTGATGTTGATGATGAAGGTGCCCCACGGAAAATCGGTGCCGAGCGCGCGGGCGCTCGCCATGTTGATCGCGTGCCGGAGCGAGGCGCCGCAGCCACCGCCGACGAAGACGAGAAGATAGCCCAACAATTGATTCACAGAACCTGACCTTGCACACGGCGCCGGAGAACGGATGCCCTACCCTCCGCACCTCACCAGCAAAATTCTTGCCGAAACGCGCCTTCGCTTGCAAGGACCGGTCGCGTCAATATCCTGTCACGAAAAAGGGCGGCGAGCTTAGAGCTCACCGCCCTCCTCCGTGGATCATAAGCGATCAGACAGCCTTGCCGTAGAGCTCGTCGACGTAGTCCCAGTTGATGAGATTCTCGACGAACGCCTTCAGATAGTCGGGACGGCGGTTGCGATAGTCGATGTAGTAGGAGTGCTCCCAGACGTCGCAGCCGAGGATCGGGGTCGCGCCGTGCACCAGCGGGTTCTCGCCGTTCGGGGTCTTGGAGATCTCCAGCTTGCCGTTCTTGACCGAGAGCCAGCACCAGCCCGAGCCGAACTGGCCGACGCCGGCGGCGGCGAAGTCGGCCTTGAACTTCTCGAAGCCGCCGAGATCCTCGTCGATCTTCTTCTCGAGCCGGCCGGGCAGCTTGGAGCCACCGCCATTCGGCTTCATCCAGGACCAGAAATGGATGTGGTTGAAATGCTGGCCGGCATTGTTGAAGACGGCGGGGTTCTTGCCGAACGAGCCCTTGACGATCTCCTCGAGGGACTTGCCTTCGAATTCGGTCCCCTTGATCGCATTGTTGCCGTTGGTCACATAGGCCTGATGATGCTTGTCGTGATGGTACTCGAGCGTCTCCTTGGACATGTAGGGTCCGAGGGCTTCATAGGCGTAAGGCAGGGGGGGAAGCGTAAAGGTCATGGGGGCGGTTCCGCAACTTGTGGAAGACGGGATTTAACGGGACCTTCTTATAGAAGGTTCCGACACCGTAAAACACCGTGAATTTGGAAAAAGCGAGCCGCTTTGATGAGCATCGAGATCGACGTATTGAATGATGACGCCGCCTGGCCGCTGGTCAAGCCGCTTTACGACGCGGTTTGGCCGCCGGAGGTGGTCGCCGGTTTGCCGTGGGCTGGTATCACATTTGCGCATGCCGACCTGCGGGTGCTGGTGCAGGACGACAGGGGCGAGGTGCTGTGCCATGTCGGCATCTATCGCCGACTCGTGAAGTGGAACGGCCAGAACGTCAATGTCGCCGGCATCGGCGGCGTTTTGACGCGTCCCGACATGCGCAACCGCGGCCTCGCCACGGTGGGACTGAACGCGGCGATCCAGACCCTGCGGCACGAGGACTCGATCAACTACGCCGTGCTGTTCTGCGCGGCGGATCGCATCCCCTTCTACACGGCGAGAGGCTTCATCCCGTTCGACGGCGACGTCTACGCCGAGCAGCCCGAGCAGGGCCGCATCCGCTTCGACCGGCTGTCCGCGCTGGTCCACGACGTCAAGCGCACCGCGCCGACCCGCGGCACCATCGACCTCTGCGGATTGCCGTGGTGACTCCGTTCTCCCCTCCCTTGTTTGAATCGTAAATCCGTTCTCCCTTCCGCTGTCGTCCCGGACAAGCCGTGACGCGCGCCAGCGCGTCGCGGCGCCGATCCGGGACCCATACGCCGCGGCGGTTGCGAGACGCGAAAGGCCAACGGCCAGCGTGCCTCAAACCGCTCCCTGGGGGTATGGGTCCCGGCGTTCGCCGGGACGACAGCGGAGTTTGTCGCGGCAGTCCAAACCATGTCCCGACCGGGACGACAGCGCAGCGCCCGGCGCAACTTCTGGAAAAAATAATTCACTTGCGCATTATCGGAAATCATGATTATCTCCGTGCATCCCGCCTCACCGCAGAGGGGCGTAGCGCGCGATCGTCACGACACGCGAGGTGGGGATGCGATGGCCGCGAGAGATCGCAGCATTCTCTTCGACGAGGATGCGGACGAACGATACCTCGCGGACGTGAAGTCGCAGCGTCCTGACACCCCGACGCTGGTGTCACCCGCGCAATGCGCAAGCATGGTCGCGGCATGGTGGCCAACAAGCCCGGCGCACCAGGGAGACTGCGTATAAGCGTGAAGACCGTCGCGCAGGGAATGCCGGAGTGTTCGGCTTTGCCTGTGGTACCTGCCGCCTGCATTTTTTTCGCAGGCGGGCCATGGGTGAGGCCTTCACCCGGCATTCCCTGCGCCCTCCGCACTTTCAAGAGGGCCACATGGATCGCAGCACTCGGGCATCACATGCCGCGAGGCCGCGCTGCCGTGTCCCGGCCCTGTCATCAGCTGTTTGAGTCGTAAATCCGCCAAACCCACCGCTGTCGTCCCGGACAAGCCGTGACGCGCGCCAGCGCGTCGCGGCGCCGATCCGGGACCCATACGCCGCGGCGGACGTGATGGGCACAATGCCAATGACCAGTCTGCCTCAAACCCCTCCCTGGTGGTATGGGTCCCGGCGCCGCGTGCGCAATTGCGCACCAGGCCGGGACGACAATGGAGTTTGTCGCGGCAGTCAAAGCCATTTCCAGTGCATGAGACAACCGAGCAAGGGATTGAGACGTTCCGTCGGCGATGCACCTGATCGTGATGATCCCGCTTTGGACAACCGCTGCTCTGCGATTGCAACTGCGCCGTTTGCTGTTATGGAAACGCGGCTTCAACGGGGGGTAAGATGATTTGGAAATTGCGTTTGGCTGGTCTTGCGCTGGCGACCGTCGTGATGGCGCAGCCCGCTTTGGCTGCCGATGATCCGACCGGCACCTGGCTGACCCAGGCCGGCGACGCCAGGATCAAGGTCGCCAAATGCGGCGCCGGTCTCTGCGGCACCGTCGTGTGGCTGAAGGAGCCGATGGACACCGACACCGGCAAGCCGGCCGTCGACAACAAGAATCCGAATCGCGCGCTTGCCAACCGCCCGATCATCGGCCTGCAACTGTTCGAAGGCGTTCACGCGGAGGGGCCGAACAAATGGTCCGGCAAGATCTATAACGCCGATGACGGCCAGAGCTACACCAGCCACATCTCCGTCTCCGGCCCGGACACGCTGAAGGTGGAAGGCTGCGTCGGATCGCTGTGCGGCGGCGAGACCTGGACCCGCGCGCGCTGATCAGCGCTCAGGCGACCGCGGCCTTCAACGCGGTCGCAGCCGACGCGTAGCCGCCTCGCGCGCCGTCGATGAAGTGGACGTGATCCGGCCGGATCGCGGACGGCGTGAAGCAGGTCATCATCGCGGCATCCTGGCGATGCAGCCCGTAGCGGACGATGCCGCGCGACGCCGCCGCGCCAAGCCGGCGCTCCAAGTCCTGCGCGAGCTCGTCGGTGCAGTCGAGGATCATGCGCAGCGCATCGTCATATTTGCGGAAGTCGGAATTCTCGACCACCTGCTGCTTGTAGAGATCCGGCACGAAGCCGCCGATGCTGATGTTGAACCGCATCACGGCATAGACGAACAGCGTCCGTCCGAGCACGCGGGCCCAGCGCGACAACAGCGGTCCGCGCGCGGCGCGGACTTCGTAGCCGAATCCCTGCGGCGGCCATCGCAGCGCCGGCGCGCCGGCCGGCACCGGCCGCCCGGCATCGGGGCTGCGTTCGGTCAGGGTGATGATCTCCTCGATCACCTTGCGATAGGCCTGCGCATCGGCGCCGGGGGCCGGCAGCACCAGCACCGACAGGATGAGGCCGCGTGCCGCCGGGATCTCCTCGAACCGGCACGACAGCCCGGACAGATCGGGCTGCGCACCGGACGCCGCCGGCGGAATCGCGAACTCGCCCCGCTTCATCGCGGCCTCGGCCCAGCCCAGTCCGCCGCCTGCGAACATCGCGTAGGACAGGTTGGCCGACGGACCGTAGCGCGCCACGCGGACGTCGAGGCCCTGCGCGCGGATCGCGCTCACCGGCACCAGGGCGACACGCATCGCGAGATCGAGATCCTCCCTGACCCAGGTCGCGGTCGCGGCAAGGGCCTCGCGCGCGGCCGCTTCGTCATCCGGGCTGACGGCGAAGCTCGCGCCGTCGCCCCCGAACACGAATGGGAATTCGCGCCCTTCCAAGGCATTGGTGACCGCGGCGATGACCGCCGCCCCGGCCATGTTGACCGCCTTGTAGCGCCTGTCGGCGATCGCCTTGGTCGACTCGACGATGTCAGCCGTGCCGATCAGCCAGTCATCCGGCACCGGCTGGTAGAGCTGCGGCTCCATCAGGCGCGCGAAGCCGCGAAACACCGGAATCGAGGCATAGTAGTCCGCAGCGCTGGTCTTCGACATTGAGAGGCATCCGTCCGGGGTGCGCGTCCAATGAGGAGCTACGTTCTTTCCTGTCAAGCGGGTTCAGGCAACGATATTCGGCAGCGGACGTGTCGCCTGACGGATTGCACCGCGTTATCGTTCCATCGGCATTGACGTGCTAGCCTATCGCCATCATGGCCGACGCCTCACCCGTTCCACAACTCGCCGCCCGCGCGCTCCAGATCGCGGACCGCATCAATACCGCCGGCTTCGAGGGCCAAGTGCTGTCGGCGACGCCGCTGGCGGTCCGCATCGGCGAGACGGGTATCGCCGTGGTCTTCCGCTACGGCGTCGTCGTCTTCATCGGCCTGTCGGTGGCGGAGGAGATCAACTTCCTCGACCGGCTGAGCGCGCGACTGTTCGGCCCGATCGCGCCGCACGAGGAAGAGACGGCCAAGGTCCAGGTCGCGCGCGAATCCGACGAGCCGATCCCGGTCGGCGGCCCGGTCCTGGTCAAGGAATTGTCGCTGGAGCGGCTGCTCATCGTCGCCGATGCGCTGGCCAAGAGCGTCGTGCTCGGCCGCAGCGAGCGCGAGATCGCCAACGTGTTCGACACGATCGAGCCGTTCGCGCGCGAGCTGGCGCTGCTGGGGCGAACATCGAAGAGCCGGGTGGCGATGCTCAAGCTGCTCGGCGAGGCGCTGCTGGTGCAGCACCGCGTCTCCGGCCGCGTGGCGGTCGGCGAGAAGCCGGACGTGTTGTGGGACCGGCCCGATCTGGAACGGCTCTATGCACGGCTCGAGGACGAGTATGAGCTGAAGGAGCGGGAGGACACCCTCAACCGCAAGCTCGCGGTGATCGCGGAGACGGCGACCACGCTCGCCGACATCATCGACACCAAGCGCTCGCTGCGGCTCGAGGTCATCGTCGTCATCCTGATCGCCTGCGAGATCGTGCTCGGCTTCTACGAGATCTTCGCCCGCGGCGGGCATTGACGGCAGAGCCTCGACCGGCTGCCATCGCATTCAGCGATGGTTCAGACGCGGCATGGAACTCTCGCATGGGCGCGATGAGCGATGCTGGGGGATGTCGAACCATGACGTGGGTGGGGAGCTTGCGACCGTCGCCGGCGGCAGCCAGCCACGAGGTGTGGCGAGCGCCCCGCCGCCGGCGCGGCGATGCTGGTCCGCCAATGCCGTCACACCAGCGCTCTGACGTTCCAAGTCGCATGACGGACCCCGGCAAGCTTCGCCAGCTCGGACACGACGCGGTCGAGATCGACCGTATCGACCGCGAGCGGCACCAGCGTCGCGATGATCTCGACGATGTCCTCGGAGCGATAGACAACCTCGGTCTCCCGCACCGGGTATTTGGCCGCCTCCAGCCGCTCGTCGAGCGCCTCGCGCAGCTCGGCGGCGCGCAGCCCGTCGGTGGTCAGGACGATCTCGTAGTTCGCCTCCGAGGTCTGCGCATTGAGCGGGATGCGATCGATCGCATTGACCAGCGGCCGCAGCAAGGTGTTGCCGGCCAGCACGAACACCGTCAGCGCCACCGACTGCGCGATCAGGTCGGCGCCGGCGCAGGCGCCGACCGCGGCGGACGCCCACAGCGTCGCGGCGGTGTTGAGGCCGCGGACGTTCATGCCCTCCTTCATGATCGTGCCGGCGCCGAGGAAGCCGATGCCCGACACCACATAGGCGATGATCCGCACCGCGCCGTCGGCGCCGGTCAGGCGGTTGCCGAGGTCGACGAAGGCGGCCGCGCCGACGGCGACCAGCACGTTGGTGCGCAGGCCGGCGCTGCGCTGCCGGTATTGCCGCTCGGCACCGATCAGCGTGCCCAGCACGAACGCCGTGAACAGGCTCACGAGCGTGTCGAGGAAGTCGAAGACCTGGAAGGTGTGGAGGAATCGCATGGGCTTGCTGACTGTCTACGGTATTGCGCTCCGTGGCCTGCCTGGCGGCAGCGGCACGCGTGGCATCCGGCGGCGGAACCGTCGCGAGAAGGTCGCTTTCTTAAGCCGTCCTTGATCGAAATCAAATCCCCGTCCCTCCCGTATACTTTAGGCTGATATGATCAACAGGCAGATGACGTCCGGCAAACACATGACGCCATTCTCCGACGTCCGCAGGGATCACAGCCCGGCCGTCCGGCTGGGACATGATGCGGTGAGCGCGGTGAAGCTGTCCCAGGAGCTCACCGCCGAGATCGACGCCTGGGCGGAGGCTCACCAGATGACACGCTCCGACGCCATCGGCCAGTTGCTCACGATCGGCCTGCATGCATCGCGGCCGGCCGCAGCCGGGCAGCCCACGTCGCGGGATCCCGTCGCCATCGAGCAGAATGCGATCCGGCTGATCGATCGGATGCTCGATCCGAGCCTGTCCGCCGAGGAGCGCGAGCGGCGGATCCGCCGCCTGATCGAAGGTCCTGCGGAATTTGCCAACGAACGGATCGACCTGCCGCGGCATCCAGGCTGACGCGAACGGCTCAGGCGGCCGAGCGCGCCACCACGGCCTCGTAGATGTCGTCCTCCTGCGCCGTGTGCATGCGGACCAGCGTCTCGATCGCCTCGATCACCCGTTGCGCATCGCGGATCAGATAGCGGTCCACATGCTCGGACGGCAGATCCTCGACCAGCCGGCCGAGCAGGCGCGCCAGATGCAGGATCTCGCGATGCGCGCGGCTCATTGCCGACAGGCCATGGCTCTCCTGCAGGAGGCGAGCAAGCTTCGGATAGACCGAGCCCTCGTCGTCGCGCTCATGCGCCACGACCTTGTCCTGCACCACGCCGTTCGCCTCCATGATCAGCACCACGGCGCCGTCGGGCGGGGCTTCGTCGAGCGCATCGACGATCGCGCGCAGGCGGTCGAGGCCGCGCAGCAGCGCCTGGTGATCATGCCTGAGCCCTCGGCCGTCTTCGGCCGTGATCCGGCCGGCTTTGCTGCGGCCGGCCGGAAACAGAGCGCGGAGCGCGTTGAGGATGACGGCGACGTCGATGGCTTCCTGGACCAGGGCCGCAGGCACCGGCTGCAGCAGGCCGAAGGCCGCGGCCCCCATCGCCACGAACGACAGGCCCATGCCGACGAAGATGCTCTCCAGGGCGATGCGTCGGGCGCGCTGCGCGATCACGATCGCCTCGCCGACCCGATCGAGCCGATCGGCGAGAATGACCACGTCGGCGGCTTCCGACGAGGCGCTGGCACCACGGGCGCCGAGCGCGATGCCGACGTCGGCGGAGGCCAGCGCCGGAGCATCGTTGATGCCGTCGCCCACCATGATGGTGGGATGCAGCCGCTGCTCGCTCTTGACCGCCTCCACCTTGTCGGAGGGGACACGGTCCGCCAGCACGGCGTCGAGGTCGAGCGCCGCGCCGATCGCCTGGGCGGCCGCGGCGCGGTCCCCGGTCACCATGACCATGCGCGCGATGCCGGCCTCGCGGAGCCAGCGGATCGCGCGCGGCGTATCCGCGCGCAGTTCGTCCGCCAGCAGCAGCGCCCCGATCGGGCGCCCCTCGATCGCAACGAAGACGATCAGCGCCGACCGCCACGACGCCCGGCGGATCGCGCGCGCCGCCCAGGGCGGCGGCGTCCGGCTGCCGAGCACGAGGTCGCGCGAGCCGGCCATCACAGGGCGGCCATCGATCAGACCTTCGAGGCCCGAGCCCATGGTTTCCCTGACCTGTTCGGGCACCTTCAGCTTCAGCCCGCGCGCCTGGCCGGCCTGAACGATCGCGTGCGCCACCACGTGGTGCGAGGCCTGCTCGAGCGATGCGCAGAGCAGCAGCACCGCATCGGCGTCCTCGCCCGGCGCGGCGTCGACCGACAGCAGCCGCGCGCCGCCGACGGTCAGCGTGCCCGTCTTGTCGAACAGCACGGTGTGCGCACGCGCGAGCGCCTCGAGCTTGCCGCCGCCTTTGACCAGAATGCCGCTTCGGGCCGCCTGCGCCACCCCGGCAATGAAAGCGACGGGTGCGGCGAGAATCAGCGGGCACGGCGTTGCCGCCACCAGCACGGCAAGACTCCGGATCACATCGCCCGAGGCCAAATAGGCGGCCCCGGCGATGGCGAGGCTGACGGGCAGGAAGATCAGGGCATAGCGGTCGGCCAGCCGCACGAACGGCGCCTTCGCGGTCTGGGCCGTCGTCACCAGCTTGACGATGCCGGCATAGGTGCTTTCGCCCGCAGTGGCGGTGACCGCCATTTCGAACGTGTCGCCGGCATTCACCGATCCCGACAGGATCGCCATCCCGCGCGTCTTCGTCACCGGGATCGGCTCCCCCGTGAGCGCCGACTCGTCGACGACCGCGATGGTCGCTTCGACCATGCCATCGACCGGGACGATCTCGCCGGCGCGGACCATCAGGCGATCACCGACCGCGACGCTGGCGATCGGAACGTTGTCGATCTGGTCGCCACGGCGGCGATGTGCCTCGCGCGGCGCGCGATCGACCAGCGCGCGCAGATCGTGCTCGGCGCGGGCGACGGCAATGTCCTCCAGCACATTGCCGCCGGAATACATCAGCGCCACGACAGCGCCGGCCAGCGGCTCGCCGAGGATGATCGCCGCGCTCATCGACACCAGCGCGATCGCGTCGACGCCGATTCGGCCGGCCAGGACATCGCGGACGATCGAGACGATCAGCCCCAGGATGACCGGAACGGTCGAGGCCGTAAAAGCGATCCCGGCAAGATCGGGGCGACCGAGCACATGCGCGAGGCCGCCCGCGGCGAGGCCCGCGATTGCGATCGCGACGAGGGTCCACCGCAGAATGCGCTCGAACATGGATACCGGTTCCGGATTGCGCCGGCACTATCGCTGCTGCCGCCCGTCGGACCCTTGAGCGAAATCAACGGCGAGAGCGACCGATCGCCGCAAATGGCTCAGGCGGTATTGCCTGCATCGACCGTCAGCACGGTGCCGGTGACATTGCGCCCGCCATCGCCGAGCAGGAATTCAACCATCGCCGCCACGTCATCCGTTTCCGGCAGCCGCCGCAACGCGCTGCGGCCGGCGATGCGCCGCTGCTGCTCCTCGTCCATGCTCTGCGTCAGCTCGGTGGCGATGAAGCCCGGTGCGATCGCATTCACGGTGATGCCGACCTTGCCGACCTCGCGCGCCAGCGAGCGCGTGAAGCCGTTGGCCGCCGCCTTGGTCGCGCCGTAGACGGACAGGCCGTTGTAGCCGGTGGAGGCGATGATCGAGGAGATGTTGATCACCCGCCCCTCGCCCGCGGCCATCATGTGGCGAACGACATATTTCGTCAGGATCATCGGCGCCAGAACGTTCAGCCGCACCAGGGCCTCGATCTCCGAATTGTGCATGGTCGCCAGCAGCCCTTCGGTGCCGAGACCGGCATTGTTGACGAGACCGTAGAGCGGACCATACTCGTCGCGCACCGACTTCACGAAGGCCGGTAGCTCGTCAACGATGCTGAGGTCGCAGGCGCGGAAATGAATGCCGGCGCTGCTGGCGCTGAACTCGGCCATCGCGTCGCGCAGTTCCTCGCTCTCCCGGCGGGCCACCGCGATGACGTCATAGCCCGCTCCTGCGAGCCTGCGCGCAATGGCGAGCCCGATGCCACGGCTGCCGCCGGTGACGAGAACATTATGCATCGGCGCGCGCCAGCTTGCCGGCCGGTGTGACGTCGAGCGCCGGCACGACGCGGATCATCGCCGGCACCTTGTGGGCCGCGAGACGCGCGCGGCACGCGGCGAAAATCTCATTGCGAACCGTCTCACTCCGCGCCGGATCGGCATCCGCCGTCAGCACGACCTCGGCGACGACGATGCCGCCGGTGATCGGGCTGCGCCGCGACTTGGCGCGCGACATCCGCACCTCGGGATGGCCATTGATCACGGCCTCGATTTCTTCCGGATGGACCTTGAGCCCGCCGACATTGATGATGCCGTTGCGGCGCCCGACGAAGTAGTAGCGATCGCCGCGCAGCTCGACCATGTCACCGGTATCGACATAACCATCCGTATCGGTCAGGGCGGCCGCAGCGCGTCCGACATAGGCGTGCGCGGCGCGCTTGGAGCGAATGCGCAGCGAGCCGTCGGCGACCTTCATGTCGACGGCCCCGCGGCCTTCGCCAAGCAGCGTCGCAGGAAAGCCCTCCAGCCCATCATTGACGGCGAAGCCGACGCCGGCCTCGGTCGAGGCGTAGGCATGACCGATCGAAGCGTGGGGGAATGCCAGCTTCAATCCATCGAGCACGGCCTGGTCGGCGATCTCGCCGGAGAGACGCACATAGCGCGGCGCGAAGCCTTCCACTGCCCCACTCATCAGCAGCTTGCGCCAATGCGACGGCGTTCCGGACATGTGCGTAACGCCGCGTGCGTTGAGACGCGCGACGTAGTCCGATAGTCCCTCGCCCGGATCCGACAATACCATGGAGCCGCCGCCGACGATGGCGCGCAGGAAGATCTGCAGGCCGCCATAGCGGCGGATGTCGTAGAACGTCGCCCACACCGGCATGGCTTCGCCAGGTACCGGACGGTCGCCGACGATCGCGCCGCACAGACCGTCCAGCGTATGCCCGACAATCTTTGGCACGCCCGATGTACCCGATGTCAGCATCAGCCATTCGGTGGCGCGCACCGTCTGCACGACCGCGGCAGAAGGCTGCGGCAGGGCGACCTCGATCACGAGATCGACGCCGCAGGCGTCGAAACGCTGGACCTCATCGGTCACGATGGCGTCGATGTCCGCATCGGCAATGATGCTGGCGAGATGCTCGCCCTTGAGATCCGGCGGACACAACAGGAGACGTCGTGCGACGCCATCGATCTCGATCAGCGCAAGGCCGGCGAGGAGCTGGCCGGAGGTCGCCAGCAGCACCGAACGTCCGTTGAGCTCTTCGGTGCGGCTGCCGAGGCAGCTCCCGCGCGAGAGCTCGGCGAGCGATATGACGTGACGCGGATCGGAGATCGTCCGTTCGGTCAGCGCGGTCCCGAGATGGTCGCGAAGGGCGAAGATCTCACGCGGGGACATTCTCATAGGCCCCGATGAAGTCGCCTATCGTGTTGGGGAACGTCACATCCTCGGACAGGGTGAACGGATCGACGCCGAGATCGTCCTCGAGACGGGCGACCAGGATGGCGAAAGCGAGCGAGTCGAAGCCGGTCTCATGCAACGTCAGCTCGTCGGTCAGCGGCGGCAGCTTGACCTTCTGTTCTTCCGCAATCTGCTTGATCGCTGCAATGATTCTTAACCGTACCGACATGGGCCAATCCGCTCACTGTTCAAACGATGAAACCGACCATAGGGCCAGAAGGTGAAGGAACCCGGACTGGCCCGCGATGTTTCGGGACCGTTGGTAAATGCCCATCATGGCCTATGATTAAAATCACCTACAAACGAACCTCGCCGGCGAGGATCCGCGCATGCAGATCGCGATCGAGCGGGTAATATGCACCTGTCCCGGCGTCTCGCACGTAGAGCGGCTCGTGCACGACCGACGGATCGAAGCCGTCGCGCATCAGCTCCTGCTTCTTCTGCTTGAATGTTTCGGTCGACTGCAGCGACGACGTGATGCGGAGCGCCACCGGCCGCGCGTAGGACGGCAACCTTCGGGCAAGTTCGACGGAGAGACGATCGAGATCGAAGCTGTCGCCGACGACGAGCGCGGCCATCCCGGCGCGCCCATCGGTCCCCGGCACGACAACACCATAGGTCGATGCTTCCAACACGCCGGGACATTGCAGGATCGCCTCGTTCACCTCGCTGGTCGCGACGTTCTCGCCCTTCCAGCGGAAGGTGTCGCCGAGACGATCGACGAAATAGAAGAAGCCCTGGTCGTCCTGGCGCATCAGGTCACCGGTGCGGAACCAGGCATCGCCCTTCTCGAAGACGTCGCGCAGGATCTTCTTCTCCGTCTCGCCCGTATCGGTATAGCCTTCGAAGCGACCGCCTCCCTTGTCCGCCGTACCGATGCGGCCAATGGCCTCGCCGATCTCGCCGCGCGTGCAGACGAGGCACCGTCCGTCAGCTCCGCGCAGGGGTGCGCGCTGGTCGGCGTCCAGCTTGATGATTTCGGCGGGAAAGCGATGCGCGAGCAGCGACGGCACGCGCCCGATCGATCCCACCCTGCCCTCGACATTGTAGAGCGAGAAGTTGCCTTCGGTCGCGGCATAGAATTCCAGCACCTGAGGAATGCGGAAACGCGCCTGGAACGCCTCCCAGACGTCACCGCGCATGCCGTTGCCGCAGGCGAGCCGCAGCCGATGGGCGCGGTCGAAATCGGACGGCGCGTCGGCCAGCAGATAGCGGCAGAGCTCGCCGATATATTGCAGCAGCGTGCAATCGTGACGGACGATGTCGCGCCAGAAATTGCGCGCCGAGAATTTCTCGGCGAGCACCGCGGCTCCCCCGGCGCGCAGCATGCTGCAGGGCGCGACGATGCCGCCGACGGAATGATAGACCGGCAGACAGTCATAGAGGCGATCGTCGGGACCTGCGCCGGTGAGGCCGGCAAACCATCCGCCCCAGTTCATGATGCGGCGATGGCTGATGCTGGCGGCCTTGGGCAGGCCCGTCGTGCCGGAGGTGTAGATCAGCAGCGCGCGGTCGTTGATCGTCACAGCGCGGCGCTCGGTTGGGTCGAGCGCGTGCGTATCCATCGCGGCGATCGCGACGTCGAGATCGCCGCCGTCGGCAAACCAGACACGCGGCCCGCCCGCGATCAACTGCGCAACCTCCGTATAGGCTTCGTGGAAGTCCTTGGAGACGATCACATGGATTGGCCGGGCCACATTGATGCAATGCGCGAGCGACGGTCCGATGAGATTGGCGTTGATGAGCGCAACAAGACCGCCGACGCGGCTGATCCCGAGCCAGGCGGCCAAGTAGTCGGGCCGGCTCGGCATCATCAAGGCGACCGTGTGGCCAGGCCCGATGCCGTTGGCCAACGCCCAGCGGGCGTATCGGCTGATGCGCGCAGACAGGGCGGAATAGCTCAGCGTCTCGCGATCGGAGATCAGCGCCGGCCGTTCGGGCTGCTTCGCAGCCCAGTCGTCCACCACGTCGGCGAACAGCCGCGTGGGCTCTGCCTCGATGCGCGAGGTCAGCTCGATCGCTCTCAACCAGATCTTCGCCGCCGACGGGCTCCGAGAGGCCGTGCTGAGTTCCACAGATCGATCCAACGGCCCGGAGTTCATGAACGCCCTCACCCCAATTCGGCGTGCTTATAGGCGGTGTGGCCTCACCAGCCGTTAATCGGGAGGGTTAACCGGCCGAGAGTGCGTGGCTGTTGATGCGAATGCGATCCTTTACGAAGTTCTCGGAAATGCCGGTTAGCGTACCGCTCCCAGAACATGCCAACGCGAAGGCCGGCATGCCCAAGGACACGATGACACGACGCGCATTGCTGCGCTGCGCCGCCTGGAGCAGTGTTGCAGCCATGACTTCGACCACGGCGTTCGCCGGAGTTGATGCGCCCTATCCGGCTCAGCCGGTCACCTGGGTCATTCCGTTTGCCCCGGGTGGAGCCACCGGCCGGCTGTCGCTCCTGATCTGCGACCGGCTGACCCGCCGCCTGGGCCAGCCCTTCGTGCTCGATCACCGGCCGGGTGCGGGCGGCGCGACCGCCACCAAGAGCGTCGCGAGCGCCGCGCCGGACGGCTATACGATTCTTGCGACCTCGACCGCCAACGTCATCACCGCCTCGACCGACGACTCGCCCGGCGCCGACGGCGATCTCATCCCGGTCGCCGGCATGGCGCGCATGCCGCTGCTGCTGCTGGTCAGCCGGCAGCTGCCTGTCAAGACGCTGCCCGAATTCCTGGCCTATGCCAAGGCCAACCCGGGCAAGCTCAGCGTCGGCTCCGCCGGTCCCGGCACCGTCCAGCTGCTGTCGGCCGAGCTGTTCCGGACACTCGGCGGCCTCACGTGGTCGACTGTGCACTATCGTGGCTCGGGTCCGGCCCTGACCGACCTCGCCTCCGGCCACATCCACGCGATGTTCGACAACGCCGCTTCCGCCGTCGACCTTTTGCGCAGCGGCAAGGTCCGGGCGCTGGCCGTCACGACGCGCGAGCACGCCGCCGCCTTCCCCGATCTGCCGCCGGTCGCCGACGTGCTGCCGGCGTTCGAAACCTCCGGCTTCTATGGTGTCGCCGTGCCGCACGGCACGCCGAAAGCCATCGTCGAGCTGCTCAACCGCGAGATCAACGCCGCGCTGGCCGATCCCGACATCAGCAGGCAGTTCGCCGAGGTCGGCGCCACGCCGCTCATCGGCGACGTCGGCGTCTACACCGCGACCTACCGCGCCGAGATCATGCACTGGCGCAAGCTGGTGCCGCAGGTGAGCGCGAAGAACTGACCTCCGCGCCCGGCGACCCGCCTGCCTCAGGCCCCCGCGACGCCCTTCAGCACCAGCCGGTTGAGACGGGCCGCGAAGGCGGCCGGATCCTCCGGCAGTTCGCCGTCGAGTATCTGCGCCTGCTCGAGCAGCAGGAACGACAGGTCGTCGACCCTGGCCTTGTCGGCGGCGGCCTTGGCGACCGCCACGACCAGCGGATGGCGCAGATTGATCTCGAGGATCGGCTTGGTGCGCGCGCCGCGCGCCTGCTGCGACAGGATGCGCTCCAGCTCGCGATCGGGACCATGGCTGCCGGCCACCAGGCACGACGCGCTGGTGGTGAGCCGCGTCGACACCTTGACGTCGGTGACGTGCTCGCCGAGGCTCGCCTTGATCAGCGCGATCGTGTTGGCCTCGTCGGCCGCCGGCTGCGCCTCATCCTCAGACTTCGGCTCCGTCACCGGGATCGGGTCGAAATCGATGTCGCCCTGGCTCAGCGACTTCAGCGGCTTGCCGTCGAACTCCAGCCGCGCCGAGGTCCAGAACGCATCGACCGGATCGGTGAGCAGCAGCACCTCGACGCCACGCGCCTTGGCGGCCTCGAGCCGCGGATTGGACTTCAGCCGCTCGATGCTGTCGCCGACCAGGAAATAGATCTCGGTCTGGTTCTCCTTGAGACCCTCGACATACTGCTTCAGCGAGCGCCGCTCGCCCGATGTCGTGGTGAAGCGCGACAGCGCCAGCAGCTTGTCGCGACGCTCGAAATCCTCGTACAGGCCTTCCTTGATCACGGCGCCGAACGAATCCCAGATCTTGTCGAAGTTCTCGGCGTCCTTGTCGGCAAGCTGCTCCAGCTCGCTGATCACCCGCGTCGTCACGGCTTTTCGGATCTGCGCCAGCTGCGGATTGTTCTGCAGCATCTCGCGCGACAGATTGAGCGGCAGATCCTCACTGTCGATCACGCCGCGGATGAAGCGCAGGTACGCCGGCATCAGGTCGGCGTCGTCGGTGATGAAGACGCGGCGGACATAGAGTTTGACCTTGCCCTTGCGCGCCGGCTCGAACAGGTCGAACGGCTTGGTCGAGGGCGCGAACAGCAGCACGGCATAGGAATAGCGGCCCTCGGCGCGGTAGTGCAGCGTCATCGCCGGCTCGTCGAACGCATGCGCGATCGACTTGTAGGCCTTGCTGTAGTCCTCCGGCGTCAGCTCGGATTTGGAGCGCTGCCACAGCGCGCTGGCGGAGTTGATCTGGCGCGGCTCGCCCTCCTCCTGCACCAGCATGATCGGGAACTGGATGTTGTCGGAATAGGCGGTGACGATGCGCTCGATCTCATAGGTTTCGAGATATTTCTTCGCGTCGTCCTTGAGGTGCAGCACGATCTCGGTGCCGCGCGCAACCCGCTTGGCATCCTCCTCTGACGCGGGCGCCACCTCGAAGCCCGCCCCGCCCGACGAGGTCCAGGTCCAGACCTCGCCGCCGCCGGCGCGGCGGCTGATCACCTGGATGCGGTCGGCGACCATGAAGGCCGAATAGAAGCCGACGCCGAACTGGCCGATCAGGCCGGTGCCGTCCTTGGCCTCGGCCAGCTTCTGCACGAACGCCTTGGTGCCGGAGCGGGCGATGGTGCCGAGATGGTCGATCAGCTCCTGGCGCTCCATGCCGATGCCGCTGTCGGCAATGGTCAGCGTATCAGCGGCCTTGTTCGGGATGATGCGGATCTGCGGCGGCTCGCCGTCGCCGATCAGATCGGGTCTGGCGATCGCCTCGTAACGCAGCTTGTCACAGGCGTCCGAGGCGTTCGAAATCAGCTCGCGCAGGAAAATGTCGGTCTCGGAGTAGACCGAATGCACCATCAGATGGAGCAGCTCGGAGACTTCGGCCTGGAAGGAATGGCTAACGGTGGCGGTGTCGGTCATCGTCGTACGTTGGCCCATGCTATCAGGGGTGGAGAGAGACCGTCGATATAGCGCGGCGGCGGCACCGATCAAGCCTTTCGGCCAGGGGGATCGTCGACCGATCGTTCGGCGGCCGCGAGCAGCTTGTCGATGACCGTGTCGAGGGTCGCGATCTCGGCGGCCGAAAGCACGCTCAGCAGATCGGCCTCGCGCGCCAGCGCATGGGGCACGATCCTGCGGTACAGCCCTCTGCCGGCAGCCGTCAACGCCACGATCCGCTCGCGGCCGTCCGCGGGATCGCGGCTCCGGCTGACGATGCCGCGGGCCTCCAGGCTCTGCATGGCGCGGCTGACATTCATCTTGTCGAGAGTCGTCAGCCGGCCGATCTCCTTGGTCGGCAGCCGCGGCTGCTCGCCGAGCGCCGCCAGGATCCGCCATTCCTGGCGCGACAGCGCGAAGCGGTCGGCATAGACCTTCGCCACCGCCAGCGACACCTGCTCGGCGAGCCGGGCAAGCCGGTAGGGAAAATAGCGCTGCAGCCGAAGCTCGGGCTCGGCGGCCCCCTCTCCATTTGTCCGGCCGCGGGTCTCGTTGGCCACCTTCGTCATCGCATCCCCTGCCTTCGTCCGTTCCAGGCGCTCGTCCCGGCGACCTCGATCAGATCCACATCGGGTTGATCTGGATCAAAGCCACACAATCGTATCATTCGTTACTATCCTGCCAACAATGATCATGGGAGGACCATCGTGCAGATCGAGAAGATTCATCACGTCGCCTATCGCTGCGTCGACGCCAAGGCCACCGTCGAGTTCTATAAGAAGGTCCTCAACATGGACCTGCTGGGCGCGATCGCCGAGGACAAGGTGCCCTCGACCAAGGCGCCAGATCCCTACATGCACATCTTCCTCGATGCCGGGAACGGCAACATCCTCGCCTTCTTCGAGCTGCCGAACTCGCCGCCGATGGGGCGCGATCCGAACACGCCGGAATGGACCCAGCACATCGCCTTCCAGGTGAAGGACATGGAGGAGCTCGAGGAAGCCAAGGCCCGCGCCGAGGCCGCCGGTCTCGACGTCGTCGGCATCACCGACCACACCATCTTCAAGTCGATCTATTTCCATGATCCGAGCGGCCACCGGCTGGAGATCGCGGCCTGGACCGCGACGCCGGAGCAGATCACGCGGATGAAGTCGGTCGCCCACGCCATGGTCGACGAATGGGCCACGACCAGGAAGCCGCCGCGGCACACCGCCTGGATGCACGAGAAGGAATTCGCCGGCAGCGACTGAGCGATTGCTCGTTCCGACAGTCCCGACCGCAACGCGCCAGGCGAGGCAGCCATGAGCAACTATGTCTATCCGCGATTTCCCTATGTCTGCTCGGCGGAGCAGCGCAGCGGCGAGACCCGCCGCCATCCGATCGTCGTGATCGGCGCCGGGCCGATCGGCCTCACCGCGGCGCTCGATGTCGCCGCCCGCGGCCAGCCGGTGGTCGTGCTCGACGACAACGACACCGTCAGCATCGGCTCCCGCGCGGTGTGCTACGCCAAGCGCCCGCTGGAGATCTGGGACCGGCTCGGCTGCGCCGCGCCGATGGTCGAGAAAGGCGTGAGCTGGAACATCGGCAAGGTGTTCTTCCGCGACCAGCTCTCCTATCAGTTCGACCTGCTGCCCGAGCCCGACCATCGCTGGCCGGCGATGATCAACCTGCAGCAATACTATCTGGAGGAGATCCTGGTCGACGCCTGCAGCAGGAGCCCGCTGGTCGATCTGCGCTGGAAGCATCGCCTCGTCAGCCTGAAGCAGAGCGAGGATTGCGCGCAGCTCGCGGTGGAGACGCCCGACGGCATCTTCACCATGGAGGCGCAATGGGTGATCGCCTGCGACGGCGCCAATTCCGACACCCGCCGGATGGTTGGCGCCGAGTTCACCGGCCAGTTCTTCCAGGACCGCTTCCTGATCGCCGACGTCAGGATGAAGGCGGACTTCCCCACCGAGCGCTGGTTCTGGTTCGACCCGCCGTTCCATCCGGGACAGTCGGTGCTGCTGCATCGCCAATCGGACAACATCTGGCGCATCGACTTCCAGCTCGGCTGGGACGCCAATCCGGACGAGGAGAAGAAGCCCGAGCGCGTGATCCCGCGCATCCGGGCGATGCTCGGCGAGACCGCCGAGTTCGAGCTCGAATGGGTGTCGATCTATCAGTTCGCCTGCCGAAGGATCGACAATTTCCGCCGGGGACGCGTGCTGTTCGCCGGCGACGCAGCGCACCAGGTGTCGCCTTTCGGCGCCCGCGGCGCCAACACCGGCGTGCAGGACATCGACAACCTCGCCTGGAAGCTGGCAATGGTGCTGCGCGGCGAGGCGCCGGAGAGCCTGATCGACAGCTATCACGAGGAACGCGCTTACGCGGCCGACGACAACATCCTGAACTCGACGCGGGCGACCGACTTCATCACGCCGAAGACACAAGCGAGCCGCACCTTCCGCGACGCCGTGCTCGACCTCGCGCAGCACCACAGCTTTGCGCGGCCGCTGGTCAACAGCGGCCGGCTGTCGACGCCGACGCCCTATGCCGCATCGTCCCTGAACACGCCTGACGGCGGCAGCGTACCCGGCGCGATGACGCCAGGTATCAATGCCGCGGACGCGCCGGTGATGGTCGCGGGCGAGCCCGGCTGGTTCCTGAACTGCCTCGGCTCGGGCTTCACGGTTGTCACCTTCGACAACGCCGTCACCGCCGAGCAGCTCAGCATCGACGGCATCACGGCGCGGGTGCTCGTCGTCGGCCGCGACCTCGCCGATCCCAAGGGCCTGCTCGCGGCGCGATACGGCGCCTCGCCCGGCACGACCTATCTGTTCCGCCCCGATCAATATGTCACCGCCCGCTGGCCGCAGTTCGACGGGGACGCGATCACGGATGCGGTCCGGCGCGCCTGCGGCAGGCGCCCCGCGGCCCAGCAGGAGCTTGCAGCATGAGCCTCACCCTCACCCCGAACATTCGCGATCCCGACGACTTCTATGCCGAGCTGATCGGTGGCCAGCGCGACCTCAGCGAGGACGAGGCCCTGCGCATGAACGCCAGGCTCTTGCTGCTGCTCGCCAACCATATCGGTGACCGCGCGATCCTGAGCGAGGCGATCCGGCTGGCAAGGTCGCCCGCCGGCTGACCGCATCAATTCTTGTTCGACTTTCGGCGCGGTTTTGATCCCGATCAAAGCCGCGCGTGCGCGCTCTCTGGCAGGAAAAGAGACCCGCAGGCGGCTCACTCGCCGGCACAGGGTTGGCGTGTTCTCGCTCATAACGCCTCCCGATCCGCTCCCGGCCGGTTTCATTGTGACAACATCATAATGTCACGCCACCTTCACTGAGGCCCTCTACGTCTTCGCCTCGTTCCACAACGGCACGGGGATTCGCATGTCGCGCTACTACAAGACGCTGCAGACGCAGCGCTTCGACGACTATCGCTACTATCATCAGAGCCGGATCAATCAGACGCTGCACCTGATCAGCGCCGTGATCTTCCTCGTGTGCTATGCGCTGCTGTTCAAGGATCCGGCGATGGCCGGCCTGGTCGGCTGGCTCGCGATGCTGACGCGGCAGACCGGGCACTTCTTCTTCGAACCGAACGGCTATGACCACGTCAACGGCGTCAGCAATGACTACAAGGAGGCGGTCAAGGTCGGCTACAATCAGACCCGCAAGATCGTGCTGCTGACGGTGTGGGGCCTGGTGCCGGTGGCGCTGTTCGCGTTTCCGACGCTGTTCGGCCTGTTCGCCGAGCCGGCCGGCCGGATGGACTTCGTCCGCCACGTCGGCCTGCTCTGGCTCGCGGTCGGCATCGGCGGCGGTCTGTTTCGCGTCATCCAGCTGTTTGCGACGCAGGATGTCCCGACCGGCCTGATCTGGGCCTTCAAGGTGCTGACCGACCCGTTCCACAACATCGCGCTGTACTGGAAGTCGCCGCTGGCGCTGCTGCGTGGCGAGTTGATCGATCCGACCATCAAGGACGCCTCGCATTGGGGCGCCGCCGAGGACGAGGCCGAAGAAGCCGCGCATCTCACCTGATCGCGAGTTCCCGCCGCGGGACCGTCCCGCGGCGGGCGTCGTCGGAGTGACGGGCTTCAACACCATGGAACGACTCTCCTGCTGCGCCGTTGCGGGCTTAGTGCTGGTGGCCTTCAGGAGCTTTCCATGTGTGACTACAGCCTCCATACTGTTGCTTCCCGTGACGCCAAGACTGCCGACGTGCTGGTCTCCTGTCGATTTCCCGGCACGGAGACCCGCGGCTTCTGCACCAAGGACGACCCGTTGACCGCGGTGTGCCTGCGTCCAGGCACCGAGCTCGCCTTCGAGGGCGACGTGCGCCTCAAGGGCTTCTTCTTCCGCCGCAAGGTCGGGGCGCATCTCGCCCGCTTCCGCCAGGTCGACACCAACAAGCCGACCGAACATCACGATGCGCTCGAATTCTCCAATGGCCGGATCGTCAAGGTCACCGACCTGGCGACCGGCCAGCGCGCCCGCGTGCTGCAGATGCCGGCCGACCCGGCCGCCCGGCGGACGGCCACGCCGCTCACGATCGAGCTGCGGGCGACGCAGCTCTGAAGACGTCGACATGGCCGGCGTCAGCGCCGAGGCGGCGCTGACATCGGGCATGACCGGCTGAAGACAATGCGCGTCGTCGAAGGCTGCGCGCCCGCCCCCTGATGTCATCCTGAACATGTGATCTTGCATGCGTGCTCGCGATCCCGCGGCACGATCGGTGCCCGGGTGATGCGGCCGTCAGCCCTCTCGACGAGAGGGCGCGGGGAAGGCCGGGTGCTGACCGCGGCCCATGGCCCGCCTGCAACAAGAAAGCAGGCGGCAGTCACCACAGGTCGGGCCTGACAACCGGCCTCCCCCGCGCGATCGGTTTTGACGGTGTCCTTCGTGCTCTCCCTGGGGATCGGCTTTCTTGCCCCCATCGTCCGCCCGAGCCGTCACAGCATCGAAAGCGGACTTGACCTCAGCGTCGAGAGGCCAGGACCACACGACTTCGCCGTCCGTCACGACTGCGCTCGTCTGGCGCCGCCGTCACGTCCATCGCAGCCCACCTCCACGTTCGTGACGACGCGTACGTCCCTCTGCACGAGGCGGGATGGAGGGACATAAACATGATTTCTGAAAAATAGCAAGAGGAATTTCGCGAAATCCGCAGAGCGATCGGTCTGCGGCGGTGCGCTCCCCTTCCCCTTGCGGGGAGGGGAGAGGAGAGAGCGGTAGTGTCGGCGGAAAACGCTGGCGCGCTGCAACGCGGAACGCTGGGGTCAATCAATCCGGCAGATTCGTAAATTTCGGACGCCAGACGCCCAGGATCACGTTCACGGTGGCGACGCCGAGCATGACCCAGATGGCGCCCTGCTCGGTGCCGAAGTTGGGCGCAAGCGTCGCCGGGTCGATCTGGCCGGCGACGGCGCGGGCGGCCTCCTCGGCCGCCTCCTGCATCGGACCCTGCACGGCGGCAAAACCCCATTCGAAGACCAGGATGCCGGAGGCCAGCTTGGCAAGCGCCCAGCCGGCGCTGTGCAGCGCGCGGTTGATCGCGATCGCGAGCAGTCCGGCGATCAGAGTCAGGCCGAGCGAGGGAAAGAACACGTAGCGCACGATGGCGCCCATCGCCGCGCGCATCTCGGCATAATGCGACAGCGACACCGACGGCTGCGGGATCAGGCCGAGCAGCACGACGAGGCAGGCCATCGCGCCCATCATGCCGATCGCGCCCATCGTGTGCAGGAACTTCATCAACCGTCGCATGGCATTCCCCCGGCGTCGTGAAGATGAGATCTCGTCCGGCAGGGATCGCTGCCCTGCCAGGTCAAGCCACGCTGCATGCGCGGGCTGCCGTCACCCGTCACCCATACGATCAAGACCGGCCATCGGATCACGCATCGGGACGAGCGCCTGTCTCTACCAGTGCCGCGTACCCGGCCCGCCCTTGAACGGTCCGACGACGCGGGAGGTGATCCAGCCGCCGTAGAAATCGCCCTCCTGCGCGGCAACGCGCTCGTCGCCGACGAAGCAGGCCTCGACCCGAGAGGCATAGAACGCAAGATGGCCCGCGATCGGCGCGAACGGCGCTGTCGGCTGCTCGTAGCTCCAGGCCGCCTGCTCGGACACGCGGCCGCCGACCTCCAGCGTCCAGTAGCCGGCGACGCCCTTGAACTCGCAGAACGACCCGCCGGGCGCGCGCCGCAGCCACTGCATCGCGACATCCTGCGATGGGATGTAGTAGACGGGCGGATGGCTGGTCTCGAGCACGCGATAGCCGTCCTGCGTGTCGGCGATGGTGACGCCCGCGAATGCGACGCGCAGCCGCGCCATGCAGCGCTCCAGCCGCGGCGGCCGCGGATAGTCCCACACCGATTCCTGTCCCGGCCCCGGCACGATGCGCTGCATGTCCCTTCTCCGTGGTGGCGCCGCCGACCGCGCGCAGCGCACGACCAAGCACCAGGCAACGACCAAGCGGAGACAAAGGATCACCCGGGACTGATGGGGACGGCGGCCGTCGCCCCAGCCTCAGGACGGCGAGGCTGCCGGCGGAGCGGGTTCAGGCTCGCGCACCGCGGCCTTGCCGTTGCCCTGCCCGATGCGGAACAGTTGGATGTAGCTGCCGAGATAGAGCGGCGAGAGGCCGGCGACCGGCTGCTCCGGGACCGGCGGGTCGAGCAGCAGGACAGCATCGAAGTTCGAGCGCCAGCCGGCCAGATAGCGCGCGAGCGGCAACACGTCGGCGGGCGGCGTGTCCGGCTGCAGCCAGCGCCACGCGGCGGGCTCGGCCAGCGGCTGCGCGAGACGCGCGAAAGAGGGACGCACCGTGACGGGCTGCTGGTTCGGATGGGCGAACATCAGCGGCCAGAACGCCCGCCGCTCGATCACGAGCAGCGCCGCCATATGGGAATCGACATAACGGAAGCCGGGCAGGATGCGCTCGCGCCGGCTGGAGACGGGCTGCTCGTGGCCATGCGCGGCGATGACGCGCGCGCCGGGCTGCACATGCGCGATCGCCGCGCGCAGTTCGGCGAGGTCGACCCGGTGATCGATCCAGGCCGATGCGATATCCGCGGTCCGAACCAGCATCAGCCCTGCGAGGACGATGCCGACGAGCGCCGCCTTCCTGCCGGACACGACCGGATGCAGGCCGGCGAACAGCAGCAGGCCGCCCATCGCGGCAAAGCGCATGTCGATCAGCGTTCCTCCCAGCGCCGTCCAGGGCGCCGCGACGAAGGCCGTGAACAGCGCCGCCAGCGCCAGCGGAATGCCCGGCGCGATGACGAGCTGGCGCCGGACGAGAACCAGCACCGACATCACCACGACGGTCGTGATGATCGTCAGCTCGGCGCTGGTGGTCAGGAACGGCGTCATGATGCGCCACAGCTTCGGCGGTCCGTCCCAGTCGCCGAGTTGCAACCCTCCCTCGCCCAGCGGACAGAGCCCATAGAGCAGCACGGCCGGGCTGAGCGTGAGTCCGAGCGCACAGGCCGCGACCGTCAGCTCCCGCGTCAGGACCGCCGACCGGCGCAGCCGCCACAGCCGATCGGCCTCTCCGGCGCCGATCAGGACCGCGAAGAACAGCAAGCCGAAGATGTGGCAGAGGAAGGCAGCCGACGCAGTGATGGCCCCCCAGGCGATCGCCGGCAGCCAGCCGCCCCGACGGCGCAGCGCCACCCAGCCGGCGGCGCCGCCGAGGGCAAGACCGAGCGAGAGCTGGAAATTCATGAAGCCGAGCAGGAAGACGCCGTCATAGGCGACGATGCCGGCCGCCAGCGGCCATAAGGACAGCCGGCCGAACTCCGCGCGGTGATAGGCGATGACCCCGAGGAGCGGCGCGAACAGGCTGAGCGCGAGCAGGATGCGGCCGCCGACATGAACGTCGGTGATGCGCAGCAGCGCGACGCCGATCACGTCCATGCCGAGATTGGGCAGGATGCGCCAGTTCGGCGCGTACATCTGCGACAGCACGGGATCGTCGGGATGCGCCAGCACGAACAGCCGCGCGAGGTGGTTCGGATAGTCGAGCACCGGCGGGACATCGACCAACAGAAACGGTACCGCGAGCACGATGGCGAGCACCAGCGCCAGCAGGATCCAGCGCCAGGGCAGCTCGCCGGCGCTGGAGGCGGACACGGGAGGATGGGGGACTGATCGGAAGTCTGAATGCACGAGGAGGCTGGCCGGCGCGATGGCGCCAGTCGCCGGCGAGCACGATGGCAAATGCATTGAGGTACCCCATTCCGCCCGGGATACTTCGATACCATCCGACCAAAGACTGCAAGACGCCCTAAAACAACCTTCTGGTTGTGCCTAACGCCCCGTTACTTTACGGGGATCCGGCGAAGCCGGCGGCTCAAGCGATCGCCTGAAGATAGCGCTGCACCGAGCGATCGAACGCCGCCTTCGCATCGTCGGCGATGTTCTTCTGCCACCAGGCGCCGTAGATGCGATCGAAGGCGAACGGCGCGACCGCATCGGCGATGCGGCGCACGGCGGCCGCGCCGAGCGGGATGTAGTTTGGATAGGAGTACATGAAGCTGACATGGCGGCGATCCATCGCCACCATCGCGATGTCGCCGGTCAACAGCGCGCCCTTGCCACCGGCGCCGTTGCGCCAGTGCAGGATGGTGGCGCCGGCGAAATGCCCGCCGGTCCGCAGCAGCACGACGTCATCCGAGATGGCGAGGCGATCACCGGTCCAGGGCACGATCGCGGGATGCGGCCGGGTGACGAAGGCGCGGTCGTCGCCATGCAGATAGATGGGCGCGTCGCCGAACGCCGCGCTCCAATCAGCGACCGCGCCATAATAGTGCGGATGCGACACCGCGATGGCCTTGAGGCCGCCGCGCGAGCGGACGTGGGCGATGGCCGCATCGGTCGCCAGCGGAATGCAGTCCCACATCACGCAGCCGTCCGGCCCGGGAACGAGCAGTGCGCGCTGGCCGATCGCAAAGCCGGGGTCAAGAGCAAGGCCGGTCAGGCCGTCGTCGTCGCGCCAGACGACCTGATGCCGTTCGGCGAGATCGTCGCGGCTGAGGAAGCTCTGTCCCTTCCAGTTCACATATTGCCGCTCGTCCTCGCAGACGACGCAATGGCCGGGCGGTGCTGGCGTATCGGGAAACTGCGCGCCGCATTGAAAGCAGGTCCAGAGAGGCATGGATCACCGGTCGTCCGGGTTGGGAATGCCAAGGATAGCATGCGGGCCATCTCGGAACACCGTCGCGCGCGGCTTCGTGATTGCCTAGTGTCGCCGGACCGCACCAGAGGAGTTCTCGACATGCCGACCCGGCTGCGCCGCGCCTACGTTCACCGCCTGCCGATGCGGAGCCCGGACGATGTCGGCGCGCTCGAGGCCGGAATCGCGCAAGGGGCGATCGATCCCGCAGGGATCGTCGCCATTCTCGGCAAGACCGAGGGCAATGGCTGCGTCAACGACTTCACCCGCGCCTTCGCCGTGCGCTCGCTGGAGGCGCTGCTCGGCCGATATCTCGCGGCGGACGCCGTGCAGCAGATCGCGATGGTGATGTCCGGCGGCACCGAGGGCGCATTGTCGCCGCACATGATCGTGTTCGAGGCACGCGACGGCGGCGATGCCGCGAAGCCGCGCGATGTGCCGACGTCGCTGGCGCTGGGCCGCGCACGCACGCCGGTGCTGGCGGGCGAGCATCTCGGCCGCATGCCGCAGGTCGAGCTCGTGGCCGCCGGCGTGCGTGCGGCGATGGCCGATGCCGGCATCGACGATCCCGCCGACGTTCACTACGTACAGGTGAAATGCCCGCTGCTGACGATGGAGCGGATCGAGGCGGTCGAGGCCCGGGGACAGCGCACCGCCGTGCGCGATACGCTGAAGTCGATGGGCTTTTCGCGCGGCGCCTCGGCGCTCGGGGTCGCCGTCGCGCTCGGCGAGCTCGCCGCCGGCGATCTGTCCGATGCGACGATCTGCGCCGATGTCTCGCGCTACAGCGGACGCGCGGCCACCTCGGGCGGCGTCGAGCTGCTCGACCACGAGATCATGGTGGCCGGCATGTCGGCCAAGTGGAGCGGGCCGCTCGCGATCGATCATGCCGTCATGGGCGATGCCATCGACATCGAGCCGGCGCGGCAGGCGCTCGCCCGGCTCGGCCTGAACGTGACGGGCCAGGTGCCGGCGGCCGACCGCAGCCGCATCGCCGCGGTGCTCGCCAAGGCGGAGGCGGCGCAGAGCGGCCGGCTGCGCGGCCAGCGGCATACCATGCTGGACGACAGCGACGTCTCCTCCACCCGCCATGCCCGCGCCTTCGTCGGCGGCGCGCTGGCCGGGCTGTTCGGCTTCACCGACCTGTTCGTCTCGGGCGGCGCCGAGCACCAGGGCCCCGACGGCGGCGGGCCGGTCGCGGTGATCGTCGCGCGCGGCTAGACCGGCGGTATCGAGATCCGGCAGGCGCCGCTCCCGCGGTTTGCGGAGACCTCGCGGGAGTTTGGGCGCGACCGGTAACGAATAACCAACCGACCCTTACCTGCGACTGATTATCACATGCATTAGGTACGATCATCCCAGGCGGGCCACCAGCGCAACCCGTTTTGGTCGAATTTCGAGGACTTGTTGAGAGGCGTTCGCAACAGGAGTGATCCTGATGGCGAATCCACGAACAAGATTTGTCCTTGAGTAGCCATTGGGGTGGTTGAGTATGGGTCGAGCCGTCTTTCCAGCAAGCTTGCGCGGGGGCACCGCGCTTCGAGGCGATCCCTCCGCTGATGTATCGGGGGTCAAGGTGTCGGCGGTCGCGGGGCTGATCGCCGTCGCCTCGTTCTCCGGCGCCGAGGCGCAGCAGGCGCCCCTGCCCTCCGTGACCGTCGAAGCGCCGGCCGCGCGCGCCAAGCCGGCGCCGTCGCGGCCGTCGGCCGACCAGGTCCGCGCCCGCAGCGCGCTGCGCCGCGCGGCCCGCCAGCCGCAGCAGCCGCCGGCTCAGACCGGACCGCAGACGCCGCCCGACGCCAACCCTTACGCGGACGCGGCCGCGCCCTACAAGGTCGACCGCGTCGCTTCCGGCAAGTTCACCGAGAAGCTGGTGAACACGCCGAAGACCATCACCGTGATGAGCAAGGAGGTGCTGGAGGACAAGCACGTCACCACGCTGAAGGAGGTCGGCCGCTCGACCGCGGGCGTCACGCTCGGCTCGGGCGAAGGCGGCAACGCGTTCGGCGACCGCTTCTTCATCCGCGGCTTCGATGCCCGCAACGACATCTTCATCGACGGCATCCGCGATCCCGCCGTGTCGGTGCGCGAGAACTTCTTCACCGAGCAGGTCGAGATCCTGCGCGGTCCCGCCTCGGCCTATGCCGGCCGCGGCACCGCGGGAGGTGCCATCAACATCATCACCAAGCAGGCCGGCGACCGCAATTTCACCAACGCGGAGTCGACCCTCGGCACCGACCAGACCAAGCGCGTGACGCTCGACGTCAACCAGACGATCTCGCCGACCTTCTCGGTGCGCACCGGCGGCCTGTTCCAGGACGCCAATGTCGCGGGACGCGACCACGTCACCGACGACCGCTGGGGCGGCTTCATCTCAACCAAGTGGACTCCGACGGACTCGCTGAAGGTCACGACCAACTACGTCCACACCGACCTCTCCGGCTATCCGGACTTCGGCGTGCCGTTCTACAAGCAGGGCAACATTCCGGCGACCTCGGCCGGCATCCCGCGCAACAATTGGTACGGCTTCCTCAACCGCGACTTCCAGGCGGCGCGGCAGGATTTCGGCACGCTGGCCGGCGAGCTCAAGCTCAGCGACAGCGTCACCTTCACGAGCAAGCTGCGCGGCGAGCATTCCGAGCTGAACTACATCGGCACCCTGCCGAATGCGAGCGTGGCGGGAACGGCCAGCCCCGATCCGACCAAATGGTTCTTCAATGCCAGCGCGCAGAGCCGCTATCAGACCGTCGACAACTGGGCCAACCAGAACGACCTCACGTTCAAATACGACACCGGCCCGGTCAAGCACACCACCGTGGTCGGCACGGAGTTCTCCAAGGAGAACATCTCGATCGACCGCTACGCCGGGCTGACCTCGGAGGCGTTCGGCTCGCAGGGCACCACCGGCGGGGGCTTGCAGAACCAGAACATGTTCAGCCCCGCCTACACCAACCTGCCGTTCACGACCGTGCCGTTCCTGACCGGCAACCCGACTCGCTACGATGTCGACAGCAAGAGCGCCTATGTGATCGACACCGCGAACTGGCGCGACACCATCATCCTCACCGGCGGCCTGCGCTATGACGGCTATGCGATGCGCTCGTCGAACAACACCGCCTCGGCGACCGTCGATTCCGACCTGATCAACTACAATCTCGGCCTCGTCTACAAGCCGCTGCCGATCGGCAGCCTCTATGCCGCCTATGCGACCTCCGCCAATCCGTTCGGCTCCGAGCTCGACGGCACCGCGACCGACTACGGCGGCATTCCGCCGAACAGCACCATCATCCTCGGGCCGGAGCGCAACAAGGGCGCCGAGATCGGCACCAAATGGGAGCTGGTCGACCGCCATCTGCTGGTGACCGGCGCGCTGTTCCAGACGGTGAAGGAGAACGCCCGCGAGACCGTCAACGGGCTTTTGACCTCCGGCGCCGCCTACCGCATCCAGGGCATCGACATCGAGGCGGAAGGCAAGCTCACCGACCGCTGGAGCATCTTCGGCGGCCTCGTGCTGATGCAGTCCAAGGTGACGCAGAGCGGCGTCGCGTCCAATACCGGACTGCAGCTCGCCAACATCGCGCACCAGTCGCTGAGCGTGCTGACCAAGTACAAGTTCGACGACGGCTGGGAGATCGGCGGCCAGGCCGTCTACCGCTCGAAAGTGTTCGGCGGCACGTTCGCGGCCAACACCGGTAACGAGCTGCCGAGCTACTGGCGGTTCGATGCCTTCGTGGAGAAGCAGATCGACAAGAACTGGAGCATGAAGGTCTATGCCCAGAACCTCACCAACCAGCTCTATTACGACACCTTCTACCGCAGCAACGTGCCGTTCACCCAGGTCGCTCCCGGCCGTGCGTTCTACCTGATCACGACGGCGAAGTTCTAAGGCCGCGCGCGTCCCGGTCGGGAAACAGATTCGCCAGATTCCCGCCGCATCTCGCGATGCGGCGGGAAGCAGCTCGAACCGAAGATCGCCGAAGTGATCATCAAGCGCACGATTTACCTCGCGGGACGGGGTGAAGGCCGGCCAATTCTCCCATCAGCAATTGAATGACGGAGATCAGCTCAACCAGGAGGTTTCAAGTGTTGCCGTGACGCGACACTTTGCGAACAACTCTCATTTTCAGAAATGGATGGAAACTTTTCGCATTCCGGCCACCGGCGGAACCAGCTTTGGACCGCTTTCCCCCGCTTCTTGACTTGCATTCGCAACAGGCACGCGCCGGTTGCGGGCGTTCAAACGAACCCAAGTCAGAGTTTTGCGTAACGAACGGGGTGGTCGAGTATGGGTAAGGCAATCTTTCCAAGGAGCTTGCGAGGGGCAAGCGGGCACGAGTGGGAGCCATCTCCCGAGATTTCCGGTGTGAAAGTCTCGGCAGTCGCGAGCCTGATCGCGGTTGCCTCGTTCTCCAGTGCCGAAGCCCAGCAGGCGCCGCTGCCGTCCGTCAACGTCGAAGCCCCGGTCGCGCGTCCCAAGCCGGCCGCCTCGCGCCCGACCGCGGACCAGGTCCGCGCCCGCGACGCGATGCGCCGCGCCGCCCGCCAGCAACAACAGCAGCAGGCCGCGGCGCCGAAGAGCAATCTGCCGCCCGACCGCAACCCCTATTCCAGCCCCGCCTCCGACTACAAGGGCGAGCGGCTGCAGGCCTCCGGCAAGTTTCCGGAGAAGCTGCTCAACACGCCGAAGACGGTGACGGTGCTGAGCAAGGAGATCCTGGCCGACAAGAACTCCACCAGCCTCAAATCCGCCGTGCTTTCCACCGCCGGCGTGACGCTCGGCACCGGCGAAGGCGGCAACGCGTTCGGCGACCGCTTCTTCATCCGCGGCTTCGACGCCCGCAACGACGTCTTCATCGACGGCGTGCGTGACGCCGGCGTCTCCGTGCGCGAGAACTTCTTCACCGAGCAGGTCGAGATCCTGCGCGGCCCGAACTCCTCGTTCGCCGGCCGCGGCACCACCGGCGGCGCCATCAACATCGTGACCAAGCAGGCCACGACCGAGAACAGCTTCTACAACATGGACACCACGCTCGGCACCGACCGCACCAAGCGCGTGGTGATCGACGTCAACCAGAAGATCACGCCGACCTTCGCCGCGCGCGTCGGCGGCCTGTTCCAGGATGCCGGCGTCGCAGGCCGCGACTACGTCACCGACAACCGCAACGGCGGCTTCATCGCCACCAAGTGGACGCCGCTCGACACCGTGACGCTGTCCGCCAACTACATCCACAACGAGGTGACGGGACGTCCGGACTTCGGCGTACCGTATTATCGGCCGAGCACGCTCACCGCCGGCGCGCCGTTCCCCGAGGTCGGCGCTCCGCGCAACGCCTGGTACGGCTTCGTCAACCGCGACTTCTCGCGCGTCGGACAGGACATCGGCACGCTCAATGCCGAGGTGAAGGTCACCCCTGACCTGACGATCTCCGACAAGTTCCGGGTATCGCGCTCGACCCTGAACTATATCGGCACTCTGCCGGAAGGCCCGACGCTCACCAATCCTCTCTCGAACTCGGTGATCCGGGCCAATCCGCAGAGCCGCTTCCAGCAGACCGACGTGCTCGCCAACCAGCTCGAGGCGACCTACAAGTTCGACACCGGCAACTTCAGGCATACCGTGCTCGCCGGCCTCGAGGTCTCGCAGGAAAAGGCGCTCATCAACAGCTACACCGGCCTGACCTCCGAGCAGCAAGGCCTCGCGTTCGCCGGCAGCGGTTCGCTGTCGGGCGTGAGCGTGTTCAACCCGCAGTTCACCAACCTGCCGTTCGGCATTCCGTCGCTGGGACAATTCCCGACGAACGTGAAGATCGACTCGGCGAGCGTCTACGCCCTGGACAGCGTCAACTACCGCGATCTCGTCATCCTCAACGGCGGCGTGCGCTATGACAAATACGACGTTCGGGTCGATGGCTTCGGGACGGTCAACGGCGTCGCCAACACGCCGGGCTCGACCGCGGCCTCCAGCGGCATGCCGAACTTCAACGTCGGCATGACGTTGAAGCCGGTGCCCTACGCCAGCTTCTATGCGGCCTATGCCACGTCGTCGAACCCGGTCGGCGCCGAGTTCGACGGTCTCAGCCCGCAATATGGCGGCCTGTCGGCGGTGACCAATGGCGGCGCCAACCAGATCTTCGGGCCGGAGAAGAACACCTCGATCGAGATCGGCACCAAATGGGAGCTGCTCGACGGCCGCCTGCTGGTCACGGGCGCCTTGTTCCAGACCGAGAAGGAGAATGCCCGCGAGTCGCGCAACATCACCAGCGCCGCGCAGGCCACCGCGGACTGCCCGTATCCGGCAGGCACCGTCGGCTCCGTGCCGTGTCTCTCGGCCGGTGCCGCCTACCGCATCCGCGGCATCGATCTGCAGGCGGGCGGCAAGCTGACTGACAAATGGAGCATCTTCGGCGGCATCGTGCTGATGCAGTCGGAGGTCACGAAGTCGAACATCCCGCCGGCCAACACCGCGCTGTTCACCAGCAATGTCGGCCTGCAGCTCGCCAACACCGCGCACCAGTCGTTCAGCCTGCTGACGAAGTACCAGATCAACGACACCTGGGAGATCGGCGGCCAGGCAGTGTACCGCTCGAAGATCTTCGGCGGTACTTGGCTCGCTGCGAACCAGGGCACGGAGCTGCCGAGCTACTGGCGCTTCGATGCGTTCGCGGAGGCCAAGATCGACAAGAACTGGACGGCGAAGCTGTTTGTTGCCAACATCTTCGACAAGCTCTACTACGACGCTCTCTATCAGAGTGCCACGCCGTTCGTGCTCGTCGGCCCGGGACGAAGCGCATCGATCGTCCTGTCAGGACGGTTCTGATCGCTCACCCAAGCCGGGGCCTACATCAAGTGATGAGTTCATGCTGATCTGTGTCCCCGGAATTCTGAGCAAAGACGATGTGGCGGATTTCCGCCGCATCATGGACTCCAGCGACTGGGAGGACGGCCGCTCGACGGCCGGCGCCCAGTCGGCCATGGTCAAGCGCAACGAGCAGTTGCCGCCCGACAGCGAGGTGGCGCGCAAGCTCGGCCACCGCATCATCTCGGCGATGACCGCCAATCCGCGCTTTCTCGCCGCCGCGATCCCGCAGCAGATCTTTCCGCCGCTGTTCAACCGCTACAGCGCGCAGTCGGGCCACCATTTCGGCATCCACGTCGACAACGCGGTGCGCGGCGACAAGCTCACCGGCCTGCGCATTCGCACCGACCTCTCGGTCACGCTGTTCCTCTCCGAGCCGGAGGACTACGACGGCGGCGAGCTGGTGATCGAGGATCTGTACGGCTCGCACGAGGTGAAGCTGCCCGCCGGCGACCTCGTGCTGTACCCCGCCTCGAGCCTGCACATGGTCACGCCAGTGACGCGCGGCGTCCGCGTCGCCTCGTTCTTCTGGCTGCAGAGCATGATCCGCGATCCCCTCGCGCGCAGCATGATCTTCGATCTCGATACGACGATCCAGGGTTTGTCGCAGCGGATGGGGCGCGACGATCCGGAAATGGTGCGGCTGACCGGCCTTTATCACAACCTGATCCGCTACTGGGCGGAGAACTGAACTTCCGTCCCCAATCGCGCCGATCACGTTGAGTTCGATCGCCTTTGAGCCGGGTTGCACGAGATGCAGCCCGGCTCATTCGTTTGGATGGCGACCGCTCGCTGCAGCACTGTTCTCGGCGCGCTCGCGATGGACCGCCATCCGAGCTCACATTCGGCAGCTATGCCGGAGAGATTGTGCGTTTCGCGAACTACCGCCATTCCCTTGCGGCCGACATCGACGTTGATCACGACGAAACGAGAGTCGCGCGGCGCACGCTATCTTTCGAACCGTGCCGATCTCAGCAGCACTATGATTCGGTCCCGAGGCCTTCTGGCTTGTCGGACGGCATCACAGATGCACGCACAAGTGCTCTCACCGGCCGAACGGGCCCATCACGCCCGCACCGACTAATTAGAATTGATGGAAGACCGAACGGCGGCATTTGCGTGACAGGCAGCCGCATTGGCGACGCTGCGCAAGGCGCATCCGCCTCACAGCAGGACTTTCAGGGAGTTAAGACGCGATGCACGCCATCGCGGGCTGTTACGCAGGTCGCACGATTCGATTTTTCGTTTGGCATCGCACCCACGGCGGCAACTGCCGGCGTCGATGTTCCCGCTTTGAGTCAACGCGGCGTCTCAAAACAGCCGGGTTAGGACTGGAAACATTACGGAGCGGTTAACTACCAAGGGGTGTTCAGCAACATGTTCAGGATCGTTCTTCAAGTAGGAGCGGTGATCGCAGCGGTTTCGGCCGGCGCCATGGCGCATGCCGAGCAGCCGGCCACATCGCCGAGACCTGGCCAGGCTGCAACAGCGCCGCAGACCACAGCATCAAATCCAGCGAATGCGACCGGAGCAAAGGCCGTTCAGACTGCGACGACAGCCGCCGCCACGCAGACGCCTGCAGTTGCGCCCGTCAACACCGCGGCCGGTGCGCCGGCCGCCGCTGCGCATGCGGCTCCGGCTCAAAGCATGGCACCGAAACCGGTGACGACGGGACAGACATCCACGGCGCCGGCCGTTGCCCAGGCCGCGCCCGCGCCGCAGGTCGCTGCGCCTGCGCCCGCGGCTCCGACGACCAGCGGCGTCGCACCGACGGCTGCGCCGGCTCCGTCTGCTTCCACGCCGCAAGCCGCGGCACCGAGCCAGCCGCCGGCGGCCGCAACGACCGATACCCAGCCGTCGACGGCGGCCGAAGCCGTGACTGACGCGGCAGCGGGCGACAAGGCGAAGGACCAGGCAGAGAAGCCGGCGCAAGGCGGCGCGCAGCCGTCAGCTCACGTTCCGCATGATCTGTCGCCATGGTCGATGTTCCTGGCCGCCGACGTTCTCGTGAAGTCGGTCATGATGGGGCTCGCGCTCGCCTCGCTCGCGACCTGGACCGTCTTCATCGCCAAGACCATCGAGTTCTCCATCCTGCGCCGGAAGCTGAGCAGCGCGCTGCGCAAGGTCGATGACGTACGCTGGCTGTCGGAAGCCAAGCTCGCGCTGGGATCACGGCAGAACGTGCTGACGACCCTGATCGATGCCGCCATGCACGAAATCAGGATGTCGTCCGAGCTGCCGTCTCACGGCGTCAACGAGCGCGCTGCGTCGAGTTTCTCCGAGATCGTGCGTGCCGAGGGCCGGCGTTGCCGGACCGGCATGGGCCTGCTCGCCACGATCGGCTCGATCTCGCCCTTCGTCGGCCTGTTCGGCACGGTCTGGGGCATCATGAACAGCTTCATCGGCATCTCGAAGTCGCAGACCACCAACCTCGCCGTCGTCGCGCCCGGCATCGCCGAGGCGCTGCTCGCCACCGCCATCGGCCTCGTCGCCGCGATCCCGGCCGTGATCATCTACAATCACTTCACGCGGGTGACGAAGGGCTACATGGAGCTCGTGAACCGGTCCTCCGGCGCCACCGCTCGGATGCTGTCGCGCGACCTCGATCGCGGCCAGAGCCATCACGGCGAGCGCTTCGAGCCGATCCACGTCCACTCCGCGCCTCCGATGGCGCTGGCAGCGGAGTAGCCGCATGGCCGTTTCTCTCTCGGAAGGCGATGGCGACGATGATCTCGGCGAGACCAGCGACATCAATGTCACGCCCTTCATCGACGTCATCCTGGTGCTGCTGATCATCTTCATGGTGGCGGCACCGCTGTCGACGGTCGACGTGCCGGTCGATCTGCCGACATCGACGGCCACGCCGCAGAAGAAGCCGGACAAGCCGATCTATGTCAGCATCAAGCCGGATCTGACACTGTTCGTCGGCGAGGAGCAGGTGAAGCGGGCGAGCCTGGTGAGCACGCTCGAGCACATCCCCGAGGCCGCAAAGGACAAGTTCATCTTCCTGCGCGCCGACCGGGGCGTGGCGTATGGAGAGCTGATGGACGTGATGGAGCTGCTGCGGACCGGCGGCTATCCGAAGATCAAGCTCGTGACTGTCGAAGGCGTCTCACAGGCCGCCGCCCAGGCTGCACATTGAAACCAGTGAAACGACGGAACTGAAGAATGGTCGAACACAAGTATCAGGGAGCGTCGCGCCGCTTGTGGATCTCAGCCGCGATCGGCGCCCTCATGTTGCACGGTGGCGGCGCCGCGCTCGCGGTCGTCCATCTCAGCGGCAATGACGTGGACGGCGGCCTCGGCGCGGCCGGCGCCGAATTCGCGCTCGAGATAGCCTCGCCCCAGGTCGAGGACAACGATCTTCCGCCGGGTCCCGACAGCGACGCGGCCGAAGCTGCGCCGGAGCAGATGCAGCAGACCGCCGAAGTCAAGGAGTCCGACGCCGTCAAGGACAAGCCGACCGAAACCGAGGAGGAGGCCGATCGGGTCGTCACGCAGAACGAACCCAAGAAGCCGGAGAAGGAGGAACAGCAGCAGGCGACCCAGCAGGCCGAGGCGTCGGTCGCATCTGCCGCGCAGGAGGAATCGGCCCGCAAGGCGCTGGACGAGGCCGCGCCGCCGGCCGAGACGGCCAAGGCCCCCAATCCGGGAATGGGCAAGGACAAGCAGAAGCTGACCAACGATTGGGGCCGCAAGATCAGCGCCTATTTCGAGCTGCACAAGCGCTATCCGGAAGGCAAGAAGCACAATGGCACGGTCAAGGTGGCGCTGGTGCTGAGCCGGGCCGGCAAGGTGGTGTCCGCGTCCGTCATGCAGTCGTGCGGCGACTCGATGTTCGATGATGCCGCGCTGGCGATGATCCGCCGCTCCGACCCTGTGCCTGCACCGCCGTCCGGACTGACGGACGATCAGTTCAGCTTCAGCCTCGACGTGAACTTCAATCAGAAGAAATAGTCGCGGCCGGACTGCCGCGCAGATCCGGACCTGGCAGCGCTCACGTCGTGGGCGCTGCATTTCATTTTGGAGACTGGAGCCGGGCACTCCCGCTGCGCGTCCACCCGTTGCAGGGGAGCTATACTACACGGCGAAGCCAGAGCGGGAAACTCCGGCTTCCAGGCTTGCGGCCTTGCCCGGGGGATGACTGTTGGCTGCGTCACGACAAGAAGCGCGATCTCCAGGCACGTCCTCAGAAGACCACAGATGCCGCGCGCGGGTGCGTGCCGGGCTGCCGATCAGTACTGCACCCGGGCGCCGACCTGCACCACGGTCGCCGACAGATTGTTTTCGCGGAAGTTGGAGCGCGTCTCCTCGCGCCGGACGCTGGCCCTGAGCTGCAGCAGGCGCGAGAACTTGTAGAGCATGCCGAGCTCGACCAGATAGCGGTTGTCGACCCGCGTCGTGCCGGTGAACGCGTCCTCGCCATAGCCGGCGAGGAACGTGCCGATGAGCCAGGGCTCGAACTGATGCTCGACGCCGACGGTGACGTCGCGCTTGAGCACCCCGGAAATGCCGGGCTCGGTGATCTCCACCACCTGCGACTTGGCCCCCAGCGCGATCGCCGTCTCCTTGGCGAACTGCCATGTCAGATTGGCGTCGGCAATGAAGCCGTTGACCGGCTTGAGCATCGGATCCTGGTAGCGGCGCGTCAGGTAGCCGACGGCGACGTCGCCGGTCAGCTTGTCGGCGTAGTTGAATGTCACGCCGGCCTCGACGGCCGTCCCGGTGGAGTCGCGGCGGAAGCCTTCGGCATCGACCGCGATGTCGTGAACGCGGCGATCGATGGCGACGTCGACGAAGGGGCGGATCTCCGGCGTCAGATTGTAGGTGATGCGGCTCTGCGAGCCGTATTGGACGAAGTTGCGATCGGCATTGCTGACGATCTGGCCGTCGACGAGCGGCGCGTTCTGGAACGCGACGCGGTCGATCGCGGCCTTGGTCGAGACCTCGACCTCATCGAACCGCTTGGTGACGCCGGCGGAGCCGCCGACGGTGGAGGCCAGCGGAATCCTGGCGAACCGGCCGGCGAAGCGCGGCGTGCCGGGATCATCGGCATCGACGGCAACGTGGCCCTCGCCGTTGAGCGCAAACGTATCGGTGATGTCGTAGCGCCCATTCACCTTGGCGTCGACGGTAGGCCTGCTGAGCTGCCGGAGCTTTGCATAGTCGATGTAGCCGACGCGCACATCGGCGTTGAGCAGATGCCGCTCGAACTGAGAGCGCACGAGCAGGACCGGCGCAACGCTGACGAAGGCCGAGCCCTTGCCCTGCGGCACACGGCCGGGATTGCTGTCGAAGCCTGAGGACATTTCGAACGCAGGCTTGAGGATGAAGTTTCCCACCGTGATGCCCTTGGGCTCATAGGGGTCTTCCTCCATCATCGGCGGCTGCGGCTGATCCTGCGGCTTCTGCCCCTTGTTCACCGGCGGCAGCCGCATCTTCGGCTTGTCGGCCAGAACGGGCGGAATCGGCTGTGCATCCTGTCGCGGAATCGGCGGCAGATTGCGCGGCAGCACGCCGCGCGTCGCCGGCGGCGGACTGACGGCGAACGCCAGCGCGTCCAGGCAGCGATTGGGGACGTTCGTGACCGACAACCGGCCCGGCGTCGACAGGCAGCCACCGACCAGAAGGCCGGCTGACGGTGTGCCGAAGAAGCCATTGCGGACAGGCGCCAGGCGCGGCGCCGGCTCACGGCGCGCGGCCTGTGGGAGCGCGCCCGCTCCGGCATCGACCGGAGATCGCGGCCGCGGCGGTGGAGCCTCGTCCTCCTGGGGGGCCGCCTTGGGCTCCGGCTCGACGCCACCAGGCGAAACGATCACCTGCGGAATGACCAGCGGTCCGTTGCCGTTGGCAGGCCGCGCCGGCTGCCGGCGGCGATTGGGCACGACTACCACCGGCCCCCCGTCGGAGGCTCCGGGATCTGCATAGGCTCTCACCTGGCTGCCCGGAACGACGGTCTCAGCGGACGACGGCGCGGCTCCAAGCAGCGTCACGAGCAGCACGGTGATCGCCACCGTCTCCTCCTGACACCGTGAGACGTCGCGACCGATGCCACGTCTGGAAGCGACCGTCTCTCGTGCTGCCCGTTCCAAAAAGCCTCGTCTCCGTCGAGTTCGGCAACCTGCGAAGCGCGGCGCCCGCGGCGTGACGCATTCCGGCATCACGGCGCCGCGGGACCGGAAGCCGGATCACTCGATGATCAGCGCGCCCTTGTTGCCCTGATGGAAATCGTCGAAGAATTCGTAGCGTCCCGGCTTCTGCGCCTTGACCTTCACGACGCCTTCCATGTTCGGCTTGATCACCGTTTCGAACTCCAGCGGCTCGCTCTCGAACTCGACCGGCGCGCCATCCAGATTCTTGACCTTGAACACGATCGGCGTGTTGGCCGGCGCCTTCATCTCCGCCGGCTGAAACTTGTTGTCCTTGACCGATATCTCGATGGTCGTCTCAGCCGCTCCTGCCGGCAGCGCGAACGCCGCGATCAACAGCACGGCGGCTCCCGCTGCCTGTCCCTTCCCAAAGAGATTCATGATTTATGTCCCTGTCCCGAATTCACCCGAATGTGCCGAACGTCTTCCGGCGCTCGCCTGCTTCGACGAGTCTCCGACACTTCATAGAACGACTATGAAGTCCCGAATGCGGCAATTTGCCGTGTCGAAATTTGACAACATCGTTGTGTGCGACAAAGCGCGCGAATTTATTAGTTGTTCGGCGTCGAGGCGCCGCGCAGACGCGTCGGCTCGAGCATCGCCGATGCGCGCCGACCGACAACGACGAACATCAGCGGTCTCCGCGGTCGGGAGCAGCACGATCACCTGAGTTCGCAGCTGTGCTGATATGAGACACGACAGGTCATGCAGCGCCGTCGCGCACGCCGCGAACCACACGAGGCTCACGATCGACCGCTTACGCTGCGTACAGCACCTGCATGATTCTCATGCACCGGCTCATCGAGACGAGTACGAGCGAGATGCACGAAGGAACGCGCTCGCACTGGTCTCATGCGGCATGGACCGCAATATCCGTGTGCGCCCATCCAGCTCGAGCCGTGTGCGGACGAGCCTCGCGCGCACCAGAAATGAAATCAGGCGCGGGCCTGCTCGCCCATATCGCCGGCGAGCGCACACGACCGATGCCCGCCGTCTCATCTGCCGACCCCCAGCCGCCTGTCGTGAACGCTGAGGGATCGCGGCATACGCGCAGGCTTCGCGGCGCCGGGCGCCGGATTCACGCGCAGGGGCGGCAGATCGGGGACGACGGATATTTGCTCCTCGTCCGCCACGGGCTCGGGCTCCGGGCTCTGGCGTGCGACGCTGCGCGCCGGCGCGGCGCGCATGATGCCCGGCACGCGCTTGCGTCCCGTGACCATCGCGCGCATCAGGTTCTCCCGCTGCAGCAAGCTCATCCACACCGTGCCGAGCACATGCACGGCGATCAGGGCGATGATGGCATTGGACGACAGCGCATGCGCCTGCTCGATCCAGCCGACGCCGAAGAACCGGACCGAGACCTGCATGACGCCGCTGATGGTCGAGACGATCAGAAGCGCGAGCATCACGACCAGCATCGCGGCCCCCGCCGGGTTCAGCCCGAGATAGCGTCCCGTCTCTCCGCGCAGCATGCCCACGATATACTGAGGCGCCGCCCGCAGCTTGAGGCTGATCCGCGCGAACAGCGAATGACGGCTGCCGATCAGCCCCCAGATCAGCCTGAAGGCGAGAAGACCGATGACGGCATAGCCCGCGAGGCGGTGCAGGCGATCGAAGGTGTTGGGCGTGACGCAGGCGACGAGCACGAAGGCCGCGAGCGACCAGTGCCAGACGCGCAGCGGAAAATCCCAGACCGCCACGGTCCCCGGACGTGAGTTCGCCGGCGTCGGGGAGGCGACGCTCCGCTGCGCCTGGCCTGCGTCACGCATGACCATCAGATCACTTCGCCTTGGTGTGCTTCAGCGCGAGGTCCTCGGGGCTGTAAAACAGCTCATAGAGCTTGCCGCCCTTGACACCGTAAACCTCGTAGCAGGTGCCCTCGATCTTGGTCTGCCGAACCTCGTAGCCCGCGGCCTTCGCCTTCGCCTCGGCTTCGGCGGTAGTCTTCCACGACGCCTTGTCGAGCCTGGTGCAATCCTTGTAGCCGTCGGCGAGCGCCGCGGAGCCCGACGCCAGACCCGCCGCCAAGACCACGCCTAACAGTTTGATGACCTTCATTATGAAATTCCTCCTCGAAGACTGCGCCATCGGCGCCAACAGCGCTCGATGCGCGGACTACAAAGGGGAGGGAGATTTCAACGAAACTTGGACGTCATCATCCGCGGTGGATGGCCTCGACCACGCAGGCGCGGCTCGAAACGTTCCGCATCCGGCCGCAATGTCGCTGAGATGCGAACTCACATGCGGTTCAGTCAGGATCGAACCATGTCGGCGGGCTGCCGATCTTTTCAGGACGCGGCCACGGGCCCGGCTCCCTGCGCGTTGCAACTGACATTGATTCGCAAGGATGTAGCAGCAACGTCGTGAGGCGCATGCGCTTTGCTCCCGCACAAGGCGCGGCCGGCACTGCGTGCGGGACCACACTCCCGCCCGATTGCCGCTGTGACCATGGTGAGGCGAGAAAGGAACCGACAGCTACAAGGCTGCGACCTTAAGCCTCAGAAAAATTTTCCGAGCGTCGCGCTCGTTCGCACGACCAGGTCGAGATCGGTGGTGGACGATGACGATGCGGCTGCTTGCGAACGGATCTCGCGGCCGTCAGACGCACATACGTGCGGACAGCGGCAGCGCCATCCTGATCCTGGGCGCGGGCGATGCCCTTGCCGACACGGACTGCCGACCGGGAAGGCGAGTCGCTGCAGGAGAACGACGTGTCGGATGCCTCGGCGACGACGTCCCCGCTTGCATCGGGATCTGCCATGGACGCGCGCCCGGACGAGCGACCGTTGCCGGATGGTGGATCGTCCTTGCCGCCATCGCGCGACAAGCGCCGCCCTCAGCGATGGATCCTCGAGGAGCGACCGAGCTTGCGTCCCACGGTCGCGCGCAAGCCGACGCGCATCACGCGCCCGGCCATTGGGAATCAGGGCTATCGCACTTGACGATACAAGTTTGAGGTCGGCTCCTTCCACACCGTCATGGCCGGGCTCCGTCCCGGCCATCCACGTCGTTCGGCATCCTGGGAAGGACGTGGATGCCCGGGACGGAGCCCGGGCATGACGACGTGGAGGCAGCGCAGCGAAACACTCAGATCTTCATATGCGATAGCCCTGGTTGGGAATGGAGAGGTCGTCACTTCGTCCCGGAGAAGACGCGGCTGATGAAGTCGGAGCTCTCGGGGGACTTCGTCATCTCCGGCGACGGCTCGGGCTGGGCCGGCGGCTCGGCTGGTACGGATCGGATCTGCGGTCGGTTTCGGGCGGTGACGCCGCGTGTCGCGCGCGCCTCCTGCTCGCCTCCGTTCGGCTTGCTCACCGTGATCATGATCTTCTCGGAGATCACCGGCGGATCGAAGTTGAGATGCCTGGTGTCACCCAGCACGAGCTGCAGCGTGTGCTTGCCGGGCGACAATTCGATCCGCGCCTCGGTCTCCCCCGCTGCGTAATGAACGTGTTTCTTGTCACGCGGAATCTCCTCGCCGGCCTGCATCGTCTCGTCGACGTCGACCAGAAGATGATGATGGCCACTGCCGGCGAAATCGTCGCCCGCATGGGTGACGCCCATGTTGCGCAGTCCGAAGCGGGCGATGAAGGGTCCGGTCACCGTCTCCCCGTCCGCAGGAGAGATGAAATAGACGCGGGCATCCTTCGCGGCCTTCGTTCCCTTGGCCGGCGCCAATGACGGCGCGAGCACGAGCGACGCGATCAGGATGAAGTGGAGTCGCGCAGACATCGGCAGCATGCAGATCCCCTATGGTGAGAGCGCAACGCGGAAACCCAGCGTCGGATGCCGGATGCGGCCGTCATAGCGATCGCGACTGCCGGCCCGCGCATCGGCCGCGCCGTTCTTCCATGATCCCGAGCGGATGACGCGGGCATAGCTGCCCTCCTCGAGCCAGGCCGATCCATCCGCCGGCGCGCCCCTGTAGTTCTTGTGCCAGTTGTCGGCCACCCACTGGCCGACGCCGCCGCCCATGTCGAACAGGCCGTAAGGATTGGCCGGGACGCTGCCGATCTTCGGCGGCTGATCCGTCTCGGCATCGCCCGTGCCGTTGCAGCCCTTGCAACTGGCCATCCCCGGGCGCATGCGATCGCCCCACCAATAGCGGGTGCGCTGGCCGGCGCGCGCGGCATATTCCCACTCGGCCTCGGTCGGCAGCCGGAACGACTTGCCGGTCGCCTTCGACAGCCAGGCGAGATAGGCCTGCGTGTCGTCGTAGCTCAGGTTGGTGACCGGACGATCATCCGCAACGGCCGCGATGTCGGCGCAGCTTGCCGCCGCGACACACTGCTTCCACTCGCCGATCGTCACGGGATGCTTGCCGAGCGAGAACGGTCGCACGCTGACCTGATGCGACGGCTGCTCGGACTCGTCGTCGCCGCCCATCGCAAAACTGCCGCCGGCGATCGCAACCAGCTCGGGCACGAGCAGCTTCGGCTCGGCGTCCGGCGCCGGCGGGATCGCCGCGGTGCCGGATGATCGCGCCAGCGTTGCCTCGAGTGCAGGAGCCGGCTGACGCGGCGCGATGAAGGCGCTGGACGGCGATCGCGCAACGTCCTGGGGCGCGCTGGCGGCTTCCAGCAGGATCCGGCGCGGCGGAGGCAGCGGCGCGGCGGACTGCGCCTCCTGCTGCGAGCTCGATGATCCTGACCCAGGCGGCGCCTGAATCAGCAGCCTGATCTCGCGTAACGGCAGCAGCACGCCGCCGAGGAAGACGATGCCGAGGACCCCGACGCCGAGCGCTCCGCGGATCAGCTTCTTGCGACTTCCTGGAGCCGGTGCGAGGAGGACGTTCAGCCGGCCGCCCTCACCCGTCTCCTCCTGATCATCGTCGCTGCCGTCGTCCCATCTGTCCGGACCGGACGCCGCCGGCGCAAGCGACGGGCGCACCGGAGAGACTGGCGCAGCTTCTCGTCGAGCCGCACCCTCCGGCTCTGCGGTCTCCCATTCGGCATCGAGCGACTGCTCGAGCGCGCCGCACATCATCAGCAGCAGCCCGCCTTCGCTCTTGCCGGTCCAGCGCTCCTGCACCTCGGGACACTCGACCTGATCCTCGACGCGCAGGAAGCTCGGCGGACGCATCGGGCTGAGCGAGACCTGCACCGTGCGGCCGCAGCGCCGGCAAGCCACCGCGCGGGAATCCTCCGGCAGCGCATCCTCGGCGAGCTTGGGAGCCCGCAGCCATTGCAACGCTGAACTCTCGCTCATGCTGTCCTCGCTCGTGATGCCCGCCAACCCCGTTACTGACCCCAGCTGGCGAACACGTCCTTGAACACGCGGTCGCCGTCGGATCCCTTCTCGATCGACAGCAGCGCCCGGTTGCCGCCCTCGTAGACGATCGGAATGTCGAACCACTGCTTGCCCTTGAGAAGCAGCAGGTTGCGCTTGGTGTCGACCTCGTTGGCGGACAGCGCGACCATGAAGTATTTCGGTGTCACCCGGGCGGTCTGGGTCACCAGCGCCGTTCCGCGCTCGGCCTCCTCGCCCTTCAGGCCGATGCCCCTCAGGCTGGTCAGGCCGCTCACCGACTGATCCGGCCAGTCGAACTTGAGCTCCATGATGTGGCTCGCCGGCATCTCCATGTCGGCGTTCCGCCGCAGCGAGATCGTGGCCTTGGTGCCGTTCTCGATCTCGATCTCCCCCTTGATCGCCGGCGCCGCATCGACTCGCGGCCCCTTGCTCTGCTCGATCGACCAGGTGACCTTGCCAGGATAGCGCTTGCCCTTCGGATCCTGCGGATCTTCGTGATAGAGGAACGCCTGCGCCGGCGTGCTGACCGGCACGCTCATGCCGACGGTGGCATGCTCCTCGGCCGCAGCGGCGATCACCGGCTTGGCCTCCGGCGTGATCCGCTCGGCATTGACCTTGCGGGCGCCCGGTTCGCTCGGCAGCGCGGACGCTGCCGTCGCACCGCTCAGGGCCGGCTGGATCCATTCCGACGCGCGCTCCCAGGACACCGCCGCACCGACGATCGCCAGCAGCCCGGCCGCGGCAACTGCCATCACGCGCCGGCTCGGCACACGGCGGCGTGGTGCCGCGGCGTTCTCCGTCGCCTTGAACGCCATCTCGACGAGAGAAGGGTGAATCTTGATCTCTGCCGCCAGCGTTACGGACTCCGCAACAGAGGCTGGAGCCGCGGCAGCGGCGGCAGGCTCAGTGGTGGCAGAAGCCGCTGCCGCAGCGGATGTCGCAACGACGCCTGTCTTCACGGGCTCTGCCGACGCGGCGCTCGTGGGCTTCGCGTCGATCTCTGCTGTGACCACCTTGCTTTCGCCAGGGCGCTGCGGCACCGCGAGCCGATCGGCGACAATGATCGGCGCTTCGGCGACGATGGTCGCGCGCGGTTGGGTCGGCTCGACCATGGCCGGCTCCTCGACGGCCGGAAGCTCGGGCGGAGCCGAAGCCGGCGTCACGATGTCCGCGGCCGGCTCGCGCGGCGGACGCCGGCGCAGAACGCGAATCTCCGGCGAGGGCTTGGGCGCAGCCGCGCGGATCTCGGCACGCTGCGCTATCGCGGGCGCGCTCGGCTTGCCCGCGGCAGACGTGACGATGTCCGTCCCCGAGCGGCGCGCCATCGAGAGATATTTCGCGACAGTGGCGATCTCCTCTTCGAGCGAGTGCGTCGTGATGACCTGCCGCGGCTGCGGCCGCTGCTTCGGCGCCGGCGCAGCCGCGCGGGCCGGCCGCGGCAGCTCGGCGGCTGGTGCATCGGCCGATCTGGACGTATCGGCGGGCAGCAGCTGAGCTGTGACCGAGGCCGCCTCGACGCCGGCAGGGCGCGCACGCAGCTCGATCATGCGATCGGGAAAGAGGATCGCGGCGAGATCGCGCAGCGAGGCACCCGGCATCAGCAGCCGCCGCAGCGCCGGCGGCAGGCTACGCAGCGCGGTCGTCTCGGTGCGTTTGACAACAGTATCGTTGCGGCCGGCTTCGACCAAGGTCCCGTCGTCGTGACGCGCGTCGCTGATCAGAACCTTACGGGCCCGCAGCATCGCCGTCAGTTCGCGCAGATCGGAGCGCGAGGCGTGGTCGACGACCAGAAGATCGAAGGTGCCGATCCGGGCCGGCAGCAACTCGGCGACACGCCAGGCCGGCATCACGTGACAAGGAATCTCCTCGAGCCAGCCGTCCAGAGACCTGCGCGCGGCAAACCGAAGCCGGCGCGCGGTCGGACCGGAGCAGGCCGACGCCATCTTCTGCATCGAGTCCCTGAACCGCTTCACCGCTTGCCTGACGGCGCCGCCCGCATTCTGCGCGATGGCCAGCGACATGCGGGCACCGATCACCGCTTCGAACAGGGCGAGCGAGCGCGTCTCAAGCCGCGCGCGCTGAGCCGCGAGGTCATGCAGCAGCTGCCGCTCCTCCGGACTTTCGATCCGCATCAGCACGGCCCAATTCCACGCCGCCACCCATTCCGCGAGCGTCGTCGCATCCTTCGCCTCGCCCGCGGCCGGCGCGGACCGCAGTCGCTGCGCCAGACTCGGCGCGCCCGCTGCAGTCGCCATCCGGCAGGCGGTCCTGACGAGTTCGTAGTCCGGGCTGGCCTCGCGGATCTTCTCCATGGTTGCGAGAATGCCTGTCCACCGCGTTTCGAGCTCCTGGGGCTCCGTCTCGGCGTCACCGACCCGCGACAGCACGTCATCCTGAACAGAGACGGCGAGTTCTCCCGCCCGGGCGAACAACTCGCCCAGGCGAGCGAGCTCGACCAGCGGTCCCGATACGCGCGTCATGACGGTCCGGATCGCCGCGCCGAACGCGGCCAGCCGCTGTGCATCGGCCAGCATCGCCCTGACGTCGCCGTCCGGCATCGACAGCTTGGAGCAGGCATCGGCCACGTTGCGGACGGCGAGCGCGGCCGTCACGACGGCGGCCTCGACGCTCCTGACGATGTGCTCGAGGTCATCGAACGCCCGCGCCGATTCCAGTTGAAGCGCGGGTGCATCGATCTGCGTTGCGATCGACGTCCAGCGCGCACGCAACGCATGCAGGTCGTGACGCCACAGCAGGAAGCGCCCGACATATTGCCAATCCGCCGGCTTCGACGGCGCGGCCCCGTCCACCGTGATGGCCTCGACGGCGGCCTTCAGCGCGCGGCGCGACGGCGAGAACCGCGCGAACGGCTTCTCGCCGGCCGCAAGCCGCTCGACCACGCGGATCGCATCCCTCCTGGTGAACGCCTCGACCGGCGCCTGCACCTGGCGCCTCGTGAATTCGGCGCTTCGGGACAGCTGGAACGACGCATCACGCGCCCAGCCCACGACCTTGTCGAGAGCCACGGGCTCGTCGGCCTTGGTGGTGCCGAGCGGCGACAGACGCGCGAGCCAGGGCGCCTCCGCGATGGCGCGATGGCCGGCCACCAGCGCATCGAGATCGGCCGCCAGGCGGTTGGTTGCGTCGAGCCCGAAGGTCGCAATGGCGTCGAGCGCGAGATCCTCGTCGCGGCCTGCGTCCGACGTCAGCCCTGCCTGGTGCTGCAGCTCCGCGTGCAGACGCAGGATCGCGGCAGTGTCGGGAAGCGCCGCGAGCTCTGGCAACTCGACATCGATGTGCTTGAGATCACCGGCAAGCCGCAGCCGCGCCTCGCGTGCCTTGTCGACCGCCGTGACGAGCGGGTCGGTGGCCGCGAGCAGGCGCTTCGGCCGGTCGGTGAACCAGGCATGCGCCTCCTGTTCGCCGATCAGCGCCTTGAACAGATCGAACGGCAGCTCCGGCAAGCCGCCGGCGAGCCGCAGGTTGCGCTGGACGATCTCGGCGATCTCGTCGTCGAGCGATGCGATCTGCGTGCGCTTCGAGATGATGTCGCGTTCGAGCCGGCCGATCTGGCCGACCTGATCGCGCAGATTCGGCGCGTCCAGGATCGATTGCAGCCGGCCCGCCAGGGCTTCGGCCTTCCTGAGCACGTCCTTGTCGGAGCCGGTCGAGCTGACGGTCAGCTCGCGAATGGCCGGCGGCAGCTTCTGATGCAGCAGGGAAAGTGCAGCCTCGTCCCTGGACACGACGAGGACGCGCGAGCCGAGCGCGAGGTGATGGCAGACGACATTGACGAGCGCCGTGATCCGATCGTCGCGTGCGACAGACTGGACCATCAGGCCATCCGACCGCGACAGCTCGCGCACGACCTCGACATCCTCCGCGACAGCTGGCAGCGGGAAGAACAGATCACCCTGCTCGACCGCGGCAGGCTTTGGCGCAGGCGCAATGTCGATCGGGCCCCCGACGATGCCGGACAGGTGCCGGCGCGCATTGGCGTGGCCACGTCCATCCGGCTGCGAGAGCAGCGCGTTCACGGCTCCCGACAGGCAGCACTCACTCTGCGGCGCATGCTCGATCGCGGTCTTGAGACTGTCGATGTCGCGCAGGGCGAGGCTCTCCGGCCGCCGCCGCGCGGATATGACCCAGCGTCCCGCCGCGATGGCGGCCTCCATGGCCGGCGTGCCGTCCGACGACACGGGATCGCGCGACGTCCTGTGACCGGATTGCACGCCTGCGGCGCTCAGGATCTGATCGGTCCCGATCGGCGTGAACGGCGACAGCTCTGCGCGCTGCTCCAGCGCCTCGACCAGGCGATCCGGCTTGTCGCGCACGGCAAGCGCGGCGTCCGGCGCCACGGCATCGAGCGCCCTCAAATTGACGGTTGCGCCGACGAAGCGCGGCCGGACCCTGACCTCGGCATCCGGGCGCGCGATGATCTCGATCTCGACCGCGCGCTCGAACAGCGGCAACTCGAATTCCCGCCCGCCCTGCCGCCAAGACGACAGCGCGACGCCCCACATGACCTCCATGACCTGATCGGCGCCGGCCGTGGCCGCCATGTCGCGCAGCCGCTGGTGGATCGACATGGTCCGGCGGCGCATGCGCTCGGTGTCGGCCCAGGCGGTCCATGGCCCGCTGATATAGCGCTCGATCCGCTGCACGAGGTCAGGACGCTGCTCCAGGCGCAGCCGTCCAGTCCAGGCGCCCAGCTCCGGGGCCGGCGAAAAATCCTCGGGCCGCGCGTGGCGGGCAAAGGTGAGGCGGTTCTTCTCGATCTCATCGACCGTGACCACGATGCTCTCGTGCGGCGATGGACGGCGGTCGGGGTCGGACGACGGCTCGACCCAGGTCTTGAGATCGTAGTCGATGGCAGGCGGCTCCGTCGCGGCAAGCGCCTCGACGGCGAGCCAGACCGGACCGTCGACATCGAAGGTATTGATCACCACGCCCGGCAGGCCCGCCAGCTCCTCCTGGTCGAGCGCGAAGCCATGATCGTCGGCGAATGGATGATCCGGCTGACGCTCCGCCGGGGAGCCCTCGGCACGAATGATCTCGGTCAGACTGCCGAGCACGTCCTGCAACGGCTCGACGACCGATCCCATGCCGAGTGCTTCGCTCGTCGAGGACGCCCAGGCGTCGGTCGGCGACTGCGGCTCCAGGGCTGCCGCGCCGATAGCACCAAGCAGCCGCATGCCGTGATCGGCTGCACTGCCCTGCGCCTTGCGATCGCCCGCGCCGGCCTCGTTGGGCCGCACATTCACCAGCTGGCTCATCGCGCAGATCCTTCTCTGAAGTCGGCCGCAACGTCGGCGGAAGCTCGGCGAGAGGCTGACCGACAAGGATGGCCCTGCGCATGATCACGGAGCGCCGGGCGATCGGAGAGTGGGTTCAGAGTGGACAAGCTTGCCTCGCTGCAACGTCGACGGAACTCCCGACTCGTTGCGGAGGGGTATGGCGAAGTGAGGTCACATCAATGACCCGACAGGTAGATGAATGTGACGATTCTCGCTCCCGTCGGAGAATCGGGAAAAAATCCCGGGTCATTCGATGAGGAAAATCGCGCCTAAGAAGTTTGTTAGTCTTGGCTTTTTGTGTAGCGTCGCGCGCGTGGCCGACAACAAGCTTGGGTTGCGGACGAATACGCTGGAATGTGTCTAAGAATACTTCTAACGCTCAAGAAGAAATATCGAGACGCATGCCGAACGCCCGATGTCCACGCCGCAGCACGGCTGCGGTCCCTGTTCGACCACGAGCCCGCCGCGTATGCGGCTCGCTTGCAGGGGGGCGGCGCCACAAGCATTGGCGCCAGCGTGCATGGCACCGCGTCGTTCCCTCCCCGAATACGGTGATTGTATCCGACCGAAACGGCGTCGCCGTGCCCCACACGATGGCCCGCCAAAGAAGCCCGGGGATGTCGCCGGATCCCATGCGTTGGCTCTGCAGCCGACGCGGCTTGAAACACCCTCGAAGCTGAAGTAGCTGTTGTTGCAATGACATCGACGTCGTCCAGACGTTTCCCGATCGATGGGGCCGGGACTGCATGGTGAGGCAACGGACGAGGGCTGCGGCCGCATGCGGTGCCGTGCTGTTCACGCTGGTTTCGCTGCCGTCGCGCGCGCAGTCGCAGACTGCCGGTACAGCCGAGCGCGAACCTGCGTCGGTCAAGCTTTCCGCGACGCAACAAAAGCAGATCGGGCTCCAGACCGCCGTCCTGGCGGCGGAATCCCATCCCGAGCAATTTCGCGCCTACGGCACGGTACTGGATGTCGCCAGGCTGACCGATTTGACCAACAACTACGCCAATGCGCAGGCGCAGCTGCAGACGGCGCAAGCGAAGCTCGACGTCGCAAGACTGGCGTTCGAGCGCGCCCGCGACCTCGTGCAGTCGGCGGCCATGCCGCGCAAGGACGCCGAGGCGGCGGAGGGCACGTTCCGGACCGATCAAGCCTCCCTGGCCGCGGCGGAATCGCAAGTGAAAACCTTGATGGCGACGGCGCGGCAGGAATGGGGCGCCGTCATCGGCAAAGGCATCATCGAGCGCTCGCCGCAGGTCGTGCAACTGATCGAACGCGAGCAGTTGCTGGTGCAGGTCACGCTGCCGCCCGGCGTCACTCTGGCCGAGCCGCCGCGCGCCGCGCTGGCGCAGGCGCCGACCCGCAGCGTCAACATCGATCTGCGCTATCTGTCGGCTGCGCCGCGAACCGATCCGCGCATCCAGGGCGTGAGCTATTACTTCGTCGCCGCCGGCGACAGCGGATTGCTGCCGGGAATGAACACCACCGCCTATGTGCCCTCGGGCAAATCGTTCGACGGCGTGTTCATCGAGGACACGGCGATCGTGCAATGGCAGGGCCGCTCATGGGTCTATCTGCGCGCCGGTCCCGATCTCTTCAAGCGCCATCCGATCCGCACCGATCAGCCGGTGTCCGACGACGACTATGTCGTGCAGGACATTCCGTCGGGCTCCGAGATCGTCCTGCGCGGCGCGCAGGTGCTGTTGTCGGAGGAAGCCAAGAGCGAGCTGCGCGGCGGCGGCGACGATGATTGACGGGGTTCGCGGCGCCGCGGCCGGCCCCCAGGCGGCGCTGATCTCGTTTGCCATCCGCTTCCGCGGCATCGTGCTGGCGCTGGCCTGCACTGTTCTGGCCTATGGCATCTTGTCGCTGGGCAGCGCCAACTATGCCGTGTTTCCCGAATTCGCCCCGCCGCAGGTCTCGATCCAGACCGAGGCGCCGGGGCTCAGTCCCGAACAGGTCGAGGTGCTGGTCACGCAGCCGATCGAGACCGCGATCAACGGTCTCGCCGGTGTCGAGAGCATGAGGTCGTCGTCGATCCAGGGCCTGTCCGTCATTTCGGTCATTTTCCAGCCCGGCACCGAGGTCTACCGGGCGCGGCAATTGGTGACCGAGCGACTCGCGGTCGTCGCCGGCAGCCTGCCACAGGGCGTGCGGGCGCCATCGATGACGCCGCTGGTGCCGGCGGCCGGCACCGTGCTGGCGATCGGGTTGACCTCCGAGCAGCGCTCGCTGATGGATCTGCGCACGATCGCCGATTGGACCGTGAGCCGGCGGCTGCTGGCGGTGGCGGGCGTCGCACAGGTCACGACCTATGGCCGGGACATCCGGTCGCTGCAGGTGCAGGTGCGATCCGACGACCTTGTCCGCTTCGGCGTCGGCATGAACGATGTCGTCGCCGCCGCGCGCAAGGCCACCGGCGTGCGCGGCGCCGGCTTCGTCGACACCGCCAATCAACGGGTCATCCTGCAGACACAGGGCCAGTCACTCACACCCGAGCAGCTGGCGCGCACGGTCCTGCTGCACCAGGGCGGCGCCAGCGTGGTGCTCGGCGACGTCGCGACGGTCGTGAACGCGCCGGAGCCGCCGATCGGGGGCGCGCTGATCAACGGCCGGCCCGGCATCATGATGATGATCAGCCAGCAATTCGGCGCCAACACGCGCAACGTCGCGGCGCGCGTCGAGGCCGCGCTGCGGGAGCTGCGCCCGGCGCTCGACAGCGAGAAGGTCAAGCTGCACGCTGATCTGTTTCGTCCGGCGACCTTCATCGATGCGGCGACGGAGAACGTGCTGTTCGCCTTGCTGATCGGCGGCGCCCTGGTCATCATCGTGCTGTTCCTGTTCCTCTATGATTGGCGCACCTCCGTCATCAGTTGCACCGCGATCCCGCTGTCGCTGTTCTCGGCCGTGCTGGCCCTGCAGTGGATGGGACAGAGCCTGGACACGATGACCCTCGGCGGCCTCGCCATCGCGATCGGCGAGGTCGTCGATGATGCCGTGATTGGCGTCGAGAACGTGGTGCGCCGGCTGCGTGAGAACCGCGTCCTGCCGTCGCCGCGCAGCGAAGCGCGCGTCGTCTACGATGCCATGCTCGAGGTACGCAGCGCGGTCGCCTATGCGACCTTCGCCGTGCTCCTGGTGTTCGTGCCGATCCTTGCGCTGCCGGGCCTCGCCGGCCGGCTGTTCGGTCCGCTCGGCATCGCCTACATCCTCGCGGTGGTCGCCTCGCTGATCGTCGCGCTGACGGTCACACCGGCGCTGTCGATGCTGCTGCTGGCCGGCCAAAAGCCGCGCGAGGAACGCGAGCCGCCACTGGTGCGCTGGTCGCGCCGCCACTACGAGACGCTGTTGCGGCGGCTCGGCCGGTTTCCCAAGTCGGTCATGCTGACGGCTGTGCTGGTGACCGCCGGCGGCGCAAGCCTGGTGCCGTTCTTCGGCGGCACCTTCCTGCCCGACCTGAAGGAAGGCCACCTGATCCTCCACGTCTCGACGCTGCCGGGGACCTCGCTCGACGAATCGCTGCGGCTGGGCACGCTGATCGCCAAGGCCTTGCAGGGCGTGCCGGAGGTCCGCAGCGTGGCGCAACATGCCGGCCGCGCCGAAGCCGGCGTCGATACCGCCGGCACGCATTCGAGCGAGATCGAGGTCGATCTGAAGCCGGGGCTGTCAGGCGACCAGCAGGAGCTGGCGCAGCAGCGCATCCGCGCCGCGCTCGCCAACTTCGCCGGCATCAACCTGTCGATCAAGACCTACCTGACCGAGCGCATCGAGGAGACGCTGTCCGGCTTCAACGCCGCCGTGGTCATCAACGTGTTCGGCCCCGATCTCGACGATCTCGAGCGCGCGGCGCGCGACATCGCGCGCGAGCTCGGCGAGGTCTGGGGCGCGATCGACATCCAGCAGCAGTCGCCGCCGGGCATGCCGCAGGTCAACGTGACCCTGCGCCCGACCGATCTGCAATCCTGGGGCCTGGACGCGGTGGAGGTGCTGGAGCTGATCCGCACCGCCTATCAGGGCGACGTGGTCGGCCAGGCCTATGAAGGCAACGTGGTCTTCAACGTCATCGTCAAGCTCGATCCCGATGCGACGGCACGCCCCACCGAGATCGGCAACATGCCGATCCGGACGCCGAGCGGCGCCTACATCCTCCTGAAGCAGGTCGCGGACGTCTATGGCACCGCGGGGCGCTATGTCGTGCTTCATCGCAATGGGCAGCGCGTCCAGACCGTGACCGCCAACGTCGCGGGGCGCGATCTCGAATCCTTCGTGGCCGCGGCCAAGCGGAAGATCGCCAAGGAGGTCAAGCTGCCGCCGGGCGCGCATGTCGAGTTCACCGGCGCGGCCGAGGCGCAGGCCAAGTCGCGGCGCGACCTGCTGGTGAACTCGCTGCTGGCGACGATCGGCATCGTGCTGCTGCTGTCCTTCGTCACCGGGCACTGGCGCAACCTGGTGCTGGTGCTGATCAACCTGCCGTTCGCCTTCGTCGGCGGCGTCATCGCGGTCGCGCTGACCGGCGGCGTGCTGTCGCTCGGCTCGATGGTGGGCTTCGTGACGCTGTTCGGAATCGCGCTGCGCAACTCGATCCTGATGATCTCGCATTACGAGCATCTGGTCATCGCCGAAGGCCGCGCCTGGACACTGGAGACCGCGATCGCCGGCGCCGCCGACCGCCTGGTGCCGATCCTGATGACCTCGCTGGTGACCGGCCTCGGCCTGCTGCCGCTCGCCCTCGGCGCCGGCGAGCCGGGCCGCGAGATCGAGGGACCGATGGCCGTGGTCATCCTCGGCGGACTCCTGACCTCGATGGCGCTGAACCTGCTGGTGCTGCCGACCTTGGCGCTGCGCTTCGGCCGGTTTGCGCGCGGCGTGCACGCCCGCGGAGATGTCACGGCGAGCTGATCGTGGGCGTTAGACGTCCGCGACGTTCGCCGCACGTGGCTGCTCGACGCTTCACCGTGCGGGCCGGATGAAGGAGATTAACTTCCGCCCCGTGTTGACGAGCTTGCCTCTGGTCAACTGCAGACCTTCGCGACCGAATGACCGGCATCCGCATTCAGCCCTTTACGGACATTGGTCGGTTGCGTAACCTAGCATCCCAGGCATTTTCCGTCGAGGTTGTGAGATACCCAAAGTCCGGGGGACCTTTATGGCCACACCTGAGGAAGACGAGGTTTTAAGATACTTCGATAACATTAAGCCTCGGAAAGAGGATAAGGGCGCCTTTTGGATCGGGGTTGGTTTCTTGCTCCTAGCTTTGTGCGTCCCAGCCTATCAGGCATTACTCTGGCTCCAGTCTGGTTACTGGACGGCACTTCCAATTTCCTACGGCGTTCATTTTCTAGGCTGGCGCGTGCCACTAACGTCATGGGCAGGCGCACAAAAGATTATTGATTGGCTTTTTGACTTGCCGCTGTGGAGCATTCCCGCCTTCATGGCCTTCGGTTGTTTCTCCGCCTGGAAAGAGACTACCTAAGTCTTTGCCGCGAGCCGTACGTAGTACTTGAGGAATAAAATCCCGGATTCAGTCGACCTCGATCAGTAAATGCAGCTTTTGGCTGCCCTCCTCAAGGTGTGCAATCGTTGCTGAGGAGCAACCGACCATGGCGAAAACGTTTAGGACGACCAGACGAAAGCACGACAACGCTCCGTTCCAAAAGGCGACGCATTGCATCTTCTGCGGCGCGCCTCAGATGAACGGAGAGCACATTTTCTCGCGCTGGTCGCACAAGTTTTTGCCCTCGCGATCCATGAAGAAGTATGACGTTGCGAGGGTTGACGCCAAGCCCACACAATCAGATCGTTTTCTGATTAAGCGCACCGGCGACATCCGTGATTGGAAAGTTCAAAGCGTTTGCGAGACGAACTGCAACAATGGGTGGATGCGTCGGGTAGAAAATTTAGCTCGACCAATCATGATTCCGCTGATCGACAGAGACGCTCTCTTGCGTGGCGAAACGACGCGCGTCCTGCCACACCAACAGAAGATCATCGCAACGTGGGCGGTGCTGAAAGCCATGGTTGCTGAATTTGACGCACATAGCTGGGCTACGACGCACCACTCTCAGAGAAAGTATTTGATGAAGCGATTGACGCCACCAGCGCACGGATGGGCCGTTTGGATTGGGGCCTATCTTCGCGTTAGTTGGCCGACGCACTGGGGTTCGTCGCCCTTTTTATATCTGTCGCCCAAGCAAGAGGCGCGGCGCGGCGCGAATCTCGCTGCTACCTTCTACAATAGCCACAGTTCCACACAGGTTATCGGATCACTCTTCATCCATGTATTGCGCTCACCAGCGCATGATTATATTGAAACCTGGAAGTTCTCCCCGCCAGACGGAGGATCCATTTTTCGCATTTGGCCTCCGAGCGATGTAAGTATCAGTTGGCCGGGGACGATTATGACCGACCGCGATGCCGACTATGTGGCGACAGATCTGTATGATGACTTATTGCGGAAGGTCGCTCCTCTGATCAAGGAAAGCATCGAAAGTGCTTCGACGGCGAGATCGGGAGCCACGCCGTTCTGGCGTTGGCGGGTGTAATAGCTATTGCGCACAGTTGACCGGTTTTAGTGTCCGCGTCGCCTTATCCTTCCGACCCACAATCAGTAAGCCTATTAGCCCTGAAGACTGCATGTCCGTTTGTCGCCCAAGGCCGCCGACTTGTGCGATGCAGCAAGTCGCTGGCGATCTGAGGCACAGCGGCGGCGGCGCTGACCGATCCGGGAGGGCAGCGAGCAGCTCTTAACGGACGTTGGTCGGCCACTCTCACATCGATTAAGGGCTGACACAAGCGCCCGAGTAGAGGCCGTTTCCACGCGGTCATTGCTCGATTTTCCGAGCCTCTCGCGGCCGCATGCCTTCCAGCTTTGGACCTAGAGCAAACCGCCTGGAGGATAGTCGTGCAGTGAATCCAACGGGCAGGAGTTCTTGTACGATAAGCGACAGCTTGATCATGGGCGGCAGCGACGACCCAATACTGTACTGTTCCATCTTGTGCGCTCGCCTCGACAGTCGGCATTCCTACCTTGACGTTGGGCATTGTGTTGCTCCGTGTGTTGCTCCGTCAGACGCCTTGCCTATTTTACGTTTAGACATGGAGGATGTACATCCTAAGCAGGTCGTAGGGCGGATCATGATCCGCCCACCTGCGGCGGAGTGCGATGGAATTCGTATCCTCAAAGCCCGAATGTTCCTACTGCTATCCCAAGAGTCCCCCGATGACAGAAACGATTGATAGCGCCAGCGCTGCGACTTCGACTGTGTTTCTTGGCCACAACGGCGAATGGTGGGATTTTTGGCTAATTATTTCGGTGATATTTGCGGCGTTAGCCGCGGCAGCAGTTGGTATTGCAACGACCGGGTCTATAGTTTCACACAAGAGGGAGGCTGAAAGTGCCGAGAAGGCACTAGAGGTTTTCAAGCTCAATACAGAAAAACGGGTTTCGGATTCCAATGCGCGCGCAGCCGAAGCGATCTCCACAGCGGAATTGGAGCGTTTGGAGCGCGTCAAACTTGAGGCAAAGCTGGCGCCTAGACGGCTCTCTAGCCAACAGCGGGATGCTATTGTTTCTGTATTGGTAAATGTTCCGAGCCCTCCCACAATCGCGGTCGTTTCCAGATTGTTAGACGCTGAAGGAAATGACTTCGCCGACGATATTTTCGACGCTCTAGTCAAGGCCGGATGGCATGCGGAGCGTTTTCGAAATTGGACAATGGGCGACAAGGGGTTGTTCGTGGCGACATTTGAGGGCACGACTATTAGCTCGCACGATCCTACAATTGAAGGGATAACGAGAGCCCTTGCATCTGCTGCTCTTGATCCCAAGCGACTCCTCGTCGCTGCCAACCAAAACGCAACTATGAGCCCGTATTTTCAGCAAAACGTTCTCTATATCTTAGTTGGAACAAAGCAATAGATCGTCAGCGTCCGGAACTGGTTGAGGGGCAGTACGGAGGCCGCGGACTGCCCCCATGATGTCCGCAATTCGCCCTTCTCGGACCTTCCGGCCGCCGCCAAAGACGTCGGCCTGCTGGGCTTGAGCGGATATGCTTCTCGAGACTCGCGCGGGCCCGGAGCCGGGCGCGCACGACTGACAACAACACCTCCGATGCGATGCGCCCAGAAGCTAATTTTGCTCACCGCCTCAAGCACATCACCCTTGTCCAGTCCTCCCACGAAAAATATTCCACTTTCGTTTTTCAGAAAAACATGATTGACTACCCGCATCCCGTCCCGCCATGAGGGGCGCTTCGCGATCGTCACGAGACGTGGGTGCGGGATGCGGTGGGTGCATCGGATCGCAGCGCGAGCAATCGTGCGGACGAACGAGCCCGATGCGCCGGCGAAATCGTAGGGTCCTGCCCTCCCGGTGCTGAGGCCAAGCGGACGGTGACGATGATCCGTTCGTGACGGGGGCAAGACAGCCGGTCCCCGGGGAGAGGACGTATAAGCCGCCCAACCATCGCGCGGGGAATGCCGGGATGTCTCGGCTGAACCTGTGGTACCTGCCGCCTGCATTTTTTTCGCAGGCGGGCCATGGGGGCGGCCAGCTCCCGGCATTCCCTGCGCCCTCTTCGTCGATGAGGGCGAAACGACCCGCACAACTCGGACGCAGGGAGCGCCGCGAGGCCGAATGACTGCGTTCCAAGAAGCACTCATCGCAGATGTCGGCGCCCGCAGCGTCGAGGCGGCGGAGAGACGATGGACGTCCCCCATGACAGCGCGCACAAACGCTGGGACTGTCGACCGTTGGCCCGGTGGATTTCGGCGCCGAGTTGCCTCAGGCGTTCAGCCGGTCGATGTGCACCTTGCCGGCCTTCATCACCAGCGGAATGTGATCGCCCTGGCCGAGCAGGCACGAGACATCGCGCAGCGGATTGCCCTCGACCACGAGCAGGTCGGCAAATGCGCCCGGCAGAATCCGGCCGAGCCTGCCCTGCATGCCCAGCACCTCGGCGCCGATCACGGTCGCGCTGGCGATGACCTCACGGGCACCGAGGATCTCGGCGCGGATCCTGAATTCATCGCTCTGCAGGCGCTGCGACGGCCCGAGGAGGTCGCTGCCGAAGCCCATCTTGACGCCGGCTTCGCGATAGATGCCGAGCGAGCGCAGGCCGGCATCGCGCACATCCGCGATCTTGGCGACGCTCTCCGGCGGCAGGCCATATTGCGCGCCTTCATTGGCGAGCGCCTCATAGGTGACGAGCGTCGGGATGACATAGACACCCTTCTCTGCCATCAGCCGCGCCGTCGGAAGGTCGACGAGATTGCCGTGCTCGATGGTGCGCACACCGCAATGGACCGCGCGGGCGATGGCCTCCGCCGTGTAGGCATGCGCCAGGACGTAGGTCTGCCGCGCGCGGGCCTCGGCGACGATGGCGCGGATCTCGTCCTCGGAATAGCCGAACGCGCCGACCGGATCGGTCGGCGAGGCCACGCCGCCGGACGCCATGATCTTGATCTGGTCGGCGCCCATCTGGAGCTCCTCGCGCACCGCCTTGCGCACGGCATCGACGCCGTCGGCCACGCGGGCCAGCGCGCCGACGCGCACGCAGCACGGACAAGGCGCGTTGTCGGAGAGGAAATCCGTCCGCGCCCGCATGTCGCCATGGCCGCCGGTCTGGCTGAGCGCACGGCCGGAGACGAACAGCCGCGGGCCCTCGGTGAGGCCGGTGTCGACGGCCTGCTTCAGCGGATAGCCGGCGCCGCCGGCGTCACGCACCGTCGTGAAGCCCCGCCGCAGCATGCCCTTGAGCAGCAGCGCCGAGCGCAGGGTCACCAGCACGTTCGGCATCTGCACTTGCTGGGCAAGATTGAGCTCGACCGCGATCGCATGGACGTGCAGGTCGATGAGCCCCGGCATCAGCGTCTTGCCTTGGAGATCGATGGTCTGGTCGACGCTGGTCTGCAGCGGCTTGTCCGACACATCCTTGATCAGATGGTCCTCGACCAGCACGTGATGGCCTTCGCGCAGCTCCGGCTGCAGCGGGTCGAGCAGAGCGGCATTCTTGAACAGGATGGTCGACATCAAGGTGTCCTCGATCGGAGCGAAGCGTGCGTCAGCGGGCGGAGCGAGCCGACGATGACAGTATTCTCCCCTATCCTGTCCTGCGGCCTCGAGCCAGCCCGGGACGGAATAGCTGTCTTCTCAGCCGATCGACATCAGGCTGGCATTGCCGCCGGCGGCCGCGGTGTTGGTGGAGAGACTGACCTCAGTGACCAGCCGGTCGAGATCGTAGCAGCCGTCGCTGGCGCGCGGCGTGACGAGCGGGACGATCGGTCCGGGGCGCGCGGCGAGGTCGCGGCCGAGCGCGATCAATTCATCCGCCTCGCCGTCGGAAAGCACGGCCTGCAGATCGCCGAGAGCCCGCCAGCTGTCGACGATCCGCAGGCGGCCGCGCAGCCGGCTGGTGAGCGGTCCCAACACGGCAGCAGCGGGATTCGCGCGTTCGACGAACGCGTCGTTGCCGGTCATCAGAATGACGCCGATCTGGACCAGCAACGCCTGCTCGCTTCTCGCCAGTGCAGCGACGACGCCGCGCGCGGTGATGCGATAGATGTTCTGTTCGCCAACGGGTCCTGGCAACTCGATCTCGAGCCCGGCCAGCACCTGGGGCCCATGCGCCTCGCACGCCAGCGCCGCCGCGGCATGTCCGCTGGCCCGCAACCCGTCGAGGTAAGAGCGCAAGACCGCGTCAGACTGCGACGCCATGAGCCGCTGGCGCGGCGGCATCGCGAACAGCCGGCGCAGATACAGCGGCCCGCCGGCCTTCGGCCCGGTCCCCGACAGGCCGGAGCCGCCGAACGGCTGCACGCCGACGACGGCGCCGATGACGTTGCGGTTGACATAGATGTTGCCGGCGGCGCTGCGGCTCGACGCGCGCGCAATTGTCTCCGTGATCCGCGAGTGGATGCCGAAGGTCAGGCCATAGCCGGTCAGGTTGATCGCGTCGACGAGGTCAGCGAGCTGCTCGCGGCGATAGCGCAGGACGTGGAGGACGGGGCCGAACACCTCGCGCTCGACATCGAAGATGTTGCTGATTTCGATGATGGTCGGCGCGACGAACGTGCCATGCGCAGCCTGCGGCGGCAGCGGCAGCCGCTCCACGGCATGGCCGCGCGCCTGCATCGTGGCGACATGCGCATCGAGCGTGTCGCGGGCCTCGCCGCTGATGACCGGGCCGACATCGACCGACAACGACGCGGGATTGCCGAGCTCGAGCTCGCGCAGCGCGCCGCGCAGCATCGACAGGATGCGGTCGGCGACGTCCGCCTGCAGGCAGAGGATGCGCAGCGCCGAACAGCGCTGGCCAGCGGAGTCGAAGGCGGAAGCGATGATATCGCCGACAACCTGCTCGGCGAGCGCCGAGGAATCCACGATCAGCGCGTTCTGGCCGCCGGTCTCGGCGATCAGCGGCACGGGCTGTCCATGGACGGTGAGGCGCTCGGCAAGCTGTTTCTGGATCAGCCGCGCGACGTCGGTCGATCCCGTGAACATCACGCCCTGCACGCTGTGATCGCCGACCAGCGCGGCGCCGACGCGGCCATCGCCGGGCAGCAATTGCAGGACATCCGCTGGAACGCCGGCCTCATGGATGATGCGAACCGCCTCGGCGGCGATCAGCGGCGTCTCCTCGGCAGGTTTCGCCAGCACCGGATTGCCGGCCGCGAGTGCGGCTGCGATCTGGCCGGTGAAGATCGCGAGCGGAAAATTCCACGGGCTGATGCAGACCACGGGACCCAGCGGCCTGGGAATGTCGCCGTCGGGCAGCGCTTCGATCTCGCTGGCATAATAGCGCAGGAAATCGACGGCTTCGCGCACCTCGCCGACGGCGTTCGCAAAGGTCTTGCCGGCCTCGCGGACGATCAAGCCGATGAGGACGAGGCGACGCGCCTCCATCGTTTCGGCCGCAGCACGCAGGCATGCGGCGCGCACGCGCGGGCTGGTCGCGGCCCAGGCCGGCGCGGCGTTCGCCGCACGCGACAGTGCGGCCTCGATCTCGGCAGGCGCGGCATCCCTGGCCGCGCCGACGACGTCACGGCGATCGGCGGGATTGCGAATGAGGCGCGCACCTTCGCTGCCCGTCGCTCCGGTCGGCACAGCCTTCCAATCGAGGCTCGCGCTCGTGACCAGGCCTTCGCCGAGACGCGCCAGCGCGCGCTGATCGGAAAGGTCGAATCCGGCCGAGTTCACGCGGCCCGGGCCGAACAGCGCAGGCGGACGCCTGATCTTGTCGTGCGGGGCACCGGTGCGTTCCGACGCGCGAACGATGGCGACGGGGTCCGCGATCAGATCGTCGACGGAGACGGCGGGATCGGCGATGCGATTGACGAAGGAGGTGTTGGCGCCGTTCTCCAGCAGCCGGCGCACGAGGTAGGCCAGCAGCGTCTCATGCGAGCCGGCCGGCGCGTAGATGCGGCACGGGCGTCCGAGCCGTGCGGGTCCGACAACCTCCTCGTAGAGCGGCTCGCCCATGCCGTGCAGGCACTGGAATTCATACTGGCCGCGCTCGTAATTGGGACCGGCCATCTCCACGATCGATGCCAGCGTGCGCGCATTATGCGTCGCGAACTGCGGGAACACGGCGTCGGGCGCGGCCAGCAGTTTGCGGGCGCAGGCGAGGTACGACACGTCGGTATGGTGCTTGCGCGTGAAGACCGGAAAGTCCTGGAGACCATCGACCTGGGCGCGCTTGATCTCGCTGTCCCAATAGGCGCCCTTGACGAGGCGCACCATCAGCCGGCGCCGCGTGCGCCGTGCGAGGTCGATGAGCCAATCAACCACAAAGGCGCAGCGCTTCTGATAGGCCTGGATGACGAAGCCGATGCCGTTCCAGCTGGCGAGGTCCGGATCGATGCAGAGCGCCTCGAGCAGATCGAGCGTCAAATCCAGACGATCGGCTTCCTCGGCGTCGATGTTGAGGCCGATGTCGTAGCGCTGCGCCAGCACGACCAGTTGCTTCAGTCGCGGCAGCAGCTCGCTCATGACGCGGTCGCGCTTGATGCTGAGGTAACGCGGATGCAGCGCCGAGAGCTTGATCGAGATGCCTGGCCCGTCGTAGATGCCGGCGCCGGCCGCATGCCTCCCGATCGCGTGGATCGCCATCTCATAGGCGGCGAAATAGCGCGCGGCGTCGCCCGCCGTCGTCGCCGCCTCGCCCAGCATATCGTAGGAATAGCGGAAGCCCTGCGCTTCCCACCGCCGGCCGTTCGACAGCGCCTCATCGATGGTTTGCCCTGCCACGAACTGCTCGCCCAGCAGGCGCATGGCGAGCGTCACGCCCCTGCGGATGATCGGCTCGCCGCCGCGGGCAATGAGCCGCGTCAATGCCGACGCCAGGCTGTCCTCGCTCGCGGCGGCCGTCAGCGTGCCGGTGACGATGAGGCCCCAGGTCGCGGCGTTCACCAGCAGCGACGGGCTGTGCCCGATATGGGCGCGCCAATCGCCGGTCGCGATCTTGTCGCGGATCAGCGCATCGCGCGTCGCCGTGTCCGGGATCCGCAGCAGCGCCTCGGCCAGGCACATCAGCGCCACGCCCTCCTGGCTCGACAGCGAATATTCGTGGATCAGTCCCTCGACGCCGCCGGATTGCGCCTTGCCGCGCAGACGCAGCACGAGATCCCGCGCCAGACCGGCAGCCCGCGCCGACCCTTCCTCCGGGAGCGCGGCGAGATCGAGCAGCGGCGCGATGCATTCCGGCTCGGCGCGGCGATACGCCGAGGTGATCGCGGCGCGCAGCCCGCTCTGGCTCTGGCGCTGGACCTGGGCATCGAACGCGGCGAACGGTCGTGGCGACAACTGCGACATGACCCGTCTCCTCTGAAGCCTCCCCGCCGCGCGCCGCGCCTGCGCGGCCTGAGCGCACGCCGCGCGCGACGAAACGCGCTACCGCCCGATCAACTGATCGGCGTAGTAGCCGATGGTCTTGCGGTAGATCACCGCCCTGTTCCACTCGCGCATGGCTTCGAAATTCGCCGAGCCCTCGTCGTAGGGCGCGCCCATCTTGAAGCCGTTGCTGTGCAGCAGGTTGGCGGTCGAGGCCAGCACGTCGGCGGTCGAGTGGCGCAGGTCGACGCGGCCGTCGCCGTCGAAGTCGACGCCGTATTTGATGTAGGACGACGGCAGGAACTGGGTCTGGCCGATCTCGCCGGCGAAGGCGCCGACGAGATCGCGCAGAGTGAGATCGCCGCGCTGGACGATCTTCAGCGCCGCCAGCAGCTCGCCCTGGAACAATTCGGTGCGGCGGCAATCATGCGCGAGCGTCGCCAAGGTGCGGATCACCGGCAGCTTGCCCATGTCGCCCTTGCCGAAATCGGTCTCCAACCCCCAGATCGCGACCAGGATCTGGCGCGGCACGCCATATTGCTGCTCGATGCGCGACAACAGCGCCGCGTGCCGCTGCAGCATCGCGCGCCCGCCATTGATGCGGCCCGCGCCGACCCGGGTCAAGACGTACTGCTCGAAGCTCTTGTTGAAGGTGTAGCGCTGGCGGCGGTCGAAGGCGAGCACGGCCGGATCGAGCGTCACGCCCGACAGTGCCTGGCTGATCGTGCCGCCCGAGACGCCAGCGCCCTGCGCCTCCGCCGAGAGGTTTGCGATGAAGGTATTGAAGTCGCCGCCGCAGCGCGCGGCCAGGGCAGGAGAGGCAAATGAGAGGATCGCAACAACTACGAGGGATCGGACAACGAGCATGAGAAGAAAGGTCCCTGCATGAGAGCGTGATGAGGACAGGCGGCGCCAAGCGCGGTCACCATGCCCGATTTGGCGGCGGCAGGCCAGCCGGCAGGGATCGCCCCCGATCTGCATTGCGTCTTCGGCTCCTTTGAACGCAACGCGGCCTCCCCGCCACATATGCAAGGCGCGTCTTCGTCGCGGTCGCATTCCTTGCGCGCGCTGATCGAGCGCCCTCTGCACGCCACACGCGTTAGCCCGCTTTGCCTGCCCTTTGCCTGGAGAGGTCCCCCATGAGAATGACGTTCCGACTCGGCGCACTGACGCAGCTCGCGCTGTTCGCGGCTCTGCTCTGTCACACGCTGGCGCCTGCAGCCGCCCAGCCCGGCGACATCGCGGGAGCCAGGGATTATCCAGGCATCGGCCGTTTCGCCGGCAGCGTGATCACCGGCTATGTCGCCAAGGATTTCGATGCGGCGCGCATGCAGGCGGCGCCGTTCAAGGATGGCAAGGCGACCGACGAGCGGCGCCCGGAAGGCCGCATCGTCAGAATCGCCTATCGCACCGCGCCCGGTCCCTCGATCCTTGAAGTGTCGCGCAATTTCGAGAACCAGCTCGCCAAGGCCGGCTTCGAGCCGCTCCTCGCCTGCGATACCGATGGCTGCGGCGCCATCCCGTTCACCGAAGCGATCGACGCGCTGCCGGTGCCGCAGATGTGGGTCGACGGCTTCGATTATCGCTATGTCGCCGGCCACAAGGCGGCAGGCGGACTCGAGACCTATGCCAGCGTGCTGGTCAGCCAGAACAACCAGCAGATCTACGCCCAGCTCACCATTGCCGAGCTCGGCGCGATGGAGAACAAGATGGTGAGCGCCGCCGAGATGGCGAAGGGCCTCGGCGACAAGGGCCACATCGCGCTCTACGGCATCTATTTCGATACCGACAAGGCGACGATGAAGCCGGAGAGCCGGCCGACGCTGGAGCAGATCGCGCAGCTGCTCGCCGGCCAGCCGCAGCTCAGCGTCTTCATCGTCGGCCACACCGACAATCAGGGCAGCTACGACTACAATCTCGATCTGTCGCGGCGGCGCGCCGAGGCGGTCGCCGCCGAGCTGGCGCGGAGCTATCGCATCGCGCCGGCGCGGCTGCGCACCGCGGGCGTCGGCCTGCTCGCTCCGGTTGGCAGCAACGCGACCGATGCAGGCCGCGCGCTCAACCGGCGCGTCGAGCTGGTGGCGCCCTGAGACGGCGCGCGACCCGCTTGATCCTCGTCAAGACAGTGCCATCGTGGCTCCCTAAGCTCCGCGGCCAAACTGGAGACGACGCCATGATCGGGATTACGTTGACCGCCGACCAGATCCGCTCGGCGCCACCGGAGGTGCGGCGCTGGATCGAGCACCAGGTGCTGTCGGGACTCGGGCTCGGGCCGGAGGCCCCCTCGGCACCGCCCGCCCTGCCGGAGCCGGGCGCGCACCTCGTGGCCTGCTCGGCCGACGATGCGGCCAAGATCCTGGCGCAGATCCAGGGCGTGCTGCCGGCCGTGAACGTGTTCTTCGAGTTCGGCCGCCCGGGCATCGCACTCGGCCAGCCGCCGGTGATGATGTTCCGCCTGATCGACATCCTGCATCATACGCGGCTGCAGAACATCGGCCAGGTGATGGCCTCGCTGGACATGATCAACAAGGCGCTGATCGAGACGAGGCACGATCCGTCTGTGCGGTTCTGCGGCTTCGATCCCGAGGGCCATTGCCTGATCGCGCCGGAGACCCAGCGCGCGATCGCCAGCGTCTGGCAGAGCGTGATCGCCAAGCAGCATGGCGTGGCCGAGGGCGAGGCGGCGTGAGGTCATCGGCGCGCGGCCTGCCCGGCGCGCCATCGTCCAGAAACGGCGCGCCGCGATGGCGCGTCAGCCATGTCCCTGCCGGACGGCTTCGGCCTTGAGCCCGTTGCGGCCGGTGCTACCATGTCGAGGTCGTTCACGATCCGCGGGAGATCGCCGATGCCGCCAGGCCAGCGACGACGCAGACTGCTTCAGATCCCCCTGTTCCGCCTGCTCGCGATCAACCTCGCGCTCGGCCTCGGCATGGCCGTGGTGCTGGTCGGCGGCCTGCTGGCGCTCGACCCTTTCGGCCTGCGCCACCTGATCTTCTCCGATCGCTCGCCCGGCGTCGCCATCGGCCTGCTGCTCGGCTCGTTCTTCGTCACCTTCGGCTCGACCGCGATGGGCACCGCGATCATGGCGCTCGGCCGCGGCGACGATGACGACGAGCCGCGCGGCGGCACAAGGGTGCATGCGCGGGTGAAGGCGCGGCGCGGTTAGGACGCGAACGGGCGCCGCATCGGCAGTGTGCTCCCTCGCCCCGCTTGCGGGGAGAGGTTAAACTGAAGCCGGCGCGACACGCTGCGTCCAATCGCCGCCCTCACCAGTGCCCCTTCCGCCTGTTCCAGGCGAACAGCACATCGGCGAACCGGTCGTAGCCGAACCGCGTCAGTGGCCGCACCAGACGGTTGCCGAACAGCTTGGCGAGCCAGCCCTCGCCGGGCGTCAGCGCCCACAGCAAGAGCGCGACGTCGGCGCCGGTGATCAACTGCCCCTCCTCGTCGGTCGCGTGCAGGCGGCGGCGGACGGCGTCGACATCGGCGCCGAATGCGGCGAGCGCCTCCGGCTCTTCATTGATGTCCCTGAACGCGACCCGCCCCGACCTGACCAGCGCCAGCAGCTTGTTGCGCTGCCAGTCGATGCCGGCGTCGCAGACCGGGCAGCGCGTGTTGTACCAGACGGTGAGTTGGGGCATCGACATGTCGGGAATTCGCCGCGGGTTCGGGGCCGCGATGAACGCATTGTCATCCGGCAAATTCGAGGAGTTTTCGAGAGGCCGCGGCCGTGCCCGGCCACTCCTCCGATTCCACGAAAATCATATGACGGAAAAGTCAAATTCGGGCAGCGGATAAGCATTTTCCTGCATTGACCGGACCGGCCCCGCCGCCGTAGACCGCCGACCATGGCAAAGAAACCCGGCACCAACCCCAAAGGCGAATTCGCCTTCTTCAACGTCACCTATGAGGACGGCTCGCAGCGCTCCAACCGGCGGGTGCCGGCCGAGCTGCTCGGCGGCCTCGACGGCGACGAGCCGGCCCGCGGCTTCATCATGGAGCAGGACCGCGACATCGCCGAAAAGTCCGGCCGCCCGCCGCTGGCGATCAAGTCGCTGGAGAGGGTCGGCGCGAAGAAGAAGTAGCGAAAGCCCCGCTGCCGTAGGGTGGGCAAAGCGCGCAGCGCGTGCCCACCATCAGGTGCCTGCCGCGAAACGCGGTGGGCACGGCACGCGATACCTGCGCCAGCCCCAACACCGTGCAGGCGCCTTTGCCCACCCTACGGCAGGGCGCTATGCGGCTTGCTTCTGTCGCTCCGGCAACAGCACGCTTTCCCGGGTGTCCATCTCCTGCGGCCGATTGATCAGGCTGACCAGCGTGTAGCTGATGATCAGCAGCAGGAACCACGAGCCGAGCTTGGTGACCGACACCATGGCCCAGCCTTGGGCCTGCGCCGGATAGATCCAGGTGCGCGACAGCGTGCCGATATTCTCCGACAGCCAGATGAACAGCGACACCAGGATCAGCCCGAGCAGCAGCGGCATCGAGCGGTGCACGCGCCAGACCTTGAAGTGGACGGTCGCCGGCGCGAACAGCAGCGCGGCCCAGCCGAACAGCACGAGCCTCAGATCGAGCCTGTAATGGTCGGTGAAGAAGTTGAGATAGATCGCAGCGCTCAGCCCGACCAGCCAGCGCCGCGACGGATGGCCGGTGAAGCGGAAATCGAACAGCCGCCAGACGCGGCAGAGATAGCTGCCGATGCAGGAATACATGAAGCCGGAGAACAGCGGCACGCCACCCAGGCGGATCAGGCTCGGCTCGGGATAGATCCACGAGCCGGTCGCGGTCTTGAACAGCTCCATCGCTGTCCCGACAAGGTGATAGACCAGGATGACCTTGGCCTCCTCGAAGGTCTCGAGTTTTGCCGCGAGTAGCGCGGCCTGGACGGCGAGCATGCAGAGGAAGAGAAAGTCGTACCGGGCCAGCGGCGCATCGGCCGGATAGAACCGCCATGTCACAAGCATCAATGCCAGCGCGATGCCGCCGAACAGGCAGGCCCAGCCCTGCTTCACGCCGAAGCGACTTAGTTCATAGAGGAAGGCAGTCCACGGCGTTTCGGCCGCACGCGCCGCGAGGCGGGCCTCCGCGGCGATGAAGCGGCGCAGGGGCGGCCAGATGGCGGCGGCACTGGACTGCGCTGCGGCCGATGAAACCTCGTTGTCGTGCATGGGAGTTCGCGTCCGGTGAGACGCCAATCCCTAGCAGTCGATCGCCCAACGCCGTCTGCGCAAAGTTCAGCCTCTTGCGGCAAGGGCACGGACATCTGCGGACAAGAGGCCTTGTCGGCCCCCGTCACCTCGACGCCACCTTCCAAACCTTCCTGCAACCTCCCCACCGCCGCGCGATGCAGTGCCCTCGCCCCGTGTGGGAGAGGGCAGCGCTGGCGGAGCCGCGGGCTCGGTTGGGTGAGGGGTTCTGTCCGCGAGCGCAACTCGGGGAGATAGACCCCTCACCCGACCGAGGTCGTTGCACTGTCCTACATGCCCTCTCCCACAAGGGGCGAGGGCGCAGTCACCGCCGCTGCGCCTGCGGCACGATCGTTTGGCTTCCCGCTTCTCGATGACTGTTTCTTGTTAGGTCTGTCGACCGCGGCAATAGGTCTGCCACATCTCGCGATAGGCCGCTTCGACGGCCCTGGTGTAGATGGCCGGACCACAACGTGCGGCGATGAGGTCGGGAAGCTGGTGACGGATCATCCTGAGCCGGTCCGGCGTCGACCGCAAAGCGATGTCCACATACTCATCATCGGTCGTGGCGACCCAGTCGGCCATGCCGATCGCCGTCAGGATCGCGCCGCCGGCGCGGCTGCACATCCCGTTGCCGAGCTTCGACACGACCGGCAAGCCCATGTGCAGGGCTTCCCAGGCCGAGACGCCGCCGCCATTGGGAAATGGATCGAGCCAGATGTCGATGAGCCGGTGGGCGGCCAGATGCTCGTCGCGAGAGGTCGGCCCCATCAGGTCGATGCGATCCGGCGCGATGCCGCGCGCGGCGAAGTCAGCCAGCAGCCGGGCCTGGATCGCAGCATCGCCAAGCAGATAGTCCTTGACGAGCAGCCGGGCGCTTACATCGGCGCGCAGGATGCGGGCCCAGACGTCGAGGACGGCGCTCGATAAGCGGTTCGCCCGGGTGAACGCGCCGTAAGTCACATGGCCATTGGACGTCACGGGCGCCTCGAGGCTGCGCAGCCCCGCCGGAGGCGGCTCGATGATGATCAGGCATGGCAGATCATAGATCTGCTCGGTGAACAGGTGACGCACCTCGAGCGGCGCCATGACGGGATCGCCGAACAGGTAGTCCATCGTCGCCAGACCGGTGCCGGTCGCGTGGCCCCAGGCGGTGACCTGGATGGGGGCCGGCTTGCGCGCGAAGGTGGCCAGCCGATTGCCGCGGGAGTGTCCGGACAGGTCGACGAGAATGTCGACCCGGTCGGACCGGATGGCATCCGTGAGCTGATCGTCGGACCATTGCATCACGTCGTGCCATCGATCAGCAGCCGCCCGGAACGTCTCGGTGATCTCGTCCTGGACCGGTGAGTTCGAATAGCAGATCACCCCGACCTGCGATTTGTCGTGGTTCTGCAGCACGGGCCGGATCGTGCGGGCGGCGGAATGCTCCTTGAAGTCGCCCGACACATATCCCACGACGATCCGTCGGTGAGGGTCAAGATCATTGGTATGATCAGGCGGATGCCTCTCTGCGATCCTGGATCCGATCCGGCGCCACCACTCCGATCGGACGGCCTGGTGCTCCGCATAGCCGACATCGCAGAAATCCAACGAGAAGATGCGGTTCGCCAGTGCGACTTCGTCGGCCGGGTCGATCGCGAGCGCCCGATCGAAAAGTGCGACAGCCGCCTCTGCATCGCCCATCAGCGCATGACATTGACCGATCTGGCTCAGCGCTTTCGCGGAGTTCGGCTCGATCGTAACGGCGCGCTGGCAGGCCTCCAGCGCCTCGCTCACCCGCTTGTTGAGCATCAGGACGTTGGCGCGGCCGAGCCAGCCCAGGGTGAATTGCGGATCGAGCGCGATCACCCGGTCGAAATCAGCGAGCGCGTCGTCGTTACGCTTGAGCTGGAGGAACGTCTCGCCGCGATTGATCAGCGCCGTGGTGTCGTCGGGCGCAAGGGCCAGCGCCCGGTTGAATTCGGCGATCGCCTCATCGGATCGACGCAGATCCTTGAACGCGCAGCCTCGATTGATGATGGCGGCCAGATGCGTGGGTTTCGCCGCGAGAAGCTGGTCGTAGCATGCGATCGCATCGGCGAACCGGCCGAGATAGTGCAGCGCTTCGCCCTTGTTCATCAACACGTCGAGGTGCTGCGGATTGATCCGGAGGGCGTTGTCGAAACTGACGACCGCCTCCGCGAAGCGCTGGAGGCGCGACAACAGCTTGCCGCGTTCCAGCTGCGCCTCGAAGAAATCCGGTTTCAAGGCCAGGAGATCGTCGAAGCAGGTCAGCGCTTCGTCGCCGCGCTGGAGCGCGGACAGGACGACCGCCCGCGCATACCTTGCCGCAACGTTTTGCGGGTCGACCAGCAGCGCCCGCTTCAGAAGGCGCTCCGCCGACTCCGAATTGTTGCTCTGGTGCTCGGACAGTCCAAGCATATAAAGCGCGCCGAAATGGTTCGGCCGCTTCTTGAGGATTTTCTTGTAGCCGGCCTGAGCCTTGGCCAGATCGCCGGAGCGGTGAAACGCACTCGCCCGGGCGAACAGGTCGGCGATCTCATCGCCTTTCCGCAAGGCTGGCTGCATGCTGAAAACGTCCAGGGATCAGCCGCCATCGCCAAGTTCTGTCACGACGGGGCAGAGTGCCGGAATGCAGGCGTCATTCGGTCGCCCGCCGAACCTTCGATGACAAGCGTAAACAATTCATTAACCATGTTTTCTGCGGGAATTTGCTGGGTGAATGCCGTCATTGGTCCTTCCGCAGCGCGTCACGTCCATCGCCGTCAGAGTACCAACTTAATGCGTACGGTGGGCGAAGCGCCGCCGAAGGCGGCGCGTGCCCACAATTGGCCGCCTGCCGCGGTAGGCACGGCGCACGACACCGTCGCCAATCTCGACACCGTGCACGTGCCTTTGCCCACCCTACGCATCACTGTCGCCGCCAGGGTTTGCAAAACGCTGGAGCGAACTCGACGGCGAGCGCTTCGAGACGCGAAAGCTGGAGATCTTTCGGGACGGCAGCATCGGCTTCGCAACCGCGACCGAGGCGACAGATCGGACGCGGCTCGGGAAGATAGCTGTTCCTCCCATCGACGAGATCGGGCAGGATCCTCAATTCGTGGCGGAAGAGATTTCGAAGGAAGAGTTCGAGCGCCGTTGGAGCGCCAGGCGTGCGCGTTAGGTCACGTCGACAAATTGCCTGGCTTACATGGATCACAAACTAAAACGGCGAACCTCTCGGTCCGCCGTTGTCCCTTGATGGATTGCCGGGTCAAGCCCGGCAATGACGACTGATGCAGTGATTAGTTGTCCAGGAACGACCGCAGCTTCCTTGACCTCGACGGATGCTTCAACTTACGCAGCGCCTTGGCCTCGATCTGGCGGATACGCTCTCTCGTCACCGAGAACTGCTGGCCGACCTCTTCCAGCGTGTGGTCGGTGTTCATGCCGATGCCGAAGCGCATGCGCAGCACGCGCTCTTCGCGGGGGGTGAGCGAGGCGAGCACGCGGGTGGTGGTTTCGCGCAGGTTCGACTGGATGGCGGCGTCGATCGGCAGGATGGCGTTCTTGTCCTCGATGAAGTCGCCGAGGTGGCTATCCTCCTCGTCGCCGACGGGGGTTTCAAGCGAGAGCGGCTCCTTGGCGATCTTGAGGACCTTGCGCACCTTCTCCAGGGGCATGCCGAGCTTCTCGGCGAGCTCCTCCGGGGTCGGCTCGCGGCCGATCTCGTTCAGCATCTGGCGCGAGGTGCGGACGATCTTGTTGATCGTCTCGATCATGTGCACGGGGATGCGGATGGTGCGGGCCTGGTCGGCGATCGAGCGGGTGATCGCCTGCCGGATCCACCAGGTGGCGTAGGTCGAGAACTTGTAGCCGCGGCGGTACTCGAACTTGTCGACCGCCTTCATCAGGCCGATGTTGCCTTCCTGGATCAGGTCGAGGAACTGCAGGCCGCGGTTGGTGTACTTCTTGGCGATCGAAATCACGAGACGGAGGTTGGCTTCCACCATCTCCTTCTTGGCCTGACGGGCCTCGCGCTCGCCCTTCTGCACCGAATGCACGATCTTGCGGAATTCGCCGATCTCGAGACCGGTGAGCGCGGCCATCGCCTGCACCTCCTGGCGCAGGTCCTTGATGCGGTCCTTCTCGTAATGGACGAAGTTCTTCCAGCCTTTTGCGGAGAGCTTGGAGACGCGGTTGAGCCAGCGCGGATCGAGCTCGGAGCCCTGGTAGTTGCGCAGGAAGTCTTCGCGCGCGACGCCGTGGGAATCGGCAAGCCGCATCAGCCGGCTCTCGAACGAGACCAGCTTCTTGTTGATGTCGTAGAGCTGCTCGACGAGGCTGTCGATGCGGGCCTGGTTGAGGCGCAGCGACTTCACCTCGACGATGATCTCGTCCTTGAGCTTCTTGTACTTGCGCTCCTGCGACGGCGACAGCGACTCGCTCTGGAGCTGGTTGGCGATGTCCTGCTCCTGCAGGCGGCGCAGCTTCTTGTACTCGGACGCGATCTTGTCGAAGGTCTCCACGACCTTCGGCTTCAGCTCGGCCTCGATGGCGGCGAGCGACATCTGGTTCTCGAACTCGTCGTCGTCCATGTCGGCTTCGGCCGCCGCCTCGCCGGGATCCTTCTCCTCGGCGGGCGCGCCGTTCGGTGCGGCCCGGAACGGAGTCGGCTGCTGCGGCGCGGCCGGCGGCGCGACCGCGGCCTGGACGTCGCCGCCCTCGGCCGGAGCGCCCTCGCCATTCACGGGCGCGGCGATCTGCGGATTCATACCGCCCTTGGCTTCCGGGCCGGCATAAGTGGCTTCGAGATCGATGATGTCGCGAAGGAAGATCTTGCCTTCGTTGAGCTCGTCGCGCCAGATGATGATGGCCTGGAAGGTCAGCGGGCTCTCGCAGAGCCCTGCGATCATCGCCTCGCGGCCGGCCTCAATGCGCTTGGCGATCGCGATCTCGCCCTCGCGCGACAAGAGCTCGACGGTGCCCATCTCGCGCAGATACATGCGCACGGGATCATCGGTGCGCTCGCCGGGCTCCGACTTCTTGACCTCGGTGACGGCCTTCTGGGTGATCTCGACGAGCTCGTTGTCGGTCTCGTCCTCGCCGTCGTCCTTCTCGTCGGACTCGTCGGCCTCCTCGGCCTCGGTCACGTTGATGCCCATGTCTGATAGCATCGACATGATGTCTTCGATCTGTTCCGGCGAGGTGGTGTCGGAAGGCAGGACCTCGTTGAGCTGATCAAAGGTCACGAAGCCGCGCTTCTTGGCCTGCTTGATCATCTTCTTGACGGCGGCGTCCGACAGGTCGAGCAACGGCGAAGGCGCATCGGCGGCGTCCTTCTCAGGAGCGTCCGCGGCCTTGTCGTCCTTTTCCTTGTCCTTCACCTGCAGCGTCTTTGCCTTCGTGGCCATTCATTGCTCCCGAAACGCGCCCGCTCCGCCCGTGGCATCTTCGCCCTTGGCATCGCGGCGCCCGCCTGCTCTACTCAAACTGTTCTCGACGCGGAAAGGGCGGCGCACATTCAACGTCGCCACCCCCTGAAGTCTGTCGCTGGTGTCGTCCCGTTTTCGGACCGGCGCGCGTTTCTTGCAAAAGCGATACCGGTTTTGCAATCGAATCCGGCGCCCGACATGCAGGCGCGGTGTCCGACAGCGAAACCAACCCATCTGCTGCAGAAAATGCCCCGGACCTCTTAAACTTCGATTAACCCTGTTTTTGCAGCCAAACCATGGATTTGGCGAGTCTTTTCGCGCGGACCCGAGACCGCGCAAGCGGACCGGGTCGAAATGTGCTCAGTTCGCGACAGGGCGCCGGGCATCCGGTCTACACGTTGCGGTTGGTGCGACCGGACAGTTCCCCGAAGCCTTCGATCAGCGCTTCGGTGCCGTCCACCTCGGCCATCCTGGCCTTCACGTCCCTCAACCAGCCCATGTTCGGCTCGCTCGGCTCCTCGCCCAAGGCAAGCTCGGCATCCTTCAATTCCCTAAGTAAGGAGTGCCATTGCCGATGCAAGGCAACGAGCTGGTGCCAGGTCGCAAGAACGTCATCGCGCGCCGCGCCGGGCTTCGCCGCCCACACCGCAGCGGTCGTGATCGCTCGCTCAACCCGTTGAAGAAGCTCGGAAAAGCCTGACTTCTCCAGGTCGGCCCGCATCTTCTCGGCCTGCTCGTCCGGGTCCGGCGAATGGTGGTGGTCGTGGGCGAAGGCCGCGATGATGGCGGCGCGGAGCTTGTGCGCCTCGGGATGGGCCAGTTCGAGGGCTGCGACCTCCTCGAGGTGGTCGTGCAGGATCCAGGGGTGGTTGATCAGGCACTGCAGGATCAGCGCCTCCCGGCGCGAGATCGCCGAGCGCTGGCCGCGCATGATCGGGCTCATGGCGAGCTGGGGGCTCGCCGCCTGGTAGGGTCCGCGGGCCATCGCGGGTCCTGTGGATGGCGCGCCGCCGCGGCGGCCGCCCCCTGTGGATAACCGCCCCGGCTGTCCGGAACCGGGACTGCGGGGGCCAAACCGCCGTCCTGATTCGGCACCGTAGCCGCGGCCAAAGCCCCGGCCACCGTCCGGCGCGAACGCCCGGTACAGCCGGTCGCTGAGATCCTGCTTGTAGTAGCGCCGTACCACCTCGTCGGCGATGCCGCCGGTGAGCTGACCGATCCGCGCCTCCAGCGCGGCGCGGCGCTCCGGGGTGCTGAAGCTGCCGCCCTCGATCTCGCGCGACCAGATCACCTCGGCGAGAGGTTTTGCGACCTTGAGCACCTCCTCGACCGCGCCGCGGCCGCCGGAGCGGACGAGGTCGTCGGGATCCTGTCCCTCCGGCAGCAGCGCGAAGCGGAGACTCTTGCCGGGCTTGAGATGCGGCAAAGCAAGGTCCGCGGCACGATAGGCTGCCTTCTGGCCGGCGCGGTCGCCGTCGAAGCAGAGGATCGGCTCGTCCACCATCTTCCAGATCAACGAAAGCTGGCTCTCGGTCAGTGCGGTGCCGAGCGGCGCCACGGCGCCGGCAAAGCCGGCCGCCACCAGCGCGATGACGTCGACATAGCCCTCGACCACGATCATCGGCGCGCCGTTATGCGCGGCCTGACGAGCGCTCGGCAGGTTGTAGAGGTTGTCGCCCTTGTGGAAGAGCGGCGTCTCCGGCGAGTTCAGGTATTTCGCCGGCACGTCCTTCTGCAGCGCGCGGCCGCCGAAGGCAATGACGCGTCCACGGAGATCGGTGATCGGAAACATCACGCGGTCGCGGAAGCGGTCGTACGGCACGGGAATGTCGTCGCCGCCGACCAGCAATCCCGCCTCAACCATGTCGGCCACCGGCACGCCCTGGGCGCCAAGATATTCCTTCAAGCCGAACCGATCCGGCGGCGCGTAGCCAAGCCGGAATTGGAGCTGCGTCTGCGGCAGGATCGCGCGATCGGCAAGATAGCCACGGGCGCGCGCGCCATGACGGGACGCCAGCGTGTCAGAAAAGAACTTCGCCGCCAGCTCCATCACGTCATACAGCGTCTTGCGCTGCCGCTCCTGGCGCGCCGCGTCGGGCGTCACCGCGGGCAAGGCCAGGCCGGCGATCCCCGCCAGCCGCTCGACCGCCTCAGGGAACGAGCAGCCCTCAGTCTCCATCACGAAGTCGAAGATGTTGCCATGCTTGCCGGAGGAGAAGTCGTGATAAAAACCCTTCTGGTCGTTGACGTAGAAGGACGGCGTCTTCTCCTGCTGGAACGGCGACAGCCCCTTCCACTCGCGCCCGGCCTTCTTGAGCTTCACGCGCTTGCCGACGACGTCCGAGACCGGAAGCCGGGCGCGCAGCTCATCGAGAAATTCCGGCGTGAAGCGGGCCATGGGTGAGGCGGTGGTCCTGTGTTGATGGACTTACGCATATAGGCACCCGTGTACGAAATGTGAACTTCCTCGCCCTTGTCCGGGCTATTCACAGGCCCTGCTCTCTCCTTCAGTCATTCCGGGGCGACCGCAGGGCGCGCCGCGGAATGACGGGAGGAGAGAGGGGATCAAGGCGCCAGAAAGCGCCCCGAGGCGATGCGGGCGGCCTCGTCGACCGGCCAGTTGTAGACATAGGTCCAGGCCTCGCGGGCCGAGCCGTCGGCCAGCGTGACGCTGAGGCGCTGACGCAGGTACTCGGTCGGCTGCGCGAAGCCCTCGCCACAGGCCTCGTACATGTCGAACTCGCGCAGCATGGGCTCGGGCTGGCGCAGCCGGAACAGCTCGCCATGGACGGCATCCACGGCGTCATCCGAGAGCACGAGGCCGGGATAATGCTGGATCCGGTACAGCCGGCCGCGGCAACTGGCCTCGGCGACGAAATCGGCGTTGGCCGACAGCAACCGCGCCATCGGATGGTCGAAGCCACGCATCAAGGTGCCGTAGACGAACAGGAGATCGGATGTCGTGTCGGAGGTCATCGCCCTGCATAGCCGGCCTCGCGCGGCGAGGCCAGCTTCACGCCACGCCGCGGGCCGCCACGATCTCGTCGCTGACGACGTGGAATTTGGTCAGCGTCATCCGGCCGAACGAGGTCGACAGTGCGACGTCGGCGGCATCGCGCCCCGTGGCCATCAGGATGCGGCCGATGCGCGGCACGTTGTGGCGGGCGTCGAACGTGTACCACTCGCCCGAGAGATAGGCCTGAAACCAGCCTGAGAAATCCATCGGATAGGGCTCCGGCGGAATGCCGATGTCGCCCATGTAGCCGGTGCAATAGCGCGCCGGGATGCCCATGCAGCGGCACAGGGTCAGCGCCAGATGCGCGAAGTCGCGGCAGACGCCGGTGCGCTGCTGATAGACGTCGTGTGCCGACTTCATGTGATGCGCATGCTCATAGCCGAAGCTGACATGATCGTGGACGAAGTCGCAGATCGCCTGCACGCGCGCCCAGCCCGCCGGCACGCTGCCGAACAGCGACCAGGCGACGTCGGTCAGCTTGTCGGTCTCGCAATAGCGACTCGGCATCAGATACAGCAGCAGATCGTCCGGCAGCTGGTCGATCGGCAGTTGCTGCGCGGCGGGCTCGACGAGATCGGGCAAGCCCGTATCACGCACGATGGCGCTGCCGTGGAAGGTGACACCGCCGCTCGGCGCCACCAGGCGGCCGCAGATGTTGTCGAAGCTGTCGCGGTAGAAGCTGATCGGCACGCCCGGCTCGGCGACGATGGTCTCGGCGCCAACGATGTCCTGGCGGCGCGAGGGATGGATCGACAGCATGATCACCATCGGCGTCGCCGCGGGCGCGGCGTAGGCGATCTCGAACCCGACCTTGATCTCCATCAGTCCCCTCTTCCGCACGCGCGGCTCTCGGCGTGTTCGATGGTCTCAGCACGCGGCTCGGCGGCGCTGACGGCCTGACGCGAACGCCACCCACAGAACCGATCGGGTCCGGCCATATCAGGCCTTGTGATCGCCTCGCGGGATCGGCATCGTCATCGAATCATCATCGCGGTTTTCGGCGATCCGATCCAGATTGGCCCCTGCTCAATTGCAGATCGTCATGCCGCCTGAATGAGCAACGAACGTGATCATGAATCAGCCGCGCGCGACCGATACGAAAAGACTCCTTCAGGGCGACGAAGTTCCGCCGGTCTACGAGCAGAACCAGGATGGCGCCTCCGCGCTGGTCTTCACCTGCGATCATTACGGCCGCCTGCTGCCGCGGGCACTCGGTAATCTCGGCCTCGACGAGAGCGAACTGGAGCGGCACATCGCCTGGGACATCGGCATCGCCGGCGTGGCGGAGGCCGTGTCGCGCGCGCTAGATGCGCATCTGATCGCGCAGCGCTATTCGCGGCTGGTGATCGACTGCAACCGCTCGCCGAAGGCGCCGAACGCGATTCCGATGATCAGCGAGCGCACCACGATCCCCGGCAATGAGGGCCTGACGCATGAGGACGCCGAGCTGCGGCGGCGCGCCATCTTCGATCCCTATCACGACCGCATCACCGCGGTGCTCGATGCGCGCAAGGTCGCGGGGCGGCCGACCATCCTCGTCTCGCTGCACAGCTTCACGCCCGTCTATGCCGGCATCGGGCGGCCCTGGCACATCGGCACGCTGTATCAGCACGACCGTGTGCTGCCGCCGCTGCTGTTGAAGGCGCTGCGGGCCGAGCCCGATCTCGTGGTGGGCGACAATCAGCCCTATGCGGTCGGCGACGGCACCGACTACACCATCCCCGTGCATGGCGAGGCGCGCGGGCTGATCAATTCCGGCATCGAGATTCGTCAGAACGAAATCGCCGAGCCCGAGGGCCAGCAGCGCTGGGCCGAGCGGCTGATCCGCATTCTCGGCGAGATCGAGGCCGAGCTGCGCAGCAAGGGCCTCGCGTAGCCTGCTACTCCGTCATGTCGGAGGCGTCGTGATGCGACAGCAATCCGGCAAGCCGCCACAGAGCTGTGCGCAGATCCTCGTGGCTTGGCAGGCCGAGCGCGAGCCTTACCGCGTTCGGTGAATGACCGTGCGCCACCGCAAAGGCGCTCGCCGGGGTGATCGCGATGCCGGCACGGGCTGCTGCGGCCGTCAAGGCTTCGGCGCGCCAGCCCTCCGGCAGGTGCAGCCAGACATGGTAGGAGCGCGGATCGGCCTCGATGTGATGGCCGGCGAGGCACTCGGCGACGATCGCCTGGCGCACCAGCGCATCGGCGCGCTTGCGCCTGGTGATCTCGGCCGCCGTGCCGTCGGCGAGCAGCCCCATGCCGGCGGCCAGCGCCAGCGACGTCACCGACCAGGCCCCGGTGCGCACCGTGGCGGCGAATTTTTCGCGCATGCTTGCCGGCACGTAGAGAAAGCCGACGGCAATCCCCGGCGCGAGCCGCTTGGCAAGGCTGTCGACCACGACGACACGCTCCTCGGCCTGCGTCGCCAGCGAGACCTGATCGCTGAGGAAGCCGTAGACCAGATCCTCGATGATCATCAGCTCGTGCTTGCGCACCAGACGCACGATCTCCTCGCGCCTCGCCTCGCTCATCGTCAGGCCGAGCGGATTCTGCATCACCGGCTGGATGTAGATCGCGTTGAGCGCGCTGCTGCGATGCGCCTTGGTCAGCGCCTCCGGACGGATGCCCTCGCCGTCCATCGCGAGCGGCACCAGGGTCACGCCGAGCCGCGCCGCAATGCCCTTGATCATTGGATAGGTCACGGCCTCGACGCCGAGCCGGCCGCCGACCGGCACCAGCGCCGAGATCGCCGCGGCAAGCGACTGCCGCCCGCTGCCGGCGAAGACGAAATTCTCCGCGCGCGGGCGCCAGCGCTCGCTGGCGAAGAAGGCCGCGGCGGTGCGCCCGGCCTCGGCCAGCCGACGCTGCGTGATCGGCGCCAGCACCGGCGCCAGCTTCTCCGGCCGCTGCCACGCGGCCAGCGACTTCGCGATCAGGGCCGCCTGATCCGGCAGGGTCGGAAAATTGAATTCGAGATCGATGCGGCCGTCGAACGGCTCCAGCCGCAGCGAGGGTGGCACCGGCACCGCCTCACCCGCGACGAAGGTGCCGCGCCCAACCTCGCCCACGACCAGGCCCCTGCGCAATAATTCGGCATAGACGCGGGCTGCCGTGGATGCGGCAATTCCCCGCTCATAGGCGAACTGGCGCTGCGGCGGCAGCCGGTCACCGGCCTTCAGCCTGCCGTTGGCGATGTCCTCGGCGATGTCGTCGACCAGGGCCGTATACGAAGCATTCATGCTATATTGTACCGAGAGCAATGTTTCGATTGCACCGAGATATGTATGGCGCGATTGCTCTTCGAACAACGCAATTGAAGAGCAATAGGTGACTCATGGCATATTCCCTGGCGCAGCGTTGGGCAACTCCGCAAGTTGCCCACGGAAAGAGCAATTTGCTCGGGGTGCCGCAACTCTGGCTGCAGCGCCTGTTCTGGCGGTCCGAACTGGCAATGCTGGACCGCGACCAGATGCGCGACTGCGGCCTTGATCCGGCGATCGTCCAGGAAGAGGCCAACAAGCCGTTCTGGCGCGACTGACAACGACGACGAGGAGGACACCGAAATGCCGACGCTTACGTTCCATCAAGTCGACGTGTTCTCCAAGGTCGCCTTCAAGGGCAACCCGCTCGCCGTGATCGCCGAGGCCGACGGCCTCGACGATGCGGCGATGCGGGCGATCGCCAACTGGACCAACCTGTCCGAGACCACCTTCCTGTCGCGTGCCCAGGATCCGGGCGCTGATTATCGCGTGCGCATCTTCACCCCGCAGCGCGAGCTGCCTTTTGCCGGCCATCCGACGCTTGGCTCGTGCCACGTATGGCTCGCGCTCGGCGGCCGGCCGAAGGGCGAACACGTGGTGCAGGAATGCGGCGCGGGCCTCGTGCGCATCAGGCGCGACGGAGAGCGGCTCGCCTTCGCAGCCCCGCCGCTCAGGCGCTCCGGCCAAGTCGATGCCGAACTGACCAGCAGGATCGCAGCAGCGCTCGGCATCCAATCGAGCGCGATGCGCGCCGTGCAGTGGGTCGACAACGGCCCGGGCTGGATCGGCGTGCTCCTCGACTCGCGCCGCGCGCTGCTCGACATCCGCTTCAATCCGGCGGCGCTGCCGCAACAGCCGATCGGCGTGGTCGCGCCATGGGATCGAGCGCAGGATGGCACGGATGCCGACTATGAGGTCCGCGGCTTCATGTGGGGCGGCGGCGAGGACCCGGTAACGGGCAGCCTCAATGCAAGCCTGGCGCAATGGCTGATCGGAGCCGGAATTGCTCCGAAGCAATATGTTGCGTCCCAGGGCACCGTGCTCGGCCGCGCCGGCCGCGTCCATGTCGCGCAGGACGGCGACACGATCTGGATCGGCGGCGACGTCGCGCCGGTGGTGAAGGGGACGATCAGCCTGTAACGCCGACGGCCCCTCCTCCCTCCCCCCCGGGCCCTCCGGGGTGAGAGCAGGCCCTAAACTCAATGCGGGCTCACCGCGCCCGCGTCAGCGCCAGCCAGACCCCGCCCCCGATCATGAAGCCGCCGGAGATGCGCGACACCAGCCGGGTCCGCCTGGCCGAGAACAGTTTTCGCGCACGGCCCGCGAGCAGCGCATAGATCGCGTCGGTGAGACCCGCGATCACCATGAAGGTGACGCCGAGCAATCCGACCTGCGGCACGTGATCCCGGCCCATGTCCATGAACTGCGGCAGGAACGCCCCGAAGAACACCATCACCTTCGGGTTCGACAGCAGCACCAGCAGGCCCTGCAGGAAGAAGCCGCCGCGCGGCGGCGGAGGCGGCTCCTCGCCCGCCGAGATCCCCTCGATCGGCGAGCGGATGAGCTGAATGCCGAGCCACACCAGATAGGCCGCGCCGATCAGCCGCACCCATTCGAACCAATAGCCCATGGTCGCCATCAGCGATGTCAGGCCGACAGCGACGATGCCGATCGCGATCGCAAGCCCGGTCTGCACGCCGGCGATATTGATCAACGCGGCACGGGTTCCGTGACGCAGACCGTTGGCGATCAGCAGCGTCACGACGGGACCGGGCAGCAGCGCAAGCCCGATGCAGGCGGCAACGAAGGCGATATAGACTTGCAGGGACATGAGGCGCCTCGATGTGGATGAGATGTCACTAATGCACGGCATGTCGGCAGAGGGAAGCTGCAACATCTCGACGTATTCCAAGTCGAACAACTTGCAGCGCTCCGCTTGACACGCAACCTTTTGGTTGCCTATTCTTCATCATATGGACGACGTCTTCAAGGCGCTGGCGGATGCGTCGCGGCGGGCGCTGCTCGACAGGCTTCATGCGCGGAACGGCCAGACCTTGACCGAGCTCTGCGACGGCCTCGCCATGACGCGGCAGGCGGTGACCAAGCACCTGGCGATTCTGGAAGCGGCCAATCTGGTCACGACGCTCCGGCACGGCCGCGAGAAGCTGCACTTCCTCAATCCGGTGCCGATCCACCAGATCGGCGACCGCTGGATCAGGAAGTTCGAGCGCGCCAAGCTCGTCGCGCTCGGTGAGTTGAAGAAGCGATTGGAGGAACGGGATGACTGACCCGAAGGAGACCCACGCCGTCGATCTTGCGCACTTCAAGCCGGAGACGGTGTACACGATCTACATCGCGGCGACGCCGGAGAAGGTGTGGCAGGCGCTGACCTCGGCCGAATTCAGCCGGCAATATTTCTTCGGCTTCGCGATTGAAGCCGAGCTGAAGGCGGGCGGCGCCTTCATCGTGCGCGCGCCCGACGGCTCCGAGCACATCAGCGGCCAGGTGATCGTCTGCGAGCCGCCGTACCGGCTGACGGTCACGTGGGATGTCAACTGGCCGGGCCTCGTCGACGCACTGGGCCGCACGCTCGTGACCTACGAGATCGAACCGGCTGGCGACGCCGTCCGTCTCACGATGACCGAAGCGCATGAGCGGCCGCTCTCCGACGACATCCTGTCCGGCGGGCGCCAGGGCTGGCCGGCCATCCTGTCGAGCCTCAAGAGCGTGCTCGAGACCGGCAAGCCGCTCGCGGTGAAGATGACGCCGCCGACGCGCATGCTGGCGGCCCTGAAGGCGATGGGGATTGCAGTGCCTTGAACGACAAGGCCTGCTACGATACCGCAGCGATCTGTGGGATGCTGGCGAGAACAACGCCGACCTGGACCGCATTGCTCAGCATGCCACCCCAATGTAACCGGCGCAGCCGACGCACGGCCGTCGCATCGCCGGAATCCCTGTCGCGGATGCGCGCGTCCATCTGCCGCAGAAACCAGCGGCGCGAGAGCAGCGCGAACGCCGCGATCAGGCCAATGCCCAGCCCCAGAACGGGGCGACCGTCGGCCAGAACGACCAGCACGCCGATGCCACCAGCGATCGAAAGCGCCACGAAGTAGGAGTCGAACATGCCGCGCAGGAGCCGGGTGACCGGCACGATGTCGAGCCGCACCAGCAGAAAGGCCGGCGCGGCCAGCAGCAGATAGAACATTGGCAGCAACAAGACGATCGTGGCAAACAACGCGATGTTGTCCGGCATCATTCTCCTCCGATATTGGCGCCGGAAGGACCACCGGCGAGCCGCGTTTCGAAACGAGCCCGTTCGAGGGCGTCCATGCTCCATCGAACCTTCGTCGCGGCTCGCCCTTGCCTTACGCCGGAGCTACGATCCGGCGGTACAGATGCCAGGTCGCATGGCCCAGCACCGGCACGGTGACCAGCAGTCCCAGGAAGTACGGCAATGCCGAGATGATCAGCAGCACGGTGATGACGGCGGCCCAGCCGATCATCGGGCCGGGACTGGTCACGACCGCGCGCACGCTGGTGATCATCGCCGTCACGAAATCGACGTCGCGCTCCAGCAGCAGCGGAAACGACACGACCGTGAGCGAGAACAGCACCAGCGACAGGGCGGCGCCGTCGAGATTGCCGATCGCGAGGAAGAGCAGACCTTCGTTGGTCGTCAGCACCACGGTCATGAACTCCCTGATGCTGGAGAAAGAAGCATTGAGCCCGAGCAGCAGCGCGATCAGGAGGCGCACCTGGTACATCCAGATGATGAAGAAGAATAGCGTCACGAACGCCATCCAGCCGATCTCGCCGCGCGAAGTGATCGTGCGCCAGATCCCGCCATAGGACATCGGCTGGCCGAGTTCGCGGCGGCGGCTGACCTCATAGAGACCGATCGCGACGAACGGGCCAATCAGCGCAAACCCCGCGGCCAGCGGATAGGCCAAGTAGACCATGCCGAAGGCGGTGACGCACAGCACGATGCTGATGCCGCCGAGCACGTAGATCAGCCCGAAAGCAAGGCCGAACATGGGCTGAGCCTGAAAATCGCGGAGGCCTTGCGTCAAGGCCTCGGCAATATCGGCCGTGGTGATGCGGCGCACCACGGGATCGGATCGTCCCGAGACGGATGCGGTCATCGGCGTACCCTCCAGACTGTTGTTCTTTGCACCGATGCTAACAGCGGGAGGGCGGGGATTTCAATTTCAACTTGTAGGCAGAGGATAAGGGCGTGACCTTCACATCTCGTCCGACGATGAGGCTCTCACAGCACGGACGGTATGCTCCCTCTCCCGTTCTTACGGGGTGAGGGTTGGGGTAAGGGGCAAACGCACGGGAAGTGTCCGTGGCGAGACCTGTCCCCCCTCACCCGGATTGCATCTGACGATGCAATCCGACCTTCCCCGCAAGCGGGGCGAGGTGCACCGAGCGTGCCGCGCCACCTTGCTTTACATCTCAGCGACTACCGACGAAAAGGCGGTCGGACCGCCGCCCCTACCCCCGCGCCCTCAACTCCCGCCGCAGCACCTTGCCGGTCGCCGTCATCGGCAGGGTGTCGGTGAATTCAACGTGGCGGGGGTATTCATGCGCGGCGAGCTTCACCTTGACGAAGTCCTGGATCTCTCGCGATAGCGTGTCATTTGCAACGAAGCCGGGCCGCAGCACGATCCACGCCTTGATGGCCTCGGTGCGCACCGGGTCGGGAATGCCCACGACGGCCGCCAGCGCGACCGCCGGATGCTTGAGCAGCGTGTCCTCGATTTCCGCCGGGCCGATGCGATATCCGGCCGACGTGATGACGTCGTCCTCGCGGCTCGCATACCAGAAATAGCCGTCGTCATCCTGGGTGCCGAGATCGCCGGTCAGCAGCACGTCGCCCGCGAACTTCTTCCGCGTCGCCTCCGGATTGCGCCAATATTCTATCATGGTGCAGGGGTTGGGCTGGCGCACGCCGATGATGCCCCTCTCGCCGCGCGGCAGCTCCTCGCCCTTGTCGTTGACGATCAGAACCTGGAAGCCGGGCGTCGCCTTGCCCATCGAGCCCGGCCGGATCGGAAACAGCTTTGCATTGTTGCCGACCACGAGATTGCACTCGGTCTGGCCGTAGATCTCGTGCGCATCGATGCCGAAAGTCGCGCGCACCCAGTCGAGCAGCTCGGCGCCGAGCGACTCGCCGCCGGTGAGGATGCTGCGCAGCCGGACCCCCTCGTGCTTGACGTTGGCCTGCCGCATCAGCTTCAGCGCCGTCGGCGGCAGGAATACGTTGCGGACGGCGTAGTCGGCCATCAGTTGCATTGCGGCCTGCGGCTCGAATTTCTTCGCGCGATAACCGATCACCGGCACCGCGTGATACCAGGCCGGAAACAGCGCGTCGAACAGGCCGCCGATCCAGGCCCAGTCCGCCGGCGTCCACATCACGTCGCCTGGCTTCGGCAGGAAGCCGTGCACCATCTCGACATTGGGCAGATGCCCGAGCAGCACGCGATGGGCGTGCAGCGCGCCCTTGGGATTACCGGTCGTGCCCGAGGTGTAAATGATGATGGCAGGGTCGTCGCTTGACGTGGCGACGGTCGGGAATTGATCCGAGGCGCGCTTCAGCGTCGACCAGAACGGCCGGGCGCCGGGGCCGTCGCCGTCAGTGACATAGATCGTCTTGAGCTCCGGCAGATGGTCGCGAATGCGCGCAAGCTTCGCAAGGCCCGTGGTGTCGGTGACGACGACCTTGGCGCCGGAGTTCTGCAGCCGGAATTGCAGCGCGTCCTCGCCGAACAGCGTGAACAGCGGCACCGAGACGAGACCGGCGCGAAACGCCGCCAAATGGACGATCGGCAGCTCCAGCGACTGCGACAGGAACACCGCGACGCGGTCGCCCTGCGCGAGACCATCGGCCTTCAATACGTTGGCGAAGCGGCAGGAGTGCTCCCGCAGCTCATCGAATGAGACGCGCCGTGCGGCGCCGTCCTCCTCGACGACGATCAGCGCCAGACGCCTGGAGCCGTCGGCGTGGCGATCGCAGGTCGCGACCGCGATGTTGAACTGCGCCGGGATGTCCCAGCGGAAGTCGCGCGTGAGCTGTTCGTAGTCGGACGTTTCCTTGAGCATGGAGGAGGCGTTTCCCTCTCGGTTGTTAGTTCAAGCGCTTCGCCCATGAGGTGGCGATTGCATGGGCGCTTGCACGGTCTCCTTACGTCACCCCGCTCTTGTCCGCCGTAGCTCGAAGAGCGAAGGCGGATGCGGGAGAGAGGTCGGATTGCATCGAAGATGCAATCCGGGTGAGGGGTACAGGTCTCACCACCAGCACTTCCCGTGCGTCTGCCCCTCACCCCAACCCTCTCCCCGTGAAGAACGGGGAGAGGGAGCGCACTGCCCGTGCGGCTCGCGCCGTGCGCAAAAATAGGCGGTGGCTAGCCCGACAGCGCCGCCTTCACCAGCGCGCTCGCCTTGGCGAAATCCATCTGGCCGGTATACTTCGCCTTCAGCACGGCGATCACCTTGCCCATGTCCTTCATGCCGGCGGCGCCAGTCTCGGCGACCGCAGCGGAGATGGCGGTCTTCACCTCGTCGTCGCTCATCTGCTTCGGCAGATAGGCCGAGATGACCGCGATTTCCTCGCGCTCGCCGGCGGCGAGCTCGGCGCGGCCGCCCTTTTCATACAGCTCGACCGATTCCTGACGCTGCTTGATCATCTTCTGCAGCACCGCGAGCACGTCGGCGTCGGTCAAGGGCGGCTTGCCTTCGCCGCGCGCGGCGATGTCGGCGTTCTTCAAGGTCGAGTTGACCATGCGCAGGGTGGACAGCTTGCGCTCGTCCTTGGCCTTCATCGCCTCCTTGACCGCATTGTTGATGTCGTCGCGCAGCATGATCTTGCCCTCTCGAATTCCGTTGCGGCTGGTCTAGGCGGTTCGTCCCGGCGAGACAACTCGGTTCCGCATACGTTCCGGCCGTTCACTCGTAAACCAGGCCATTCTCCGTGCAAATTGACCGAAATCGCGTGTGAATCGCTCGCTTCCCGCTTTGACGCCGCTCGCCAGGGGCACTATGTAGAGGCCTCATGACACACATCGATACTGACGCCGCCTGGCCGGACCATAAACCGACCGCGCTCCTCGTGCTCGCCGATGGAACGGTGCTGGAAGGCTACGGCCTCGGCGCCGAGGGCCACGCGGTGGGCGAGGTCTGCTTCAACACCGCAATGACCGGCTACGAGGAGATCCTGACCGATCCGTCCTATGCCGGCCAGCTCATCACCTTCACCTTCCCGCATATCGGCAATGTCGGCACCAACGACGAGGATATCGAGACGGTGAACATGGCGGCGACGCCGGGCGCGCGCGGGGTGATCCTGCGCACGGCGATCACCGACCCATCGAACTACCGCGCCACGCGCCATCTCGACCAGTGGCTGCGCGCGCGCGGGATCATCGGGCTGTCCGGCATCGACACAAGGGCGCTGACCGCGCTGATCCGCTCCAAGGGCATGCCGAACGCCGTGATCGCGCATGCCAGGGACGGCCATTTCGACCTCGACGCCCTGAAGAAGGAAGCGCGGGAGTGGCCGGGCCTGGAGGGCATGGACCTCGTGCCGATGGTGACTTCCGCCCAGCGCTTCACCTGGGACGAGACCCCCTGGGTGTGGAACGAGGGCTTCGGCCAGCAGACCAAGCCGGAGTTCAACGTCGTCGCGATCGACTACGGCATCAAGCGCAACATCCTGCGCCTGCTCGCCGGCGTCGGCTGCAAGGTGACGGTGGTGCCGGCGACGACGCCGGCCGAGGACATCCTGGCGATGAAGCCGGACGGCGTGTTCCTGTCGAACGGACCGGGCGATCCCGCGGCGACCGGCAAATATGCCGTGCCGGTCATTCAGCAGGTGATTTCGTCGGGCACGCCAACCTTCGGCATCTGCCTCGGCCATCAAATGCTCGGACTTGCGGTCGGCGCCAAGACCAAGAAGATGCATCAGGGCCATCACGGCGCCAATCATCCGGTCAAGGACGAGACCACCGGCAAGGTCGAGATCACCTCGATGAACCATGGCTTCGCTGTCGACCAGGATACGCTGCCATCGGGCGCGACGCAGACCCACATCTCGCTGTTCGACGGCTCGAATTGCGGCATCCAGCTCGAGGGCAAGCCGGTGTTCTCGGTGCAGTACCACCCGGAAGCCTCGCCCGGCCCGCGCGACTCGCACTATCTGTTTCAACGCTTTGCCGAGCTGATGCGCGAGAAGAAGCGTAGCGCCGCCTGAGGCCGGTGACTCCAGACAATTCGAAATGCCCGGGCTGGTCCCGGGCATTTTTCTGTCCGCAATCATGTGATCGCCTGCGTCGGTATTGTCCTCGATCTTTTCGCACAGCATTTATATGATAGATGTCATACCTTGGAGGTCGACAACATGAGCGAGACGGATTTGCGCGGTGACTTCGGCGTGGTGCCGCTGGCGGTGCTGGCGTCGATGCCCGGGCTCGATTTCGTGCGCGGCATCTTTGCCGGGACTTTGCCGCAGCCGCCGATCATGCAGACCGTCGCGCCGTTTGACTGCAGCGCCGAGCCCGGCCAGGTCGTCATGCACAGCGTTCCGGCCTTGCGGCACTACAATCCGATCGGCTCGGTGCACGGCGGCTACGCCGCGATCCTGCTGGATTCCGCGATGGGGCTCGCCGTCCACACGATGTGCCCGCGGGGCAGCGGTTACACCACGCTTGAATTCAAGGTCTCTTTCATCAAGGCCATGACCGAGGCCACCGGCATCGTGAGAACGGAGGGCAGGACGCTGTCGTTCGGACGCCGCGCCGCGACGGCCGAGGCACGCATCGCCGATTCGCAAGGGCGCCTGCTGGCGCACGCCACTACGACTTGCCTGGTGTTCGAACTGCCCAAGGCGTGAACTGGAACGGCCGCCACGCAGGCCGGTTGATGGGGGTGAGGTTCATCTTTTTCCGAGGTCGCCATGCCTGCCGCCCCCTCGCCACGCGTCAAGACAAGCGAACCGCTCGGCATCGTATTCACGGACGACGGCCTCGTGCCCAACAATCCGCTGCCGTTCCTGGTCTACGAGGCCGTCATCGATCTGGATAGCACCGATCCGGCGGCCGACATCGAGCGCATGTTCGCCGCCAATGGCTGGGGCGACATGTGGCGCAACGGAGTCTACGACTATCTGCACTATCATGCGACCGTGCATGAGGCGCTGGGCGTCGCCAGCGGAACGGCGCGGGTCCGCTTCGGCGGCGACCGCGGTCGGGAACTGGAGCTTCGGCCAGGCGACGTCGCCATCCTGCCGGCGGGCACCGGACATCAATGCATCTCCGCCAGCAGCGATTTCTGCATCGTTGGCGCCTATCCGCCCGGACCAAAGATGCAGATCACGCGGCCGACGCCGGAGAACCACGCGCGCGCCCTGAAGACGATCCCGGCGGTACCGCTGCCCGCGACCGATCCCGTTCTCGGTGCGGGCGGCCCACTGACGCGCCTGTGGCACCAGGCGCGCTGATCAGGCGCAATACAGCCGATACAGTGTCTGCAGGATCTCGCGGACCTCGCGGCTCGCCAGCCGATAGTAGATCGTCTGGCCATCGCGCCGGGTGGCGACGAGATCCAGCGCGCGCATCTTGGCGAGATGCTGCGACAGCGCCGCCTGTCGCAACCCGACCTGCTCGGCGAGATCGCCGACCGCGCGCTCGCCGTCGATGAGGTTGCAGAGCACCATGAGGCGCTTCGAATTCGCCATGGCAGCGAGCAGGCCCGCCGCCTCCTCCGCCTTGACGTCGAGCGCCGCCACCATGGCCTCACGGGTTTTGCGCCTGGCCTGTGTTGTCATCATTGTTACTTCTTCATTTTCGTATATATGCAATAATGCACATGATAGCCGATTGCAACATGCCCCCTGACGAGGGAATCAAGGACGATATGATCACGGAGTATACAGCGGTCACGGCGCTCGCAGGCGGCGCCCTCATCGGCGCTGCAGCCGTCATGCTGATGGGCCTGACCGGCCGCATCGCCGGCGTCAGCGGCATTGCCGCGCGGCTGTTGCCGCCCTGGGACAGCGCCCTCGCTGGCCGGCTCGCCTTCATAGGCGGCCTGGTCGCGGCCGCCCTTGCGGTCCGCATCGTCAGCGGGAGCCTGCCGCCGCTGAAGCTGGAGGTCGGTCCGATCGATATGGTTGCAGCCGGGCTGCTGGTCGGCTTCGGGGCGGTCTGGGGCAACGGCTGCACCTCGGGTCATGGCGTCTGCGGCATCGCCAGCCTGTCGCCTCGCTCGATCGTCGCCACGCTGGTGTTCATGGCCACCGCGGTCGCGACCACCTTCCTCGTTCGCCACGTGCTGTGAGGCGCCATGATCATCTTCATCCAGTTCATCGTCGGCCTCGTCTTCGGCCTCGGGCTGCTGCTCTCGGGCATGTCCAATCCGGAGAAGGTGCTCGACTTCCTCGATTTCGCCGCGATCCGCTCCGGCGGCTGGGATCCGAGCCTGATCCTGGTGATGGCTGGAGCAGTGGGCGTCGCCTTCATCGGCTTCCGATTGGTTTTCCGGCGCCGGCGTCCCGTCCTCGGTGACCAATTTCACCTGCCATCCTCGCAGATGCTGGATTGGCGGATCGCAACCGGCCCTGCGATCTTCGGCATCGGCTGGGGCCTCGCCGGCATCTGCCCGGGCCCGGCCTTCGTGGCGCTCGGCTACGGCTCGCCTGCCGTCGTCCTGTTCGTCACGGCCATGATGATCGGAATGGCCGCAGCCCGCATGCTCTCGCGCCGCCGGCCCTCGCTCGCCGCGGTCACTTCAGAATGAGGAAGGATTGAATGCCCGGCATGCCACATCCGGTCGACCTGTCGGTGAAACCCGAGGTCACACCGTTCTTCGACCCCGCCACCAACACCGTCAGCTACGTGGTCAAGGACCCAGGCTCGCGGGCCTGCGCCGTGATCGATTCAGTCATGGACATCGACTATGCCTCGGGGCGCATCGCGCCGCAGTCGGCCGACAAGATCATCCGCCTGATCGAGGATCGCGGCTGGCAACTGGACTGGCTGATCGAGACCCATGTCCATGCCGACCATCTGTCGGCTGCGCCCTACATCCAGTCCCGGCTGGGCGGCAGGATCGGCATCGGCGCCAACATCAGGATGGTGCAGGAGACCTTCGGCAAGATCTTCAACGAAGGCACCGAGTTTCAGCGCGACGGCAGCCAGTTCGACCGCCTGTTCCATGATGGAGACAGCTACCGGATCGGCGCAATGACCGCCTTCGCCATGCATACGCCGGGTCACACGCCGGCCTGCATGACCCATGTGATCGGAGACGCCGCCTTCGTCGGCGACACGCTGTTCATGCCGGATGGCGGCTCGGCACGGGCCGACTTTCCTGGCGGCGATGCGCGCACGCTGTATCGCTCGATCCGCCGCGTGCTGGACCTGCCTGACGCGACGCGGCTGTTCATGTGCCACGACTACGGTCCAAACGGCCGCGACATCCGCTGGGAAACGACGGTGGCCGAGCAGCGCGCGAACAACATCCACGTCCGCGACGGCATCACCGAGGATCAGTTCGTTGCCGCCCGCGAGGCGCGCGACCGCACCTTGGACATGCCCAGACTGATCATCCCCTCCCTGCAGGTGAACATGAAGGCGGGACGGCTGCCGACGCCCGATCAGGACGGCCGGCGCTTCCTGAAAGTGCCGCTCAACGCACTCTAAGACACCCCTCGCCCCACCGAGCACGCGGCAGACGTCGCGGCTCGGCTTTCCCATTTGGCAGCGGCCGGGCACCGGCGCGGCACGCCACTCTGGAGCATCGCAGGATGACCTTGTCCGCTGCCGAGCTTGCGCTCGGCTCGCTGTCCGGCTCTTTCGTCGGATTCACGCTCGGCCTGATCGGCGGGGGCGGATCGGTGCTGGCCGTGCCGCTCATGGTGTATCTGGTAGGCGTCGGCAATCCCCACGTCGCGATCGGCACGAGCGCGGTCGCCGTGGCGATCAACGCGGCGGCCAATCTCGCCAATCATGCCCGCTCCGGCAACGTCAAATGGCCTTGTGCGCTGGTGTTCGCGGCAACGGGCGTGGTCGGCGCCTTCGCCGGCTCGACGCTCGGCAAGATGGTCGACGGTCAGAAGCTGCTGCTGCTGTTCGCCCTCGTCATGATCGTGATCGGACTCTTGATGCTGCGCAAGCGTGGCACGAACAGCCAGCTGGACGTCAAGCTTTCGCGCGACAATCTGTTGGCGCTAGTGGCATTCGGCTTCGGCACCGGAACGCTGTCCGGCTTCTTCGGCATCGGCGGCGGCTTCCTGATCGTTCCGGCTCTGATGTTTGCAACGGGCATGCCGATCCTTTACGCGATCGGCTCCTCGCTCGTGTCCGTCACGGCGTTCGGACTGACGACCGCGGCTAACTACGCGCTGTCGGGACTGGTCGACTGGACGCTGGCGGCGACCTTTCTTGTCGCCGGCATCGCCGGTGGCCTGGTCGGTGCGAAGCTGGCGGCTCGACTGTCAGGCACGCGCGGCACCCTGAACAAGGTGTTTGCCACTGTGGTGTTCGTGGTGGCGGCTTACATGATCTATCGGAGCTGGTCGGCACTCGGCCACTCCGCATAGCCCGGCATAGAGACTGGACGGGCGCACCGCGTGCTCGCAGCGCGCCCGGGCCTCAACTCGACGCGGGCCCGCTTACGCCGCGTTGCTGCCTTCCTGGCGGCTGGCTTCGAACAAGAACCAGGTGCGGCGCTCTGTCTCGTCGATGAAGGTCTCCAGCAATCCCGCGGTGGCCGGATCGTCATTGTCGTCGCACAGCTCGTGCGCCTTCCGCATCGCGGCCGCCATGTGCTTGTTGTCCTCCATCAACTCCCGCAACATCTCGCGCGGCGGCACATACTCCTCGTTGTTGTCCTTGATGGTCTGCAGCTTGCTGATCTGGCCGATCGACTTGACCGTGGTACCGCCGAGCTTGCGAACTCGCTCGGCGAGCTGGTCCGTCGTGGCGAAGATCGCGTCCGACTGCTCGTCGAGCATCAGGTGATAGTCATGGAAGTGCCGGCCGCTGACGTGCCAGTGGAAATTCTTGGTCTTAAGGTAAAGCGCGAACGCATCGGCCAGCAGCGTGTTCAGCGCCGTCGAAATCTTGTTCACGGCGTCCGGCGACAGATCGGTCGGGGTATCGAGCTCGGGGGCGGTCTTGTCGGTCTTTGCTTTACTCACGGGTCAGCCTTCCTGTTAGAAGCAGCGATGGACACGGGTGATCGGACCCGTTAACGCTCGCTGACCCCTCAAGTTCCCATCAAGGAACTGTGTTTGCCGGAACCCGCCATGGACGACTGGATCGACTATTACGATTCCACGCACACGATCTATGCGAGCAAGCTGCATCGCGACCTGCACTTCCAGGCGATTGCGCGCGACATCGTCGGCTATATCCCCTCGCCCGACGCGGTCGTTCTCGACTATTCCTGCGGAGAGGCCTTATCGGCCGCCAAGGTCGCCGACGCCTGCATGACGCTGATCCTGGCCGAGCCGGCGCCGGGCGTGCGCGGCCGGCTGATCGCGCGTTTCGCCCCCAACACCAAGATCCGCGTGCGCTCGCTGGACGAGCTGCGCAACATGCAGGAAGGCTCGATCGACCTCGTCGTCATGAACTCCGTGGCACAGTACATGAGCGAGGCGGAATTCGACGCAGCCCTGGCCGTGATCAGGCGGCTGCTGAAGCCGTCCGGAAAGTTCGTCCTCGGCGACGTCCTGCGCCCGGACGTTGGCATGGGCCGCGACGTGCTCGCGCTGCTGATGTTCGCCGCACGGGACGGCTTCCTCAAGGATGCCATGGTCGGGCTGGTCGCCACTGCCCTGTCCGATTACCGGCAGCTGCGGACGAAGGTCGGCCTGCAGCGCTACAGCGAGGCCGAGATCCTGGCGCGGCTGAAGAAGGCCGGCCTCAGCGCTGTCCGAGCGCCGAAGAATATCGGCCACAATCCCTGGCGCATGACCTTCGTGGCGCAGCCGGTGACGGGAACCGCGTGACCGGCCGAGCCGACCAGCCCGCGCGCTGGCCCAACATCGAGCAACCGGATTAGGGTTAACTGAAACACGGGCTGGCTCACGCGGCCGTGAGAGGTAAGATCATTCCCGGCCCGGTGGCGGAAGCTACGACGCGAAGAGCGGTGCAACGCTCTTGAACCTGGTTCAAGTCCAGGCCGGGCCTCCAGCCTTCGCCGCTGCGCGGCTTCGGCTCTGCGAGCCATCCGCCGCCCTTCCGCCAGCTCCGGCCAATTTGACCGTTGATTTCGGGCCAAAACCCTTTTCGCTCAGAGGAAACTGGTCTAAAGACCGCTCGCGCGCGAGCACTGGTCGCGCCTTGGCCCTTGGCCTTCGGGGACGCGCAGCACGCGCGCCCTTTTTTTGTGCCCAATTCTCTGCCGTTTCTTGCCCGTGAGCTTGAATGCCGAAACGAACCGACATCTCGACCATCCTGATCATTGGCGCCGGTCCGATCGTGATCGGCCAGGCCTGCGAATTCGACTATTCCGGTACGCAGGCGGTGAAGGCGCTGAAGGAGGAGGGCTATCGCGTCGTCCTCGTCAATTCCAATCCGGCCACGATCATGACCGATCCGGAATTGGCCGATGCGACCTATATCGAGCCGATCACGCCGGAGATCGTCGCCAAGATCATCGAGAAGGAACGCCACATCATCCCCGGCGGTTTCGCGCTGCTGCCGACCATGGGCGGGCAGACCGCGCTGAACTGCGCGCTGTCGCTGCGCCGACAGGGGACGCTGGAGAAGTTCGACGTCGAGATGATCGGCGCCACGGCTGACGCGATCGACAAGGCCGAGGACCGCCAGCTCTTCCGCAACGCGATGGAGAAGATCGGGCTGCAGACGCCGAAGTCGCGGCTCGCCAATGCGTCGGCGCTGAAGAAACAATATCGCGACAAATATCTGGCCGAGCGCGAGACGCTGTCGGGCGCCGCGCGCGACGAGCTCGACCGGCAATGGACGCTCGGCGAGAACGAGCGCCGCAAGCGCTATCAGGAGCATGCGCTGGGACAGGCGCTGATGGCGCTGTCCGAGATCGGCCTGCCCGCGATCATCCGTCCGTCCTTCACCATGGGCGGCACCGGTGGCGGCATCGCCTACAACAAGGAAGAGTATCTCGACATCATCGAGCGTGGTCTCGATGCCTCCCCCACCAACGAAGTGCTGATCGAGGAATCGGTGCTCGGGTGGAAGGAGTACGAGATGGAGGTCGTCCGCGACAAGAAGGACAACTGCATCATCGTCTGCTCGATCGAGAACCTCGATCCGATGGGCGTGCACACCGGCGACTCCATCACGGTCGCGCCGGCGCTGACCTTGACCGACAAGGAATATCAGATCATGCGCGACGCCTCGCTGGCGGTGCTGCGCGAGATCGGCGTCGAGACCGGCGGCTCCAATGTGCAGTTCGGCGTCAACCCGGCCGACGGCCGCATGGTCGTGATCGAGATGAACCCGCGCGTGTCGCGCTCCTCGGCCTTGGCCTCGAAGGCCACCGGCTTCCCGATCGCCAAGGTCGCGGCCAAGCTCGCGGTCGGCTACACGCTGGACGAGATCGCCAACGACATCACCGGCGGCGCGACCCCGGCGTCGTTCGAGCCGACCATCGACTACGTCGTCACCAAGATTCCGCGGTTCGCCTTCGAGAAATTCCCGGGCGCGTCGACCACGCTGACCACCTCGATGAAATCGGTCGGCGAAGTCATGGCGATCGGCCGCACCTTCCAGGAGAGCCTGCAGAAGGCGCTGCGCGGTCTCGAGACCGGTCTCACCGGCCTCGACGAGATCGACATCGAGGGGCTCGGCCGCGGCGACGACAAGAATGCGATCCGCGCCGCCCTGGGCACGCCGACCCCGAACCGCCTGCTCCAGGTCGCCCAGGCGATGCGCCTCGGCTGGTCGGACGAGGACATCTTCAACTCCTGCAAGATCGATCCCTGGTTCCTGGCGCAGATGCGTGGAATCGTCGAGATGGAGGACAAGGTCCGCCGCCACGGCCTGCCGCCGAACGCGAGCGGCATGCGCACGCTGAAGGCGATGGGCTTCTCCGACGCGCGGCTCGCGGTGCTCGCCAACACCACCGAAGCCGAGGTCGCCGCCAAGCGGCAGGCGCTCGGCGTCCGTCCAGCGTTCAAGCGAATCGACACTTGCGCGGCGGAGTTCGCTTCGCCGACCGCCTACATGTATTCGAGCTATGAGACGCCGTTTGCAGGCCGACTCGGCGACGAGAGCACGCCGTCGGACAAGAAGAAGGTCATCATTCTCGGCGGCGGCCCGAACCGGATCGGCCAGGGCATCGAGTTCGACTATTGCTGCTGCCATGCCTGTTTCGCGCTGGCCGATGCCGGCTACGAGACCATCATGGTCAACTGCAATCCGGAGACGGTCTCGACCGACTACGACACCGCCGACCGGCTGTATTTCGAGCCGCTGACGGCCGAGGACGTGCTCGAGATCATCGCCACCGAGCGCAAGAACGGCACCGTGCATGGCGTCATCGTGCAGTTCGGCGGCCAGACGCCGCTGAAGCTCGCGCGCGCGCTCGAAGCCGCCGAGGTACCGATCCTCGGCACCTCGCCTGAGGCCATCGACCTGGCCGAGGACCGCGACCGCTTCAAGCGCATCCTCGACAAGCTGCATCTGAAGCAGCCGAAGAACGGCATCGCCTACTCGGTCGAGCAGGCGCGCCTGGTGGCGGCCGATCTCGGCCTGCCGCTGGTGGTGCGTCCGTCCTATGTGCTCGGCGGCCGCGCGATGCAGATCATCCGCGAGGACAACCAGCTCAGCGACTACCTGCTCGGCACCCTGCCGGAGCTGGTGCCGGCCGACGTCAAGGCGCGCTATCCCAACGACAAGACCGGCCAGATCAACACGGTGCTGGGCAAGAACCCGCTGCTGTTCGACCGCTACCTGTCCGACGCCACCGAGATCGATGTGGACTGCCTGTCCGACGGCAAGGACACCTTCATCGTCGGCATCATGGAGCACATCGAGGAGGCCGGTATCCATTCCGGCGACTCCGCCTGCTCGCTGCCGCCGCATTCGCTCGACGAGGCGACCATCGCCGAGCTGGAACGGCAGACCCGCGAGCTGGCGCTCGGGCTCGACGTCGTCGGCCTGATGAACGTGCAATATGCGATCAAGGACGGCACGATCTACGTGCTCGAGGTCAACCCGCGCGCCTCGCGCACGGTGCCCTTCGTCGCCAAGGTGGTTGGCACGCCGGTCGCCAAGATCGCGGCCCGGATCATGGCGGGCGAGAAGCTCGCCGATTTCGGGCTGAAGAAGCGCGCGCTGAAGCATGTCGGGGTCAAGGAATCGGTCTTCCCGTTCGCCCGCTTCCCCGGCGTCGACACCGTGCTCGGCCCGGAGATGCGCTCCACCGGCGAGGTGATGGGCATCGACCGCTCGTTCGCCGTGGCGTTCGCCAAGAGCCAGCTTGGGGGCGGCACACGCGTGCCGCGCAAAGGCACGGTGTTCGTGTCGGTGCGTGAAAGCGACAAGGCGCGCATCACGGAGGTGGTGCGGATGCTGCACGAACTCGGCTTCAAGGTGGTGGCGACGTCCGGCACCCAGCGTTTCCTGACCGACCAGGGCGTGCCGACCGAGAAGATCAACAAGGTGCTGGAGGGACGGCCGCACATCGTGGACGCCATCACCAATGGCGACATCCAGCTGGTCTTCAACACCACCGAAGGCCCGCAAGCGCTGGCTGACAGCCGCTCGCTGCGGCGCGCTGCCCTCTTGCATAAAGTGCCGTATTACACCACTCTTTCGGGTGCCGTGGCGGCCGCGCAAGGCATCCGTGCCTATCTCGGGGGAGACCTTGAGGTCCGCACCCTGCAGAGTTACTTTTCCGAAAACTAATCGCAGCGCGCGGGCGAACGCCTGCTAAGCGGTTGGCAACAATCGGCAATAGAAGCTTTCAGCAGGAACTCGCCGCCCCGTTCGATGTTGTACCGGCCTTTGACGGGACGGTCTTGCCGGGCCTTCAGGCTTTGCTTTGAGCCGCAAAGGCCTATTCTGAAGATGCTGATCGTGCGCGCCCCCGCCCGCACGACTGAAGGACGAGAAGAGATGGTGGAAAAGGTTCCCATGACTTCGATGGGCTACGCCGCGTTGGAGAACGAGCTCAAGCAGCGCCAATCGGTGGACCGTCCGCGCATCATCGAACATATCGCGGAAGCGCGTTCGCATGGCGACCTGTCCGAGAACGCGGAATATCACGCCGCAAAGGAAGAGCAGTCTCACAACGAGGGCCGCATCGCCGAGCTCGAGGACAAGCTCGCGCGCGCCGACATCATCGATGTGACCAAGCTCTCCGGCGACACGATCAAGTTCGGCGCGACGGTGACCCTGATCGACGAGGACACTGAGAAGAAGACGGTCTGGCAGATCGTCGGCGAGGTCGAGGCGGACGCCAAGAAAGGCAAGATCTCGATCACCTCGCCGCTGGCGCGCGCACTGATCGGCAAGAAGATGGGCACCACCGTCGAGGTCATGGCGCCCGGCGGCGCCAAGTCCTACGAGATCGCCAAGGTCGAGTGGCGCTGAGACAGGGCAACGTCCCGGCTGAACGAATCGAAGGGCTGCGCTGAGGCGCGGCCCTTCATCGTTTCCGGCGGTTGCACGGCGGCAAGGGCCGCCACTTCGGCAGTACACGCCCAATTCATCGCCTGTCACGACGCATGCCGGTGACGCAGTTGCGGTAATCAGCTAAATCTGCGGCCGACGAGCCGGGGCGGCAACGACCGAACCGGCCATCGTCGCATCATGGTTTTCTGTTGGGGGACGATCACACATGGAGCAGATGCTCTCGAAATGGCAACCGGCTGCACTCAGCCTGTTTCGCTTCATCACCGGCCTGCTGTTGTTTCAATACGGCGTGGCCAAGATCTTCAAGTTTCCTGTCATCCCGTACTTCGCCAACATTCCGCCGCTGATCTACACGGCCGGCATGATCGAGCTGGTGCTCGGCGCGTTGCTGATGGTCGGTCTGCTCACGCGGCCCGTCGCATTCATCCTGGCTGGCGAGATGGCCTTCGCCTACTTCATGGGCCACATGTTCAAGACAGGTGAGCCGGTATGGCTGCCGCTCCTGAACAACGGCACCGCGGCGATCGCGTTCTGCTTCTCCTGCCTGTATCTGGCGACGGCCGGCGGCGGCCCGATCAGCCTGGACGCGCTGCTGCGGAAGAAGAGCTGATCACTCGCTCCACTGTCATTCCGGGGCGATGCGACAGCATCGAACCCGAAATCCAGAGCTTATCGACGCCATCTCGAGATTCCGGGTTCAGCCCCTGCGGGGCCGCCCCGGAATGACCCTCGAGGCCTAACTCCGTCCCTTGACCTCGAGCGGCACGGCCGCCTCGTATTTGGAGTTATGCAGCACCAGCGAGGTCCTGACGTTGCGCACATGGGGCGCCGCCGTCAGGTGGGTCACGAACTCCTGAAACGTCGCCATGTCCGGTGCCACGCATTTCAGGATGAAGTCCACCTCGCCGGACAGCATCCAGCATTCCCGCACCAGCGGCTCGGACCGCACGAACTCTTCGAACGCCTTCAGGTCGGCGTCCGCCTGGCTGGATAGGTGGACCGAGGCGAACACGGTCACATCGAAGCCGAGCTTGCGCGGGTCGAGCAGGCCCCGGTAGCCGGTGATGTAGCCTTCCTCCTCCAGGGTCCTGACCCGGCGCAGGCAAGGCGGCGGCGAGATGCCGACCCGCTTGGCGAGCTCGACATTGGTGATCCTGCCATCGGCCTGGATTTCGCTCAGGATTTTGAGATCGATCTCATCAAGATTCTTGGACACGGGGATTGTGGGCTCTGGCGGGATAGGAGGAGGCGCAGGGGCGCCGGGGGACGATGGGCAACTCTCTTAGCGCAGGCTGGTCAATTTGCGCAATTTTATTACTTTAGATTTCCCCCGTTGACCGGGTCGTGAAGGGAAAATTCGCCGAGATGCGTTGCAATTCTTGCATAGCTTGCCAGATGGCTTAGACTTGGATTTGACATTTTCGATGGGGCTTCGGGGCGTTTCTTTTGCGCATTCCGCTCGCTGCGTCGTCAATTCTCCCTCTTCCAGCGAGTCTTCGGTCACATGCAAGCTCCGATCCATGCCAAAGTCGTCATCATCGGTTCCGGCCCTGCCGGCTATACGGCGGCGATCTACGCGGCACGAGCTATGCTGGAGCCGGTGCTGATCCAGGGCATCCAGCCCGGCGGGCAGCTCACCATCACCACGGACGTCGAGAACTATCCGGGCTTTGCCGACGTCATCCAGGGTCCCTGGCTGATGGAGCAGATGGAGAAGCAGGCGACGCATGTCGGCGCCCAGATCAAGACCGACCTCGTGACCAAGCTCGAGCTGGGTCAGCGTCCGTTCCGCCTGACCTGCGACTCCGGTGACGTCTACCTCGCCGAGACCGTCATTCTGGCGACCGGCGCCCAGGCGCGCTGGCTCGGGCTGCCGTCGGAGGAGACGTTCAAGGGCTTCGGCGTCTCGGCCTGCGCGACCTGCGACGGCTTCTTCTATCGCGGCAAGGAGGTCATCGTCGTCGGCGGCGGCAACACCGCGGTCGAGGAAGCGCTGTTCCTGACCAATTTCGCGTCGGCCGTCACCGTCGTGCACCGGCGCGACCATTTCCGCGCCGAGCGCATCCTGCAGGAGCGGCTGTTCAAGCATCCCAAGATCAAGGTCGTCTGGGACAGCGCCCTGGATGAGATCTGCGGCGCGAGCTCGCCATCCAAGGTCACGCATGTCAGGCTGAAGAACGTCAAGACCGGCGCGCTCACCGAGCTGCCCGCCGACGGCGTGTTCGTCGCGATCGGCCATGCGCCGGCCACGGAGCTGGTCGCCGGTCAGCTCAAATTGAAACCGTCCGGTTACGTCGAGGTGGTGCCGGGCTCGACCGCGACCTCCGTTCCCGGCGTGTTTGCCGCCGGCGACGTCGCCGATGAAACCTATCGGCAGGCGATCACCGCCGCCGGCATGGGCTGCATGGCTGCCCTCGAAGCCGAACGCTTCCTCGCCCACGCCGCGAGCGAACGCGCCGCGGCGGAATGAACTGACGATGCCACGATCACGGGATGGATTTACGGATATGGATTGGGACAAGCTGAAGGTGTTTCACGCAGCGGCGGAAGCAGGCAGCTTCACGCATGCCGGGGAGCAGCTCGGGCTGTCGCAATCGGCGGTGTCGCGCCAAGTCAGTGCGCTCGAGCAGGAGCTCGCAGTCTCGCTGTTCCACCGTCACGCCCGCGGGCTGATCCTTACCGAGCAGGGCGACCTGCTGTTCCGGACCGCGCATGACGTCTTCATGCAATTGCAGGCGGCGCGCGCCAAGCTGACCGACAGCCGCGAGCGGCCGAGCGGCGATCTGAAGATCACGACAACCCCGGGCGTCGGCATCAACTGGCTGATCCCGCGGCTCGGGGAATTCACCGCGCTCTATCCGGAGATCCGGATCTCGCTGATCGTCACCGACGAGGAGCTCGATCTGTCGATGCGCGAGGCCGACGTGGCGATCCGTACCCGCAAGCCGACCCAACCCGATCTGATCCAGCGCAAGCTGTTCGCGATCAGCTTCCACGCCTATTGCTCGCCGGAATACGTCAAGCGCTTCGGTACGCCGCGCACCCTCGACGAGCTCGATGATCATCGCATTATCATGCTGGCCGACGGCCAGGTCGCCCCGCATCTGCAGAACCGCAGCTGGCTGGTCGATGCCGGCCGCAACGGATCCGGTCCGCGCGAGGCCTATTTCAGGGTCAACAACATTCTCGGCCTGGTCCGCGCCTGCCAGCAAGGGCTCGGCATCGCCGCGCTGCCGGACTACCTCGTCGAGGAAAACAGCCGTCTCGTGCAATTGTTCGGAGAGTCGGATTCGATCCAGCTCGACACCTACTTCGTCTATCCCGAGGAATTGAAGACGGTCGCACGCGTTCAAGTGTTCCGTGACTTCGTCGTGAGCAAAGCGCAGCGCTGGCCGGCGTGACATTGTGCATGTCTGACATGCGGCTTGCATGGTTGCTGCGACGCCATGTGAGAGCCCATAGTGAGCATGTGCTGAGCGTTGGCGTTGCGCATTGTCCCCCTCCTCCAGTGGCGCGAGCGCTCAGAAATCCCTCTTGGAAGGTGATTGTGTCGGCCTCTTTGGCCAATACCTCCAGCCGGGCTCATTTGGGCCCGGCTATTTTTTTGCCGAATGTTTCCGTGTCGTGCCCGATGCGGCGTTGACAGCATCGCCTGCACCGCGCATCTAGATCGCATGTCCACGTCTTCGCACGCCAAGTTGTTGTCGAAAAAAGCTCCCCTCCCGGGGACATGTGGACGCGCGCGCTAGAATCTCTCGAATTCACCGCCGCATCACCAGCCCCGCCGCGAGGACGGGGCTTTTTTTGCATGTCCCGTCGCCGGCTCCTGCCACCCAAGGAGATGGACCATGACCAACGTTACGACCCGACTGCAGGGCCTCTGGCTGCCCCTGATCACGCCGTTCCGCGATGGCGCGCTCGACGAACCATCCTTACGCAATCTGGTTCGGCACTACGCCGCCAAGCCGATCGATGGACTGGTGCTCGGTGCCACGTCAGGCGAAGGACTGGCGCTGTCATGGGACGAGCGCGCCCGTCTGATCAGCGTGGTCCGGGACGAGCTCGACACCATCGGCCGGCCGCTGCCGATCTGTCTCGGTGTCGGCGGCGTGGCGACGGCCGAGGTGATCGAAGCGCTCGACCGAACCGCGTCATGGCCGATCGACTTCTATCTGATCTCGAGTCCGCCTTACGTGCGTCCGTCGCAGCGCGGCCTGCTGGCGCATTTCACCGCGTTGGCCGACCGCACCGCCCATCCGATCGTGCTCTACAACATTCCCTATCGCTCGGCGGTTGGCCTCGACAACGAGACATTGCTGCAGCTCGCCGAGCATCCCGCTATCGCTGGCCTCAAGGATTGCTGCGCCAACCGCACGCAGACGCGCGACCTGATCACGCGTCGGCGCGCAGGGTTTCATATCCTGACGGGCGAAGACGCCCAGAGCTTCGATGCGCTGCAGGCCGGTGCCGACGGCGCCATCCTGCTCTCGGCACATCTGGAGACCGAGACGTTTGCCGCAATCCTGCAGCACGTGAAGGCCGGCCGTCACGACGCGGCAGCAGCGTGCTGGGCGCTGGTCGAGCATCTCACGCGACTGCTGTTCACCGAGCCGAGCCCCGCACCGGCCAAGTACTGGCTGGCGCGCACCGGCGTCATTGCGAGCCCCGAAGTACGGCTGCCAATGGTGGAGGTTGGCGCTGAGCTGGCCGCACGGCTGGATCAGCAGATCGAGCGGCGCCAGCCGACGACCACGCAGAACCGCGTTGCCTGAGCACGCCCCGACCTATTCGCCGGCTCTGCCTGGCCTTCCCGATCGGAAAGGCCAGGCAGAGCCGCGCCACCGCTGCGGAGCCGGAGCAGAATCTCCGTGGTTAATCCGAGCTAACAAACGCGATCAAAAGCGGCGCAGTCCGCAACCTCGTGTTTAAAGATGTTCCGCTATGGATGTTGAAAACGTCAAAGAGCGCGAGGACGTCGTGGCTTTGCAGGATCATCCATACCCTGAGCATCAGGGTTTCAGCGTCGAAGACATTCTCTGGGCGGTCGGGATCTGGTCCGTGATCCTGACCCTGACGCCGGCAATCGCCTTCTATTTCCTGATGGTTGCCTGACCTCGCCGCGCCCTCTCGCGCGGCGCGAATTCGGCACTCACGCGAGAGCTTGTGACCCGACGCAAAAAACGCGCGGAGGACCGCGCGTCGATGCCCCATCTGATGCCGCGATCAGGCCGCCTGCTTGTGCATGGCGCCGTTGGCCGACACAGTACCGCGAATAGCCCGCACCGAACGCTCGATCGCAGCCCAGAGGCGTGCGATCTCGGCCGCAGCACGGCCCTCCGCATAATATTCGCGCACGCCTTCACCCTGGCCCAGCGCCATCAGCAGATCGGCGCGGTTGGTGATCTGGCCGCCCCACACCGGGGCCTTGAACTTCGCCAGCGCCTCGCGGGCGATGGTGACGATCGGACTTTCGGCATCGTCGCGGCGCGCTGGCGCTCCATTGAGAACGACCGCGTAGGGCTTGCGCGCGGCGCGGCAGGTCTGGATCGTCTCCTGCACCGCGTTGACGTCGAACACGCCGGGGCGGGCCGGGATGATCACCATGGTCGCATTCTTGATCGCATCCTCGACGACGGCCGAGATGGTCGGCGGCGTATCGATCAGCACCCACTCGACGCCGTCGCGGCGGGCGGCGGACACGATCGCGCTCACCGAGTTCACGGCCGTCTTGATCGGCGGCTCGTTGGTGCCGCGCAGCTTGTGCCAAAGCGTGAGCGACCCCTGAGGGTCGGCATCGATGAGCAGACAAGACTTGCTCGACTTGATCTGCGCAGCGAGATGGGCGGCCAGGGTGCTCTTGCCTGAACCGCCCTTACGCGATGCGAAAACAATAACGTTCATACCTTGGCCTCCAGATTGACCCCGGCAGCGAAAATGAATCAGCGGACTGATTCGCGGAAGATAAATTTAGCGATTGATAAGACGTAACTCCTGATTGCCGAAACGCATTGGTTTTTGAGTCACACCAAAGCAGGCAAAACAGCAGATCAGGCGGCGATGTTCGACAACATCCGGTCATGCCCCATCGCATTTACATGTTGAGGCTGCGCATCGAGGTGTGCGTCCGAAGACTGCGGTCATGCCGAGTGCCGCCAAAGGCGGCAATCGGCATCGCTCAGGTCGCGTCTGGTCGCGTCGACTTCTTCGATTTGCCAGCGCGCGCAGTGACCGGCTTCCTGGTGACAGGACGAATGCTCATCGGCCGTTCCGCACGGCCAGATGACGCTGCCTGGCGCTCTGGCGGCCCGAATTGGGCGCGGCATGACGGCGACAGCTCGGCCTTGCGGCGAACCATGCAGGCGGTGACACGATCGACGTCGGGAATGTCGGAACTACAAAGCCGGAACGCATCGCCTGTGCATGCCTGCTCCTGCTCGGCGGTATAGGCCCGTGCGGTTACGGGGACTAACAGCGCGGCCATTACGATCAGTACGGCAGAGATGCGTGGATCGAGATCAATCCCTCTCATCGTCCCCTCCCCCTCGTTGCCGCAAAGTGTGATTGAAGGAGACCGGATTCGCAAGCAACAGTGCCACGCCGTGCTACCGATCCGGCGCGGCAAACCGCAAGCGAGCGCACGCCCGGCGATATATCCGTCGAAATACGGAGACCGGGCTCAGGCTTCCGCGGGCAAAGCTCTGCGGCCACGCCCCGGCCACAGCCATGCGCGAGAGGTCGCGACGGGCGACCAATCACGGCGCACGATCAATGGGACGCGGAGCACGGATAGAGGTGAGCTTGCGAACGGCCCAGCGATGGTCCCGGCCATGGTACAGTTGGGTGGGCTCGAACCACCGACCTCCTGTTCCACAGACAGGCGCTCTAACCAACTGAGCTACAACTGCATCCGCCATGGGACTGCCCGCGAGGAGCGTCCGAACGGGCCGGAAACTAGGTGCAACGGGCGAATTTGGCAAGGCCGAGAACGGATAAAGTCCCCTGCCATGACTGCGTTTTTTGACGCCGTTTCGGCCCGAGTGAGCCCCCGTTCAAGCGGGAAGCCCAGAAAGCATCGAACCCGGCCGCAACGCGCCCGGGTTCTGGATCTACCGCCGTCCATGCCGGCGCGCGGCCGCATCGCGCACCTGGCGAGACTTGAGGCTGCCTCAGGCTGCCGTCTTGAACAGCTTGGTGGCGCTTTCCTTGATCGGCTCGACCGTCTCGGCCGCAACCTTCTGGCCGAGCTCGCCGAGCTCCTTGGCCTGGGCGGTGAAGGTCTCGAACTGCTTGCGCGCGAAACCGGTCCACAGCTCCATCGCCTCCGACGGCGACTTCACACCGAACAGCTCCTGGGCGAAGTCGAGCGACGCGGTGGTATTGGCCTTCGTGAATTCCATGACCTTCGACGAGTAGACGCCGGCGCCCTTGCTGGCGTTGGCGAAGAAGGCCTCGATGGCCGAATTGTGGGTTTCCGCAGCGTCCTTGAACTTGGCGTAGTTCTCGCGGGCCTGCGACACGCCTTTTTCGGCGAGCGCGCGTACCTGTTCGGGAACCTCGAACGGAATGATCGACGCGGAGAAAGGATCGGTGGCATTGGTCATGGCATGCATCCTTCGAAACATTGAGACTGGACCGGCCCGGCAATCGGGAAGTCACTTCGGATCACGCAGAGGAACCGCCCCTGGGAGGTAACAACCTCGCGTAGAGCTATATCGTGGCGCTTTTGTGCAACGCAACGGAAATTCCACTATCAGGAACTGTTGCCGCGCCCGCTTCCAGAAAAAGGGGGATCGAGGCATGTCTGATCAGGCCTTGGGCTTGGTTGCGTCGATCGCGGCCTTGCCGATGGCCTGGCCGACTTCGCTTGCCTGTTCGGCGAGCGATCGCATCTGGCCCTGAACGAATTCGCTGTGCAGCCGCAGCACCTCGGGCAGGTCCTTGGCGTGGACCAGCGATTGGGCGTAGTCGAGCGACGACTGGACGTTCTTTTCCGCGTAGGACAAGACCTTGGAGCCGATGTCCTTGGCTCCGGCCCGCACTGTCGCACCGCGCTGTTCGAGCGAGCCGGCCGTCGCCTCCGCTCCGGCCAGAAACTTCTCAAACGTCTGACGTGCCTGGTCGAAGCCCGCCTCCGCCATTGCCCGCACGTCTTTCGGAATCTCGAATCGTCGTCCATCGTCGGTCATGCTTTCCTCCTTCTGAAGTCCCGATTGGCTGCGCCCTCGTCTCTCAGCAGCTTTCCCGCTGCCGAGCGGCCCCGAACCAGTCCAGGGTATCATCGTGCTATCGAGAGCCGAGATTGCAACGGTCCATGCCGGTTTCGCCGCGATTCCGAGCCCGGGGGGCTCACGAGGAACACATTAAGGTTATCCAAGCTTTAGCAGGACAGGAGTGCGGCCCCGCCGTGGACCTCGGCCCTCAAAACGCGCGATAGTAACGAATTCTTAACGCTTCCAGTTCCGGCCGCCGGTCATCCACGGCCGATCAACATCACAAGAGCCGTTCGCCGTCGTCGCCCATGACCCACGCCGATCTCGAATTGCAGGCCCTCAGCGACCCCCGGCTGGCCGTCCACGCCGCCGGCAGTCTGCCGGCCTGGCTATGGTCGGCCGATGGCGGCCGTGTGCTGTGGGCCAATGCGGCCGGTGCGCGCGCCCTCGGTGCGACAAGCGCAGCGGCGCTGATCGCGAAAACGTTCGGCCCCGCCGACGCGCATCGCCGCCAGGTCGCTCAATTGGGACGGCGGCTGCCCGAGACCGGCGCTTTGCGGCTGGAACGTCTACGTGGTTTCGGCGCGCCGCTCGGCACGCTCGCGACCTGCGGCTGCGCCAGGATCGACCTGCCCGATGGCACGCGCGCGGTGCTGATCACCAGCACTGACGGGGGTGGACGTAGCTTCCCACTGGCGGATCGCCTGAAGCGGCTGGCGGAGACGAGCGAGCATGCGCTGATCGCATTCACCCAGGACGGCCAGTTCGCCGGCATTAGTTCAGCCGGACGGCGCCTGTTCGGCATGCGCGACCTGACCGAGCCGGATTTCGTCGAGATACGCAGGGCGGCGCTGGCCGATGGCATGGCCGAGGTGACGTTCGGCACGGAGCGCGCAGCGCTCTACCGCATCGGCAGCGGCAATCAGGTCGGGCTGGTGGCCGTCCCGATGCCGGCCCCTGCCGACGAGATCGAGGCACCGGGCTCGGCGCCAATACCTGAGCCAACCGCAGATGCCGCCCCGGCATCATCAGCCCCCGTGGATGTTGCCGCTGGGCCCGCGGTCGTGACTTCGCCTCCTCTTCCGATGGATGCAATGACTGAACGCCAAACCGACGACGAATCCCCCGCGCTGTCGAACGACGCGCCGGCCGAGTTCCTGCTGATCGACGATCCGGCCGAAGCTGATCTGTTCAAGGCGCCGGCGCCGCAAACGGAAGATCACGCGCATCCTGCCGAATCCGGCGCGGCGGAGCCTTCAGTCGGCCGTCGCCATCCGCTCCGATTTTCCTGGCAGATGGATGCCGAGGGACGGTTCTCGATCGGCTCCGATGAATTCACCCACCTGATCGGGCGGCACGGCGCCGCCGAGCTCGGCCGTCCCTGGCATGAGCTCGCTGCATCGTTAGGCCTCGATCCCGACGGGCGGGTCGGTGCCGCGATCGAAACGAAAGAGACCTGGAGCGGGCTCGTCGTCAGCTGGCCCGCCGAGGGCGAGCGGCTTGCGGTCGAATTGTCGGGACTGCCCGTCCTGGCGGAGGACAGGACCCATGCCGGCTATCGCGGCTTCGGTGTCTGTCGCGACCTCGACGCCCTGGACCGGCTGGCCGCACTGCGTCGCCCCGCATCGACCGATGCAGCCGCGACCGATGTTCCGGACGCCGACGAAACCGAGCTTGCCCAATCCGACCATGTGCGGGCCGCAGATGTGCCGCCGCAGCAGGACAACGTCACTGCGTCATCGCGTGAGGCTTCCATTGCGCCGGACGTACACCACATCGAGGGCATCGGGCTCGAAACGACCGGGAACGTGGTCCCGTTCCGCGCTCCGGGCGAGTCCAAGCATCCTGTGCTCACGCCGGTGGAGAACAGTGCGTTTCATGAGCTCGCGCGCCAGCTGTCGGCCCGCCTCGAAGGTGAGATCCGCAACGCGCCCGCGGACGTCCAGGGCGTGGTGCCCGAGCCGGGATCGCGAATGAGCGATCCGCTCGTCCCGCCGCCGCAGCAGGCTCCGTCGGCGACGGAGACGGCGCCCGATCAAGGCGCGGAGCTGCACACCGAATGGCTCACACCCGAGGAGCCGCCGGCCCAGGGCGACAGCCAGCGCGACCGCATCCTGCTCGACCTGCTGCCCACGGGCATGCTGATCTACCGGCTCGACCGCCTGCTCTACGGTAACCCGGCCTTCTTCAAGCAGATGGGCTACGCCGACCTTGCGGCCTTGGAGCAGGCCGGCGGGCTCGATGCGCTCTATGTCGAGCCGGGCGTGTCATCTGCACCCAACAAGTCCGAGGCCGGCACTCCCGTCACGATCTCGGCCGCCGACGGCTCCTCCAGCGAGGAGGTGAAGGCGGAAGCCCGCCTGTTCACGATCACCTGGGACGGCGATAGCGCGCATGCCCTGATCTTCGCTCCGTTGCCCGGCCCTGCGGCTGCGATTCCGACGACCGACGTGGCACCGATGCCGGCCCCGGCCCCCGCCGCGCTGGTCGTCGCCCCGCCTCCGGCTGCGGGCCACGCCGAAGCCGAAGATCTGGCGGCGATCCTCGACGTCACCGCCGAGGGCATCCTGATGTTCGACGCCGGCGGCAACATCCACGCCTGCAACCGCAGCGCCGAGGCGCTGTTCGGTTACGATGGCGCGGCGCTGGTCCGCCGCAACCTGATCGAGCTGTTCGCACCGGAGAGCGCACGCCTCGTGCTCGACCATCTCGACAGCGCGCAGCAGTCCGGCGCGTCGAGCGGGCTCGACAAGGGCCACGAGGTGCTCGGGAAGATCGCTCAGGGCGGCGTCATTCCGTTGTCGATGGCAATTGGCCGGACCAGGACCGACGGTCCGAATTTCTTCGCCGTGTTTCGCGATCTGTCGCAGCTCCGCCGCGGCGAAAGCGAATTGCTGCAGGCCCGTCGCGTCGCCGATCGGGCCGCCAACGCCAAGGCCGACATGCTCGCCCGGATCAGCCACGAGGTGCGCGCGCCGCTGAACGCGATCATCGGCTTTGCCGAGGTCATGATCGGCGAACGTTTCGGCACGATCGGCAACACCCGCTACGCCGAATACATGAAGGATATCCGCGCCTCGGGCGAGCGCGTGGTGTCCCTGATCGACGATCTCCTGGAGCTGTCGCGCATCGAGACCGGGAAGCTCGAGCTCGCTTTCACCAGCCAAAATTTGAACGAGCTGGTGGAGGGCTGCGTCGCAGCGATGCAGCCGCAGGCCAACCGCGCCCGCATCATCATCCGCACCTCGCTGTCGCAACTGCTGCCGCCGGTGATCGCCGACGTCAGGGCGCTGCGCCAGATCGCGATGAACCTGATCTCGGCCTCGATCTCGCTGGCCAATCCCGGCGGCCAGGTCATCGTCTCGACCGCGCTGACCGATTTCGGCGAGGTCGCGCTGCGCGTGCGCGACACCGGTCATGGCCTGAACGATCAGGAGGTGGCCGCCGCGCTCGAACCGTTCCGTGCGCCCTCGGCGGCCGAGCAAGGCTCCGACGGCGCCGGTCTCAGCCTGTCGCTCACCAAGGCGTTGGTCGAGGCCAACCGGGCGCAGTTTCACATCAAGGCGGCGCCGAAATCCGGCACGCTGATCGAGGTGGTGTTCTCGCGCGCCGTGGCGCGCAATCAGAGCACCGGCTGAGCCGATCCCGCCCGTCGCACCGCCAGTGAACGACGCTTGAGGCCGAGCAGGAGCGGACCGAACGCCACCACGAAGCCGGCGAAGGCAATGATCCAGGCCAACGCCGCGACGTGCAGCAGCGCCTCGGCATGCGTCGGCGCCAACACGGCGCAGACCCGCGTGACCGCTGCGACGATGATCGCCAGATAGATCGCCTGGGTCGCGGGCGCGGCCGTCAGCGCCTCGCCGGTGTGGCCGAGCGTGGCCCGCGTCATGACGGCGAGCGTCGTGATGCCGGCGGCCCCGACCATCCAGGCGTGCAGCCCCGCGCTCGGCAGAATCCATCCGAGGCTGGCGGCGGCCGTGAGCAGGAAGCCGAGCGGCACGAACAAATAGCCGACATGCAGGATCACCAGCAAACGCTCGCGCAAGGTGCGATCACCTGCCCAGCGCGCGAGCCTCGCCCCGTGCAGCGCGCCGGCCGCAGCGAGCGCGAGCGCCGTTGCCGCACTTTCGGGAGCCAGGATCCAGCCGAGCAGGCTCAGCGCGCTGAACAGGACGACGGCAAGGTCGAAGCGGCCGAACGGCACCGGCAGCCGGCCGGGATTGTGCTTGACCAGCCAGTTGCGGGTGAAGCTCGGCGTGATGCGGCCGCCGATCAGTGCGAGCAGCAGCACGATCACGGCAACGCCGATGCGGATCGCGTAGTCGGCCGAACCGCGCAGATGAGCCTCGACGTGGAACGCAATGTTGCCGGCGCACAGCATCGTGACGATCGCGACCACCGGCAGATTGCGCCAGTTGCGCCCGGCGACGATCTCGCGCGCCGCGGCCAGGACGACGAGCACAAGGAAGCTCGCATCGATCAGCAGCGCGGCCCACCAGGGCCCCAGCGCAGACACCGTGACGGCCAGTCGTCCGGCCGTCCATACGAGCACGAGGGTGAGCAGCGGCAGGCCCCGGATCGGCAGCCGTCCGGTCCAGTTCGGGATCGCGGTGAACAGGAAGCCGGTGACGATGGCCGGCAGGTAGCCGTAGAGCATCTCGTGCACGTGCCAGTCTCGGGGGGCAAAGCCCGAGCTCAGCTTCAGCTCACCGTAAAAGGCCGGGAGCCAGATCAGGATCGCCAGCCCAGCCTGGAGCGCGCCGAGCAGAAAGAACGGCCTGAACCCGTTGGCGAGGACGGTCCAGCCCTGATAGTTGCGTGGAATGGCCATGTGCATGCTCGCTCGATGAAACGACGGGAACTGCGCCGATTGCGGCGCTGTGCTTAACATGTAGTTGCGCGTCGCCCGATATGGCTTGCGCCAGCACAAACTTCCGACGGATCGCAAAAACGTGCTATTGAGCGCCGCAAATTTAAGCTGAATCCGGCCCGGAGAACATCATGGCTTCCATCGACCGTTCGCTGGTCGCGCATCTGCCGCTGTTTGCAGGGCTGTCTGCTGAGGATCTCACGGACGTGCTGCGGGAAGCCCGCTCCCTTCGCGTCCCCCGCAACGGCGCGGTGTTCGAGCAGGGCGCCGATGCGACCTCGTTCTTCCTGCTGCTCCACGGCCATGTCCGCGCCAGCAAGACGACGCCGACCGGCGACCAGATCGTGGTGCGCTATGTGGTGCCAGGGGACACTTTCGGCGTCGCCCCCGCCATCGGGCTCCAACATTATCCGGCGACAGCGACCGCCGTCGATGACAGCGTCGTGCTGGCCTGGCCGTCCGCCGCATGGCCGCGGCTGGTCGCCAAGTTCCCGTCGCTAGCGGCGAACACGCTGCAGACGGTCGGCCAGCGGCTGCAGGAAACCCATGCGCGCGTGATCGAAATGTCGACGCAGCAGGTGGAGCAGCGCATCGCGCATGCGCTGCTCCGTCTCGCCAACCAGGCCGGCCGCAAGCTCGATCATGGCGTGCAGATCGATTTCCCGATCAGCCGGCAGGACATTGCGCAGATGACCGGGACGACGCTGCACACGGTGAGCCGCATCCTCTCCGGCTGGGAGCAGCTCGGCCTGGTCGAAAGCGGGCGTCAGAAGATCGTCCTGCGCGAGCCGCACAAGATCGTGCTGCTGGCGCAGCAGGGCGCCGGCGATGCGGCCGCATCGCGTAGCTGATCACGCGCAGGCACACAGCGCCGAGAGGAACGCGTCGGGATCGACGCCATGCTCGTGGCAGGCATCCGCGACGTTGTGAAAGCAGGCGATCGGGCAACCGACGCAACGCATCTGGAAAGCAAGAAAGACGCCGATCGTCTCCGGGCTTCGCCGCATGACATCGTCGACCAGTTCATCGAAGGAGATTGGCATGCGCGCCTCCATTCCAGCTCCAGCGCGAATGGTAGCGGGCATGCCGTTGGCGGTCTTTGTCGCGGCACAAGCACCGCGGCACCTCGACGGTCAGACCGCCCGGCTGTGCAGCTGCTTCGACGCGTCGAGATGCGCATCGAACGCCGCGGCGACGCTGCGCACCAGGAACCGGGAATGCTCGGTCACCGCGAGCGCACCGCCGTTGAGCTCGACCACACCGTCGGAGATCAACGATTGCAGCCGCGGCGCCGATCTCAGCATGTCGTCGGTGTCCGTGCCATGGCGGGTGCAGATGACATCGAGGTCCACGCCGTAGTCGCACATGATGCGCTCGATGATGTCGGCCCGCAGGCGGTCGTCATCGGTCAGTCCATAGCCTTTCACGGTCGCGAGGCTGCCGGAGGCGATCTTCTGCTCATAGGCCCGGACCTGCGGCGCGTTCTGGACATAACCTTGCGGCAGCTGCCCGATCGCCGAGGCCCCGAAGCCGAGCAGCAGATCATTTGCATCGGTCGTATAGCCCTGGAAATTGCGATGCAGGCGGCCTTCGCGGAACGCGATGGTCATGGGATCCGTGGGCAAGGCGAAATGATCGAGCCCGATCTGCACGTAGCCTGCGTCCTTCAGCGCGTCAGCGATCGCGCAGGCCTGATCGTAGCGTTCCAGGCTGTCCGGCAACGCCGAGTCCTGAATCTTGCGCTGGTGCGTCTTGAACGATGGCACATGAGCGTAGCCGAATACGGAGAGCCGGTCGGGGCGCAGGTCGATGGCGCGCCGGACGGTGTCGAGACACGACTCAACGCTCTGATGCGGCAGTCCGTAGATCAGGTCGAAGTTGATGCCGGCAACGCCGGCCTGACGCAATCCGTTCGTCGCCGCCGCGGTCTGCTGGAAGCTCTGCACCCGGTTGATGGCCTGCTGCACCCGCGGATCGAAGCTCTGCACGCCCAGGCTGGCGCGATTGACCCCGCTCACCTCCAGCGCCGCGATCATCTCCGGCGTCAGCGTGCGCGGATCTATCTCGATGGCGATCTCCGCCGACGGCAGCACGAAAAAGGAATGGCGCAGCGATCCGACGAGATCGACAAAGGACTCCGGCGCCATGATGGTGGGCGTGCCGCCGCCGAAATGAATGTGCCCGACCTGTAGCCGCCGGCCGATCTGGCGCGCCACCATGTCGACCTCGCAACGCAGCGCCGATTCGTAGACCGCAATGGGCTCGTCGCGCTTGGCGACCATGGTGTTGCAGCCGCAATACCAGCACATCGAGCGACAGAACGGCACATGCAGGTACAACGATGCCGTCGCGCTCGCTGGTATCGCGCGCAACCATTCTGCGTAGGTGGACGGGCCGACCGCGGCGGAGAAATGAGGCGCCGTAGGATAGCTGGTGTAGCGCGGGAGGCGCTCCTGTCCGTAGCATGCTGCAAGATCTGGTCTCATGTCCTGCCTATCACCTGAGCGTGTCGACCTGGGGTTCGAAGATTCTTGACACAAGGCAAGAGGGACGGCCTTGAGCTTTCTCAAGGCGCGGCCGGCAGATACCTGTTGACGCAGTAGAACGCCGGTGATCACCGCGGACTTTGCGCTTCCTCAAAGTGGCCGGCTCATTTCACGTCATCATTGATTTGTTGACGATTCGAGGAAGCCGCAATGGAAGCTCTGCAACTGCTGATCCGTTCATTTGCTCTCCTCGCCGGCATCCGCGGCCATATCCCCCAGTCCGACGGCTTCGAATCGTTCCGTGACGAGTCGGGGCCAACGGGCCTGCTCGGCAACATCGCCATGTTCATGACCACGGTGTTTTGCATCGCGGCAGCAGTGGCCTTCGTTGTGTTGCTGACGGTGCGCTGGCTGAGCTGATGAGTTCGGGAGCCCATTGTCGGTCCAGGGCTCTGCTCTGAAGCGCGCATCATAGCGCCCGCGATTCTCGTGCTGTATCGGCAAACGGATAGAGGCCCGTCTAATCGCGTAGTCGCGCGGGACAGTCTGCCCCGCTTTGCTCCGCACCCTGTCCGGCCTCCCAAGAAACTGCGCGCCGATGCAACTCATTAGCGCTCTGCGCGGGTACAGTCGCGCCAATCTCGCTCGAAATCCGCCGTCTGATTCCGCAATTGCGAAGTTGCTTGTTGCAGCACAAACAAGCCGAGTTCCAACGGGAGCATGCTGATTGCGGCACTACAACAGATCCAATGAAGGAGCGATCCATGTTGACCCGCCGCACCGCCATGTTCAGTGCAGCCGTCGCCGCGATGATGCTTGCGGCTCCCGCTGTTGCCGAAGACCTCAAACTGCCGCGCCAGAAGGTCGATCTGGTGGCTCCGCCGTTCGTGCATGCGCACGAGCAGGCGACGAAGCAGGGGCCCAAGATCATGGAGTTCAAGCTCGTGGTCCAGGAGAAGAAGATGGTGATCGACGAGAAGGGCACCACTTTCCAGGCCATGACATTCAACGGCTCGATGCCGGGCCCGCTGATGGTGGTCCATGAGGGCGACTATGTCGAAGTGACCCTGGTCAATCCCGCGACCAACAGCATGCCGCATAACATCGACTTCCACTCCGCGACCGGAGCGCTGGGCGGAGGCGCGCTGACCCTGGTCAATCCGGGCGAGCAGGTCGTGCTACGCTGGAAGGCGACGCGGACCGGCGTGTTCGTCTATCACTGCGCTCCCGGCGGACCGATGATCCCCTGGCATGTCGTCTCCGGCATGAACGGCGCCGTGATGGTGCTGCCGCGCGACGGTCTCAATGACGGCCGCGGACACGCGCTGCGCTATGATCGCATCTACTACATCGGCGAGCAGGACCTCTACGTCCCGCGCGACGACAAGGGAAACTTCAAGTCCTACGACTCGCCCGGCGAAGCCTATAGCGACACCGAGGAGGTCATGCGCAAGCTCACGCCGACCCATGTGGTGTTCAACGGCAAGGCCGGCGCGCTCACCGGAAAGAATGCGCTCACGGCCAATGTCGGCGAGAACGTTCTGATCGTGCACTCGCAGGCGAATCGCGATAGTCGTCCGCATCTGATCGGCGGCCACGGCGACTATGTCTGGGAGACCGGAAAATTTTCGAACGCGCCGGAGACCGGGCTCGAGACCTGGTTCATCCGCGGCGGCTCGGCGGGCGCCGCGCTCTACAAATTCCTGCAGCCCGGCATCTACGCCTACGTCACCCACAACCTGATCGAGGCGGCCAATCTCGGCGCGACCGCCCATTTCAAGGTCGAAGGCAAGTGGAATGACGACCTGATGACGCAGGTCAAAGCCCCGGCGGACATTCCGACCGGCACGACGAACTGATCGGCCCAGGGGGGCCGGCGTATCCGGCCCCCACTCTCCTGAGTGTGCTGCCATGCTGCTCGCTTTCAAGATCAAGCTCACCATCGCCTGCGTCGTCGGATTGGCTGGCCCGACCGCAATGGCACCGATCCTTGCAGATCTGCCAAACCGCGCTGCCGGCCTCGACGGCCCTGCCCTCACCGAGATCGCACCCGGTACGATCAGCTACCGCGACTCCGGTGACCATCTCCGCAGCGGGCGGCAGGCCGAAGCTCCCATCACGACGGTCCGCTTTGATCATCCGCTGACGATCATGACGAACCAGGTCAGTGCCGCAGACTACCACGCCTGCGTCCAAGCGCATGCGTGCCGCGCGCTCGATCGCAACGTTCCCATCGCCATCGATCGCCCGGCCGTGCAGGTGAGTTGGCATGACGCGGTGGCCTACGCTGAATGGCTCTCACGCCGGACCGGCCACAGCTATCGTCTGCCGACCGATACCGAGTGGGCCTATGCGGCGGGCAGCCGCTTCAAGGACGATGGCGTCTCGATCGACGACGCCGATCCCTCGCGGCGCTGGATTGCCCGCTACGAACGGGAAGCCGCCCTGCAAGAGGACTCCGAGACGCGCGGCTTCGGCGGCTTCGGCATCAATGAGCACGGCGTTGCTGACTTGGCGGGCAATGTCTGGGAATGGACCTCGACCTGCTTCACACGCAAGATGCAGGATAGTGCAGGTCGCGTCACCAAGACCGTCAGCAATTGCGGCGTGCGGCTGGCCGAAGGCGCGCATCGAGCCTACGTGACCGACTTCATCCGCGACGCGCGCGCCGGCGGGTGCGCCTCCGGCACGCCACCTGCCAATCTCGGCTTCCGCCTGGTCCGCGAACAGCCTTCATGGAGCCGCAGCCTGACGCAGCGCCTCAGCCGGCTCCTCGGCGCCATTCGCGCATGACGCGGCATGCTCAGCCTCAAGCACGTTCGACAGCAGCCGACGCCGGTGCCGGATCGGCGGTGCCCTGACACTGGCACAAATGACAGTCATGCAAAATCAACTTTCGGTTGCGAGATGTAAGCTACAAACGTTAGACAATTTCCGTTGAGAGACGCGATGAGCGGACCAGGAGGCGAGTGTGAATTCTCGACATCCGCCGGTCTTCTTCACGTCCGACCTGCATGGTTACGGAATTGGCAACACCAGCTGGTTCGACGACGATTCGCCTCGCGCACTGGCTGGACGCTGCCTCATCGACGCGCTCGAATATCTGCGGACATCGCCTAAGTTCGCCGCCAAGGACTGGCATGTGGTGAATGCGGGCGCGGCGCGTCTCGTGCACCAATGTCTCACGGACGGCGCGCTGGCGCGCAAGGATATTCTGGATCGTGTGGCTCCCGCCATCGAACAGGTTTGCGCACGGATCGTCGCGAGCCGCCAATATCGCATTCCGTTCTATGGCGACGACTTCTGGGACTGGGCCAGTGTCGTCGACGGCTTGTTCGAGGTACAGCAGGTTTCGGTGACCGCGGCCCAGGTGGCAAAACGCGAGCTCGACCAGTTTCGCAGGACGGTCCACATCCGCATGCCCAGCGGTCTCTCGGTCGGCGACCCCGAGCACGAATGGTTCGGACCGGCGATCGCAACACGCGCCTATCGGCTGCTGGATTCCCGCGCATCGGGAATGGATCCCGACCTGCGCAACGAGTTGCAGGCACAATCGCTCGAACGCATCGAGCGCGGCAGGTATCGCGGGAGGCAGGTGACCCCGTGGCAATTGAGCTGGCACTACGGTCAGGTCGTCGGCGAATTTCAGCGTGCCGCCAGCGAGCAGGCCGCCGAGCTGGCTGATTTTGCCTGGCTTGCCGTTCCGCTCGAACTTGGCAAGCGCGCCCAGGTTCTCGCGCGCATCCTGCAAGGAGCCTACGCCGTCAAAGACCGCAGAACCGTCCAGCAGGCCTTGGAGGAGCTCTACCGTTGTGAGACACCCGGCCGCCCGCTCGGCCAGGGCGTGATCGGCGCCGGCATCGAGGCCTCCCTGGATGTGCTCGAAGCGCTGTGGCAGCAGCTCGATGGTCGGGAGAAGGCCAGCATCAACGCGATGCTCGACGCGCTGCGATTTCTCCATGCCAAAGCCAACACGATCGGTTTCGTGGTCGAAACGCCGGAGGATATCGAAGCCCTGGTCCAGGCCATGGGCCCGGGCACACTGATTGAACAGCGCAACGCGGCGCGCGCCATCATCAGGCATTCCTGCTTCCATGCGGTCGTATGCCTCGGGCGATCGATGGCCGAGGTGGCGAGCGCGGCCGCAGTGGCGATCGAAGAGCATGGGGCGCAGTGGCTGATCATGCCGGGACGGGCCGAGGCACTGGGACCGAATCTCCCGCACGTCTCCCGCGGCCCGCGATTCGTCGGGGCCGGCCCCGGTGACCTCGTCATTGCCACCTCGGTCGCGCCATTCCGGATTCAGATCAAGCTGCGCGACGCGCTCAGCATTGCCGAGCCGCCCTCGGTCGATGACAGCGGAATGATCATTCCGGCCGACCCCGAGCTTTGCCGCCTCGCGCACGAGGCCACGGATGGCATGCTGGATGACATCGGCGTGTTCTTCGAAGGAATGACAGTGACGTGCGATGGCGACGGCACGGATGCCGAGATATCAGCAGCGTTTCCAGGTGCGCTTGCGACGGACAACGTGGCCTATGCGATGGGGCTGATCTGCCTCAGCCGCAGTGTGCCGTGCCTCATCATCCAGGGGCTGGCGGAGACCGCGCCGCCCGCTGCTGCGAGCCCGCCACGGCATGCTGCGTGCCGGCTCGCCGTCAAGGTCGCGGAGATGCTGTGCCGTCGCTGGTAGTCGCGCCCTCAGGCATTCTTGAGCGCGATCCGGAACTCGGCTTCGGTCTTGGCCTTGACCTCGTCGAGCGTCACGCCATCGGCGAGCTCGATCAGGGCCATGCCGTCATTGCCGTGCTTGTCGATCGTGAACACCGCCAGATCGGTCACCACCATGTCGACCACGCGCTCGCCGGTCAGCGGCAAGGTGCACTGCTTGAGCAGCTTCGGGCCGTCCTTGGCGCTGTGCTCCATGACCACGACCACGCGCTTGACGCCGGCGACGAGATCCATCGCGCCGCCCATGCCCTTCACCATCTTGCCGGGGATCATCCAGTTGGCGAGATCTCCGTTCTGGGCGACCTGCATGGCGCCGAGGATCGACAGGTCGATGTGGCCGCCGCGGACCATGGCGAAGGATTCAGCTGACGAGAAATAGCTGGTGATCGGCAGCTCGGTGACGGTCTGCTTGCCGGCATTGATGAGGTCGGGATCCTCCTCGCCCTCATAGGGGAACGGACCCATGCCGAGCATGCCGTTCTCGCTCTGCAGCGCGACGTCGACGCCCGGCGGAATGAAGTTGGAGACCAGCGTCGGAATGCCGATGCCGAGATTGACGTAGTAGCCGTCCCGCAGCTCCTTGGCGGCGCGCGCCGCCATCTGCTCTCGCGTCCAGGCCATCAGACTTCCTCCCCGGCTGCAGCGGCGGCTTCACGTTTGCGCACGGTGCGTTGCTCGATGCGCTTCAGTTCGGTTCCGACCTGGATAATGCGCTTGACGAAGATGCCGGGCGTATGAATGTGGTCGGGATCTATCTGGCCGGCCGGCAGCAGATGCTCGACCTCCGCGACTGTCACCCTGGCCGCAGTGGCCATCATCGGATTGAAGTTGCGCGCGGTCTTGCGGTAGACGAGGTTGCCGGCGGTGTCGCCCTTCCAGGCGTGCACGATCGCCAGATCGGCGAACAGGCCGCGCTCCATCAGATATTTCTCGCCGTCGAACTCCCGCACCTCCTTGCCCTCCGCGACCAGCGTGCCGACGCCGGTCTTGGTGAAGAAGGCCGGGATGCCGGCGCCACCGGCGCGGATGCGCTCGGCCAGGGTGCCCTGCGGGCAGAATTCGAGCTCCAGCTCGCCGGCCAGATATTGCTGGGCAAACAGCTTATTCTCGCCGACATAGGACGAGATCATCTTCTTGATCTGCCGTGTCTCCAGCAGCCGGCTGAGGCCGATGCCGTCCACCCCGGCATTGTTGGAGATGACGGTGAGGTCCTTCACCCCGGACTCGCGAATGGCGTCGGACAGGGTTTCTGCGATGCCACAAAGACCGAACCCACCCGACATGATGGTCATGCCGTCCTTGAGGAGGCCAGCAAGGGCGGATTTGGCGTCCGGATAGACCTTGTTCATACGGAAATGACCTGATGCAGAGCGGCGACCGCGCGGATATCGACCGGATTATTAGGCGAAATCTTCGCAATGCGTCAATGATGCCTTCCCAACGCGCACATCCTGCTTTAGCTGTGGCGCCAGCCTGCGCCTCCGGGGCGATCCGGAGTCAGGAATATCAGGGATCCGCCGCAATCCGGCCACACCGGCGGCGTGGCCTTGAAAGCGTCAAGAAAGCGCATCAAGTTGTTGATGTTGGCAGGGGTTTTCGGCGCACCCTGCCCATCCCGCGCAACCAGCGATCCGACGATCCCAGGACATGTCCGTGACCATGGCCCAAGGAATGAGGCGCCTCGGCACACCGATCGCGGTGCTGCTGGGCATCGCGTTCGTGGCCCTGCTGGCGAGCTCCTGGCTGGTCAATCGCGAGGCACTGCGGCAGGCGGTGGAGCACCAGATCCGCGCCGTGACCGGGCTCGAGCTCGTCGTCAACGGACATATCGACGTCTCCTTGTTTCCGGGCAGCTACGTCTCGTTCCACGATGTCGGCCTGAAGGGCAGCGGCACCGAGGATCCGGCCCTGCGCGTCGACGTGCTGACCGCCAATCTGCAATTGCTGCCGCTGCTGTTGCAGCGGTTCGAAATCGCCGATGTCATGATGCTGCGGCCGCAGATCAACGTCACCCGCGAGGCCGACGGCAACAGCAACTGGACTCCCTTCATCGAGACCATCGCGCGCACGATGCGTCCGGGGCCCGACAGCCAGATGTCGTTCTCCGAGATCCGCATCCAGGACGGCATCCTGGTCTACGAGGACACCGACCACCATGCTTCCGAGCGGCTCGACGATATCGATCTGTCGCTCGCCTGGCCGTCGATCTCGCGCTCGTTCGCGGCGACCGGGCAGTTCGATTGGCGCGGCCAGCGCATCGAGGGCTCCATCAGCGTCAGCGACTTCCTGGCTGCGCTGTCGGGGGACCGGTCGGGCTTGAAGATGCGTCTCGCCAGCCCGCCACTGAAGGTCGCCTTCGATGGCACGGTCGCGAACCGCACCAGCGCGCTGATGGAAGGCACGTTGACCGTGGACAGCCCGTCGCTCCGCGATGCGCTGCGCTGGACGGGGCAGACGCCGCTCGGCGGCGGCGGCTTCGGGCGCTTCGCCTTGCGTGCCCGCGCCAACGTGGTCGGCGCCTCGGTCGCCCTCACCAATGTCAACGTCGAGCTCGACGGCAACACCGCCGAAGGCGTGATGACCTACGCCAATAACGGCCGGCAGACGCTGCAGGCTACGCTGGCGGCCGACGCGCTCGACTTCACCCCCTACATCTCGACAGTCCGGCTGCTGGCCAATGGTGCGCGCGACTGGAACCGGCAACTGTTCGACCTCAAGGCCTTGTCCACCACCGACCTCGACATGCGGCTATCGGCCGCAAAGGTCACGGTCGGCTCCTCGAAAATCGGACGCACGGCCTTCGGCGCCAACCTGCGCAACGGCGTGCTCGCCCTCTCGGTCGGCGAGGCTCAGATGTATGGCGGCATCGTGCGCGGCTCGTTCGGAATCGCCCGGGCCGACACCGTGGCCGACGTGAAGGCTGAGCTGCAATTCAACGATGTCGATCTACAGGCCTGCGCCAACGAGATGTTCGGCGTGTCGTCGCTGTCGGGACGCGGCAATCTCAACGTCTCGCTGACGGCTTCGGGCTCGAGCCCGTTCGGGCTCGCCCAGTCGCTCGACGGCAGCGCCAATTTGCAGGGCCGCGATGGCGCGATCTCCGGCTTCAACGTCGAGCAGCTCCTGAAGCGCCTCGAGCGCAGCCCGCTGTCGCGCGGCGGCAGCTTCCGCTCCGGCTCGACGCCTTACGATTCGCTGACGATCGCGGTCAAATTCTCCGAGGGTATCGCGACCGCGGAGGACATCCGCGTCGAGAGCCCGACCGCGCGCATCACGATGACCGGTACGGCCTCGGTGCCGACACGGGAATACGATTTCAAGGGCGTCGCGAGCCTGCTGTCGTCAGGCAATGGCAGCAACGGCTTCGAACTGCCTTTCGTCGTCCAGGGCCCCTGGGAAGATCCACTGATCTTTCCCGATCCGGAAAGCCTGATCCGCCGCGCCCCGGCCGCCGCCCCTCTGCTCGATGCAGTCAAGGACCGCAAGACGAGGGATGCGGTGCGCTCGGTGCTGGAACGATTCACTGGCGGCGGATTGCGCCCGGCCCAGCCGGACAATGCGCCGCAGGCTGACGCGCCGACGGGCGGCACTCCCACCAAGCAGAACTGACCAACTCGGCTTGCTTCGCGTGCCGAGACGCGGCCGCCGCCACGACCTATGTCTGATATATTACTTCTGGATCACGTCGGGTCCCTGGGCTAGTGTCCGCCACAACCGATCGAGCAAGATCGGCGGATCAGGGAGAGACATGTGAAATCCAGGGGAATGGGTGCGCTTTCAATCGCAGTAGCCGCCGGGCTTTTTTGCGCTGCAGCACCAGCTATCGCTCAGGACACCATCACGATCTGGTGGAGCAAGGGCTTCTACAAGTCCGAGGACGATGCGCTGCTCAACGTCGTCAAGAAGTTCGAGGCCAAGACCGGCATCAAGGTCGAGCTGTCGCAATACGCAATCCAGGACATGATTCCGAAGACGGTCGCCGCGCTCGATTCCGGCACCGTGCCCGACGTAGCCTATGCGGACACCTACGACGTTCAGGCGCAGGGTAAGTGGGCCTACGAAGGCAAGCTCGAGGATCTCACCGACATCCTGGAGCCGATGAAGTCGGCGTTCGCTCCGAACACGCTCGAGACCGCCTACCTCTACAACAACGTCGCCAAGAAGAAGGCCTATTACGGCTTCCCGCTGAAGCAGCAGAGCATGCACGTCCAGATCTGGGGCGACATGCTGGGCAAGGCCGGCTTCAAGCAGAGCGACATCCCGACCAAGTGGGAAGACTATTGGACGTTCTGGTGCGACAAGGTGCAGCCGGCGATCCGCAAGGCGACCGGCCAGCGCATCTACGGCGTCGGCCAGCCGATGGGCGTGGAATCCACCGACTCGTTCCAGTCGTTCTACACCTTCATGGACGCCTACAACGTCAAGCTGGTCGATGACGATGGCAAGCTCTTGGTCGACGACCCCAAGGTGCGCGACGGCCTCGTCAAGGCGATGAAGGATTATACCGACACCTACATCAAGGGCTGCACGCCGCCCTCGTCCACGACGTGGAAGGATCCGGACAACAACGTCGCCTTCCACAACAAGACGATCGTGATGACCCACAATTTCACGATCTCGATCGCGGCCAAGTGGTTCGAGGACTCCACCAACCCGGCGCTGACACCCGAGCAGCGCGCGGCCGGCAAGAAGGCCTATGAGGAGGACATCATCACCGCGTCCTTCCCCAACAAGCCCGACGGCACGCCGATCAAGTACCGCTCCGACGTCAAGACCGGCCTGATCTTCGCCAATGCGCCGCACAAGGCGCAGGCCAAGGAGTTCATCAAGTTCCTGATGCAGGAGGAGAACCTCGGTCCCTACGTCGAGGGCGCGCTGGGCCGCTGGTTCCCGGTGACGACCGCCGGCCAGAAGAGCCCGTTCTGGCAGGCCGACCGCCATCGCAAGGCCGTGTACACCCAGTTCACCGGCGGCACCACGCCGTTCGACTTCACCAAGAACTACAAGTTCACGATCCTCAACAATGAGAACGTCTGGGCGAAGGCGATGAACCGCGTTGTCAGCGAGAAGGTGCCGGTCGAGAAGGCCGTCGACGAGTTGATCGCGCGGCTCAAGGAGGTCGCCGGCTAGTCTCTCGCCTCGCGAGGCACTGGCGAGATCCTGACAAGACACCAAATCCCGGCCGCAGCGCATGCGGCCGGGATGGCTTATAGGCGGGAAGAGACGACCCGGGAAAAACGACCATGGCGATCACGCTCTCAGCTTCCGATTCCGCGATCGCGGAGGCACCGCGCCCGGTGCTGCTGACACCGTCACAGGTGTGGGGCATCGTCATGCTTACCCCCTATCTGCTCGTCTTCCTCGCCTTCGTCGTCTATCCCGTCGGCTACGGCCTGTGGCTCGCCCGGGAGCCGGCCAGCTATGTCGCGCTGTATAACGATCCCATCTTCGCGCGCGCCGCCGTCAACACGCTGATCTTCCTTCTGGTCGGCATCAATCTGAAGATGGTGGTCGCGCTGTTCCTGTCCGGCTTCTTCATTCAGCAGCGCGGCTGGATCAAATGGCTGTCGGTCATCTTCATCCTGCCCTGGGCGGTGCCTTCGATCCCGACCATCCTGTCGGTGCGCTTCATGCTCAATCCCGAATGGGGCGTGGTGAACCAGCTGATCTTCAAGTTCACCGGCGATGACGGCCCGAACTGGCTGAACGATCCGACCGTTGCGCTGTCGATGGCGATCGGCATGCACATCTGGAAGTCGCTGCCGTTCTGGACGCTGATCCTGATGACGGGTCGGCTCGCGATCTCGCAGGACCTGTTCGAGGCGGCCGAGGTCGATGGCGCCACCTGGTGGCAGAAGTTCCGCTTCATCACTTGGCCGTCGATGCAGACGCTCTACATCACCTGCACGCTGCTCTCGATGATCTGGACGCTCGGCGACTTCAACAGCGTCTATCTCCTGACCGGCGGCGGTCCCGCCGATCTCACCCACGTGTTGTCGACACTCGGCATCCGCTATCTCCGGCTCGATCAGCTCAGCCTTGCCATGGCCTCGATCGTCTGCGCGATGCCGCTAGTGCTCCCCCTGGTCTATTTCATGATGAAGCGGTTGTCGCGATGAAGCTCCCCACCCTGCGCGAGGTTGGCACCGAGGCCCGGCTGCTGCTGATCGGCATTCCCGTCTTCATCTGGACGATGATTCCGATCTACCACATGTTCCTGTTCGCGATCTCGCCGAAGGAGGACGCGTTCTCGGGTAAGCTGTGGCCGGATCATCCGACGCTGCACAACTTCTCGATCGTGTTCCACCAGCAGCATTATTTCCTGCGCGACTTCTGGATCCAGTTCGGCAACTCCGTCCTCATTGCCGCCGCCGTCGGCGCGCTGACCCTGGTGATCGCGACCTGCGCGGCTTACGCCATTTCGCGCCTGCGCGTGCCCGGCAGCCGCGTGGTGATGAACCTTGCGCTGTTCACCTATTTCATCCCGGCCGCGTTCCTCGCGGTGCCGATGTATCGCACCATGGGCAAATACGGCCTCCTCAACAACGACTGGTCGCTGATCCTGGCGATGGTGACGATCGCCTCGCCCTATGCGATCTGGGTGCTGAAACAGGCCTCCGACAAGCTGCCGGTCGAGCTGGATGAGGCCGCCGTGATGGATGGCGCCAGCCCGCTGCAGATCTTCCGCCTCGTCTATGTGCCGTTGATGATGCCCTCGCTGGTCGCGATCGGCACCTACGCCGTGCTGCTGGCCTGGAACGAGTACCTCTACGCATTCCTGCTGCTGTCGAACGACAAGGATATCACGCTGCCCGTGGCGCTCGGCAACTTCCTGGCCGCCGACGATTCGCCGTGGGAGCTGCTGATGACCACCGGCTTCATCTACGCGTTGCCGCCCGCCGCGGTCTACTATGCCTTCAAGCGCTATATGGTGGGCGGGCTGACCGCGGGCGCCGTGAAGTCGTGACGGAGCGATGAGGGTCGGATTTCGTCAGGGACGGTTCGCCGACGCATCGCGGGCGAACTGGGATGGCGACGGGCCGCGGCCGATCGACTGGTTCGCCTGGTACCCGGCCGCCGACGACGCCGAGGAGACGGCGCTCCCGCTCGCACCGTGGCCGCAGGGCTGGTTCAATGCGGGACCAGCGGCCTTGAATTCGCCGCTCGCTGCAAGCGCGGACGCCTGTCCTCTCGTCGTGTACTCGCACGGCACCGGCTGCAACGGCCTGCAGTTCGAATGGCTGGCGCGCGAGCTGGCGGCCCGCGGCTTTGTCGCGGTCGCCGTCAATCATCATGGCAACAGCAACGCCGAGCCCTACCGCGCAGAGGGCTTCCTCTGCTCATGGGAACGCCCGCGCGACGTGTCCTTGCTGATCGACCACATCGTCGCTCATCCCGATTTCGAAGGCCGCATCAACCTCGCCCGCAACTACGCCGTCGGCTATTCGCTCGGTGGCGTCACGGCGACGGCCCTGCTCGGCGCCATCATGCTCCGCTCGCCGTTCGAGCCCGGCGCCAATCTCGGCCGCGGACCGCGCGAGTTTCCCGATCTCGTCGATCATCTGCCGCGGCTGATGGAGAAGAGCCAGATCTTCCGCGATTCCTGGGCGCGGATGTCGGCCTCCTATCGCGATCCCCGCATCAAGGCGGCGCTGCTGCTGGCGCCGGGCCGATCGGTGCAGGGCTTCTCGGAGGAGAGCGTCACCGCGATCCGCGTGTCGACCCGCATCATGGTCGGAGGTGCGGACGCGCTGCTGCCGGCCGCACGCTGGCTGCAGGAGCGGTTGCCGCGCAGCACGTTCGACATGGTCGCCGCCGACGCCGGCCATTATGTCTTCTTGCCCGAGAGCACCGACCTCGGCCGCAGCTCCGATCCGGCCAGCTGCGTCGATCCGCCGTCGGTCGATCGCGGCGCGGTTCATCGCTCGGTCATCGCTGCTGCGTTAGAGCTGTTCGCTGTTGAGTGACGCTGCGACAACATCCTCCGTCATTGCGAGCGAAGCGAAGCAATCCAGAGTCCTTGCTCGGCCCTGGATTGCTTCGCTTCGCTCGCAATGACGAGAAGTTAGAGCGGGGCCGCGCTCTCGCCGCGGTCGCTCGACAATTTCGAGGCGAGTGATGCGATCACGATCACCACGGCGATGACTCCAATCACCAGCGTGCAGATCGCGTTGATCTCCGGCTTTACCCCGAGCCGCACCTCCGAGTAGATCCGGATCGGCAACGTCGCCGAGCCCGGTCCGGTGGTGAAGCTCGCGATCACGAGATCGTCGAGCGACAGCGTGAAGGCGAGCATCCAGCCAGCGATCACCGCAGGGGCGATCAGCGGCAAGGTGACCATCACGAACGCGCGCAGCGGATCGCAGCCGAGATCCATCGCGGCCTCCTCCAGGCTGCGGTCGAGCGACACCAGACGCGACTGCACGACGACAGCGACGAAGCACATCGTGAGGGTCGTGTGGGCGATCGTCACCGTCCAGAAGCCGCGCTCGGCCTCCAGCGCCACGAACAGCAGCAGCAGCGACAGGCCGGTGATCACCTCGGGCATCACCAGCGGCGCATACAGCATGCCGGAGAACAGCATGCGGCCGCGAAAGCCCTGGCCGCGCGACAGCGCCACCGCGGCCAGCGTCCCCAGCACCGTCGCCGCCGTCGCCGCGGTGGCGCCGACACGCAGGCTCATCCAGGCCGCATCGATCATGGCACGGTCGTTGAAGAACTCGTGATACCAGCGCAGCGACCAGCCGCCCCACACCGTCACCAGCCGCGAGGCGTTGAACGAGTAGATCACTAGGATCAGAATGGGCAGATACAGGAACGCCAGCCCGAGCGTCAGCGAGGCTACATTGAAGCGAGAAAGGCGGGAGGCTTTAGGCATGAGCGCCTCCTCCGTCGACCCGGGCGAAGCTTTCTCCGTTCTCTCCCCCCTTGTGGGGGAGGGTCAGGGAGGGCGGCCCCCAGCAAAGACTGCCGATGCGGACCCCTACCACCAACCCCTGCCCGCAAGGGGGAGGGGAGCGAGAGAGCGTGCCTCGCTGCACTCCAGCCATCACCGGCTCTCCTCCAGCTGCCGGCGTTGCAGCCGGTCGTAGAGCAGGAGCGGGAGCAACAGGACGGCGAGCAGCACCACGGCGATGCTGGAGGCCACCGGCCAATCCTTGTTGGTAAAGAACTCGAGCCAGAGCGTCTGGCCGATCATCAACGATTTCGAGCCGGCGAGAAGGTCGGGAATGACAAACTCGCCGACGATCGGGATGAAGCACAGCAGCGCGCCGGCGCCGACTCCCGGCAGCGACAGTGGAAACGTCACCAGCCAGAAGGTCTCGCGCGGCGAGGCGCCGAGATCGGCAGCGGCCTCCTCCAGCGCCGGCTCCAGCTTCGTCAGCGTCGCAAACAGCGGCAGGATCATGAACGGCAGATAGGAATAGACGATACCGACATACATGGCGCTGTCGGTCGACAACCACACCACCGGCGCCGAGACCAGATGCAGCGCGAGCAGCACCTGGTTCAACAGCCCGTCATGCTGGAGGATGTTGACCCAGGCATAGATGCGGATCAGGAACGAGGTCCAGAACGGCACGATCACCAGCATCATCGCGACGCCCTGCCAGCGCCTCGGCAGCCGCGCCATGCCATAGGCGACGGGATAGCCGATCAGCAGCAGGATGGCCGTCGACGTCGCCGCGACGACGACGCTGCGCAGATAGGACGCGAGATACAGGTCGTCCGACAGCAGCAGACGGAAATTGTCGAGCGACAGTGCCGCAAATGCATCCCGGAGCGACGACAAACCATCAGCCAGCGAGAACACCGGCGTATAGGGCGGCTGCGCGATCGCAGTCTGCGACAGGCTGATCTTGGCGACGAAGGCGAACGGCACCAGGAAGAACAGCACCATCCAGACGTAGGGCGCGATCGCCGCGAAGCGGGCCGGACGCGAGAAGATGCGGCGCGCGCTCATCGCTCCAGCACCACACAATCATCGGGCGTGAACCAGGCCACGACGCGCTGGTTCAGCCCATAGCCGTCGACGTCGAGCCGGGCCGTGTTGGCCTGAGAGGCGTGCAGGACAGCGCCGCCGTCGAGCTGGATCTTGTACGCGGTCTTGCCGCCGAGATAGCTCGCATCGGAAATGGTCCCCTCGACACAGTTGATCGCGGCGGCATCGCCGGCCGGCCGGCGAAGCGCGAGACGGATCTTCTCGGGACGGATCGCGACCGCAACCCTGCTCTCGCTGACGGGAGTGACGGGCTGTGCCGCAGCGAGCTCGCCGGCCGAGGCAGTCGTGATCCGCAGCCGGTGCGGCTCCCGCGCGATCACCTCGCCCTCGAACAGGTTGATGTCGCCGACGAACTCCGCGACCCACCGCGACACGGGCTCTTCATACAGCCGGCGCGGTGCAGCGACCTGTTCGAGCCGTCCCGCGTTCATCACCCCGATGCGGCTCGCCACTGTCATCGCCTCTTCCTGATCGTGGGTGACGATGATGAAGGTCATGCCGAGCTTGCGCTGCAGCTCCATCAGCTCGAACTGCGTGCTCTCGCGGAGCTTCTTGTCGAGCGCCGCCATCGGCTCATCCAGCAGCAGCACCTGCGGCCGGCGCGCCAGCGAGCGCGCCAAGGCGACGCGCTGCTTCTGGCCCCCGGACAGTTGATCGGGCTTGCGCTTCTCCAGGCCTTCGAGCCGGACCAGCGCCACCATCTCGGCGACACGGGTGGCGATCTCGGCGCGCAGCATGCCGGCACGCTTCAGGCCGAAGGCGATGTTGTCGCGCACGTTCAGATGCGGGAACAGCGCGTAGTTCTGGAACATCATGTTGACGGGCCGCTGATGCGGCAGCACCTGCGCGATGTCCTCGCCCGACAGCAGGATGCGTCCTTCATCCGGCGTCTCGAAGCCGGCCAGCATGCGCAGCAAGGTCGTCTTGCCGCAGCCGCTGGGGCCGAGCAGCGCGAAGAACTCGCCGGCGCGGATGTCGAGCGAGACGCCATCGACGGCGCGGAAGCTGCCGAAGGTCTTGACGACGTTCTCGATGCGCAGGAGCGGCGGCTGAGGATCGGGGCGCGGATCCGGCGGTGGCGATGCTACCGGCTCCTCGGCGGGTGCTGGATTTGCGGTCTCGTCAGCCATGTCCTGATCTAGTCACCCTGCCCGGCCACAACGCCGGGCCAGTCGGCAAGCTAGCCGCCCGCGGATTGCAGCTCAACCGCACGGGCCGGACTATCCCCGCTCGCGTCAGCCGCCTGCGGCGTGCTCCGGCCACAGGTCGCAGCGGCCATGAACGCAGCGAGCGCGTCGCGGTCGGCAGCGGGAAGCGTCAGGCCCAGCTTGGTTCGCCGCCACAGCACGTCGTCGGCAAAGCGTGCGCATTCGCGCGTCATGAGGTAGCGGACCTCCGCCTCGGTCAGCTGCGGCCCGAACGCCTGTCCGAGATCGGCCCGGCATCTCGCCTCGCCCAGCATCTCCGCCAGCCGGGTGCCATAGGCGCCGACCAGCCGCCGGGCCTCGGCTTCGCCGAGAAAGCGCCAGCGGTCCCGTGCGTCATCGACGAGATCCTCGAACCGGTCCCAGGCGAAGTCGCCCCCAGGAAGCGGCGCGCTCGCAGTCCAGCGTGGCGACATTGGATAGAAGCGCGCGAGGCGGGAGACCGCCTGCTCGGCCCGGTGCCGGACCGTCGTGACGTCGCCGCCGCACATGGTCAGCAGCGGCGCCTTGGCCGGCTCCCTGGCGCGTCCAGCATCGAGGCACACGACCGTTTCCAACCGTCCGCTGTCGGCGGCGCGCAGCACCATCATGTTGGCGCCAGCCACGCTCCGGACCACGTCCGCAGGCTGAATGTCCGAGCGGAAATAGCGGTTCGCCGCCTTACAGAGATAGGCCACGTCTGCCGCCGGCACCGCCACCACGGCTGGGTCGCCCTTGAAGCCGTGGGAGACCGTGCCGATCAGGGTGAAATCCTGCTCGTAGGGCTGGGCAAAGATCAGCCGTCCATCCGAATTCTGGAACACGTAGACCGCTTCGACGTCGAACAACCGCGGCACGATGATCTGGCTGACCTGCCGCGCGGTGACCCGCGGCGGCGGCTGACGCAGCACGGTTTCCGCCGTCGAGACGCTCCACGCGCCGGTAGCATTGGCGAGCGCGCGCGCCGTGACGATGCGGCGATGGCCCCGGTCGATGATGGCGAGCTGCCATATGTGATGACGATCGGCCCGCACGCAGCGGGCACCGGTGCGAATCTCCGCACCGCGCTCGGCGGCATCCATCGCGGTCAGGACCGCCAGGCGGGAATCGTCGACCACGCAATCGGAATAGTCGAACGCCGTCCCGATCGGACGCTTCAGGGCATCGCCGATCGGATGATGCGTGACATCGAGCGCCGAAGCGGCCGGCAGCCGGTTGCGCGTAGCGAGGCGGTCATAGAGCCAGAGCCCTGCGCGCAGCTGCCATGGCGGCCGCTCATTGGCGTGAGCTGGAATCGCAAAGCGGATCGGCCGCACCAGATGCGGCGCGACCGTGAGCCAGACGTTGCGCTCCGCGAGCGCACGGCGCACGCGCAGAAAGCCGCGGCGCTCCAGCGCTGCGAGATCGCCATGCACCAGCCGCGACGTCGCCGACGAGGCGGCGCCGCCGAGATCGCCCTGCTCGACGAGGATCACGCGCAGACCGCGGCCAGCCGCATCACGCGCCAGGCTGACGCCGTTCAGACCTCCGCCGATGATCGCCAGATCGTAGTCCGCCATGCGCAAGGTCTTCGAGCGTCCCAGGACGAGCGATCGTAGAGCGACGGAGATGATTCTCGTAGCGGCCCAGCCGTCATGCGCGCGGATAAATCCGCGCTGTTGCGCAACCGCCTCTGAGCACGAGTGCCAGGTCAGCCCGTCTTGCGAACGGAGGCGATGTCGTCGTGAGCGCGACCGACAATGCCGTCGTATTTGGCGATCGGCAGGGGCTTGCCGAGCAGATAGCCCTGAACCGAGTCGCAGCCCTGCTCGGCGAGGAAGCCGAGCTGCTCCGGCGTCTCGACGCCTTCCGCCACGATCGACATGTTCATGCCGTGACCCAGACCGATGACCGCACGAATGATCGCCGCCGATTGCGGGTTGCGGCCGATATTCATGACGAAGGCGCGGTCGATCTTGATCTTGTCGAACGGGAACGCCTGAAGGTAGCTCAGCGACGAGTAGCCGCTGCCGAAATCGTCCATCGAGACGCGAACGCCGAGCGCCTTCAGCCGGCGCAGCAGCGCGACACCGCGATCGAAATCCTCGATCAGCACACCCTCGGTGATCTCCAGCTCGAGCCTGCCGGGCGCGAGCCCCGTCTCGATCAGGATCGAGTGGACCAGCGCAACGAGGTCGCCATGGACGAACTGCGCCGGAGACAGGTTGACCGCGACCTGCAGCGGCTTCGGCCACGACGCCGCCTCGCGGCAGGCCTCGCGCAGGATCCACTCGCCCATCTCGACGATGAGGCCGCTCTCTTCCGCGAGCGGAATGAAGTCGCTCGGCGGCACGAACCCCCGGACCGGGTGCTGCCAGCGCGCCAGCGCCTCGAAGCCGATGATCTCGCTGGCGTCGACCGTGCGGCCGGAGACGGCCTGCGGCTGGAAGTACAGCGACAGTTCGCCATGCTTGATCGCGACAGACAGCTCCTGATGCAGAACGCGGCGGTCGCGAATCTGCTGATCCATTTCAGGCTCGTAGAAGGTGATGCTGCCGCGCGATTTGGCCTTGGCGCGGAACAGAGCAGCACCCGCATTGGCGAGCAGCGACGCCGGATCCGAACCATTGTGCGGAAACACCGAGATGCCCGTCGTCAGCGCGGTGCGGATCGATTTGCCCTCGATCTGAAAGTCCACCGCGATCGCCGCCGCCAATTGCTCGGCCAGGGCCCTGCCCGTTTCCGGTTGCTTGCCGTCGATGATCAGCCCGAACTCGTCGCCGGAGAGACGGGCAACGACGCCGCCCCGGGCAACGGCATGGACGCGACGGGCGACCTCGATCAACAGCTTGTCGCCGATGGCGTGGCCGAAGACGTCGTTGACGTCCTTCAGGCCCTTGAGATCGACGTTCAGGACCGCAAACTCCTCGTCCGTATCCGCGCAGGCCTCGATCATCTGGCTCAGGGCCTGCAGGAACGCGGCGCGGTTCGGCAGATCGGTCAGGCCGTCGTGATAGGCCATGTGCGCCATCCGCGATTCGGTCTGGCGCCGATCGGTGACGTCCTCATAGGTCTTGATCAGATATTGCGGCTGGCCGGTCTCGCCCAGCACGGTTGCCCGCCGCGTCAGGAACAGCCGCAGGCCGTCCTTGGTCGAGATCGGATGTTCCTCAGTCAGAAGGCCGCGCTTCTTGATGGCGGCTTCGTCGCGCGCCGTGATCAGTCTGGCCTCGCGCGGATTGAAGATGTCGGCGGTGGTCAGGCCGGTGGCGTCCTCGCGCTTGCGGTTGAGGATGATCTCGGCGCTGCGGTTGGCGAGCAGATAGCGGCCGTCGCTGACGCTCTCGACGATGAGCGAAACCGGAATGTTGTCGACGACCAGTTCCAGGAACTTCTTGCTGTTCTCCAGCTCGCGGCTCAGCGATCGCCGCTCCGTGGCATCGTCGAACAGCGCGATGAGGAATTGCGGTTCGTTCTTGTCGTTGCGTGCAACGACCCGGTGGGCGTCCAGGATGCGCTTCTCGTCACCGCGTTGAACCACGAGTTCGCTGCAATAGGTGGTGCCGGGCGCCAGCATCGCTTCGCGGTCGGCAGCCGCGATGTCGGCCGCGGTCTCTTCGCCGAACAGGTCGCTCGGGCGCCGTCCGATGATCTGATCCCGCGGCACCTGCGCGAACTGCTCAAACGCCCGGTTGGCGAAGATGTAGCGGCCGTCCTCGATGTTCTTGGCGGCGACGCAGACGGGAACCTGATCGACCACCGATTCCAGGAACTGCTTGGTCGAGGCGAGCTCGCGCTCCAGCCGGTGCTGCACCGTACAGTCTTCATGGATGCCGATTGATCCGCCGGTCGGAAGACGGAACATCTGGGCGCGCACCACACGTCCGCCGGGCAGCTCGGTCAGGCACCCGTCCGGCTGCCGCGCCTGGCGCGCATAGTCCTCGACCGTCAGATTGAGCAGGCCACGCTGCCGCCGCAACTCGACCAGATCCCGGCCGGTGCAGCCGGGCGGAATGTCGGCCCGGCTCATGCCGTAGATCTCGAGAAAGCGGTGGTTGTAGAAGACGACGCGGTTGGCGGCGTCCGTCAGCATCAGCCCCTGGCTCAAATTGTTGAGCGCGGAGCTGATGAAAACGTTACGCCGAAGTTGTGCCCGCTTGGCGCGCCGCAAGGCCGAATGGATCCAGATCACGACCGACGCGAGGAAGGCGCAGACGACAACGCCGGCGATCAACACCTTCCAGAGCACGTCCGGCTCGATGGTGCCCAGGTAGCCGGAGGGCGAGAAATCGGAGGAAGCGGCCCAGGCGCGCGTCGGCGCAGCCGCCCAAGCTGCCATGGCGGCCACCGAGGCCGCAACGACACGCGCAGAAAACGCGTTTCGGTCGCTCGCCTGCCAATTCTTGCCAGCCATCAATCACCCGCGGTATTCGGCGACAGTATCTGGCTTCACCTATTGGGATCGGGTAAACGGGTTCCGCAAACTTCGAAAAAGACGAAGCAAATTTGGTCAATGGCCGCCCTATGATGAATGGTTTGCTAAGGGCAGGCGCACTCCGGACTGAAGTTCCACCCACCAGGGATTGCAGCGAGACATGACTTCCCCCAATCGTCTCAGGACTATGCATGGATAAAGTGGATTGCGTGGTCGTTGGCGCCGGCGTCGTCGGACTTGCCGTCGCCCGTCAATTGGCGCGGGCCGGACGCGAGGTCATCGTTCTCGAGGCGGCCGAGGGCATCGGAACCGTCACGTCGTCTCGCAACAGCGAAGTGATCCACGCCGGCATCTATTACAAGGCCGGGAGCCTGATGGCCCGCTTCTGCGTGGCCGGCAAGCGCATGCTTTACCGCTATTGCGACGAGCATGGCGTGCCCTACCGCAATTGCGGGAAGCTGATCGTTGCGACCAATTCAGCCGAGACCGAGAAGCTGCAGGGCATCCGCGCGCACGCCGAAGCCAATGGTGTCGAAGGGATGCGGCTGCTGCCCGGGTCCGAAGCGCTGGCGCTGGAGCCGGCCCTGGCCTGCCAGGCCGCGCTGCTGTCGCCATCCACCGGCATCCTCGACAGCCATGCCTTCATGCTGTCGCTGCGCGGCGAGATCGAGGACGCCGGCGGTGCCTTCGCCTTCCACACGCCGTTGCTGCGGGCCAAGGCGACGGGGGGATCGATCGAGGTCGATGCGGGCGGCGCGCAACCGATGACGCTGAGCTGCCGGCTGCTGGTGAACGCCGCCGGCCTCGACGCGCCCGAGCTGGCGCGGCTGATTGACGGCATGCCGTCGCCGCTGGTGCCGATGACCTATCTCGCCAAGGGCAACTATTTCAGCTGCAGCGCCCGGGCACCGTTCAGCCGGCTCATCTACCCGGTGCCGGAACCAGGCGGCCTCGGCGTGCACCTCACGCTCGACATGGCAGGCCAAGCCAGATTCGGCCCCGACGTCGAGTGGATCGACCGGATCGACTATACGGTCGATCCGGCGCGCGCCGAGCGCTTCTACCCGGCGATCCGCAAGTACTGGCCGTCGCTGCCGGATGGGGCGCTGATGCCGAGCTATTCGGGCATCAGGCCGAAGATCGTACCGCCGGCCGTGGCGTCGCAGGATTTCGTCATTCAGGGCCCCCGCGATCACGGGGTGCCCGGACTCATCAATCTGTTCGGAATTGAATCGCCTGGATTGACGTCATCGCTGGCGATTGCGGCTCACGTCCGCGATCTCGCCTTGAGCTGAAGACCCCGATATCGGGATGAACGGCGTGTGGCGATAGCGGGAGACAACGCAGGCAGATGCGTTCGCGTCATCGTCTATCGCAACTAAGTCTATCGCAACTAATTTGATTGAAGTTGCGTCTGGGATGGGCAGTCACCATCCCAGGCGCACGGTCTTACGATCAGATGGTACGGCGGGTGATGGTCACATGTCAGTGAAGTGTTTCGCTGGTTACCTGTCTCAAGCGCTCGATCTCATCCTTCACCATCAGTTTGCGTCGCTTCAGTTCGGCAATTCGCAGGTCGTCCGTCGATGGATGCAGGAGAGCTTCATGCAATTCGCTTTCAAGAACTTTATGCTTACGCTCCAGTTCAACGAGATGCGCCTGAATGGCCATTCGAAACCTCCTCGGTAGGTGAACCTGAGATTCGACCAGGGCTAACGAGTGTACACAAGTCGCTTGACCTGTCGATGGGGCCAAAAGACCGCACATGCAAATTTGAGCGCCGTGTGTAACGAAGCGTGAGCAGATCCGGACGAATCTAACGCCGGTGCCAACCTGAAATTCACGGGACAGCTGCACGGATCTTGAGGGGCGCGGCTTGCTTATCAGCTTCGCAGGCGCAATATTTGCGCCCGCCTTCGCAAGGCTTTCCACTTCCTTCCGCTTTTTTTGCTATCATAAATCATGGCTGACCAAGACGAGCGCGAACTGCAGGCCGAACTCGCGCGCCTGCAGCAGGAGCACCGCGATCTCGACGCGGCGATCGACGCTTTGCATCAATCGCCCGCCCCCGATTTGTTGCGGCTGCAACGACTGAAGAAGCGGAAGCTTCTGCTACGCGATCGGATCGCCTTCATCGAAGACCAGATCACTCCCGACATTATCGCCTGAGGCGAAGCGTCAGCACGCCTGACCGTATGCACACAGGCAATATGCATCAGCGGTGCAGGATATGCCGAGGCGCCTTGACAAACAGAACAAAAAGAGAACAATCAGGTCATCCCTCGTCCCCTGACGACAACAAGGATGGTTGTGATGCCCGCCTCCTTCTCCCCACAGGATCGGCTCTACGAACAGGCCTGTGACCAGGCCATCGCGATGTGCGACGGCAATCTGCGCTCCACGATCAAGGCGCTGATCATGGCGAACGAGTATCTCGAGCTGGAGCTGCAGGAGCTGCGGGCCGCGATCTCCTGCGGCTGCGTGCCCAACACCGCTTCGGACGGTCCGGAGAGCAATGCGGCCTGAGCCCTGCCTGAGTCTTACCTGAGTCCTCGGGCCGTCGAGACTCTCCGGACGATTGCCACCGCGCTCGCTCGCAGCTTCGACGAAGGCCGGGAGGTGCGTGCAATGCCTGATATCACCTATTACGTCGCCATGCCGTTCAGACGGGACGAGGCAGGGATGCTGGTCGCAGGCGCGGCCGAGGAATGCCAGAGTTCGTCCGCAGCGCTGCGTCGTGCCGAAGCGATGTCGCGCCTGCCGGACAACATCGGAGCCATTGCCTTCAGCCGCAGCGGCGATCCCTTGATGGGGGAATTCAGCGACGCCCGGCTGCTGCATAAGTTCGGCGAATTGCCCGACGATCTCGGCGAGTTGTGAGCGCCGTGCACCGCAAGCTCTGTCATCGGCGCGGATGGCCCGGGAGCGTCACCGCTGGTCGCCCGACCGGGCCGTTGCGTGCGCGGGGCTCTCGTACCTTCGCTGGGCCTTGCGCATGTACATCGCGCGGTCGGCTTCCTCCAGCGCACGCACCGGGTTGACGCGCTTGTCGAGCAGAGCAATCCCGGCCGACGCGCCGGCACGCACGGTCTGATCGCCAAAGCTGAAGGTCAGGCTGTCGATGGCCTGCTCCAGCTCCGCCGCCTTGGCATGTGCGTCCGCCGCGCTGAGATGCCAGAGCAGCACGCCGAACTCGTCGCCGCCGAGCCGGCCGATCACGTCGGAGGATCGGACATGCTCGCTGAGGACACGCGCAACCGCCTTCAGGACCTCGTCACCAGCGGCATGGCCGAACGTATCATTGATCGGTTTCAGCCGATCGACGTCGAGCACGACCAGGGCACCGGTCGCGTCATAGCGCTTGATGAAGGCGATCGAACGATGGAGCTCGCGGGCGAAGCCGCGACGATTGAAGATGTCGAGCAGGAAGTCGCGCTCAGCGGAGGCCGTCAGCTCGGCGATCCGGGCCTGTGCTGTCGCCAACTCGGCATTAAGGCGTCGGATCGTCTGTCGCGCGCCTGCCGGTACGGAACCGCGTTCAGGAGCCCGCGCGCGCCGCGAAGGCCGATGACGGTACCGGGTTCTTCGCTTCCCGGCTCGCCACGCGGCCGCCATGCGCTTCTTTTTCATCGGACACCTGCCGCGCCACCGTTTGGGCTTGCCGGGCTTGACCAAGACAGGATAGTCCATTCGGACCTTCATGCCATGGCTTGCCGCTGTCAGGACCGATCCTATACTCCGGCCCATGCTGATGGATTCCCGAGAAGAATTGAGGTCATGACCGCCCCGATCGCCATCATCATGGGAAGCCAGTCGGACTGGGATACCATGCGCCATGCCGCCGAGACGCTCGAAGCCCTGGGCGTGAGCTACGACGCCCGGATCGTCTCGGCGCACCGCACCCCGGACCGGCTGTATGCTTTCGCCAAGGGTGCCAAGGCGGCGGGCTACAAGGTCGTGATCGCCGGTGCCGGCGGCGCCGCCCATCTGCCGGGCATGACGGCCTCGCTCACGGAACTGCCCGTGTTCGGCGTCCCCGTCGAGTCGAAGGCGCTGTCGGGGGTCGATTCGCTGTATTCCATCGTCCAGATGCCGGCCGGAATTCCGGTCGGAACGCTCGCCATCGGCAAATCCGGCGCCATTAACGCAGCGCTGCTGGCGGCCAGCGTGCTCGCTCTCTCGGATTCCGCGCTCGCCGGCCGCCTGTCGGCTTGGCGGCAGGCGCAGACCAATGCGATCGCCGAACGTCCGGAGGGCACGGCGTGACCGGCTCCAATCGGGTGAAGCTCAAGCCCGGCGACACCATCGGTATTCTCGGCGGCGGCCAGCTCGGCCGCATGCTGGCGCTGGCTGCGGCGCGGCTCGGGCTGCGCTGCCAGGTGTTCTCGCCGGACCCGGACTCGCCCGCCTTCGACGTCGTGCTGAACGCCACCTGCGCCGAATATGCCGACGTCGAGGCGCTCGAGCTGTTCGCCAATGACGTCGACGTCGTCACCTACGAGTTCGAGAACGTCCCGTCGGCGGCCGCGATGGTGCTGGCGGCAAGGCGCCCGGTGCTGCCGAGCCGCTCTGCGCTGGAGACGACGCAGGATCGGCTGATCGAGAAGGATTTCGTCACCTCGCTCGGTATCCGCACGGCGAACTATGCCGACGTGTCCTCACTCGCCACGTTGCGCGAAGCAGCCTTTCGGATCGGCCTGCCGGCCGTGCTGAAGACACGGCGGTTCGGCTATGACGGCAAGGGCCAGATCAAGATCCGCCAGGGTGACGATCTCGATCGGATCTGGGCCGAGCTCGGCACCAAATCGGCGATCCTCGAGGCGTTCGTTCCGTTCGAGCGCGAGATCTCGGTCGTAGCGGCCCGCGCGGCCGATGGCCAGGTCGAGTGCTTCGACGTCACCGAGAACGAGCATCGCGATCACATCCTGAAGGTGTCGCGGGCGCCAGCCCGCATCCCCGATCCGCTCGCCGACGAGGCCCGGGACATTGCCAGCCGGATCGCCACCGCCCTCGATTACGTCGGGGTGCTCGCCGTGGAGATGTTCGTGGTATCCGATGGACCTGCGCCCGGCGTCCTGGTCAATGAAATTGCCCCCCGGGTGCACAATTCCGGCCACTGGACCCTCGACGGTGCCTCGATTTCCCAGTTCGAACAGCACATCCGCGCGATCGCAGGTTGGCCGCTCGGCAAGCCGCTGCGCCACGGCCACGTCACGATGACGAACCTGATCGGGGACGAGATCGACACCTACGAGCAGTGGCTCACGGTTCCCGGCGCCACCGTGCACCTTTACGGCAAGGGCGCCGCCCGCCCTGGCCGCAAGATGGGGCATGTGACCCAGGTCTCGCCCCTGCCGCTGAGGCAGGGCTGAAATAAACCGCTCGGGCGGGTTAAACTTGCGGTCAAGAGCCCCTCAGCGGGTGGACAGCGACGGTGTCCTCTGATACACGGGCGCCCTCAAGGTTAAGGGCGCGGCCATTTGCCAGCCCTGGCTTCACCAGATTTCAAACCGATAGACTGAGAAAGAGGATGCCGCGTGCAGGTTCTCGTTCGCGATAACAATGTCGATCAAGCCCTCAAGGCGCTCAAGAAGAAGATGCAGCGTGAGGGCATTTTCCGCGAGATGAAGCTTCGCGGCCATTACGAGAAGCCGTCCGAGAAGAAAGCCCGCGAGAAGGCCGAAGCCGTGCGCCGTGCGCGCAAGCTGGCCCGCAAGAAGCTGCAGCGTGAAGGCCTGCTGCCGATGAAGCCGAAGCCGGTGTTTGGCGCTGGCCCCGGCGGTGACCGTGGTGCTGGTCGTGGTCCGGGCGCAGGTGCCCGTCCCGGCGCGCCGCGCTGATCTGGCCCGATAGATCTGACGTCGTCTGAAGCGCGGGCCTCTGGCTCGCGTTTTTGTTTTGGGCACCTCATTTTGATTTCGCGCCTCCCTGCCATCCGGCGTCCGGATCCAGCCGCGGTGTGCCCGCCCGTCGCTACGATGCAGAGCACGGCACGCCCCAAAGAAAAAGCGGCGGACCAGCAGGCCCGCCGCTCGATCTCGTTCGAGAGCAATGCCGATCAATTATTTCGGCAGCACCGAGTGGAACACCGACTTCGCCGCCGACATCATGTCCTGCGCCACGTTGGACATCTGGTCCTTGATCGAAGGATCGGACTTGTCGGCACGCAGGTCGAGCGGACGCAACTGCTGGACGGGGATCTCCGCGGGCGGCGTCGGGCGCCCGTCCGGCTGCAATGATCCCGTGTAGGTCGGGCTCGAGGCCGACGGCATGATGAAACCCTGCTCGGCCGGAGGCGCGGAGACCGTCACCGGAGGCGGCAGCGGACGAACCGGCGACACCTGAGGTAACGCGGTTGCGACGCGCGGCGCCTCGCCAGCCCCGCGGGCTGCATCGGTCGACGGCTTCTCGGCAGCCGCCTTGCCGGCACCTTCGCTCGCGCGCAACCGCTCGATCGCCGCGCGGGCAAGATCGGCAGCATCCCGGCGATCTTCCTGCTGGGTCGCTGGGGCCTCGGCCGAAGTGCCACGCACGATCAGCTTTTCCTTCGACGATGCAGGATGGCGCGAGGCCTGCGGATCGGCCGGGAGGCTCGCCGTTTCGGTCGGCTTCACTTCGACGGCCTTCTCGGCGGCCTTGTCGGCCAGCGACTTCTCCGACACGCCCTTGGCCTTGATGCCGGGAGCGGGAATGCTGGAGACCTCGTTCGACGTTTCCGCCGGCTTGGCGTCAGACTTGGGATCGGCCTTCGCGTCCAGCTTGGCAGGGTCGGTCCCCTTGCCCGTGGATTTCGGAGCGTCGCTCTTTGAGCCTGTGAGCTTGGCATAAGCAGCCGAGGCCACCGCCGCCATGGTCGATGGCGGCGAGTCGGGCTTGGTGTTGATGTAGTGATTGACGATGTAGGCCCCGATGATGGTGGCAACCACCGACGGGATGATCTCCATGGCGAACTTTGTGAGATATTTCAGCATGCTGACCACTCCCGCGCGGTATTTGCGGGAACTTTGAGGCACAATTAAGGGACCATCCCACACCTTCCGGAGCTCGCGGACTGCACTCCGTGCAGCCGCGACCGCCGAAAAGTCGTTTCCTGAAACCCTTCGAACCGGAGCCGTGCAGCAATCCGAGGGTGTTGCCACAGCTTCCGGATCGGCGGCTCAAGATACCACAATCAGCGGCATCCCGGTAAACAATTGGTTACGGCTTCAATTCAACTTCGAGGAAAACGATCTCGGAACCGGTCTCGTTCAGCACATCGTGTTCGACCCCGGCCTTTCGGAAATAGGATTTGCCGACCGCGAGCTGCGCCTTCGAGCGCTCGCCGGACGGCGCCACGATCGTCATCTCGCCCGCGGTGACCGGCACGATCACGTAATCCATCTCATGAACATGGCGCCCCGTGGCACTGCCGGGCAATAGCCGCCACTCCGTGACGCGGACTTCGGGCGTATCGACCTGGACGTCGGACTGGGCGCTGAGCATGCTGGATCTCTTGAATCAGGGGACGAAGAGCAGAAACAGGAATATCGCGAACACCACCATGTGCACCAGCCCGAACAGGATGTTCGTCCGTCCGGTGCCGAAGGTCAGCATGCTCAGGACGAAGGTCAGGCCCAGCAGCACTATTCCCTGCGGGTCCAGCCCGAGGACGAGCTGCTTGTCGAGCACATGGGCGGCGACCGCCACTGCCGGGATGGTCAGCCCTATGGTGGCGAGCGAGGAGCCAAGCGCGAGATTGATGCTCTTCTGCAGGTCGTTGGCGCGGGCGGCCGAGAGGGCGGCGACACTCTCCGGCAGCAGGATCAACAGCGCCACGAGCACGCCTGCGACCGCCTGCGGCGCACCCGTTGCGGCAACGCCGGCGTCGACCACCAGCGAGAACTTCTTGGCAAGCAGGACCACAGCGAGCAGCGCGACCAGCAGCAGCCCGACACTGAGCAACAGCTTCGCGCGCGGCAGCCTGACATCGTCATCGGCGAACCCCACCGAGTTCCCGACGAAATAATCCCGATGGCGGGTGGTCTGCGTATACAGGAACACCGCGTAGAGCAGGATCGTCACGACGCTGACGAAGGCGATCTGCACGGCAGAATACACCGGACCTGGCGACGTCAAGGTATAATTCGACAGCACCAGCGTGATGGTTGCCATCGTGAACAGTACGCTGAGATACAGATTGGCACCGGGGACCAGCACGTCCTGCTCGCGATAGCGCAGGCCGCCGATGAAGATGCAGATGCCGGCCAAGCCGTTGCACACGATCATGACCACCGCAAACACGGTGTCGCGGGCCAGCGCCGGCGCAGCCTTGTCGCCGAGCATGATGGTGGCGATCAGCGCCACCTCGATCACCGTCACCGCCAGGGTCAGGAGCAGCGTGCCGAACGGCTCGCCGATCTCATGCGCGATCACCTCGGCATGGTGCACGGCCGCGAACACCGTGCCGAACAGGACCACCAGCAGCACCGCGGCGAAGACCACGCCAGCGGCCGAAGGCGTGAAGTCATAATGCGTCGCCGTGACGATCGCGACCAGCGCGACCGCCAAGCCGGGAAAGATCACCGATGATGCGGGCGTTGCGCCCTTCACGCTCATGATTCGCGTCCTTCGATCCGTTCTGTCCGACTATGCGCGACAGCGAGGCGATCGTCACGCGGTCCGGCCGTGACAGGGTCTCAACCAGGACGGTCTCTGAAGGTGCCGTCGATCAGGTCAATGCGGACTGAGCAGCGGATGAATCGGAAGCACGGTCAGCAGCACGAACAGCGGAATGAGGACGGCACCTGCCCGCAGCATGTAGCCGAAGAAGCTCGGCATCTGGATGCCCCGCTCATTGGCGATCGCTGCGACCATGAAGTTCGGCGCATTTCCGATATAGGTCAGTGCGCCCATGTAGACTGCGCCCATCGAGATCGCCGCCAGCGTTCCCGAGAGCTCGCCCATCAGCACCTTGGGATCGCCGCCCGCCAATTCGAAGAACAAGAGATAGGTCGGGGCATTGTCGAGGAAGGCCGACATCAGACCGGTGAACCAGAAATAGGCGACCTCCCGCGGTGCCCCGGCGGGTGTCGTCACGGCATCCAACAGCCAGCCGAAGGAGCCACTGCGCCCCGCATTCAGCATGGCGATGACCGGGACGATCGCGGTGAAGATCGCCGCGAACAGCTTGGCGACCTCTCGAATCGGCTCCCAGTTGAACCCGTTCGCCTCGCGGTGCTCGTCCGGCGTCAGCCAGAGCGACAGTCCGGCGATCGCCACGAGAACGGTATCGCGCACGAGGTTCTGAAGTTCGACATGCGTGCCGAAGGCGTCGAAGGAGATGCCCGGCTTCCAGGTCGCCGATACCAGCGTGTTGACGACGATGGCCGCGATCAGGACGACGTTGACGAGCCCGCGAACACGAACCGGCTCGCTCGTGCCATCCGTGCTCGAAGGCTTCTCGGCACGGAAGCGCCATGCGTCGATCGCGGCAAAGATCACGAGCAACAGGCCGGCGACGATCGCGGTCTGCAGCCAGAGGTGTTGCGTCGTCCAGAAGAAGTCGACGCCACGCAGAAAGCCGACGAACAGTGGCGGATCGCCGAGCGGGCTCAGTGCACCACCGACATTGGCGGCCAGAATGATGAAGAAGATCAGCACGTGCACATTATGCGGCCGGCTCAGATTGGCGCGGATCAGGGGACGCACCAGGATCATCGCGGCGCCCGTCGTGCCGACGACGCTCGCGATGATCGTGCCGAGCGCCAGGATGGCGGTGTTGGTCGCGGGCGTGCCCTTGATGTCGCCGGTCACCAGGATGCCGCCGGCGACCGTATAGAGGGCGAACAGCAGCACGATGAAGCTGAGATATTCGGCGAGCAGCGCGTGGACGAAGGCGGCGAGCGCCGTGCCAAGCCCTGCATTCCAGGTCAACGCCGCCAACGCCACCAAGGCCCATGCCGCGGCAATCTTTCCGTAGTGATGATGCCAGAACCTGGCAAACAGCAACGGCCCGAGCGCGATCGACAACAGCAGTCCCGCGAATGGCAGCGCGAACGGCCAGGTCATTGCAGCGCCGTTCAGGGCGGCGGCATGGGCCTGCACTGGCAGGCCGCCAAAGAGCAGGACGATCCCGAGGAGAGCCGGCCACCGCGATCGATGAACGTTACAGGCCGTCGATGAAGCTCTTGGCCGTCTCAGTCGCACCGAAAAGATCCAGGTCATTGTGTCCGCCGTTGGGAAACCGTACGAAGCGCTTGGGGTCATGCGCAAGTGCGAACAATCGTTCCCCGAAGCGGATCGAAATCGCCGGATCCCTTTCGCCGTGCATGATCAGCAGCGGCACATGCACATTGGCGATGCGCTGGTCGGAAGGGAAGCGGTCGAGCATCAGCAGGCTGACCGGGACGACCCTGAGCATCGCGGAGGCGACGTCCACTGTCGACGTATAAGGGGCTTCGAGGATCAACTTGGAGATCGGATGCCCCGCCGCGACGGCGGTGGCGACACCGCTGCCGAGGGAAAAGCCCCAGGCGACGATCCGGCCCGCCTCGTAGCGATGTGTCGTGAACGCATAGGCGGCTGCGGCATCTTGCAGCAGCCCGTGCTCACTGGGACTGCCGCTGGACCCCGCATAGCCGCGATAGGACAGCGCAACGAGACCGGTGCCGTCGGCCGTGAGCGCCTTGAAGCGCGACACCACGCCCGCGAGAAAATCGCCATTGCCCGGGAAGTACAGAACGACCTTGTGGCCAGGCTTCGCCGGCACATGCCAGACGATGACCCTCTCGCCATCGACCGAGGTCAGCACATGCTCCTCAGCCTGAGGAAACCCGGCTGCAGCCGGTGCCGTGCGGCCCACCGGCGGAATGGGGAACAGCACTGCACGCTGGCGGACGAATAGGGCCGCAAGCACGATGCCGTAGACCGCCGCCACGACGATCAGGAGCCATTTCAGAAACGTCATGGCTCCCGATGCCGCCGGCTACATGCCCTTGACGATGTTCTCGGTCATCTTCTTGGCGTCGCCGAGCAGCATCATCGTGTTGTCGCGGTAGAACAGCGGATTGTCGATGCCGGCATAGCCCGACGCCAGCGAGCGCTTGATGAACATCACGGTGCCGGCCTTCCAGACCTGCAGCACCGGCATGCCGTAGATCGGCGAGGACTTGTCCTCCTCGGCCGCCGGATTGGTGACGTCGTTGGCGCCGATCACGAAGGCGACGTCGGCCTGGGCGAATTCCGAGTTGATGTCCTCGAGCTCGAACACCTCGTCATAGGGAACGTTGGCTTCGGCGAGCAGCACGTTCATGTGGCCGGGCATGCGGCCAGCGACCGGATGAATCGCGTATTTCACCTCGACGCCTTCCTTCTTCAGCGTGTCGGCCATCTCGCGCAGCGCGTGCTGCGCCTGGGCGACCGCCATGCCGTAGCCGGGCACGATGATCACCTTCGAGGCGTTCTTCATGATGAAGGCGGCATCGTCGGCCGAGCCGAGCTTGGCCGGCTTCTGCTCGCCGGTGCCACCGCCGGCCGCTGCGGTCTCACCGCCGAATCCGCCGAGGATGACCGAGATGAAGGACCGGTTCATCGCATGGCACATGATGTAGGACAGGATCGCACCGGACGAGCCGACCAATGCGCCGGTGATGATCAGCGCCGAATTACCGAGCGTGAAGCCGATGCCCGCGGCCGCCCAGCCGGAGTAGGAGTTCAGCATCGAGATCACGACCGGCATGTCGGCGCCACCGATCGGGATGATCATGAGCACGCCGAGCGCCAGCGCCAGCAGCGTCACCATCAGGAAGTCGAAGCCGCCGCCCGTCATCACCAGGCGGACCACGAAGAAGACCAGCGCCACGGCGAGCGCGATGTTGATGATGTGACGCGCCGGCAGAATGATCGGCGCGCCGCTCATCCGCGCGGACAGCTTGAGGAAGGCAATGACCGAACCGGTGAAGGTCAGCGCGCCGATGGCGACGCCGAGCGACATCTCGACCAGGCTCTGCGGATGGATGTTGCCGGGCGTGCCGATGTCGAACGCTTCCGGCGCGAAGAACGCGCCGGCGGCGACCAGCACCGCGGCCATGCCGACCAGCGAATGGAAGGCGGCGACGAGCTCGGGCATCGACGTCATCGGCACCCGGCGCGCAATGACTGCGCCGATGCCGCCGCCGATCGCAACGCCGAGGATCACGAGGATCCAGGCGATCGCATCCGCCGGTGGATGCCCAGCCAGCGTGGTGGCGACCGCAATCGCCATGCCGGCCATGCCGAAGAAGTTGCCTTGCCGGCTGGAGGCCGGGCTCGACAGCCCGCGAAGAGACAGGATGAACAGCACACCTGCCACGAGATAAAGGAGTGCCGACAGATTGGCGTTCATTGCAGATGCCCCGTTGTGCCTGTCATCCCGCGTCGTGCGGCGTTGTTACTTGGACTTCTTCTTGTACATCGCCAGCATGCGCTGGGTGACGAGGAAGCCGCCGAAGATGTTCACGCAGGCGAAGATCAGCGCGATGAAGCCGAACGCTCGCGCCAGACCACTGCCGCTCGACAGCATGGGAACGCCGACCGCCAGCAGCGCGCCGACGACGATCACCGAGGAGATCGCATTGGTGACCGACATCAGCGGCGTGTGCAGGGCCGGCGTCACCGACCACACCACGAAGTAGCCGACGAACACTGCCAGCACGAAGATCGACAGCCGGAAGACGAAGGGGTCGACGGCTTGGACGACATGTTCCATGGCTCTGCTCCTTAGGCCTTCGGCTGGAAGTTCGGGTGGACGATGGCGCCATCCTTTGTCAAAGCCGTGGCCTTGACCAGCTCGTCGTCCCAGTTCACCGCCAGTGTCTTTTCCTTCTTATCGATCATCGTCTCGATGAAGGAGAACAGGTTGCGGGCGTAGAGACCGGAGGCGGACGCTGCGACCCGGCCGGCGAGATTGGGGTAGCCGATGATCTTGACGCCGTCGATCTCGACGGTCTCGCCGAGCTTGACGCCCTCGACATTGCCGCCACGCTCGACCGCAAGGTCGACCAGGACCGAGCCAGGGCGCATCGACTTCACCATCTCCATGGTGACGAGGCGCGGCGCCGGACGGCCGGGAATCAGCGCAGTGGTGATGATGACGTCCTGCTTCTTGATGTGTTCCGCCGTCAGCGCCGCCTGCTTGGCCTGGTACTCCTTGGACATCTCCTTGGCATAGCCACCGGCCGTCTGCGCGTTCTTGAACTCCTCGTCCTCGACCGCCAGGAATTTGGCGCCGAGGCTCTCCACCTGCTCCTTGGTGGCGGGGCGCACGTCGGTGGCGGAGACCATGGCGCCGAGCCGGCGCGCGGTTGCGATGGCCTGCAGGCCGGCGACGCCGACGCCCATCACGAAGACCTTGGTCGCCGGCACGGTGCCGGCCGCGGTCATCATCATCGGGAAGGCGCGACCGAACGCCTCGGCGCCCTCGATCACGGCGCGGTAGCCGGCGAGGTTCGCCTGGCTCGACAGCACGTCCATCACCTGGGCGCGGGTGATGCGCGGCATCAGTTCCATCGCGAACGAGGCAATGCCGGCATCGGCCATCGCCTTGAGCGCGGCATCGTTGCCGTAGGGATCCATGATCGCGAACACCAAGGCGCCGCGCCGATAGTTGGCGAGTTCGGAGGCTTCCGGCCGCTTCACCTTGATGATGATGTCGGCGTCCTTCAGCGCGTCGGCGCTGACGGTTGCGCCTGCCGCCGTGAATTCCGAATCCGGCAGGCCGGACTTGATGCCGGCGCCGGGCTCGACCGCGATCTCGGCACCCAACGCCTTGAACTTCTTCACCGTGTCGGGAGAGGCGGCGACCCGCGGCTCCAACGGGTCGATTTCCTTGGCGACGGCAATCTTCATGAGGCCTCCGGCGCGAATGCGCGCGCGAGCTTAAAAGGGCGGGACGTCCATGGCTTCAGCATGACGGCGGATCGGCCCGGCCAGTCAGCTGAAGGCCCGCCGGCGGAGATGCCGGCAGGCCCATAGCGACATTAAGCGAGGAAAATAGCCATCAAGATGACGATGAGAGCGACGCTGATCGTGCCGTACTTCACCAGCTTGATGAAGCCCTCATAGGTGGCCTCATGCGCCACGTAGTCGTTGCCGTCAGCCGTCGAGTAGGCGATCTCGCCATGGTTTGCCATCGGGGTCCCCCAAAGAAAAATTGCTTTGTTAAGGTCGCATACCTCAAAGCCGATGCAAGGGCAACGGCTGGCATGCAAGGCGAATTTATCGGTTTTTCCGATCGGGCTATTGGCCAGGCCAATTGTCACGGATCCAGCGCGTCAGGCTGGCCTCGCTAACCTCGCCGGCGGCGAGGGCGAGGATCATGGCAGTTGCCTGCGCAGGGTCGGGCGCGAACGCGATTTCGTTTCTGCGCAGAAACGTCATCATCGCCATGAACGCGATGCGCTTGTTGCCGTCGACGAAGGCGTGGTTCTTGGCGAGCCCGAATGCGTAGGCCGCGGCAAGCTCCGGCAGCGTCGCCTGCTCATAGCTCCATTTGTTGACCGGACGCTCCAACGCCGACCGCAGCATTCCTTGTTCGCGCAGTCCTGGCGCGCCGCCGAAGCGGCGCAACTGACGGGCGTGAATCGCGATCGCCTGCTCGTAGGTGATCCAAAGCGGCTCTTGCTGGTCGCTCATTTGGCGAGCGCGGCAAGGGTGTCGCGGTACTCGTCCATAATGTCGTCGGCGATCTCCATCGTCCGCTCGAAATCCGGATCGTAGGGGAGCGCCTGGAATCCGCCCCCGGGCAGTTCCACGATATGCAATTGCTGGCCGCGCTTGAGATCGAGCCGCTGCATCAACTCGCGCGGCAGCAACAGGCCATCGGAATTGCCGATCTTCTTGATCTCGATCTTCATGGTGAGGTCCGGTAGCGAGAAAGGGGCGTGTTATACAGACGTATAACGCACCCCTTTCTGCCGTTCAACAAATGTTTAACAGCCCTACCCCATCGCCTCCAGCTCGTCGATCATGCCGGCGATGACCGACAGGCCGCCGTCCCAGAACCTGGGGTCCTTGGCGTCCAGCCCGAATGGGGCGAGCAGCTCCGAATAGTGCTTCGTTCCGCCGGCGGACAGCATCGCCAGATAGCGCTCGGCGAAGCCGTCGGCGGCGTGCTCATAGACGGCATAGAGCGAGTTCACGAGGCAGTCGCCGAACGCATAGGCGTAGACGTAGAACGGCGAATGGATGAAGTGCGGGATATACATCCAGAAGTTCTCGTAGCCCGGCTTGATCTCGATCGCCTCGCCGAGGCTCTCGGTCTGCACCGAGAGCCAGATCTGGCCGAGCCGCTCCGCGGTCAGTTCGCCATTCTTGCGCTCGGTATGAACCGCGCGCTCGAACGAATAGAACGCGATCTGCCGCACCACCGTGTTGATCATATCCTCGACCTTGCCGGCGAGCAGCGCCTGGCGCTGCTTGGCATCCTTGGTCTCCGACAATAGCCGCTTGAAGGTCAGCATCTCGCCGAACACGCTCGCGGTCTCGGCGAGCGTCAGCGGCGTCGGCGCCATCAGCGCGCCGTTCCTGGCCGCCAGCACCTGGTGCACGCCATGGCCGAGCTCATGCGCGAGCGTCATCACGTCGCGCGGCTTGCCCTGGTAGTTCATCAGCACATAGGGATGCGCCGAGGGCGTGGTCGGATGCGAGAACGCGCCCGGCGCCTTGCCCGGGCGCACCGGCGCATCGATCCAGCTGTGATCGAAGAAGCGCTGGGCGATGTCGGCCATCTCCGGCGAGAAGCCGCGATAGGCCGTCAGCACCATGCTCTTCGCCTCCGGCCACGCGATGGTGGCATTGGCGGCGAACGGCAGCGGCGCGTTGCGGTCCCAATGCGCGAGCTTCTTCTTTTTGAACCAGCGCGCCTTGAGCTGGTAGTAGCGATGCGACAGTTTTGGATAGGCCGCGCGCACCGAGGCCACGAGCGCATCGACCACCTCGCGCTCGACGCGATTGTTCAGATGGCGCGAATCCGCCACATCCTGGAAACCGCGCCAGCGGTCGGAGATGTCCTTGTCCTTGGCGAGCGTGTTGGTGATCAGCGCGAAGGTTCGCTCATTGGCCTTGAAGGTCTTGGCCAGCGCCTCGGCGGCGGCCTTGCGCTTGGCGCCGTCACGGTCCTGCAGGAAGTTCAAGGTCGGCTCGATCGCGAGCTCCTTGGCCCCGACCTGAAACCGCAGACCGGCGATGGTCTGGTCGAACAGCCGGTTCCAGGCCGAATAGCCGGTCTGCGACTTCTCGTGGAATAGCTGCTCGACGCGATCCTCGAGCTGATACGGCTTGTCCTTGCGCAGGTCCTCGATCCATGACCGGTAGTGACCGAGCGCGGGCGTCTCCATCGCACGCGTGATAACGGCGTCGTCGATGCGGTTGAGCTCGAGCGGAAAGAACAGCAGATGCGTCGACGCGGCCGTCAGCCGCTCCGAGATGTCGCCGTAGAATTTGGAGATCGCCGGATCGACGCTGTCGCCGGCATGCGCGAGACCGGCGAACGAGCCGAGCCGTCCGGCAAGATCGTCAATCGCCTCGTAGCGCCGCACGGCTTCTGCGAGCCATTCGCCGCCATCCTCGCGCGCCACATGCTCGGCGAGCTTGCCCTTGTAGTCGGTCTCAAACGCGACGCATTCGGCATCCATCTTCGCGAGATCGTGAGCGATCTCAGGCGCGTCGATGCCCATATAGAGATCGCCGAGATTCCATTCGGGCAGCGTTCCGATTCCGGTCTTGGCCGCGACCACCTTCTTCGCCGGCTTTGCAGATGATTTGGCCGTCGCGCCACGCTTGGCCTTGGCGGCCGCCGGCTTCGACGGCGTCTTGACGACGGACGTCTTGGCCGGTTTGGCCTTGGCAGTCTTTGACGCGGCTTTGGGCGGAGGAGCAGCTTTGGTCGGCTTGCGAAGGGCAGAAGAGGCGCGCGAGGTCATCGGATGGGTAACCTGTTGTTCGAACGTTTATCCCGATCAGCGAGGTTTAAGGTTGCGTTAATCGGCGTCGGCGAGAGTGCCCCGATTCGAGACAGATAGTCGTAGCGTGCAAGGAAAGCCATGGCTGCCAGCATTTTGATTGCCGATGATGATCCGGTCCAGCGCCGGCTGGTGGAGAACATGGTGCAGAAATGCGGCTACGAGGCGGTCGTCGTCGAGACCGGCGACGCCGTCATCGAGAAGCTGACCAATCCTGACGCCGGCCCCATCGACGCCATCGTGCTCGACCTCGTGATGCCCGGCCTCGACGGCATGGGCGTGCTCTCGAAGATGCGCGAGATCGGGATCTCCGTACCCGTGATCGTGCAGACCGCGCATGGCGGCATCGACAACGTGGTCTCCGCGATGCGCGCCGGCGCGCAGGACTTCGTCGTCAAGCCGGTCGGCATCGAGCGGCTCCAGGTCTCCTTGCGCAATGCGCTCAATACCTCGGCCCTGAAGGGCGAATTGCAGCGCATCCGGCACAGCCGCGAAGGCCGCCTGACCTTCGCCGACATCATCACCCGCGCCGAGGCGATGGCGCCGATCCTGCGCATCGCGGAGAAGGCCGCGGCCTCGTCGATTCCCGTGCTGATCGAAGGCGAATCGGGGGTCGGCAAGGAGCTGTTCGCCCGCGCCATCCACGGCACCAGCGAGCGCAAGACGAAGCCGTTCGTCGCCGTCAATTGCGGCGCGATTCCGGACAATCTGGTGGAATCGATCCTGTTCGGTCACGAGAAGGGCGCATTCACCGGCGCGACCGAGCGTCACATGGGCAAGTTCGTCGAAGCCCATGGCGGTACGCTGTTCCTCGACGAGGTCTCGGAGCTGCCGCTCACCGCCCAGGTCAAGCTGCTGCGCGCCCTCCAGGAGGGCGCCGTCGAGGCCGTCGGCGGCCGCAAGCCGGTCAAGGTCGACGTGCGCATCATCTCGGCGACCAATCGCAGGCTGCTCGACCGCGTCAAGGAAGGACATTTTCGCGAGGATCTGTTCTACCGGCTGCATGTGCTGCCGCTGACCATTCCGCCGCTGCGCACCCGCCGCGAGGACATCCCGCATCTGTTGCGGCATTTCCTCGCGCGGTTTGCGGCCGAGGAGAACCGCGCCATTTCGGGCATCACCGGCGAGGCCGTCGCCTATCTGACCAAGCTCGACTGGCCCGGTAACATCCGCCAGTTGGAAAACGCGGTCTACCGCGCCGTCGTCATGGGCGAGAGCGACCAGCTCGGCGTGGCCGATTTTCCGCTGATTCCCACCCACGCGCCGCCGGTGGAGCCTGCGCCGGCCCTCACCGTGGAGCGGCCTGTTCCTCCCCTGCCTGCGATGGTACCGGGTAGTGAAGTACCCATTGCCCCTCTGCCCTCGCATGGGTTCCTGCCGCTGCTCACCGCGAGCGGCGAGGTGCGGCCGCTCGAGGAGATGGAGCATGAGATCATCCGCTTCGCCATCGCCCATTACCGCGGCCAGATGTCGGAGGTGGCGCGCCGCCTCAAAATCGGACGCTCGACGCTCTACCGCAAGCTCGACGAAGCCAATGGCGAGACGCCCGCAACGGAAAGCCCGCCGCTCGGCTGAGCCGCGCGGATGCTCACCATGGTCGCGCTCGGCTGTCGTCCGAAAAAGGCCGCAAGTCTTGGCAACAATGGAACATCTGAACCGTTGCCTTGCGGTGACAGACAAAGGAAATAACGCGTGGCACAAACGCACGATCGGTTTGGCCGGGGTTTCCCAAGAGTCAGTTTGTCGTGAGTTGTCCCGTGTGGCGCTGGCCGCAGAAGTGGGGCTTGAGTATCGTTTGGGCGTGAATCATTGCGTGCAGACGTGAGCCATCCTCACCGGCGGTACCTACGCCGAAGCTGGCGGATCGACCTTGTTACACCTGTTCCAGCCGGGACAGATCATCCGAGGGATTGACGATGCGAGATTGTGTGACCACCCGTGGCGGATATGACCGCGTGCTCATGGCTGTCGCGGCGACCTTCCTCGCGGTGTCCTCGACCTCTGCTTTCGCCCAGAGCGATCCGCCCCGCAACAGCGCGGCCGAGCTGGCCATCGATGCGGCGATCCCGTTCCCCGAGCCGGCCAACGTGCCGCCGCCGACCGCCAGTGACTTCAAACTCGACACCACCAAATCCGACACCACCGCAACCGTGTCGCCCGAGCAGGTCAAGGCGCCCGAGACCACGGTCAAGCCGGTCGACTCTGCGGCGGCGCCTGCGGCCGATCCCACCAAGACCGTCGCCACGCCGCCCGCAGCGGCTCCTGCCACCGCGACAGCCCCGGAGCCGGTCAAGGCGGCCAGCACCGTTCCCGCCGCCGACCAGCCCGTTGCCGACCGTCTGCGCGACCTGATGGCGACCAAGGCGACGAAGTATTTCGACCGCAAGGCCGAGCGCGCCGCCGTCGAGAAGTTCTACACCGGCCGCGACTATGCGCCCGTCTGGACCCAGGGCGGCAACCTGACCGCCGCCGCGAAGGGCGTCATCGCCCGTCTCAAGGATGCAGCAGCCGATGGCCTCAATCCCGGCGACTATCCGGTGCCGGACTTCGCAGCCGCAGCCTCCGCACCGGACGCACTCGCGGAGGCTGATCTCAGGCTCACCGAGAGCATGATGGACTACGCGCGCCAGGCGCAGAGCGGCCGCATGCACTGGTCGCAGGTCTCGGCGGACATCCAGTATCCCGAGCATCCGGTCGACCCCAACGAGGTGCTGGCCAACGTCACCGGCGCCAAGGACGCCTCGGCGGCGCTCGAGAGCTACAACCCTCCGCACAAGCTCTACAAGCTCTTGAAGGCCAAGCTCGCCGAGCTGCGCGGCGTCACCGACGGCGCGCCCGTGATCATCGACGAAGGCCAGCCGCTGAAATACACGCCTGCCCGCGGCAAGAATGCGCCGGAGGCCGAGGCGCAGATGTCTGACCCGCGCGTGCCGAAGCTGCGCGCCAAGCTCGGTCTCACCGAGAATGCCGACGACATCCGCTACGACGCCAAGGTCGCCGCCGCCGTCCGCAAGTTCCAGGAGAGCGTCGACCTCAAGCCGACCGGAGTGCTCGACGACCGCACCGTGAAGGCGCTGAACACGCCCAAGCGCGATAAGCAGATCGATACGGTCCTCGTCAACATGGAGCGCTGGCGCTGGCTGCCGCGCGACCTCGGCGCCCCCGGCATCGGCGACGCCTATGTGATCCTCAACATCCCCGACTACACGCTGAAGGTGATGCAGCACGGCGCGCAGGTGTGGAGCACCCGCGTGGTGACCGGCAAGCCCGGGCAGCATGCGACGCCGCTGCTCAGCGAGACGATGAAGTTCATCACGGTCAATCCGACTTGGAACGTGCCGCCGTCGATCATCTACAACGAGTATCTGCCGGCCCTGCAGCAGGATCCGACGGTGCTCGACCGCATGGGGCTCCGGCTGGAGCGCGCGCGCGACGGCTCGATCCACATCTCGCAGCCGCCGGGCGAGGCCAACGCGCTCGGCCGCATCCGCTTCAACTTCCCGAACAAGTTCCTGGTCTATCAGCACGACACGCCGGACAAGAACCTGTTCGCCCGTGACGAGCGCGCCTTCAGCCATGGCTGCATGCGCGTGCAGTATCCGGATCAGTACGCGTCGGTCCTGCTCAACATCACCATGCCCGGCGAGCGCTACACGCCCGAGCGCATCCGCAGCATGTACGGCCGGAGCGAGATCGACCTGAAATTCCCGACGCCGATTCCGGTCAACATCACCTACCAGACCGCCTTCGTCGACGATGCCGGCAAGCTGCAATTCCGCAAGGACATCTATGGCCGCGACGCCACCATGATCGCGATCCTGAAGAACAGCCGCGGCAAGGATCTCGAGAACGTCGTCGCCCATGCCCAGCCGAACTACGCGCGTCCGAAGGGGCCGCTGCCGAACTCGGTCAGCCTCAGCGACAACAGCTTCTCCTCCGGCCCGAACTTCTTCGAGCGGCTGTTTGGCGGCGGCGGCGCGCCGACGCCGCCGGCGCCGGTCGGCCGCCCTGCCCGGCGGGTCTTCACCCGCTGATCAGGCCGCCGATCACGGTCAAATTCCATTTTGAGATCAAAGGCCTCGCCGATCGGCGGGGCCTTTGCTTTAGGTTAACCACAATGATCAACCAAGATTCGATGGCTCTTTTTCGCCACACTCAAGAGTATATGTTAAGGGTAATTGGGGGGCGGGTCGGTGAGTATCCCTTAACCATCCCGCCTTAGGTAAGCGTTTCCTCTCTCTTCCGCCGGACGGGCCGCAAGAGGGTATTCGAGTAAACGCTCGTCGACGGGGTGGGCTGCATCTTGCTGTCTGTTTTCGCGCGCCAATCTGTTTCGCTCACGAGAGCGGGCTGGAAGGCTGGATGCCAATACGGACTGGCGGCACTGCTCCTGGTGCTGGGCGCCGGCTCGGTGCATGACGCCGCTGCACTGAACGAGACCAAGACTCTCTCCTTCCACCATACCCATTCCGGCGAAGATCTCACGGTCACCTTCAAGCGCGAAGGCCGCTACGACGAAGACGCGCTGAAGAAGCTCAACCATTTCCTGCGCGACTGGCGTACCCAGGACGAGACGGTCATGGACCGCCGCCTGTTCGACATCCTCTGGGAAGTCTATCGCGACGTCGACGCCAAGCAGCCGATCCAGATCATCTCGTCGTACCGGTCGCCCGCCACCAACTCGATGCTGCGCCGGCGCTCGGCGCATTCCGGGGTGGCCCGCCACAGCCAGCACATGCTCGGCCATGCGATGGACTTCTACATCCCTGGCGTGCCGCTGGAGCAGATCCGCTTTGCCGGCCTGCGCCTGCAGCGCGGCGGCGTCGGCTTCTACCCGACCTCCGGCTCGCCCTTCGTCCATCTCGACACCGGCAACATCCGCCACTGGCCGCGCATGACCGCCGAGCAGCTCGCCCGCGTGTTCCCCGACGGCAAGACCGTTCACGTGCCGAGCAACGGCGTTCCGCTCAAGGGCTATGAGCTGGCCAAGGCCGAGATCGAGAAGCGCGGCAATGGCGATGACACGTCGTCCAGCCCCAACCTGTTTGCACGGCTGTTCCGCGGTCGTCCGAGCGAGGATGACGAGGAGTCGGGCGAGAGCGAGAGCAAGGCCGACGCCAAGCCGGTTCAAACCGCGGCACTCGCCGCCAAGCCGGCTGACAAGAACTCCGACAAGGACAGCCGGACCGCCGAGCGATCGGTGGACAGCAAAGCCGCCACCGCGCGTGGCAAGATCGTCAACGCCCTGCAGTTGGCCTCCGCGGATGCGCAATCTGCAGCTCAGCCCGTGGCGACCAAGCCGGAGACGAAGTCCGAAACGACGGGCGCCGTCGGCAGCAGATCCAGGGACGGCGCGCCGCAGAGCGTCGCCGACATCATCAATTCGCGCGGCTTCTGGGGTGACAATCCCGGCACGCCGAAGCAGGCCACCCCCGAGCAGGTTGCCGCGATCACGGCGCGCCGTGCGCTGTCGTCGATCGATCAGCAGCAGACCGCGAGCCTGATGCAGGCCATGGCCTTCGCGCCCCCGGCCTCCTCTCCGCTCGATCGCGCCAATGCCGCCTCCACGACCGTCATCCCGGTGCGAAATGCCCGCCCGGCGACCCGCAGCGTCGCGCCGGTGCCGGAGGCCGCGAAGAACGGGCAAGGTCAGGACGGCGCCATCACGATGGCGACGCGGATCTCGGCGGCCAAGGGTCCCGATTCGACCTGGATGCGGGCCATCATGCTGACGCCGAGCGCTTCATCCTCGATGTCCGTGACGAAAATGGGCGACGTGGACCTCACCGTGATGCGCAGCTATTTCGTCAAGCCGCAGGTCGCGCTGGCGATGAGCTTCGCCGCCGAGCCGACGCCGGGACTGAGCTACGACCAGTTCACGGGGCCGGCGATCATCAAGCTCGAAACCAAATCCTTCGCCATGCGCGCGGCAGCCTTGCGCTGACGCCGCGGCGGCCTGCTAGTCGTTCTCCTCAGCATCGACAGGTTGGAGTGCGGCGTCGATCGCCGCAACATGCGCATGCCGCCGGCAAGCCGAGCCGGATCGGGAGAAAGCGAATGCCCCGTCAGGGGCAGCGGAGATCTCCTGCAGGTGAGCGAGGCCTGCTGCTCAGATCATTCCGAGCGCCTGCATATAGGTCTCGAGGATGCTTTCCTCTTCCTGGCGCTCGTTCGGGTCCTGCTTGCGCAGCCGGATGATCGTGCGCAGCGCCTTGACGTCGAAGCCATTGCCCTTGCTTTCGGCGTAGACGTCCTTGATGTCTTCGGAGATCGCCTTCTTCTCCTCCTCGAGACGCTCGATCCGCTCGATGATCGACTTGAGCTGGTCTACGGCAAAGCGGGTCGCGGGCGAGTCGTCGTCCTTCGCGGCGGCGGAGGTGGCCATCTGATACTCCTGAGTGGAACTCTGTGTCCAAGGAAGGCGCCAAAGGGCGCTACGTGTTCGCCGCGACCCTCAAATCTGGCGTGCCCTGCGTCAAGGCGGCATCGACCTCATCCACAGAGCGCCCACACCTTGTTGGCCTGCGCAGCGTCAAGCCTGCGCAAGCCGCTCGCGCCACTTGTGTTTCGTCGCCATCCCGCGCAGCACCCGATTCGCACATTGCCGCGCCGGACAGCGCGGCTCCTGCGCGTCTGATCAGTGGCCCGGATGCGACTTCTTGAAGGCTTCGCGCTGCTCGGCGCTGGCCTCACGCTGGTGTTTCGCCTTCCATTCCTCGTAGGGCATGCCATAGACCGCCTCGCGGCTCTCGTCCCTGGTCATTGGCGCTCCCTGGGCGTCGGCGGCGTCCTTCAGCCAGTTGGAGAGACAGTTGCGGCAGAAGCCTGCCAGATTCATCAGATCGATGTTCTGAACGTCGGTTCTCGTCCGCAGATGCTCGACAAGCCGGCGAAAGGCGGCGGCTTCGAGCTCGGTCCGGGTGGTGCTGTCCATCGTCATCTCTTTGTTCCCTGTTCCGCGCCGTGACGGATGTCTGCTATATAATGAGGCTTCGTCGCGGATTTGGCCATATCGCAGCACCGTCAGGAGGAGCGAGGCGCTCGATCGCAGCGGCTTCGCACGAGATCGTCGTGGCGTTGACAGCCGCAGCCAAGCCCAGCGACATCGTTCAACGGTTGATATAGCGTCGCGCAATGATCCCGAAAATCTCCTCTCTCCTGCATCGCAATCCCTTCCGCCCCGGTTACGGACTGCTTTCGCTGCTTGGGCTGGCCGCGCTCTGTCTGTGGTCCTCCCCTGCGGCCGCCGATTTTCGGCTCTGCAACAACACCTCAAGCCGGGTCGGGATCGCCCTCGGCTACAAGGACTCCGAAGGCTGGACCACCGAAGGCTGGTGGAACGTGTCGTCACGCAGCTGCGAGACGCTGCTCAAGGGCACGCTGGTGGCGCGCTATTATTACATCTATGCGCTGGACTATGACCGCGGCGGCGAATGGTCGGGACAGGCCTTCATGTGCTCGCGTGACAAGGAATTCACGATCAAGGGCACCGACAATTGCCTGGCCCGCGGCTTCGACCGCACCGGCTTCTTCGAAGTCGACACCGGCGACCAGCGCGCCTGGACGGTACAGCTCACCGAGGCCAACGAGCAGCCGGCGCAGCAGCGCGTGCCTGGAATTCCCGGCACGCTTGGACCCGGAGGCAACGTCCCCGGTCTGCCGAATGGGCCGCAGGGCACGCCGCCGGCGGCCGCGCCGGCCCTGCCGCCAGGGCAAGCACCCAAGCCATGAGGCGGCTGCGACGCATCAAGATCCTCGCCACGCTCGGTCCCGCCTCCTCGGACAGCGCGATGATTCGCAAGCTGTTCGAGGCCGGGGCGGACATTTTCCGGATCAACATGAGCCACACCCCGCACGACAAGTTGCGGGAGCTGGTGGCCACGATCCGCAGCGTCGAGGCGAGCTACGGCCGCCCGATCGGCATTCTGGTCGATCTCCAGGGCCCGAAGCTCAGGCTCGGCACCTTCGTCGAGGGCCCGGTTCAGCTCAACAATGGCCAGAGCTTCGTGCTCGATTCCGACAAGACGCCGGGCGATGCGACGCGGGTCCACCTGCCGCATCCGGAAATCCTGGCCGCCCTGCAGCCCGGACATGCGCTGCTGCTGGATGACGGCAAGGTGCGGCTGATCGCCGAGGAGACCTCGCCGACCCGCGCCGTCACCCGGGTCGTGATCGGCGGCAGGATGTCCGACCGCAAGGGCGTGAGCCTGCCGGACACCGACCTGCCGGTGTCGGCGATGACGCCGAAGGACCGCGCCGACCTCGACGCCGCCTTGAACATCGGCATCGACTGGATCGCGCTGTCCTTCGTGCAGCGCGCCGACGACGTGCTGGAAGCCAAGAAGATCATCCGCGGCCGCGCCGCCGTGATGTCCAAGATCGAGAAGCCGCAGGCGATCGACCGGCTCAACGACATTGTCGACGTCTCCGATGCCTTGATGGTGGCGCGCGGCGATCTCGGCGTCGAGCTGCCGCTGGAGCGTGTGCCCGGACTGCAGAAGCAGATGACGCGGCTGGCGCGCCGCGCCGGCAAGCCGGTGGTGGTGGCGACGCAGATGCTGGAATCGATGATCCAGTCGCCGGTGCCGACCCGCGCCGAGGTCTCCGATGTCGCCACCGCGGTCTATGAAGGCGCCGACGCCATCATGTTGTCGGCCGAATCGGCCGCCGGCAAATATCCGGTCGAGGCGGTCTCGACCATGAACCGCATCGGCGAGGAGGTCGAGCGCGACGTGGTCTACCGCTCCGTGATCGCGGCCCAGCGCCCCGAGCCCGAATCGACCGCGGGCGACGCCATCGCCGAAGCCGCGCGGCAGATTGCGGAGAATCTCGATCTGCCCACCATCATCTGCTGGACCTCGTCAGGTTCCACCGCCATCCGCGTCGCGCGCGAGCGGCCGAAGCCGCCGGTGGTCGCGATCACGCCCAACCTGGCGACCGGGCGCCGCTTGTCGGTCGTGTGGGGCGTGCACTGCGTGGTGGCCGAGGACGCGCGCGACCAGGACGACATGGTCGAGCGCGCCGGCTCGATCGCCTTCCGCGACGGCTTCGTCCGCGCCGGGCAGCGCGTCATCATCGTCGCCGGCGTGCCGCTCGGCACACCCGGCACCACGAACATGGTGCGGATCGCCTATGTCGGGCCGTCGAGCGACGCCCATATCTGAGACGAGCCTATTGGGTCGTTTCGATCGATCCCAGTCCGGCCGTTGACGGCGCCTTGACCCGCGCAATCACCGGACACGCCTCGATCGCAATGCCGGCGGCGCCGGGAATGCGCTCACAGCCGCGCGACGCATCGATCTCAAGGTTGTAGTCCGCGAGCGCCGCGAGCCGCGGCGGGTTGTCCTCCGGGCTGTTGGAGAAATACAGCGCCCAGACGCCGCCCGGCAACGGATCGGCCAGGCCGTTGCGAACGCGGCGATCGAGCACGCCGCCGGGCACGATCGGCACGACGAGCTCCGACAACTGATAGACGCGCGAGCCCTGGGGCAGGAACGACGTGACGTAGCCGAGCGGCTTCTGCAGCAGCAGGAATGTCGCCGGACGTTGCAGGCTGGCCGCGAGCTGCGGCCGGTAGGGATCCGACCACGGCCGCCGCATCCAGTCGGTCGGCTGCGATGCCAGCGCGATGCCGAGCGCGGCCATCACCGCGACGGCCTGCGTCATCCGCCGCGGCGGTGACACGTCCAAGCCAGAGCCCGCCTGCCAGGACTCAATCAGGCGGATGAGCAGCAGGACGATCAGCGGCGCCGACAACAGCTCGAGCGGCATCAGATAGCGCTGGATCGAGAAGGCCAGCATCCACAGGACGTAGCTGAGCCAGAAGAAGATCAGGAGCCGCCGCTCGCGCAGCGGCAGCACCTCGCGCCGCTGCCACAGGCCGGTGACGATCAGCGCGACGAGCAGCACGATGACGACGGCGAAGCGCGGATCGCGAAACGGCCATTCCGACGAGGGATGCTTGCCGATCACCCAGTAGAACGGATAGGCGAGCGCATCGAGCAGGCCCTGCGGCATGAAGCGCGTATCGACGATCGAGGCGAGCGGCGCTTCGGGCGACCGGAAGATCGTGTTGTAGAACGGAAACAGCGGGCTGCCGTAGTCGCGCGTCATCTTCAGCGCCCACAGCCCCGCGGTCACGATCACGCCGGCCGCACTGCCCGCTCCGAACGCGGCGATCGCGCGCCACGGCCGCGCCACCAACAGCAGTGACACGCCGGCTCCGACCAGAAACGTCGCATTGGTGAGCTTCAATCCCGTGGCCGCGCCGATCAGCAGGCCAGCGGCGACGAAACGGCGACCGCGCTCATCGTGCTCCCCGAAGATCAGCGCGATGCCGGCAAGGATCGGAAGGGTCGTGAGAATGTCGGCGAAGCTGGTACCGACCTCGGACAGCGCCATCGGACTGAGGGCCGCGATGAGGATCGCCGCGCTGAGCGTGAACGCGTCCGCCAGGCGCCCGAGCAACACGCGCGCGACCCAGTAGACCAGCGCGAGATTGAGGCCGTGCAGCGCGCCCAGCGCGACGCCCCACCACGGCGCATCGAGCCCGTGGCGGACGGCATAGGGCAACACATAGATCAGCGGATTGAGGAAGCTCTGAAAGCCGCCGGGCGCCACATCGACATCGAAGCGGCCATGCAGCAGCGCGAAGCCGGCATAGTCGTGATAGTTCTGCCAGTCCCAGTTGATGTCCTCGCCGGCCAGATACGCATAGACGGCGCCGGCGGCGGCCGATCCGGCGATGACGAGGCGCGTCGCCAGAGGGTTGCGTGCAATCGACATCGTCCGAGGAGGCACCTGGAGTGGGGCAAGGCGGTGCTCTCGCGGCACGCCAGCCTCACCATCGCCGCGCCGGGTGAATCCTTGCTTAAGCGCGGACTACGCGCCGACCAGGCTCCTGACCGGCAGCACGGCCTGCACGACGAGACCGCGCGCACGCGCGTCCATGACGCCGACCGCGCGCAGCGCCAGCAGGGTGACCGCCTGAACGGTGTCGCGGAGTTTGGCAGGGTCGTCGGGATTCTCCGTCGCCAGCGGCCCCACCAGCGCCTCATGCAGCGCGCCGAGCAGCGCGGTCGCGGCCAACTGGGTTTCCTGCGCCGGAAGGTGGCCGGCACGGACGGCCGCGTCGATCCGCGAGGCGATCTCGCCGACGATCTCGCGGCGGCTCGCGATCCGTGACGCCGTCACGTCGACGTCGACGGGCTCGGCCAGGATGCCCCAGGCGAGCTTGCGCTGCGACAGGACGTGCACTGCGACCGTGGATACCGCGGCAGCCAGCGCCGAGGATGGACCGGGCGCGGCATCGGCGGCGCGCCGGACGGCGGCGAGCTCGTCGCGCGAGACCTCCGCGATCAGCTCCGAGATCAGATCGGCCTTCGAGGGAAAGTAGCGATAGACGGTGCCGGCTGCGACATTGGCCCGGACCGCCACCGGGGCGATCTGGACGGCCGACATGCCGCCTTCGGCGGCGGTCTCACGTGCGGCAGCCAAAATCGCGCTGCGGCGGGCCGCCAGCCGCTTCACGACCTGATGGGTTCGCCGATAGACCATGGCGTTTCTCGTCCCGGACGCGCTCGTCCAGGGCACCCGGCGAACGCTGGTTCAGTGTTTTTGGAGGATCGACCTCACAAAAGGTGGGAAGAACTGAACACTTGTTCACGAAGGAAGACAAGGGAAATCATGACCCTGCCCGGCCCCGACCGGAGAATCAGGCGCTCGCGAGCGCCATGTCGGCGGGCGCCGGCTGCCGACGCCACCACGAGCCGGCGCGCGCCAGCACCAGGCCGGCCATGATCAGGTTGGCGGCGAGCCCGAGCGGAATCCCGGACAGCATGAACGCGATCTGAAGCGCCGCGATGCCGCCGAGCGCGGGCAGCTCGTAGCGGCGAAAGCCCTCGGCGAGGCCGATCCGCACCAGCCAGGCCACGGCGACGGCCTGAACCATCATGTCGTACATGAACAGATACGGCGTCGTCAGCAGCAGCCCGACGGCAAGCGCCGCCGCCTTCAGCGCGTAGCGTACCGGGCTGCGCCACAGCGTCACCAGCACGACTGCGACGGTTGCGGTCAGGACCCATTGGAAGGTCCAGGCGAGCGCTTCCGAGCCGCCGAAATAGCGGACCAGCGAAAACAGGCTCTGCAGCTTCCACCAGGTCGCCTTGCCCTCGGTCAGGAACGCCTGCGAGAACATCGGCAGCCAATGGAAGAAGGCCTGCCAGCTCTCCAGTCCGAAGGCGAGCCATGACAGCAGCGCCAGCACGACGGCGGTGACGCTCGCCGACATGAACGCGGTCCAGCGCTGGGTGGCGATCAGCACGATTGGGAAGAGCAGGCCGTATTGCGGCTTGTAGGTCAGCAGCCCGAGACAGATTCCCGCCAACACCGGCCGCACCGGCAGCAGATAGAGTGTGCCGCCGACGAGCGCGGCGGTGAGGCATCCGTTCTGCCCGACCAGCGCGTTCGAGAACAGGGCCGGAAAGCCGGCGGCCAACAACAGGCCGAAGCCGCGGCCGACGATCGCGCGCATCGCGAGCGCATAGGGAACGAAGCTGGCATAGACCCAGCCGACGAAGGCGAGCGTGTAGGGAAACTGCGCCAGGAACGCGGCGACGAACAGGAATGGCGGCGGATAGTGCCAGGCAAAGTAGCCCGGGAAATCCTGCCGCAGCATATCGAGCTCGACCTGGCGCTGCACGTCCCAGTCCCAGGCCAGCGCCGGATGTCCCTGCAACGCGAGCTTCCCGGCCGCCCAGACGTTGACGAAGTCGGTGGGAATGCCGAGACCCGCCTGGTCCCAGATCCAGGTGCCCGACCACAGTCCGGCCGGGAAGAACGAGGCGTTGATGCAGGCGAGCGCAAAGCAGACTGCGAACAAGCCGAGCGGAACGTCACGGCGCTGCGATGGGATCGCGGCAGCATCAGGATTGTCAGCCATCTGGACCTCGCCCCGCGCCTGCATGGACGCCTCCTCATCGAGACATAGGCGGGGACGCTTGAAGAAGGCTTAAGCGCGGGCGACGGAGCGCGGCTGCCGGCGCCGCACCGATTGTTTACTCGCGATCTGTATCGCAGGGGTCCGAATGCAACCGACGGCGGCAGGCCGGGGAGATCCCATGTTCGTCTATCGCGCTCTCATCGCGGTGCTGGTCTGCGCCATCTGGCCGGCTGCAAGCCGTGCCCAGGACAAGGCTCCCGTCCGCGTCTCCTCCGACGTCAGCTATGAATATCTGGCCCGCTGGGACGTCGCCCGGCTGAACACCATCCTTGCCGTCGACACGCCGAAATTCGCGGGCGTTTCGGTGACCTACACCCCGGCCCGCAACGCCGTCAGGCTCTATCGCGTCACCTATGCGTCCGTCATCCCCGAGCGCGGCAACAAGCCGATCACGGCGAGCGGCCTGCTCGCGGTGCCCGAGACCGGCGAGACCAGCCTGCCAATGGTGTCCTATCAGCACGGGACGGTGTACGGGAAGCAGGAGGTGCCGTCGTTTCCGGAGCAGTCGCCCGAGACCCAGCTGATGATCGCGCAGTTCGCAGGACAAGGTTATCTGCTGATCGGCGCCGACTATTTCGGAATGGGCATCTCGACCGAGCCGGAAGGCTACATGGTGAAGGCCAGCCATCAGCAGGCCACTTACGACATGCTGCGGGCAAGCCGCGCCGTGCTCGAACAGATGAAGTTGACGAGCGCCAGGCTCGACATCGCCGGCTGGTCGCAAGGCGGCTTCGTGACCATGGCCTTTCTCGAGAAGCTCGAAAGCGCCGGCGTGCCGGTGACGGCGGCGGCGACCGCGAGCGCTCCTGTCGACGTGTCCGTGGCGCTCAACGGCTTCCTCAGCTTCCCGCGCAAGAACGACGCCGCTTGGGTCAATTCGCTGTTCATCCTGTCGGCGTTCGCGTTCGAGAACTACTATGCGGTGCCGGGGCTGGCGCGCTCGGTGATCAGCGACAGCTACTACGATGTCGCGCGCAAGGCCTATGAGCGCGAGCCCTTCAACGTCGCCGACGTCCCGACCGATCTGCACAAGCTGCTCAAGCCCGACTATTTCGATGCGGAGTATTTCGCGGCGTCGGCCTACGGCCGCCTGGTCGCGCAGACGCAGGCCTATCGCTGGATCATCAAGACGCCGGTGCGCAACTATTACGGCGAGACCGACGAGGCGATCTCGACCGGTCTGGGCCGGCTGGCGATGACCTACCAGCAGGCGATCGGGGCCGGCAACAGCAAGGTCGAGGCGGTGTCGACGGGACCGACAAGCCATCGCGGCACGTTCGCCACCGCCGTCCCGCAGTGGAAGGCCTGGTTCGACAAGCCGTAAGGCGCGCGGTGCCGCTGGATGCGGTCCGCGGCACCCCGTCAATCACCGACTTGGCAAGAGCTGACACGCTCTTCACCCCCGGTTCGGACCACCGCCGGCACATATCTCCAAACAAACAAAAGGCCCGGCTGCAAGCCGGGCCTTTCGTTTCTCTTGGCCTTCCGGATCAGACGGGCTGACCGCCGGAAGCCTGTCGCGGCTATCAGCTCACGCCTGGGGCTGCGGCTCCAGGCCCGGATCGGGTCGCGGCCGCGGCTTGCCGGCCGGCGGTACGGCCGACGCGCGCGGCGTCGACGGCTCGATCGCCGATTCGCGGTTCGGCTTCTTGCCCTTGAGCAGGTCGAGAATCTCCTCGCCGGTCAGCGTCTCGTATTCCAGCAGGGCCTGGGCGATCGCTTCCCAATCGTCACGCTTCTCGGTGATGATACGGCGCGCCTCCTGCTCGCCGGCCTCGATCAGGCCGCGAATTTCCGAGTCGATCAGGCGGGCGGTATCGTCGGAGATGTTGGTCGAGCGCGCCACCGAATGGCCCAGGAACACCTCCTGCTCATTGCTCTGGTAGCGGACGCGGCCGAGCTTGTCGGACATGCCCCATTCCATCACCATCGCTCGCGCGAGGTTCGTGGCCTGCTGGATGTCGCCGGTGGCGCCGTTGGTCACCTTCTCCGGCCCGAACTTCTGCACCTCGGCCTCGCGGCCGCCGAACATCATCGCGAGCTTGGAGACGCACCATTCGCGGGTGTGCGAGTGACGGTCGGCCTCGGGCAGCGACTGCACCATGCCGAGCGCGCGGCCGCGCGGAATGATGGTCGCCTTGTGGATCGGGTCGTGGCTCGGGACGTTGAGGCCGACGATCGCATGGCCCGCCTCGTGATAGGCGGTCAGCATCTTCTCTTCCTCGGTCATGACCATCGAGCGGCGCTCGGCGCCCATCAGCACCTTGTCCTTGGCTTCCTCGAACTCGGACTGCGTGACCATCCGCTTGTTGCGGCGGGCGGCGGTCAGGGCGGCCTCGTTGACGAGGTTCATCAGGTCGGCGCCGGAGAAGCCGGGCGTGCCGCGGGCGATGGTCTTGAGGTTGACGTCCGGCGCCAGCGGCACCTTGCGGACATGAACCTTCAGGATCTGCTCGCGGCCGATGATGTCGGGGTTCGAGACCACGACCTGGCGGTCGAAGCGGCCGGGACGCATCAGCGCCGGATCGAGCACGTCGGGACGGTTGGTGGCGGCGATCAGGATCACGCCCTCATTGGCCTCGAAGCCGTCCATCTCGACCAGCAGCTGGTTGAGGGTCTGCTCGCGCTCGTCATTGCCGCCGCCGAGACCGGCGCCACGATGGCGGCCGACGGCGTCGATCTCGTCGATGAAGATGATGCAGGGCGCGTTCTTCTTCGCCTGCTCGAACATGTCGCGGACGCGGCTGGCGCCGACGCCGACGAACATCTCGACGAAGTCAGAACCCGAAATGGTGAAGAACGGCACGTTGGCTTCGCCGGCCACGGCGCGCGCGATCAGCGTCTTGCCGGTGCCCGGAGGGCCGACCAGCAGCACGCCGCGCGGGATGCGGCCGCCGAGCCGCTGGAATTTGCCGGGATCGCGCAGGAATTCGACGATCTCCTGCAGGTCCTGCTTGGCCTCGTCGACGCCGGCGACGTCCTCGAACGTCACCCGGCCATGCGCCTCGGTCAGCATCTTGGCGCGCGACTTGCCGAAGCCCATCGCCTTGCCGGCGCCGCCCTGCATCTGCCTGGAGAGGAAGATCCAGACGCCGATCAGCGCGATGAAGGGCAGCCAGGAGACCAGCAGCGACACGAACCACGGCACGTTGTCGCCGGGCGGCTTGGCCTGGATGTTGACCTTGGCGTCGTACAGCCGCTTCACGAGGTTCGGATCGCTCGGCGCGTAGGTCTGGAACGACGAGCCGTTCTTGAAGGTGCCGTGAATCTCCGGCCCCTGGATCACGACGTCGCGCACATTGCCCTGATCGACCTCGGTCAACAACTGCGAGAAGTTGATGTCGGTCGACGACGCGCGTTGCCCCGGGTTCTGGAAGAGTGTGAACAGCGCCAACAGCAACAGGACAATAATGACCCAAAGGGCGAAATTGCGCAGATTGGCGTTCATCGATTTTCCTTCGTGGTCGCGCGGATCGCGGCCGTTAGTCCTCGGACTCATCCCTGGGTAGCCACGAGGGAATCCCCCGGTCGACCGTCTCGTAATCTAGGTACCACTCACGGCAATGCCAAGGGAACTAGAAAGGACTATTTATCGCATCCTAGCCCGATTCCCGCTCAAAAAATGGCGCGGGAAAGCGTCGCCAAGGCAGGTGGTTAAGCGTCCGCGAAGGCGGTGAACCGCTTCAAATCCCGCGCGAGCGCCGCGGCGGCGCGGGCGTGATGCGGATCGTCTCTCTCGTCATGCTTACCAGTGCACCAGCCAGGGTCTGTTTTAGCCTGCCCGGAGCAGACGTACCACCATCTGCGATCCCCGCAAGAGTCCGGTCCAGCCTCGCCAGCAGCGACTCTGCCTTGCCGAGTTCCACGGGACCTTCGGTTCCAATGCGATTGATCGCGCGGATCAGCAGCCTCAGCCTGATTTCGGCTGGAAGTGCGACAAAGGCGCGCGCCTCGAAGGTCTCGCCGTGACCCCCGCCGACCGGCCTGCTCCCGGCCGCGCGCAGTGCGAGATAGCGTTCGGCGCCATCCACCATCAATTCGATCGCGGCGTTGGCCCGTCCGAGCCGGTCGGCCAGCGTCGCCAGCGTCCGGGCATCGCCGCCCTCCGCGGCCAGGGCCGGCATCAGGGCGCGCAGCCGCGGCCGGGTGAAGGCGGGATCTTGATTGGTCGGGTCATCTGCGAACGGGATTCCGGCCGAGCGCAGCGTCGCTACCAGCCGGACTTTGGCAACGTTCAGCAGGGGCCGCGCCAGCAACACCCCTTCACGCTCGCTGAGCGGTGCCATCGCCGCGAGCCCCGCAATGCCGCTGCCGCGCAACAGCCGCATCAGCACCGTCTCAGCCTGGTCGTCACGGGTGTGGGCGGTGACGACGTGTCCGGCACGCGCCTGCCGCGCCGCGCGCGCCAGCAGGCGGTATCTTGCCAGCCGCGCCGCTTCGGGAATCCCGGTGTCCGGCTTCGCGTCGGTCCAGCGAAGGGTCCGGTGCGGAATTGCGAGCCGGCGCGCGATCTCCTTCACCATGCGGGCTTCACGGGCGGAGTCGCGCCGCAGCGCATGGTCGACCGTCACGGCCACAAGGTGCGGTCCCTGTGCGAGCCCCGCACGCCACCGCGCCGCGAGCCACATCAGAGCCATCGAATCGGGACCGCCCGATACGGCGAGCACCAGTGCGGGCGCGGCCGAAAGCGGCGCGAACAGGCGCTCGGCTTCGGCGGTGGAGATCGCAAGATCGGCTTCGGAACGGGCCTTCGACATGGCGCCGCAGCCTATCCGCCCCGCCGGTTATAGGCGAGAGGCCTCCCCTCGCCCGCAGGCGCTCAGCACTTCACCCGCTTCTGCTCGCGATCGACGGTCGCCTTCACGCCCGCCGAGGCGCGCGGATATTTGCGCGTCACTTCGCCGAACGCGGCGCAGGCCGCCTCCTTCTCCTTCAGCGCGGCCAGCGACTGGCCGAGCCGGAGCAGCGCATCCGCCGCCTTGCCCGACTTCTCGTATTTCGTCGTCACGGCGAGGAAGACCTCGGCCGCATCGCGATATTGCTGACGCTGGTAGAAGCTCTCGCCGAGCCAGTATTGCGCGTCGCCGACCATCGGATCGTTCGGATATTTCTGGGTGAAGTTGCGCATCGTCTGCTCGGCCAGCGCGTAGTCGCGGCGCTGCATGTAGCCGATGCCGAGGTCGTATTCGTCGCGCGGCGTCTGCCGCGGCGGCGCGGTCTCCAGTCCGCCCGCCCCCGGCGCGGCGGCCGGCGGCGCGCCCTGGGGATAGCGCCCGCCCGCGGTGTTGGCGAGAGCCGCGGGATCGCCGACGGGACGGCCAGCGGGCTGGCCGCCACCCGGCTGGATCGGCAACTGGCCGCCGCCGAGCGCCTGCGGGGCGCCTGGAGCGGTCGGATTCTGGCTCGGGTCGAACGCATCGCCGCGGCGGCCCCGACCGGGGGCCGCGGGCTCCTGGACGATTTGCACCGGCGCACCGACGGCGGGCGGCTGCGCGTAGACCGGCTGCTGCTGCGGATAGGCCTGTTGCGGCTGGCCGTACGGCTGCTGGCCATAGGGCTGCTGGCCGTTGGCCGCCTGAGGGGGCTGGCCGTAAGCGGGATTGGCCGGCGCGGGAGCAGCCGCGTTGGTCTGCGCCGCGGGCGCACCGCCGGGTGCAGCGCTCTGCAACTGCCGCAGCCGCTCCTCGAGCTGGCGATTGCGGTATTGCAGCTCCTCGTTCTGACCGGTCAGTTGCCGGAGCTGATTTTCGAGCCGCTGAATCCGGATCTCGGGATCATCGTCATCGGTCTGGGCGAGCGCCCGCGACGAAACTGCCTGGCACGAGAAAATGACGAGCGCGGCGAGGATCGCGGCGGCGCTCCGTGGAAGAAACATGAATGACATGCTGCCCTGACGACCGGATCGGCGAGACATTGAAAACAGGCCTGTGAGCGAGGCTGTAAAGCAGAAATGCGATAGATACAAATGACGTTCAAGCGAAGACAAGACCAAGTCCGGACGAGACCCGCCGACCAGAAACGACGAAGCCGGCGTCGATGGGCGACGCCGGCTTCATCAGCAACGGATTCGTTCAGCTTTATGAACTGGCGTTCAGGACCGTCACCGCACGGCGGTTCTGCGACCAGCACGAGATGTCGTTACAGACCGCCACCGGCCGCTCCTTGCCGTAGGAGATGGTGCGCATGCGGCCCTGGTCGATGCCGCGCGACGCCAGGAAGTTGCGGACCGACTGCGCGCGCCGCGCGCCCAGCGCGATGTTGTACTCGCGGGTGCCGCGCTCGTCGGCATGGCCCTCGATCGTGAAGGAGTAGCGCGGATAGCTCTGCAGCCACTGAGCCTGCTTCTCCAGGGTCGCGATCGCCTGCGGCGTGAGATCGGTCTGATCGCTCTCGAAGAAGACGCGATCGCCGACATTCACGACGAAGTCCTGCTGGCTGCCTGGAGTCGCAGCGCTGGCCATCGCCCCGTCGGCCCCGGTGAGATTCTTGTTGGCGCAGGCGCCCATCGACAGCGCCACGGCCAGCACGGCGGCCAACTTCAATCCCTGGAGGATACGCATCTGATATTTCATTCCCGGAGCCTCCACGCTCACGTTCTTAGACTGCCATCCGGTCTACAGGGCGATGGTTAAGCGAACGTTCCGTCAACCTTGATGGGGTCTTGCCGAACCCCGTCAAATGCTAACGAAACCCGAAAAGCGACCGCGATGGTTAATGGGTTGTAAATGTGGCGCCAGGGTGAAGGCAAGCCGCTCAGCGCCTGCAGCAGGGCGCTTTTTCGCTGATTTTTGCATCAGCGCCACGGTGTGAACCGGCCGGACGGCCGAACCGGCCCCGATATCGGCCGATGATCAGCCGGCCTTCGCGACCGCCTGAATCCTGAACGAATCAGTGAAGGCGTCCGGCGCGGGACGATCGAACAGCATCCGCCGTTCGAACGCGCTGGATCGCATGAACGGAAAGCGCTGGAACACGCGATCGCGGATCGACGGATAATGCGCCGCCACCAGGCCGACCGGCTTGGTGAGGCCGGAGTAGAGCCGCGGCTCACCCCATGGTTCCTGCAGGAACACTTTCTTGTAGAAGGCGCGATGTTCCGGGCGCACGTTGGCGAGACCGATATCCGCGTTGAAATGGGCGCAGGCGACGTAGCCGAGCCGGACGGTCACATAGGGAAGCGCCGGAAACAGCCGCGCCTTCTCATGGTCGGCGACGAACCGTGTCGGGTCGATGATGACCTTGCCGCGATCGAGCTCGGGATGCAGCAGGTCGGCGAACATGTCCGAGGACAGCGATCGGCGCCATTGCGAGTTCAGCACGCTGATGCGGATCGAGCTGTAGAGCTCGCCATTGACGTAGACGCCGAAGATGAAGCTGTTGGGAAGATCATCATATTCGTCGCTGACGCGTTCGCTGGGCGACGGCAGGATGGCGCCTTCACGCAGATAGGCGCGGTAGCGCAGCCGATAGATCTCGTCCTTGTCCTCAGCAGTCAGCGCCAGTCGATAGTCCACGTTCTCCAGCACATCCGACTTCTGTTCAGCAACGGCACTCACTCTAGCCGCCGACTTCATCCGCAACCCCTTTTCACACAACTCCTACGAGCAGTATGAGCTTAACAGCGGGTTAATGCCGACGCAAAGCTTTCGGCGGTACAAAGTTAACGGCACGTAGAATCCCGGAGACTTAACCGTGACTTACGGGATTGGATGCAGTGCTGGACGGATTGCTTCGGATCACTTGCGTGTCAAATCGAAACGGATTCGCTTGGCATACACGTGCAATGTTTCCGAATGATGCGACGTGGGGTTGTCACATCGCCATTCACATACGAGCCATGCTCGGACCGGCGGGATGCAGCGCACAGGGCTCGCCTCCACTGGTCGATCTTCGCGGCACCTCCGCATCAAGGCGGAGGTCGAGCGATCAAGCGATCGAACGTGTCCCGCCGGCGGCCGCGATCGCCCCGTCGCTCGAACGGCGCCCATGCGATGCATTCAGGAGCTGCCGGATGCGGATTGCGGGGACGGGCCGGCTGAACAGATAGCCCTGCGCTTCGGTGACCGTGCCGTCGGCGCTGACCAGTTCGAGCTGCTCGTTGGTCTCGATGCCCTCCACCACCACCGACATGCCGAGATCGGCGGACAATCTTGCGACACCGCGCAACAGAGTCAGCGGCCGATCGCTGTCGATGCCTTCGAGGAAAGAGCGATCGATCTTGACCTTCTCCAACGGGAAGTTGTGCAAATAGCTGAGGCTGGAATAGCCGGTGCCGAAATCGTCGAGCGAAATGCGGACCCCGAGCATGTGCAGCTGCGACAGCACATCGTGGGTGAGCTGGGTGTTGCGCAATAGCGAGGATTCGGTGATCTCGATCTCGAGCCGATGCGGCGGCAGCCCGGACACTTCCAGCGCGTAGCGGACCTCACTGAGCACATCGCGCTGATGGAACTGCTGCGGCGAGAAGTTGACGGCGACGCTGACCGCATCCGGCCATTTCATGCATTCCAGGCAGGCCTTGCGCAGGATCCAGCGGCCGAGATCGACGATCAGGCCCATGTCCTCGGCGACGGGAATGATGTCGACCGGCGAGACCGTGCCGCGCACCGGGTGGTTCCAGCGCAGCAGCGCCTCGCAGGTGGAGATCTTGCCGGACTTCAGGTTGACCAGCGGCTGGTAGAACAGCTCGAACTCCTCGTTCGCCAGCGCCTTGCGCAGGTCGAGCTCGAGGATGCGGCGTGCTTCCACCGTCTGGGCGAGCTCGTCGCGGAAGAAGCAGAAGGTGCCACGTCCCTCCGCCTTGGCGCGGTACAGCGCCATGTCGGCATTCTTCAGCAGGGTGTCGGCGCTGATCCCCGGCGCGGTCATCGCGATGCCGACGCTGGCGCCGATCTCGACCAGGTGATTGTCGATCTTGTAGCGCTCGCTGAGCTGGTCGACGATCCGGCGCGCCAGCATCGCGGCGTCGTCGTTGGAGCGGATGTTGCGCTGGAACACCACGAACTCGTCGCCGCCGAAGCGCGCAACGAAATCTTCCGGACGCAGCATGTCGCGCAGCCGCTCGGAGACCGCGCAGAGCAGTTGATCGCCGCAGGGGTGGCCGAGCGTGTCGTTGACCTGCTTGAAGCGGTCGAGATCGACGAACAGCAGCGCGGACAGTTCGCCGTGCCGCTGCGGAATCCTGAGCAGCCGTTCGATCTCGTCGCGGAAGCTGACGCGGTTCGGCAAGGTCGTGAGCTCGTCGTAGCGCGCCAGATGCGAGATGCGCGCCTCGGCATGCCGCCGCTCGGTGATGTCCTCGAGCAGGACCACGGCGCCGCCGTCGGCCATCGGCTGGAAGGTCCAGGACAGCGACCGGTCGCGCGCGACGTCGGGATCGCTCGTGATGACATTATGGGTCTTGGTGTGCTCGATCTCGGCCAGGATCAGCCGGCCGCTCGAAGCGGAGATCGAGCCTGCGATCACGCAGGCGTTGATGATGTCGGCCGCCTTGCCGCCACGCTGCAGGATGTCATCCGGCAGGTTCATCATCTGGCCGAAGCGATGGTTCATCACGGCCAGACGCCCGTCGGAGCGGAACATGCACAGGCCGTGCGGCATGTTGTTCAGGGCCGTATCGAACTGCTTGGCCAGTGCAGCCTCGCTTTCGCGCGCCACAAAGGCCTGGACGAAGATCCGTTGCAGGTTGGTCGAGATGTGCTTCAGCGATACGAAGAACAGGACGCAGAACGCCGCCATGCCCAGGTAATAAGGGCTGCCGTGGATCGCGAGAGCCACTGCGAGCGGTCCGCAGGCGAGCAGGATCTGGACGTGGAAGATCCAGGGCCGCCCGTAGGTCCGGCCTGCGCCCGCCGACATGTAGCAGAGCGTCACCGTGATCGCGATCAGGTGCACCACCGGGTCGCTGTTGTCGACCAGGGCGACCACGCACCAAATGCCGAGCACCAGCGCATAGATCATGGCGCCGATCTGATAGCGAACCTCCCAGCGCTCGACCGCCGTCTGCGTGAGGCGGCCGGCGTCGCACAGGCTCCGATAGTAGCGCATGTCGAGCGAGCGGAACGCTCCTGCGATGATCAGCATCGCGGCACACGGCCACAGATTGACGTCGCCGCTCTTGATCGCGGTCATGACGGCGGCGACGGCAGCGCAGAGTGCGCCGGCGAACATCGGGCCGGGATCCTGGAAGAGGGAGTCGACGAGAGCCGCCTGGATCGCAGGCGACAACTTTCGATCGTCTTCTCCGTTCTGAGTGGCAAGCTGCATTCGTGCGCACGCGTCCTGTTCGGTGCGCAACATTACCGTTCGCAGGTGAAGTCTTTCTGAGGGAACATCGTTAGCAGAGCGTTTCCGCACTCGCGAAGTGATCGGATTCGCTCGAAAATTCAGCCAACTAGGCAAACACTACCCGGTTGCTGCAACGAATGGTTCCATATTTTACGGGAACACGCATCGCGCGACTCGAAAAATCGCGTCCACCAAGACGTGAGCGGGCCCAGAGGCTCGCTCGCCGTCACGACAGCAGCGGCGACCAGGCCGGATCCGAGGCGAAGCCCGGCGTCGGCACCTTCTGCTCGAAGCGGCCGGAGACGTCGATCGAATACAGCGACGGGCCGGCGGTGCCGCCGGGGTCACGGAAGAACATCAGCACGCGGCCGTTGGGCGAGAAGGTCGGCCCTTCGTTGTGGAAGCCGGCGGTGAGGATGCGCTCGCCCGAGCCATCCGTCTTCATGATGCCGATCGCGAACTGGCCGCCACCCTGCTTGGTGAACGCGATGTAGTCGCCGCGCGGCGACCACACCGGCGTCGAGTAGCTGCCCTCGCCGAACGAGATGCGCTGCGCAGCACCGCCACTGGAGGCCATCACATAGATCTGCGGCTTGCCGCCGCGATCGCTCTCGAAGCAGATCTGGCTGCCGTCCGGCGAGTAGCACGGCGAGGTGTCGATCGCCGGCGTGTCGGTGAGACGCGTCGTCGTGCGCGAGCGCAGGTCCATCACGAACAGGTTGGAGTTGCCGCCCTGCTGCAGGCTGAGGATGATGCGCTGGCCGTCCGGCGAGAACCGCGGCGAGAACGACATGCCCGGGAAGTTGCCGACGATCTCGCGCTGGCCGGTCTCGATGTTGAACAGATAGACCCGCGGGTCGCCCTGCCCGAACTCCATGTAGGTGATTTCCTGGCTCGACGGCGAGAATCGCGGCGTCAGCACGAGGTCGGCGCCGCGGGTCAGATAGCGGACGTTGGCGCCGTCCTGATCCATCAGCGCCAGCCGCTTGACGCGCCGCTCCGACGGCCCGCTCTCGTCGACGAACACCACGCGGCTGTCGAAATAGCCCTTCTCGCCGGTCATCTGCGTGTAGATCTGATCGGAGATGATATGGGCGATGCGCCGCCAATACTCCGGCGCCGTCACATATTGCTGCCCGGTGAGCTGCTGGCCTGAGTTCGGGTCCCACAGCCGAAACTCGGCCTTCAGGCGCCCGTCCGGCTGCCGCGTCGCGCGGCCGGTCACGAGCCCGGTGAGGTTGAGCGGCTTCCAGCTGGCGAACTGCGGCGGCGCCTCGAAATTGCTGATGCGCTCGGGAAACGCAGCCGGGTCGACCGGCGCGAACAGGCCGCTGCGCTTCAGATTGTTCGTGATCACCTGCGCGATGCCGTTGCCGACATCGGCATCGCCCGCACCGCCGGGAACGAACGGCGGAATCGCGATCGGGATCGGCTTGAACTCGCCGGGATTGATCTGCAGACGCTGCTGAGCGAAGGCGGGTCCCGCGCCCCACGCCGCCATCGCGGCTCCTCCGGCCAGCAGAACCTGGCGCCGCGTGGTGAATCCAGTCTTGCGCGTTGGAGGTGTCGTCAAGTTCGGCCTCGCATCGAATTCATCATTTTGAGATTGAATGTCGTCGGGATCAACTTCCACTCATTGTACCGGTTCTTCGGCAGAAACGCGTAGGGCGCGCAGTTCTCGACCGCACGCTTCGCGCTATCCGCCATCGCCGCGCTCACCCGCGGCGGCCCTCGCGTTCCCGCGACCGAGGGGACGGCGGCCAGCGAGCCGTCGGGACGGAGTTGGATGTCGATATCGACTTCGATCTTGTCTTCATCGACGCCGTTATAAGGCGTCGTGAAGCAGCGCGTGACCGCCTCCTGGAAGGCGGCCTGCCAGCTCGCGACATTGCTCTCCGCCGTGCCATGAACAGCGCCGAGCGCGGCGTTGGCATTCAGCTCCGAACCCGTCACGGCCTGGCGCGTCGGGTCCTTCTGATTGATCAGGCTCGCCATCTTCTCGGCGTCGAACTTGCGCTCGCTCTTGTGCTTGGGCGGCTCCGGCGGCGCGGCGGCGGCCTGCTGCGGCTTCGGCGGATGCTTCGCCTTGTCCTTGTTGAGCATGCTGGCGATCTGGTCCGGATTGAACGGATCCGGCTTCTTCTCTTCCGGCTTCGGCTTCTCGGCCGGCGCGGGCTTCGGCGGCTCCGGCTTCTTCTCGGCGACGGGCTTAGGCGTATCAGGCTGCTTCTCGACCGGCTTCGGCGGGTCGGGCTTCTTCTCGACCGGCTTCTCCGGCTTGGGCAGCGGCTCGGGCGCAGCATCGGTCTCGGTGACCTGCTTGGTATCGACCTTGCCGACGATGTCCTCGGTCGGCTTCTTCTCGCCGATCTTGTCGGCCAGCAGCTTCTGGGCTTCCTTCTTGCCGGTCAGGGCGCCGGCCTTGGCCTTCGAGCTGTTGTCCTCCGAGATCACGTCGACCGGCACCAGGTCCTCCGGCGGCGCCACCATCGAGCGCGCGGAGAAGCTGAACAGACCCCAGCACAGCACGAGCACGTGCAGGGCGACGGACAGCACCGTCCCCTTGCGCGTGCGCACGAACCGGATGAGGTCTTTCGACGTCATGAGCCCTGATCCGGCAGCACGACGATGCTGGCGCGATAGCCGGCGTCGCGCGCCAGGCCCAGCACCTTCATCATGTCGGAGTAGCAGGCGTCACGGTCGCCGCGGATCTTGACGACGTTGTCGGCGCCGCCGGCGCCCGCATCCTTCATCGCCTTGATCTTCGGCCCGAGCTCGTTGATCGCGATCGGCGAGTCGCCGAGATACACGTCGACCTTGGACGCGCAGCCGCCGCCGGTCTTCTTCACGGTCACCTCGAGCGGCGGCTTGGCGTCGGCCGTCGAGGCCGAGCCGCCTTGCGCCTGGGGCAGGTCGACCTGGATGTTGACGGTGAGCAGCGGCGCTGCGACCATGAAGATGATCAGCAGCACCAGCATGACGTCGACCATCGGCGTGACGTTGATCTCCGCCATCACGGCCGCCTTGCGCCGACCGCGGCGACCACTGCCGCCGGACGCGCTGCCCATGCTCATGCCCATGCTGTGGTACTCACGATCCGGATGCCACTATACCTGCCCTCATCCCCGCTCGTCGATCTGACGGGACAAGATGGCGGAAAATTCATCTGCGAAGCCTTCCAGCCGCTGCGCCTGCCGGTTCACCTCCGAAGAGAACTTGTTGTAGAAAATCGTCGCCGGGATGGCCGCGATCAGGCCGATGGCGGTGGCGAACAGCGCCTCCGCGATGCCCGGGGCGACCACCGCCAGCGAGGTGTTCTTGGAGGCCGCGATCGCCTGGAAGCTGGTCATGATGCCCCAGACCGTACCGAACAGGCCGACGAACGGGCCGGCGGAGCCGACCGTGGCGAGCACCAGGAGACGGCGTTCCAGCCGCTCGACCTCGCGCGCGATCGAGACGTTCATCACCTTCTCGATGCGCATCTGCAGGCCGGCGAAGGAGCGCGCATGGCCCTCGAACGAGCGCTTCCACTCCCGCATCGCCGCCACGAAGCACGCCGCCATGGATTGCGTCGGCTTCGCCGACAGCACCCGGTACAGCTCCTCGATCGATTCCCCGGACCAGAAGGCTTGCTCGAACCGGTCCATCGAGCGGCGGGTGCGTGAAAACAGGAACATCTTGTCGATCGCGATCGCCCAGACCCAGATCGAGCAGGAGATCAGGCCGAGCATGATGATCCGGACCACCCAGCCGGCATTGCCGAACAGATCGATCAGGGACAGGCCGCCGCTATCGACAGACATCTGCAAGTATCCTCTCAACCAATCATCCCGGGACGCCCGGGACCATGCAGCCGCCGTTCCATGCCGGATGCTGTCGCGGCGGAAAGCGCCTGCGCGAGAAAACCCTGAACTGATCGCTTTAAGAGGCCCGCCGAAGCCATAAGCGGCCTGCTTCCTCTGCCAACGTGTCAAAACAAGGGCTCTTGGCGCGCGTAAGCGCCCCTTAACCAAACCCCGTCCGGGGTTAAGGCGGGGTTACCGCGGAGTATTGCGGAGGTCAAAGGTCCAGCCGGACCAGCCAGATAGAGCCTTTGTGATCAGCCGCTTGACCATTTTGGCCGGCGTCGGCAGCGGCCAGCCGCCGCAGCCGGACGGTAACGGGAAACGCAAAACGCCCGCCGGCGGGAACCGCAGGCGGGCGTCTTGTGCCGTCAGGGCGGGGGCTGAAAGCCCTGCGGCGTCAGGGTGAGGGGCGATCAGCTCGAGGGCTGGTCGTTCGGCGGGGTCGCCGGACGCGGCTTGTGCTGGGCCATGAACGCGTCGAACTCTTCCTTGTCCTTGGCGTGGCGCAACCGGGTCAGGAAGTCGCGGAACTCCTGCTGCTCCTCCTCGAGCCGGCGCAGGGTCTCCATGCGGTATTCATCGAAGGCGCGGTTGCCGCTCGACGACGGCGCCGAGAACCCGAAGCCGAAGCCGCGGCGCTCCATCTTGTCGCGCATGCGGTCCATCTTCCACTGCATCCGCTCCATCTTGTTCGACCAGCGATCACCGCCGTTCCAGCACGCCATCTTTCTGCTCCCGAGTGTGAAAAAGAGAAGGGCAAGTCCGATCGGCCACCAGATGATGAAGCCGAGCACGGTCACGGCGATCCAGCCGGGATGCCAGGGCGACTCCATCATGCGGGGCCGGTACCTCTGCTCCTCCTCCGAACCGCGCCAACGATTGACATCTGCGGTGTAGGCCATCTCCCTCTCCATTCGCGGCGCCATGCCGTGTGAATGTAAATAACATTTACATAGCTAGACCAACCCGGGATTTTGTCAAGGCGACCGCCTGACGCGTCGCCCGAATTATTTTTCGCTCGTCTTTGAACCTTATTTCGGGCGGCCCCAGGGCCCGGCCGGCTTGTCGTCGTCCGGCAGCGGCGGCGGCTCGGCGGCGGAGGACCCGGCAGGCCGGCGATCGGTGGGGAAGCCGAGCCCACGCAGATAGATCAGCACCTCGGCTTCCAGCAGCTCCTCGGGCGACATCGGCAGCTTGCGCCGGGCGGCGTCGCCACGGGCGAACAGCGAGGCGATGCCGTGCGCCATCGACCAGATGTGCAGCGCCATCATCATCGCCGGTGGCCGCGGCACGCCAGGCGGCGCCAGCGCCGCCAGCCGCTCGGCCGCGGCGCGGATCACGCCGAACGCCCGCTCGCCGGCCGCCAGCAGGCCCGCCGTGGAGTCGGCCGGCACACCCGATTCGAACATCGCCGAATAGAACGCTGGCTCCGCGCGGGCGAAAGCGAGATAGGCCTTGCCGACGCGCTCGAACGCCGTAACGGTATCGGGGCGGCCATCGTCCCACGCCGCAGAGAGCTGGGATTCGAACTGCTCGAAGCCGCGCTGGGCGATGCTCGACAGCAACTCGTCGCGGTCGCGGAAGTGACGATAGGGCGCGGCCGGGCTGACGCCGGCCATGCGGGCGGCGTCGGCGAAGGTGAAGCCGGCAGCCCCCTTCTGCGCGATCAGGTCGAGCGCCGCCTGCAGCAGCGCCTCCTTGAGGTTACCGTGATGATAGCCGCGCTCGGCGCGGCGCTGCTCCTTGCGCCAGCTCATGTGAAGGGCTTTTACATGAGCCGGACGAAAAGACGCCAGAGACTTTTCGAACGTGCCAACAGTCGCCGACCACCGCCGAGAGTGACGGAGCGCTTCCGTCCCGGTCCGCGGCGTCGATGAACTTGCTCAGGCGCCTGCGGCTGTCCGCAGTCCTGCGGCCGGCCCCCCGGCGTTCCGGCAGCGCGCAAGCCTGCCCAAATGTAGTTGACTAGGAAACCAAATCCATTTAGTTTCCTTGTCAACCACATGGCGATCACATGACCCCCGTCTCGGACCTGACTGACCATACCGGCTTCTGGATGCGGATGGTGTCGAACGCGGTGTCGCAGGAATTCGCGCGGAAGGTCGCGGCCGAGGGGGTCACGGTTGCGGAATGGTCGTTCATGCGGGCGCTCTACGACCAAGGCCCGATGCCCCCCTCCGTTCTGGCGCAGCGGATGGGCCTGACCCGGGGGGCGGTCAGCAAGCTTGCGGATCGGCTTCTGAGCAAAGGCCTGGTCGCGCGAACGGAGAACCCGGAAGACAAGCGCGGGCACCGCCTCGCTTTGACGGCCGAGGGACGGTTCAAGGTGCCCGTGCTTGCCGCGCTGGCCGATGCGAACGACGCAGCCTATTTCGGCGTGCTCAGCAAAGGCGAGCACCACACGCTCAACCGCCTGCTGAAGGCGCTCGCCGAACGACGCGGCCTCAAGACGATCCCGTTGGACTGAACGCACTCAATTCATCGAAGGACGCCGATATGGACACGGACCGGATTTCCATTGCCAAGACATGCCTCGATGCTGCCCACGATGGCAGCCTGAGCTTTCCGGAAATCGTCGGCCGGCTGATGGCTGCCGGATTCGAGAGCTACACCGTCGACTATCGTTGCAACACCCAGACCTGCTATTTGCCCGACGGCGACCATGCGACGCTCGCGATGCAGCCGTCAGCCGGACGCGTCGCGCCCGCCTTCGATGCCCGGGAGATCGCGCATCTGGTGCGATGGGCGCAGGCAAATCCCGCCGACTACAACTACGTGGCCTTCTGCGAGAAGGCGAAAGCCGCCGGCTGCGCCGGCTACCTTGTGTCGTTTGCCGGCCGCCGCGTGGTCTATTTCGGCCGCACCGCCGAGACGCATGTCGAGCATTTTCCCGCTTGAGAACGTACGCGCGGCAAAGGCCGCGCGTCCTCGCCACTGGAAACTATCCGCCGCCCGGGATCGGCAGCACCGGCATGATCTCGACCCGCTCGCCCGGGAAGATCGCAAAATGCGGATGGTTCACGAACATCTTCGCCGCATCCTCATGCGAGGCGGCGCGGACCACGGTGAACGCGCCCATCTCGTTGGCGATGTCGTTGACGCCGCCCTTGTCGACCCGCTTGGTCTTGCCGAGCGGTCCGCCCATCGCGACGATCGCGTCCTTGTACTGGTCCACCCAGGCATGCCAGGCCGCCATGCCCTGCTGTCCCCTGGCATTGCGCTCCGTCTCGGACAGCGCCTCCCAGGCTTTCCAGGTCGGGCTGGTCTTGCTGCCGAGAAAGACGGCGAGATAGGTGTTGCTGTTGTCGCTCATTGCACTTCCCTCTCCTGCTGTGAAACGGATCGATCAGACACGGCCGGCATGCGGCAGCTCGGCGAAGCCGGCCGCGGCCTGCTGCACCTCCTCGGAAAAGTCCGCCATCTCCTGGACCTGGCGAATCTCGATGATCTCGTTGTCCGAGGCCGGGCACTGCCTGGCCCAGGCGATCGCCTCGTCGCGCGAGGCGACCTCGATCATCCAATAGCCGCCGAGCACCTCCTTGGCCTCCGCGAACGGGCCGTCGGTCACCACAGGCTTGCCGCCCGCGAACGAGACCCGCGCCCCCATCGACGGCGGATGCAGGCCCTCCAGCGTGATCAGCACGCCAGCTTCCTTCAGCGCCTCGTTGTAGCGCATCATCGCCTTGACCCGCTCGGGATCGAGCTCCACGTCGGGCGGCGCGCTCTCATAGCCGAGCGGGATCATCAGCATCATGAATCGCATCCGCGTTTCTCCTCTCCTGATCAGGGTCGCGGTTCAGCCCTTGGCGGCCTGCGCACGCAGCCGTTCGATCCGCGCGCGCAATTCGGGCGTGAACGTCTCGCCGAAATCCTCCGGTGCATAGACCTGCCGGATCTCGATCTGGCCGCTCGGGAACGGCGCGCGCGTCATGTGCGCGATCACCTGGTCGAGCGAGCCGGCCTTGATCATCCAGAAACCGGCGGCGAGATCGCCGGAGAGGTCGAATGGACCGCGCGCGACGCTCGGCGTCCCGTTCGAGAAGTCGATCCGCGCGCCCTTCGCGGTCGGATGCAGGCCCTCGCCCGCCTCCATCATGCCGGCCTTGACCAATTCCTCATTGAATCGGCCCATCGCCGCGAACTCCTCGGTGGTCGGCAGGATTCCGGCTTCCGTGTCCCGGGTCGCCTTCACGATCACCATGAACCGCATGGCTTCTCTCCTGATGCTGTGCGGCAGGACTGCCCTGCCCGCATCAGTAAGACGATCCGGTCCCGGCGCCGCCGACACGCCCTCGCGATTATTTTGACCGGGTTCCCGGTTCAGCCCGCCTCTTGCGGGAACATGTGGAAATAAGGCTGGGCCTCTGCGAGCACCCGCGCCACGGATGGCCGCGCCTTGAGCCGGTCGAGATAGGCTGTGACCCCAGGCAGCCCGTCACCCAGCGGCTCGACTCTGTCGGCGTAGAACAGCGCCGGCAGGGCCGCGCAATCCGCCAGGGTGAACGGGTCGCCCATCGCCCAGCCACGCGGCGGCAGCTCGGCCTCGAGCATCGCGTAGGACGTGCGCAGCCGGCTTCGCGCGTCGGCGACGCCGAGCGGATCGCGGGCATCGGCCGGCCGCAGCCGGTCGAACACGACGGTCTGCGTCGGCATGTGCAGATAAAGGTCGAGAAAGCGATCGCGCAGACGTGTCCGCAAGGCGAGATCGGGATCATCGGGAATGAAGCGCGTCCCGCCCGCATGGTGCTGGTCGAGATATTCGATGATGATGCTCGATTCCGGAATCGTGCGCTGCTCGTCGCGCAGCACGGGAAATTTGCCGACCGGCCACAGCTTCAAGAACGCCGCGCGCTCATCCGCGTCACCGAGATTGATCAGCTTCGGCGTGAACGAAACGTCGTTCTCATACAGCGCGATCAGCACCTTCCAGCAGAACGACGACAGCGGATGATAGTAAAGGGTCAGGGACATCTTAAGCTCCTGATAGGTTGGGTGAGAACAAGTTGTTTGGTCCCGAACGCGCGGCGGCGGGACGGTGCGCTCCCGCGCCCGTTGTTCACGGGAGACGGTTAAGGTGAGAGGCTGGACGCACGGGTGGTGTGAGTCGAAAGACCGGCGCTCCCCGGGGCACGGAACGCGCCGGGAGGTACGGGCTCACACGTCCCGAACGGGGGCGTAGCGCGCGATGACGACGCCGTTGGACAGCGCCCGGCTGTCGATCAGGCGGAGCTTCAAGGCCTGACCCGGCTTGAACAGCGGGCGTCCGGCACCGAGCACGCGCGGATTGATCGCGATTCGAAACTCATCGATCAGGTCGGACGCCACAAGCGTCGAGGCGAGGTCCGCGCTGCCGAACAGGAACAGGTCCTTGGCATTCTCCTGCTTGAGCTTGTCGACCTCAGCCGCGAGCTGCGGACCCAGCAGATGCGCGTTCGACCATAGCAGGCGAGACAGCGTGCGGGAGGCAACATATTTGGGGATGCTGTTCATGAAGTCGGCGGTCACGCCCTTCTCCGTCGGCCAATAGCCGGCCATCAGATCGTAGGTCACCCGGCCGAACAGCAATCCGCCCGCCTCCTGCAGCTGCGTCTCGGAGATCTGCTCTAGCTCCCGGCCCCACACATCCTCGTGCCAGGAGATGTCGCCGTTCGGGCCCGCAACCATGCCGTCCAGCGTCATCATGTTCCACATCACCAGTCTCGCCATCGACGCTCCTCCCTGACTGCTTTCATTTTGCAAGCAGTTGGAGAATGCCCAGACCGGTGCAATATTGCAAGCGGTTTATCTGCGATCCCTGCCCATGAGACCTCGATGTCCGACCTTCAGCGCTCCGGCTGCCCCATCAACCTTTCGCTCGAAGTGGTGGGCGACAAATGGAGCCTCTTGATCATCCGCGACATGATGTTCGGAAATCGCCGGCATTATCGCGAGCTGCTCGGCGGCTCGCAGGAAGGCATCTCCTCGAACATTCTCGCCGACCGGCTGAAGACGCTGCTCGCGGCCGGCATCATCAGCCGTGAGGACGATCCGAGCCACAAGCAGAAGGGCATCTATTCCCTGACCGAGCAGGGCATCGAGCTGTTGCCGATCCTCGCGCAGATGGCGGGCTGGGGTTACAAATATCTGCCGGTCTCGGAGGAACTCGGCATCCGCGCCAGGCTGCTGATGGACGGCGGGCCGAAGATGTGGGCCGAGTTCATGGATGAGCTGCGCGAAATTCATCTCGGCGCGAAAAGACGCAGGAAGTCCGGACCAAGCGTCGGTCAGCGGCTCAGGGCGGCCTACGAGAAGGTGGTCGCCGATAAGAAGGCCGCTTCGGGCAAGTCGTGATCAGACGCTCGCTTGCCGGACACGCGCGCGCGGCGCGCGGATCGCACGCCCTTCGATCATCCGGAACGATGCTCCCGCGTCAGAACCGCGTGTTGTCGGCCCTGTAGCGCGATGATCTGCGCGGCGCGCGCTCGGGGGCCTGCTCGAGCTGCGCGATCGGACGACGATAGGTCTCGGCGCGACGCAGCCAACCCGCCTCCCACACGCGGTTCGAGGGCAGATTGCGCACCCGCTGCTGCAGCACGACCTGCACCGCGTCGGAATATTCGGCGAGCACGGCCTTGGACTCGGTCGTGGTGCCGTTCATCTTGAGCAGCACCTGCTTGAGACCCCAGCCCTGGCGCTGGCCCGTCTCCTTGTCCACGGCGGTCTCGGACGGGTTGGTGCCCTCGCCCTTGAAGTTGATGTAGTCGATCAGCGGATAGAGGTCGTTCGAGGCACGGACGACTCGCGAATACTGCGCGACGATGTGCTCGCGTTCGGCGCTGTCGGGCGTGTTCGCGAGAATCTTGTCCATCGCGCCTTGCGCACGCGCCACCAGGAACTGCGTCTGCTCCGCAATCGTGTCGAGCAGGAACTGCCGCAATTGGCGCATTTGCGGCGAATTGAAATTGCGCTTGAAGTCGGCCCGGCTGGTCCAGGGGCATGCCGGAGTCGGCGTCTTGGCGAGCCATGCAGGCAGCGGCGTCTTGCCCTTGCGCAGAAATGCGATCAGCCCCGGAAAGCCCTCCTCATAAGGCGGCTTCGCGGTGGCCGGATACCAGATGAAATGCCCGATTCCCAGCGAGGCGAATTCTTCACCTGCATTCCACGACGTGATGGCGTCGCGCCGTCCCCCGGCCTCGTTGAGCCAGATCTTGCGGCCGATCATCTGCGCGACGCCGGCCGGCAGCGCGCGCTGAGGCACCGACAGATTCTTCGTGGTCTTGGTCTCGCTCCGCGGCTCTGCCTCGCGTTCGGCCGCGACCGGCTTGGCGGGCTCGGTCGACGGCACCACCAGCTTCGGAGCCGGCGTCTGCGCGTCTGCCGGTCGCCCGACCGTCTCCGGCGCCGCCTTCTGAGGTTGCTGCACCGGCGTGAGGTCGTGGGCAGCCTGCTCGGTCTCTGGCGGCTTCGCAGCAACGCCGCCTTCCGCTCCGGCGGCGACGGACGTCGCGAACCCGAGGACAATGCAGGACAACAGCAACGCGCCGCGCGCGCGCTTCAGGCCGTTGGGCTTGCCTGACAACGCCCGCAGCTCCGTGCTTCTGACGAAGGTGATTCGCTGGCTGATGAATTGATCGCCCATGTCGATGCTACCGAGACTCTCAAACTCTACGCTACCAGTTCCGGATCCGTCCAAGTCACGTCCAAGTCACGTCCGAGACCGACTCGACGGGCAAATCAGCCGATGGCGGGACTGTCCCTGGCACGCGGGATGCGCTTTTTCGGGCTGCGGCGCCGCCGCGCCAGGAAGCTTTTTTCGTGAAGACTTTCAAGTCGATCATCCTTGTCCAGTCCATCCCGTAAAAACATTCTTCGTCTGCTTTTTCCGGAATTCATGGTCTTCTCCCCAAGTCCTGTTCCCGATCGCGAGGGACGTACGGTCGTCACGAACGCGGGGAGCAGTGCGGTGGAGGCGTCGATGTTGCAGCGTGGCGCATGATTCGGAACCGGAAGCCGTTGACGCGTATTGCGCCACAGCTTTCCGACAAGATCATGCTCATATGAGGACACGCAGACGAACAACACGGCACGTACGGCGAAATCGTGTGGTCCTGGCATCCCGACGCTGATGCCGTGTCCGATGCGCGAGCGCATTGTGGCGGAAACGGGGGCAAGACAGCCGGTCTCGCGCGAGCGCGCGTCTAAGCCGTCAGACCATCGCGCAGGGAGGGTCGGGATGTCTCAGCCGAACCTGCGTTCCTGCCCCGTGCATTTTTCCCGCACGGGGGCCATCGGGGCGGCAAGCTCCCGGTCTTCACTGCTCCCTTCGATCGGGAGGGAGGCGAAGGCGAGCATGACTCGGGTGCTTTGAGACCGCGAGAACGCGAACCGATGTGCCCGCTACTACCCCTGGCTGTTTGACAACGCCCACGAACTTCGCTGGCTATACGCATCGCGCGGAGATGGATTGAACGTACACTGACAGATGTGACGGCCTTCACAGCCGATCCGCGCAGCGCATGTTAGGACTCAAGGACGAGAAGAGCCGGACTGCCGGCCCGAGGAGTCGACCCCCGTGACGGAAACATCGACGACGCTGACTGACAAGGTCGCCCTGATCACCGGGGCGGCACGCGGCATCGGGCTGGCGACAGCAAAGAGATTTCTGCGTGAGGGCTGGCGCGTGGCGCTTCTCGACATCGAGAAGACGCTGCTCGACGATGCCACGTCGGCACTCAAATCCCCCGATCGAACGCTCGCGCTGCATTGCGACGTCGCGGACGCGGCGATGGTCGCCGATGCGCTGGCGCGCGTTGCCGGCCGTTTCGGTCGTCTCGATGCGCTGGTCAACAATGCCGGCGTGGCGCGCTTCGCCCCGATCATGGAAACCAGCGAAGCCGACTGGCAACGCATCCTCGACGTCAACCTGACCGGGCCGTTTCTGTGCACACGCGCCGCAGTGCCGCTGATGCGCGAGCATGGCGGCACCATCGTCAACATCACCTCGATTTCGGCCGTCCGCGCCTCCACGCTGCGCTCCGCCTACGGCACCAGCAAGGCGGCGCTGGCGCATCTGACCAAGCAGCTCGCGGTCGAACTCGCGTCCGCCGGCATCCGCGTCAACGCGGTCGCGCCGGGCCCGGTGGAGACCGCGATGGCCAAGGACGTGCACACGCCGGAGATCCGCGCCGACTATCACGACGCCATTCCGCTCAACCGTTACGGCCTCGAGGACGAACTCGCCGAGGCCATCTTGTTTCTGAGCTCCGAACGCTCCAGCTATATCACCGGACAGATCCTGGCCGTCGATGGCGGCTTCGATGCCGCGGGAATCGGATTGCCGACCTTGCGCGGCCAGCGCAGGAACACATGAAACGATGCCGAGCCGGACGCGCATCATCCTGACCCTGCTGCTCGCCGTCCTCCTGTGGGGAATCGCGACGATGCTGGCGCGCGCCGACGTCCGCATCATCTCCTCGCCCGGCGGCGAGGTGGGACCGTTCCTCGACCTGTTCGAGAAGGTGCGCGCTTCCGGCGAGCGCGTCATCATCGACGGCCCCTGCCTGTCGGCCTGCACGCTGGTGCTCAGCGTCGTGCCCGAGGACCGCATCTGCGTGACGCGGCGGGCCACGCTCGGCTTCCACGCCGCACGCTCGGTCGACCGGCGCGGCCACGTTTATGCGGAACCCGAGGCGTCCAAGCTGGTGCTGCAGACCTATCCCAAGCCGGTGCGCGGCTGGATCGAGCGCCGCGGCGGCCTGACGTCGCGGCTGCTCTTGTTGCGCGGGCGCGAGCTCAAGGCGATGTATGCCTCTTGCCGCTAGCGGCCTCACGCCGCGTAGCCATCCGCCGGGGAATTGATCATCCACGGAATGCCGAAGCGATCGACGCCCATGCCGAAGCCCTTCGACCAGAAGGTCTTGCCGAACGGCATGGTGACGGCACCACCTGCGAGCAGCGCGTTGAACTTGCGCTCGGCCTCGGACGGGTCTGCGATCTGGAGCGAAACCGAGATTCCGTGCGGCTTGCCTTGATAATATTCGGGCGGCGAATCCGAGGCCATCAGGACGCCGTCGCCGATCGAGAAGCGGACATGCATGACCCTGTCCTTGTGCTCCGGCGCTGACGGCATCTCCGGCGGCGCCTCGCCATAGCGCATCATCATGTCGACCTTGGCGCCGAGCACCTCGCCGTAGTGTTTCAACGCCTGTTCGCAATCGCCGTTGAACGTCAGATAGGGACAGATCATCGTCATCCTCCTTGGTTGAAAGATCATTCGTCAGCGCGAGAGCGGCAGCAGCGTGCGCAGCCGGCGGTCGCGCAGCCACAAGCCGCCCCACAGCATCAGCCCGAGATAGAGGCCGAACAGGACGTGGCTGAACAGCGGACTGCCGATCCGGACATGCGAGGCGATGGCGCCGCCGAGATAGCCTGTCAGCAGGATCGCGCCGACGAACGCTGTCGGCGGCAGGATATAGAGCACCGTGCAGAGAAGCGTGATGAAGCCGAGCGCACGCGCCATGGCGTCGCTGGCACCATAGCCCATCTGGTCCAGCGTTTCCGTGACGACGGGCAGAGGAACGAGCTTGATCGCGCCGTCGAACAGCAGGAACAGCGTCACCAGCCCGCTCAGGATGCGCCCGCTCCACAATTCGGCGCGCGAGACCGGTTCTTCCAAGGTGATCGTCGTCATCTGCAGCTCCTCCCCCGTGATGCTGCTCCAAGGACGAATGAAGGAGCGTGCCACCGACAGCCCGGTGCAGAATTTTAGATCGAATCTCGGCAGAATTTCACTGGCCGACCCGAGCCCGAGCCGTCGCACCGTCGCGCATCAGCCGGTCGAGCTGCATGCGGATATGCGCGGCCTCCGCCGAGCTGTGCGCCAGCGCGATGGCGCGGTCGAAGGCGGTCCGTGCCTCGTCGGTGCGCCCGAGCTGCATCAGCAGCGCGCCGCGCACACCGAAGAAATAGAAATAGTTGGCGAGCCGCCCTTCGAGCGGCGCGATCAGGTCGAGCGCCGCCTCAGCGCCGCGGACCTTGGACACCGCAACGGCGCGATTGAGCGTCACCACCGGCGAGGGCTGCACCACTTCCAGCGCGCCATAGAGCAGGTCGATCTGGGTCCAGTCGGTGTCCTCCGGGCGCGCGGCGCGCGAATGCAGCGCCGCGATCGCGGCCTGGATCAAATACGGTCCGCTGCGGCGATGGCGCATCGCCTTGTCGATCAGGGCTACGCCTTCCGCGATCATCGGCTGGTTCCACAGCGAACGATCCTGGTCGTCGAGAAGGATCGGCATCCCCTCCGCATCGAAGCGGGCGGCGCTGCGCGCGTGTTGCAGCAGCAGCAACGCCGTCAGCCCCATGATCTCCGGCTCGCTCGGAAAAAGGCGCAGTAGCAGCCGCGCCAGCCGGATGGCCTCCTCCGACAGCGGCTGGCGCAGCGCAGCGGTCTCGCCGCTGGCCGAATAGCCCTCGTTGAAGATCAGGTAGATCATGGCGGCGACCGCGGTCAGGCGCTCCGAGCGCTCCACCGCGCCCGGCGTCTCGAACGGCACGTTCGCCTGGGCGACGCGCGCCTTGGCCCGGGTGATGCGCTGCTCCATCGCGGTCTCGCCGACCAGAAAGGCGCGGGCGATCTGCTTCACCGTCAGCCCAGACACCACGCGCAGCGCCAGCGCGATCTGCTGGGTCGCCGGCAGGTCCTTGTGGCAGCAGATGAACAGCAGGCGGAGGATGTCGTCGCGATAATGCGAGCCGTCGAGCCGGTCGGCCAGCGCGCTCTCGGCATCGTCGAGATCGGAGATCGCCTCGTCCTCCGGCAGCGGCTGCTCGCGGCGGACGCGGCGGACATCGTCGATGGCAGCGTTGCGTCCGACCATGATCAGCCAGGCCGCGGGATCGCGCGGCGGCCCGTTCTGCGGCCAGCTCTTCAGAGCGCGCAGGCAGGCGTTCTGGAACGCCTCCTCCGCCGTGTCGAGGTCGCGGAAATAGCGCAGCAGCGCGCCGACGGCCTGGGGACGTGCTGATGTCAGGGCTGCATCGATCCAGGCCGCGTCGCTCATGCCAGCGCTCCGCCCGGCCTGAACGTGCCGACGGGACGGATCTCGTAGGAGCCGCCGGGATTGGCCTCGCCGAGCTCGCGCGCGACCTCGAGCGCCTCGTCGAGATTGGCGCAGTCGACGAGATAGAAGCCGAGCAATTGCTCCTTGGTCTCGGCGTAGGGACCGTCGATGACCAGCGGCGGATCCTCCTTCCGGAAGGTCGTCGCGGCCGTGGTCGGCAGCAGCCGCGCCACCGGCCCGAGCCGCCCCTGCTTGGCGAGCTTCTCCTGCACAACGGCAAGCTTGGCCATGACGGCGGCGTCCTGGTCCTTGCTCCAGGTGCAGACGACATCCTCGTCATGATAGCAGAGCAGCGCATACAACATCGGAAGGCATCTCCATTCGTCTTCAAGACGGCGGAGTATGCCCGGAGCCGACAGACCGGCGAAGAATTTTCGCCGGTTCCGTGGGTCGGAACGACCGGCCTACCAGGAGATACCGTACTTGGCCGCGATGTTGCGCGCCCGCGTCTCCTGCGCGCTCTCGCGCGGCTGCTTGGCCCGGCCGGCCTGGCGCTGCGACTGGCCTTGACCCTGACCTTGGCCCTGACCTTGCCCTGCGGCACTTTGACCACCAGCACCTTGCGCCATGCCGGGCGCGGCGCCCTGCTGACTGCCGGCCTGCGGCTGACTGCCGCCCTTGCCGATGGAAATGCCGTTGGCCGACAGGATCGAGCCGACGTCGATGGTCTGGGCCTGAGCCGGGACTTGGGCCGAGGCGGATGCGATGACGAGAGCAGTGGCGAGAAGCAATTTGCGCATGGCGATGTCTCCGTGTTGATGGCTGGAGATTGGCCTGCCCGCACGATCTGGTATGTGGAACACGTCACATAAGCTCGAGGACCCTCCGATGACCAAAGGCGCGCTGGCGCTCCTGATCCATGGCGGCACCGACAACTGGTCGCCGCAGCGCTGGAAGGCGCGTTTCGACGACGTCTGCGGCGACCGCCCGGTGGTGCTGCTGCCCGATGCCGCGCTCGATCCGGCCGACGTGCATTACGCGGCGGTCTGGAAGCCGGTGCCCGGCGAGCTCGCCGGCTTCCCGAACCTGCGCGCGATCTTCAACCTCGGCGCCGGCGTCGACGCGCTGATGGCCGACAAGACGCTGCCGAGCGTGCCGCTGGCGCGCGTCGCGGTCGACGATCTCACCGCGCGGATGACCGAATATGTCGTGATGCACGTGCTGATGCATCATCGCCAGGAGCTGTATCTGCGCGAGTCGCAGCGGTTGAAGCGCTGGGCGCCGAAGTACCAGTGGCCGGCGGCCGCGATCGGCGTCGGCGTTCTCGGACTGGGCACGCTCGGGATCGACGCGGCCGAGGTGCTCAAGCGGCTGGGCTTCCAGGTTGCCGGCTGGAGCCGCAGCGCCAAGCAGGCCGACGGCATCGAATGCTTCCACGGCGCGGCGCAGCTCGATGCGTTCCTGGCGCGGACCGACATCCTGGTGTCGCTGCTGCCGCTGACGCCGGATACGCGCGGCATTCTGGATCGCAGGATGTTCGCGCGGCTTCGCCGCAGCTCGCCGCTCGGCGCCCCCGTCCTGATCAATGCCGGCCGCGGCGGCCTGCAGAACGAGGCCGACATCCTCGCCTGCCTCGACGACGATACACTCGGTTCGGTCTCGCTCGACGTGTTCGGCCAGGAGCCGCTGCCGGCCGACAGCCCGTTCTGGACCCACCCGAAGGTGGTGCTGACGCCGCACAACGCGGCCGACACCGACGCCGACGCGATCTCGCGCTACGTCGCCGAGCAGATCGCGACCTTCGAGGCCGGCGGAGCGCTGCGCAACCTGGTCGATCGCGTCAGGGGATATTGAAACGCTATTTTTTGCCAATCATCATATCGATTGCGCCGGCGACGATCGCCTCCAGCTCCTGACGCGGCACCCGCGCGCGCGCGCGGACCGCGATCGAGTGGATCGTCGCCGACGCCAGCCGTGCCAGCACGGCGGGGTCGGCGTCCGCCGGCAGCTCGCCCTTCTCCTTGGCGCGGCGGAAGCAGTGCGCGAAGGCCTTGTCGAGCTCGGTCAACGCGTTCTGCACCATGGCGCGGATGTCGGGATCGGCAACCGCCTCCGAGCCGGCCGTCATCACCGTGAAGCAGCCGCGCGGTCCCTCCTCGCCCGAGAGATAGATGTCGAGCGCCGTGGCGAAGATCTGCTCGAGCTGCCGTCGCACCGGCCAATCGTTGCTGAAGACGTCGCCCATGAGGGCGCGCGCGTTGTCGCGATAGCGCTGATAGCTCTTGATGTAGAGCTCGCGCTTGTCGCCGAACGCGCCATAGAGGCTCGGCCGGTTCATGCCGGTGGCGGCGCTGAGATCGTCGAGCGAGGTCGCCGCAAAACCGGTCGACCGGAACAGGTCGAGCGCCTTGCCGAGCGCGACCTCCGGCTCATACGCCCGCGGCCTGCCGCGCCGCTTCGGCTCGACCGCTTTATCGGGGGGCGGGTCGCCCTGCGGCGGCCCCTTCTTTTTTTGTACCATTTCGCACTAAATTCCTTGACCGGCCTTATATTATGCGAGACAGTATAAAAATCAATCAATGCTCCGGTCCGGAGCCCGAGGGAGACGTCCATGGACCTGTATTTCTCGCCGCTCGCCTGCTCGCTCGCCACCCGCATCGCGCTCTACGAAGCCGGCGCCAAGGCGAACTATCTCGAGGTCGACCCCAAGACCAAGATCGTCCTCAACGACGGCTCCGATTTCCGCGCCGTCAATCCGCTCGGGCTTGTCCCGACGCTCCGCACCGATGACGGCGACCTGCTGACCGAGAATGCCGCGATCCTGCAATATGTCGCCGATCGCTTCCCCGAGGCCAAGCTCGGCACCGGCCCCGGCATGGACCGCAGCCGCCTGCATCAATGGCTGTGCTTCATCGGCACCGAGCTGCACAAGGGTCTGTTCATTCCGATCCTCGACAAGACCGCGCCAGAGGAGATGAAGGCCCATGTCCTGAAGAAGAACCTGTCGCGGCTCGATCATCTCGACAACCACCTGCGGGATCGCGACTATCTGCTCGATCATTTCACGGTCGCCGACGCGTATCTCGTCACCGTGATCAACTGGACCATGGCGACGCCGCCGGTCCAGCTCGCGAAATGGCCGGCGGTGAAGGCCTATTACGAGCGCCTGCGCGCGCGGCCGTCGATCGCGCGCGCCATCGCCGAGGAGTTCGAGCTCTACAAGGCGGAACTGGCACGGCACAAGGCTGCGGCGTGAACCGCATTCGAATTTCATCTCCCCTCATGGGGAGATGAAATGGTGCGGGGAGAGTGAACATTGTTCCACGAGCACATCTCCACCGCGCCGGATGCTTGACCGCGATCACGCCGGGTTGCAATCCTCGAATCGCAGGAGGATTGCACGTGGCAACCACATCCGTACGAGACCGATTGCTGGCCGACCGGCGCGCGCTGCTCGATCTGGGCACGCGCAACCGGCTCGTGCACATCCCGCTCAAGACCAAGACCATCCGCACCATCGACATCGTCGCCGCGCGCTCTGCTGCGCTGTTCGAGCTTCTCGGCGAAGGCAAGCGCTTCACGTTCCTTCCGACGAAGGCGGCGACTGCGGAAACGGACGGCACCCTGCCCTTGGGCGAGCCGGCACCTCGGTCCGACGCGCCGAGCGTCAAGGTGGAACAGCGCAAGGCTGATTCGGAGTCAGAGACGCGGCAGCCGGACACCCGGCTCAAGACCCGGCTGTCATCGGAGGCGCTGCAGAAGCGCCTGCTGGATATCTGGTACGACGCGCGAACGCTCGAGGAAGAACAGGGCGTCAATATCCTCTATCTCGCCTTCGGGCTGCTGAAATGGTTCGAGGACGACAAATCCGACGTCGAGCGCTTCGCGCCGCTCGTCCTGCTGCCCGTCCGTCTCGAGCGCAGCAGTGCCGCCGATCGGTTTCACCTGGTCTCGCGCGCTGAGCCGCCGTCGCCGAACCTCTCGCTCCAGGCCAAGCTCGACGCCGAATTCGGACTCAAGATCGAGGATTTTGGCGACGAGGACGACGTCGACATCGCGACCTATCTCGCCGGCGTCGCGGAGACGGTCGCCAGCAAGCCGCGGTGGGAGGTCAGGGCGGACGCGATCGTCCTCGGCTTCTTCTCGTTCTCCAAGTTCCTGATGTATCGCGATCTGGACCCTGACAACTGGCCGGCAGATGGCAGCCTTGATCGTCATCCCCTGATCGCAGCGCTGCTTCAGGACGGCTTCGAGGGCGCGGAGCCGATCGTGGCCGATAACGGCAAGATCGATTCCGTCATCCAGCCGGTGGCGATGAACCACGTCGTCGACGCCGATTCATCGCAGGCCGTGGTGATCGAGGAAGTGGTCCGCGGACGCGACCTCGTCGTCAAGGGACCGCCGGGCACCGGCAAATCGCAGACCATCACCAACATCATCGCGTCGGCTGCCGCCGAGGGGAAAACGGTGCTGTTCGTCGCCGAGAAGATGGCGGCGCTCGAGGTCGTGCACCGGCGGCTGAAGCATGTCGGTCTCGGCGCGCTTGCGCTGGAGCTGCATTCCAACAAGGCCAACAAGCGCGTTCTGCTCGAGGAGCTGAAGCGCTGCAAATCGGTCGAGGTCGCGGTCCCGCGCGGCGAAGCCACGCTTGTGCAGCGCCTGACCGACAGCCGTGATGGCCTCAACCGGCATGCCGAGATGATGCACCAGCCGCATCAGCCGAGCGAGCTGACACCGTTCAGGCTGCTCGGTCATCTCGTGCGCTGCGGGGACAACTCCGCACAGCCCCCCTACCCGTTGCAGGGCGCGCCCTCCTGGTCTCCCCTGGATCTGGAGCGGCGGCGTGAGCTGATCGCCGAGCTCGCCGAACGGATTGCGGCCGACGGCGCGCCTCACCTGCATCCGTGGCGCGGTGTCGGCCGCGACGCGCTTGATCCCGCCGAAATGACCGAGCTGCGGAGCTCGCTGGACGACATCTCGAACGTTGTCGGCGGCGTCGCCACGGGCGCGGCCCGCCTGGGTACGCTGCTCGGCCTCCCGCCGCCGGCCAGCTTGGCCGACGCCACGGCGGTGCTGGCCTTTGCGCAGGCCGCGGCCGCGATGCCGGAGTGCGACCGGACCGCCTTCCGCCATGCCATCTGGAGCCAGGCCGCACTCGTCACGGACATCATCGACAAGGGGCTGCGCTACGCGAAACTGAGGACGGCCTTCGAGAGCGCCTTCGTCGAGGCCGCCTGGGATGCACCGATCGCCGAGTGCCGCAAGGTCATCGCCGAGAAGGGCCGCTCCTGGCTGCGCCTGTTCAGCCCGCGCTATCGCGAGCAGGTGGCGCTGCTGGCCTCGTACCTGAAGGTGCCGATGCCGAAAACGCTCGAGCAGCGGCTTCTGCTGCTCGACGGCCTCATCGCGGCGCAAGCCGCGCGCCGGTCCTTCGCGGAGGTCGAAGCCGCCGGCAGCACCGCATTCGGAACGGCGTGGCAGAAGGAGCAGTCGGACTGGGACGCGTTGTCCCGATTGGCGAGCTGGTGGACCGCATTCCCCAAACCGTTCGCAAACGACGACACGCGCCAGCGGCTGGCGCAGCTCACGCTGTCGGCCGATGATCGGCGATCCATCGAACAGCTCGACGACGGCCTCGCAGGTCTGAGGTCCGGGCTCGGCAGGCTGATCGATTGTCTCCAGCTGGAGCCTGCCCGCATCCCGCTCGACGCCGGCGACCAGATCCGGTTGGCCGACCTGTCGCAGACCTTGTCGGAGTGGCAGACCGCGACCGAGCGCCTGACCCGCTGGATCGCGTTCATGGGCCGGGTCCGCCTTGCGCGCGCGCAAGGCCTCGCCGCGCTGGTCGACCGCACGCTCGACGGCTCCTTGCCGGGCGAAGCGCTCGAAGCCGCCTTCGACCGGTCGTACTACGACGCCATGCGCAGCGTGATCTTCGCCGATCATCCCGAGCTGAAACGGTTCGACGGCGAATCGCACGACCGGCTGGTCGACGGCTTTCGCAAGCTCGACGTCGCGCGCATGCAACTGGCCCGCGACCAGATCGCTCACGAGCATGCGGCGGCCCTGCCGCGCAACGCCGGCGGCATCGGGCCGCTGGGCGTGCTGAACGGCGAGCTTGCCAAGAAGCGCAATCATCTGCCCATCCGCCAGCTCCTGGAACGGGCCGGTCCGGTCATTCAGCAGATCAAGCCGATCTTCCTGATGAGCCCGCTGTCGGTGGCACAGTTCCTCAAGCCCGGCGCGATCGCCTTCGATCTTCTGGTGGTCGACGAGGCCTCGCAGATCGAGCCGGTCGACGCGCTCGGTGCGGTCGCGCGCTGCCGGCAGATGGTGGTCGTCGGCGACGAGCGGCAGCTGCCGCCGACGCGGTTCTTCGCGAAGCTGACGGGCAATGACGACGAGGACAATGACGACGAGGATCAGCCGACCTTCCAGGTCAAGGACGCCGAGAGCATCCTCGACCTCTGCCTTGCCAAGGGCCTGTCGCATCGGATGCTGAACTGGCACTACCGCAGCAAGCACCAGTCGCTGATCGCCGTGTCCAACAAGCAGTTCTACGACAACCGGCTGTTCATCGTGCCGAGCCCCTACGATGCCGTCGCGGGAATGGGATTGAAGTTCAACTACACCCCCGATGCACACTATGAGCGCGGCAGCAGCCGGACCAACCCCGGGGAAGCGCGGCTCGTCGCCGAGGCCGTCATGCGCCATGCGCGCGAGACGCCGGATCGAAGCCTTGGCGTCGCGACCTTCTCGGTGGCGCAGCGCCAGGCGATCCAGGATCAGCTCGAGATCCTGCGCAAGGAAAATCCGGTAACGGAGAGCTTCTTCGTCCGCGGGGCCACCGAGCCGTTCTTCGTGAAGAACCTCGAGAACATCCAGGGCGACGAACGCGACGTCATCTTCATCTCCATCGGCTATGGGCGAACGAAGGAGGGGTTCGTCTCGATGAGCTTCGGTCCCCTCAACTCGGACGGCGGCGAGCGCCGGCTGAACGTGCTGATCTCGCGCGCCAAGCTCCGATGCGAGGTGTTCTCCTCGATCACCGGCGACGACATCGACCTGTCGCGCGCCAAGGGCCGCGGCATCGCCGCGCTGAAGACGTTCCTGACCTTCGCGCAGACCGGGCAGCTCGGCATCGCGCAGGAGACCGGCCGCGATCCCGACTCGGTGTTCGAGGAGCAGGTCGCCGCCAGGCTGCGGGCGCTCGGCCACGACGTGAAGACCCAGATCGGCACCGCCGGATTCTTCGTCGACCTCGCTGTCGTCGATCCCGACAAGCCCGGCCGCTTCCTGCTCGGCATCGAATGCGACGGCGCCCAGTACCATGCGTCCCGTTCGGCGCGAGACCGCGACCGCCTGCGGCAGAACGTGCTGGAAGCGCATGGCTGGGTGCTGCATCGCATCTGGTCGACCGACTGGTTTCTCCGTCCCAAGGAAGAGACAGACAAGGTTATTCGCGCGATCGAGGCGGCAAAGGCGCATTGGCAGGACATCGACCAGGGGGCCGCGCGAGCTCACCCCGAGCCTCCGCCAAACCCCGCCGTGCCGGCGCCGGAGCAGGCCGAGCAGCGCCCTCTGGAGATGCTCGCACAGGCACCGACGGTGGCCTCCTATGAAGAGGCGAAGCTGCGCGTGCGTCGGGAGATCGAGCCGCACGAGACGCCGCTCGGCGACATGACGCGGCACGTCGTCGAGATCGTCGCCGTCGAAGGGCCGGTGCATGAATCGGAGATCATCGTCCGGATCAGATCGGCCTGGGGCCTTGCCCGCGCCGGCAATCGCATCCGCGATGCCGTGCGAGCGGCGCTGACGTCGGCAGTGGCGAAGGGACAGATCGCCGGAGGTCCGTTCTACGCCGTGCCCGGCCAGGCGATCATCGTTCGAAACCGCGAGGACGTGCAGTCACAGTCCTTGCGCAAGCCCGAGATGCTGCCGCCGGACGAGATCAAGGCGGCCATCATGCAGGTCGTGGAGCAGAACTACGGCGCCGAGGAAGACCAGTTGATCCAGGCGGTCGCCCGCCTGTTCGGCTTCGGCTCGACCAGCGCCCAGCTGCGCGAGGTGCTGCAAGGCAGCCTCCAGGATCTTCTCGCCGCAGGACAGCTGCGCCGCGAGGGAGAGCTGCTGACGAAGCCGCAGGAGGTCTCGCCGGCTGCGCAGGACTGACCCGCCACTTGCTGCGAGGACCTCACGACCCGAACGCCGCCTGACAGCCGCCGAGATCGGCGGTCGGGCCACGGCCCCGGCCGGTCGCTTCTTCAGAGGCATGAATTCCGCGGCGGCATCGCCGCGGCAGCGGAACTGGCGAGGTCGGAAGCTCGTTCAGATCAGGCGCTCGTCCCTGCCCGGGGCAGCGGAGCGGGATTGCACGGCTCCGTCCCTGCCACTATCCTCGGGCACGACACGCGCTGGCCCGCACCGCAACAGGAGCGCCCCATGCCGACCGCGACCCTGTCTCAGACTCCGGCTCCCCTGGACGAGACCATCACCATCGCGGAGCTGACGCGCGATCCCTATCCGATCTACCGGCGGCTGCGCCGCGAAGCGCCGGTGCTGCGGGTCAAGTCGGTGGGCCGGACGTTCCTCACCAAGGCGGCCGACACCAAATATGTGAAGGACAATGCGGCGCTGTTCTCGTCCGACGATCCGAACACGCCGATGAAGCGCGCCTTCCTCGCGCATACCCTGATGCGCAAGGATCACGACGAGCACCGCGCGGAGCGCATGGCGATGATGCCCGCCCTGATGCCGAAGACGATCGAAGCCGTCTGGGAGCCGCTCTACACCCAATTCGCCACCGAATATCTCGACCGGCTGCAGCGCGGCGAGATCGTCGATCTGTTCCCTGCGCTGGCCGGCCCCCTGGCCGCGCGCATCCTCGCTGAAGTGATGGGCATCCCGGACGCCAGCGATGCGGACATGCAGCGCTGGTCGCAGGCGCTGATCGACGGCGCCGGCAATTTCGGCTGGACCCCTGGTCCGTTCGACGCGTCCGATATCGCCAATGCGGAGATGGACCGCTGTATCCGCGCCAACATGGCGCGCGTGAAGGCCGCGCCGGATTCCTCCGCGCTGTCCTTCATGGTCAACGCGAAGAACCCGATTGCCGAGAGCCAGATCATCGCCAACATCAAGATCGCGATCGGCGGCGGCATCAACGAGCCGCGCGACGCGCTGCTGACGATCCTCTACGGCCTCCTCACCAACCCGGACCAGTTAGAGGCCGTCCGCGCGCAGGACAAATGGCGCTCCGCCTTCGAGGAAGGCGTGCGCTGGGTGGCGCCGATCCAGGCGAGCTCACGCCTGGTGATGGAGGACACCGAGATCCGCGGCTGCCTGATCCCGAAGGGCGACACCGTGATGACCATCCAGGCCTCCGCCAATCGCGACGAGGAGCTGTTCACCGACGGCGAGCACTACAACGCGCTGCGCGACCCCAACCCCCACCAGGCCTTCGGCAACGGCCCCCACCACTGCGCCGGCGCCCACCTCTCCCGCCGCACCGTCGGCGCCATCCTGCTGCCGATGCTGTTCGAGCGGTTTCCGCGGATGGAGCTGGTGGATGCGGAGAGCGTGCGGTGGCATGGGTTCGGGTTTCGGGGGCCGCTGGGGTTGGCGGTGAGGCTTGAATAGGGAAGGATTCCGAGGGGGCTTTAAGCTTCTACGGGCGCCACCGCCAGTGCATGATTGGTGGAAATCTTAGTCAGGCATTGACACAACATATTCGTTGTGTTCTACCCCGCTCATGGTATTCGCTCTAATTTCGACCGACCGTCAAGCTCGCGACGCCGAGGAGGCAATAGCTGAGCTTGATTCGGCGTTATCGTCAGAGCAGGTGCTTAAATCAATTGTAGAGGGGCTTCCCCGCGAAATTATCGAAGGTGTGCGCCGATCCTTGGTTACCGACCGGCGTGAACGAGCCTCTATGTTGCTCGCCTATCAAAACGCTAAGCAGAAGGATTATGACCTTTTGAGGAAACGCGCCGGAAATGATCCCGGAGCGTTTCTTATTGCGGCCCGAATTATCAGGGGGCTTTCGCAAAAAGACCTCGCCCGCCGGCTCGGTCTGCGTGAACAGGCGATCCAACGGTGGGAGACGGAGAAGTATCGCTCCATCAGCCTGTCGAACTACCAGAAAGTCGCTCAGGTGCTGGGGGTTCGCTGGCAGTTTACCGATGTCACTGTGCCTGCCCAGCATGCGACACCGCTCTACGACATCAAACGTGATGACCTTAACAAGCTTGTCCGGCACGCGCGCGCCAACGGTTGGTTGGAAAAAGCGGATTCCGACGAAACTGCAATAGAAAAACTTGTACGCTACGTTGGCGACCATGTTACCCGGTACGGTACACCGTCATTGTTGCGAACTGGACTAAACGTCGTCGATCGTTCAGAAGATTGGTCCCTGTTGTCCTGGAAGGCGCAGATTACGCGGCGCGCGGAGATCCTGATAGACCGACATAAGCCGCGCTACCGGCCAACCAAACTGTCCTGGCTCGTAGAGTTGGTGCGGCTGAGCCAGTTCCCCGATGGGCCCAAACGTGCCCGCGACTTACTACTGGAAAACGGGATCGTTCTTATCGCCGAACCACAAATTCCGGGAATGCGCGTTGACGGCGCCGCGTTTCTTGCCGACGACGTTCCCGTTATCGGGCTCACGCTCCTACGCGATGCGATTGATAATTTCTGGTTCACATTACTGCACGAAGTTGGCCATATCATTTTGCACTTTCGAACTGGCCTTGCATCTGGCTTCTTTGATGACATAGCCTCAACTGGAACGGATGAATTCGAAAAAGAGGCTAACGCGTTTGCCTCGAATCTGCTCATTCCAGACGAGATATGGACACGCACTCCGGCGCGTATCGCAAGGACAGCCGAACCAATCGAAAAGCTGGCAAGCCAAATCAAAATCCATCCCGCCATTATTTTCGGGCGAGTTCGGATGGAAAGAAACGACTACACACTTTTCTCAAACAAGATAGGCAGAGGAACGGTGCGCGAGCAACTCCTGGCCTAAAGTTGGAGATGATAATGGTAGTTATGAGAAAGCCGTTTTATGTCCCGGCGCTGCGTATGAAGGCGGGCGAGCTTATGGGTATTCGCGATCTAGCGCCGGAGATCGCCGACCGGATTACGCCCCGCATGATTATCCCCCCTCAACTCGAACGTGACGACGCGCTGCAACCAAAGTTATTTGCAAGCGATCCGTTCCCGGATGTCAGCGCGGCGCTCGGGCAGCATTGGTTCCGCCGCGAGGTCTTGGTGGAAGCAACGCACCTTGTCAGCGAGTTTAGGCGAGATCGCATGGGCCTGTGGCTGCCCAAAATGTTCGAAGCCGCACGAAAGTCACAGGTCCACGCAATCCCCACTGTGATGTTGAATGATCTTTTGATCGACCGCGATCTGGAAGCCTACAAGGCCGCTGTCGAACCCCGATATTCCTTGAAACTCGGATTGGTGGTACCTTCCGGCGATCTGACCGATGCCGAACTCGTGAAGAAAGGCCTGAAAGCACTCGAAAAACTTCGTCTTACGCCAGAAGACTGCGTTGTGATAGCGGACTTCTCAGGCGACGACTTTAGCCAGGCGGATATCGTCGCTCCGATTATCACCGGCGTGATGGAGACCCTCCAGGCAACTGCCCGTTGGCAACAGATCGTCTTTCAGGGCACGAATTATCCGGAGCACAATCCTGCCGAACCGGATTCCTTCTGCCATGTTCCTCGGAACGAATGGCTCGCCTGGCGGAAGGCCATCCGGTTTGCACCGGAAACCGCTGATCATATGATCTTTGGGGACTACGCGGCCGATTGCGCTAAGATGGTGTTCCGCGCAGGCGGCGCCCCTGCGATTAGACATCATCGGTATGCCATCGCGGATGCTTGGCTGATTCAGCGAGGCCCGGAGATTGGCACCCAGGCAAGCGCCATGCGAGCGGTCTCAGAAGCGATTGTCACAAGCGGTCATTTTGCTGGTCGTACTTTCTCAACGGCAGACAACCGCATCTACCTCGTTAGCAAAGGTTTGGTTGGGCCCGGGACTGCGAAGGAATGGCGCGGGATTAATACCACGCACCACATCACTCGAGTTGTCACTGACATAGGCACAGTCCGTGGCGTCACATTTCCGCAACTCGAAACCAGTCCCCTGCCAGAACAACAAAACCTTTTTGCCTAACAGAACCCACTCGGAGCTTGTCCTATCGTTCGTCCGTTGTGTCGTTGGTCAAGATTTGTCTTGAACGGATAATGACGGCCACTTTCGTGGCCCATCGCGGCGCGATCAAAGGGTCAATGAACTTATTAGAAGATAATCGCACGTCTAATGGGATGAGTTGAATCAAATGTCCGCTCAAACAATTTAAGCAGTTCACGTGTGAAATGATGCCCTTCGTTCTTCAGATCTCGAAAGATCGGATCGTCGCGCTGTTCTCTGGTCAGAGACTTGAGATGCTCGCGAATCTCCGGCTTCTCAAGTTGACTCAAAAAACGATCGTAGCTCTTTAATACCTGACGACAGTCGTGCTCGCCGCAAATGTCTAGCAAGCGGTCGATCACAGTCATGTCGAACAGCCTTTCCAACTCCTCTATCTTTTTATCCCGGCGCAAGTCAGCCGTCGCTGCAACGCTAAATAGACCACTGGCGTATAACAACTTTCGCGAGAATATCAGCTTGATATTCCTAATACCCCAAGGTTTTTTCTTTGGACCTTCGACCGTCTTGAATTCGTAATCAACCGCCATCGTGCGATAGTAACGAACAATGTCATTGAGCAGAAAGAGCGCGAGTTGATGGTCGGTAATCGTCTCAGCGATGTATCGCTCAAGAATCGACCTACGAACGCTCTTAAGTCCGGCCTCGTTGAATAGCCACTCCCCCTCCAACAGAAGAAGCATGCGCCGGGTGATATTCTGGTTGCTATCGTTTTCTCCACCAATATTGTGCAGAAGAGTTGCCCGCGGCTCGATTTTTGCGAAAGCTCCATCCTCTGCGGGCTCGATCGGCACGACCTGCTCAATTTTTGCCTTAACGTCACGAACCCAATCGGGCGCTGTCTCGGGCCTCGCCCCGGTCGTCACGATATAGAAGTCTATATCAGAGCCCTCGGAAGCTTCTCGCCGCGCATAAGAGCCGTTAACGAGGACCATTTCGGCGGGAGGAACGAAATTGGCAATGCTGCTACGCAGCTCCTCCAACCGTTTCACGGAATAGCACTTTGCGCGCTCAATCGCGTTGGTCACCGAACAAATCTCCCATTTCAAATATCACCTCGGTTACGCGAGGCTCAACCGGCATCATTTCGCGTTTACGCGTTTGCGAGTAACGGCGCCGATCTTCTCGCCGGAAGAAATCGCCAGTGGGGTCCACGAAAAATCTTCTTTTGCGAACTTCGATAACCTCACCAATCGATGTTCTCACCAAGTCACCAAAAGTTTGCGTCCTCAGCAAATCGCGGAGACCAGGCAATTTCCGAAAGATCGCGTCTTCCGTAGAAAAGTAATCATCTCGCACTAGAACTCCTAAGTGCTGCCTCATGGAAATCTGACAAGAGAGATCTGCCAACACACCGGCCTTCGAGCTTATCACATGCGTATAGACTTGATCTTTATACGACCAAAACTGATCAACAGCCTGTTGATCTGATATGCTTGATCTACTTACAGCGGCAGAAACCACCAGCTCTGGCGCGAGAGGACTAATCGCTGGCTTGATATAGACTCTAGTTCTCAGTATCCCCTCAATAGTGTCAAAGTTGATTGGACCGGAGAAGAAGGCATGAAAGCTATCGTCTTCGCCTGAAATGAGTGCGATAAGCCGGTCAACATCGACGCCGTTGTTCCTTAAGGATTGCAACAACGATCGTCCAGCGGGAGCATTGCCCGTAATGATATCCTTCGTTGCCTGATGATGATCGATATCGAATACTTCTTTGAATACCGGCTCAAGGGAATGAGACAGCGGCGCATGGCCAATGTCATGCAAAACCGCAGCTGCAAAAATCAGACGCCGATCTCTGTCGGACAGTTCGCAGGCACGTGCATACATCAGAGCGAGCCGTGCAACACCCAGGCTATGCTGAAAACGCGTGTAGCGCGTATTACCCCAAACGCCATTTGGGTTTTGCACAAGAACATAATCGATACCTCCCAAAAAACGGATGTAACGAAGGCGCTGGAATGCAGGTTCCGAAACAAGCTCGAGAAAGAACGGATCTACCGAGCCCCAGGATTTCGGATCCATGGGGTTGGAGAAATCATAATCGGGGAGATATTCCGCATTCATATTCTCAGCGGGAAACGAACGTTGTATCACCTGATATCCGATCCGGTCCGGTTTGCATTTTAGTAGATTAGCCAGTTGGCCAGGAGCTGACGCTGGGTCTACGACAGATATCGTCCGCACCAGCCGGTCTGTACAACCAGTTCCGAAACTTTGCGGCGACCATGCCCCTCCGAACCGTCGGGGGTCAACGACACCGGCCTTTCCAGACTCAACGCCTCGACTCGGACCAACCGACGTATCTTAGCAAGCGCCAGCTGAGATGTATTCGTCAGCTCACAGTCTATTCTTGCCCTGAGCTTCTTCGAGGCCATTTTGCATGCGACCCATGCCAAACTGCCCGTCCTGCCAGTTTGTCGCATTCCGTCGGGCAAATCCGGCCTTGTGCCGTCGGGCAAATCAGAACGATGCTCCTCGCCGTCTTCCGCTCACTGAAGGGGCGTTTCGCGATCGTCACGGACCGTGGAGCGGGAGATGCGGTGGCCGCCTGGGGTCGGCGTGCGCGTTTCGCGTGCGGACGAACGACTTCAAGCGGACGGTCAAGCCGTGTGGTCCCGACACCCCGACGCTGGTGTCTTGGTCGGCGACATGCCGATGACGGGGGCAAGCAAGCCCGGTCCCCTGGGAGAGCACGGAGCAGCCGTTCAACCCATCGCGCAGGGAAGGCCGGTTGTTCGGCCAATCCTGTGGTGACTGCCGCCTGCTTTTCTTTCTGCAGGCGGGCCATGGGTGCGGCCTGCACCCGGCCTTCCCTGCGCCCTTCTTTATGAAGGGTGCCTCGATGAGCAAAGCTCGGACGCAGGAATGCGCCGCGAGGCTGAGGAGCCGCGTCGTCAGGTCGGAGATGAAGGGTTGAGCGCCGGGGAATGGCGCTCCCTAGGGAAGCGAAAAAAGCCAAGAAAATCAGTGGACTAAGAATCCATTTGGGAAAGAACGGCATCGTTGTTCTGCAAAGCCTTTCAGGACCGTTACCCAAACGACGCGGCCGAACTCGGACGGCATCAGGCGCAATTATAATAGATGCCCCTATGGGGGGACTCGACTCAAAGTTCTTGATATGTTCTCATTCTGCCATGATCGACCGCCCCGCCAGCTGGCGTATGCCGACACGGAAACAGATGGAGCATATGGCCCGCCGCGTTGGCAGGGAGAGCCTTCCCGTGCGCGGGCTGGCTCCGGGAGACGATTTGCCTGACGAATACTGGCAAGCCCTCCTGGAGGCCGCGGGCGCCGACGGCGGACAAGCCGGCCCCGGCACCTCCGAGCGGCTACTGCGGCTCAGTCAGGTGCCCGGCCACGTGCTGCGGGTTGACTGCCGGCGGTGCGGCCGGATCGTCGAGATTCAAAAGGCCGATGCCCTCCGCCTTTACGGTGCGGAGGCGGTCTGGCGGGGGGTCCGGCAACGCCTCCTGGACGACACCTGCACCCATAGGACTGGGCGCTACGAAGAGGACGGCTGTTGGCCGTCGTTCGACTGACCACGTCCAATGGCGCCTAAACGTCACCCGACGCCGCTCAGTGGAGGCGACCGCAAGGAGCTGCAGAAGGAGCTCGGCCGGGCCCGGGCTATGACGACCATCCTCGCCGAGCAGGCCGCCGATGCGCGGGCCGAGGGCGAGGCGCTGATCCGGAAAGCCGACAAGCTTCTCTGCGAAAGCTGGAACGAACGCATGTGGGCCAACGGCGGCCCGGTCGACCCGTCGCCGGCGATCGACCAGGCGATCAGCGGCGGCTACCCGTGGTTGGAGATTGAGTGCTCCCGGTGTAAGGCGCGGCGGGACGTCGACCTGACCACCCTTCATCATCCGCCGACCACTTTCGTCCACGACCTAGCCAGCCGGCTCCGGTGCAGCCGGTGTGCGGCGGCCAATCGCCGGCCGCCGGCGACGCTGTTACAGTTGGCGCAGCGCCCTCGCCAGGCCGTTCCGGAGACCTGACGATGTGCAACCTATACTCGATGACCAAGAACGCCGACGCGATACGACGGCTTTTTGGGGTGCCACAGGGGAACGACCGAACCGGCAATCTTCCGTCCATGCCCGGCATCTTTCCCGACTATCCGGCGCCGATCGTCCGCAGCTCGGCCGCCGGCCTCGAGCTCGCAATGGCTCGCTGGGGCATGCCGTCGTCGGCCAAGGCGCTCATGGACGCGACGAAGAAGCGCGCCGAGAAACTCGAGGCCAAGGGCAAGGCCGTCGACTTCAAGGAGCTACTGCGCCTGGAGCCGGACAGCGGGACGACCAACATCAGGAACGTCACCAGCGCGCACTGGAAGCGCTGGCTTAGCCAAGAGAATCGGTGCCTGGTGCCGTTCACCAGCTTTTCCGAGTACGACACCATCGACGGCAAGAAGGTGCCGGTGTGGTTCGCCACGGACGAGACCCGGCCTCTGCTGGCGTTCGCCGGCCTTTGGACGACCTGGACGTCGGTTCGCAAAGCTAAGGAAGGCGAGGTCACGATCGACGTCTACGGCTTCCTCACCTGCCAGCCGAACGCCGAGGTCGCCCCCGTCCATCCGAAGGCGATGCCGGTGATCCTGACTACGGCAGAGGAATACGACGTTTGGATGCGCGCGCCATGGGACGAGGCCAAGGCGCTGCAGCGGCCTCTTCCGGACGGCGCGCTTCGGATCGTTGCTCGCGGCCTCAAGGAGGACACCGGTGGCGGAGCGTAGGCGTTTGTCGACACGCGCACCTAGTACTTGGGCGCGCGGTGCGTACGACAATCATACGGCCCGTCCGATCCGGAGCCCTTAATGTTAGCGTTGTAAAATTGACCCATGGATGGCGCAGCCAAAAATGCCTCGAATGTCGATGGAGGCATCTCGCAGTATGGGTAGTATACCGACCTCAGCTGCACCACCATGAACTGCTGGGACTTGTCGTAACACGCGCGGTTAACGAGACTGCTCCTTGTGACTTCGGTGCAGGAAAATGGCGCGAGATCTAGCTTGCCGTAGTATTTGACGTCGATGACTTCCGCCATCGCCCAACTAGCGCCGGCCAAAGAAGCTGCGATCAATACGGCGCCCCTGTACATGCAGGACCTCCCACTGTAGACGTCAGGTGCTAGTTCGTCCTCCACGTCGGTGCTCAGCCGGCAACTTAGGCTGGAGTATGCCGCACCGCGATATAGTTTACCGGGGCACCGCCGCGTACTTGTCCGGGATGAGTTCTAGACTGGCGTCGAGTGGTGGCTTGACGTCAAACATCTGAACGCCGTTCTGGAAATGAAATACTCGCCGGACGCGGTAAGTCGACGGGTTCTGAGCCGCAACTTCGTACTGGGTACGCGACAACCAGAATCGAGTCCGCGCGTGCCCGTTTGTGGTTTTAATCTCGAGTAGCCGCTCCTCGCCGTGCGGTTCGAAAGATCGCACGTCATAGCCCCGATGATCTTCGCCGCGATCTGCCGGCCAATCCATTTCCTTGGCGAGATCCCGCCGGCCAGCCCGGCAGAGCCGATCAAATTCGAACTTGAACACCATTTCCTCGCCGGCGCGCCCCAGGGAGCGGTTGAGCTCGTCCCTCGCCGCCGGGTCGTATTTCCGGACCAGGCGCTGCAGCACTGGATGACGGTCCTGCAGGTCTGAATTTAGGAACGCAGGTGGTGGGACCAAGACAGGCGCTCCCGCAGGCGTAAAACGCGGCGTCACGGAGGTCGGGTTAGTGAGAACCTGCGGATGTTGTTCTAACTGGATCTCGACCGCCTCCACTAGGAAATCCTGGTAATTATGCGCGGGCACCAGCCCAGAGACCCAGGCGATCCCAAGCTCGTCCAGGACCGCGGATACGTTCCGAAGTTTCCATTCGATCGATTTCTCGGAGCGGCCCACCTCTGGCGCCAGTCTGCGGTACAAGTCGGCCTTGTTGAGCTTCACGCCGGCGCGCTCCTTCTCGAGAAGCGCGAAGTAGTTTGCGACCACGACGGCAACCTGCTCGGCTGTCCAGTCAGTTCCCTTGGATCCTTGCGCCGAGCCTTTGGTATTCACCGATCGCTTCCCGTTCCCGCTAGAATCCTACCATGGACCTTTAGATCCGCAATTCACCAAGGCGCCCTTGGCGGCTGTGTTTCTGAGTCGGCCTCAGTGCGATTCGATCTCCTCGATAGAGGTCCGCCCGCACATGTCAGCCTGGCTCCAGGTCAGCATCGCCAGATTCGAATCCCTGATGCTCGCTAGCCGCACGGAACGATGAGGCGGGCGGAAGGATTCGTCCGGGTGGAGTGATTTCTATGCTGACGACGACCGAACGACGAGCTGGAATTCGAAGTCTGCGGGGTTGGGCCATCCATGTCCTCCAAGAAGCCGGCGCTATCCACGAATGCGAGGAGCACGGCTGGGCGAAGGACCGGATGGACCCGCACGCTCGCCATCGCGCGGTCGAGATCGCCCGTCAGGATCATCCGGACGACATTACGGCCAACGAAGCCGTCGCAGAGATCCTCGATGTCCTCGGTTCGCTGGGAGACACCTGTCCGGAGTGCCCGCCGGAATAGCGCCACAGAGCTAGCTCCGTGCCCGGTGCAGCGCATCCTGTAGCTTTTCCCGCTCGGCCGCCCAGCGCGCATCCTCGGCTTCAATCCGTTTCTCCAGATCGCGCCGCTCGGTTTCGAGAGCTTCCGAACGGTCCTCATGCTGCCGCTGCGCGAGCTCCAGACCAGCCTGGGCTTTTGCGACCAGCTTCTCGCGTCTGGCCTGCTCCTTCTCCCGCGCCGCCTCTTCCCTGCGCCGTTCGGCCTCGCGCTTCTTCTGCTCGCGCTCGAACTCCGCGGCGGCTTTGCGCGCCCCTTCGACGCTGAGCGCGGGAGCCGTCCTCTTCTTCGCTGCGGGAGGCCGCTTTCTTTTCGCGCTGGCGGACCCGTCGTCTAGGTCAGGCAGGTCGGCATGCTCGGCGAAGCGGCCGCTCGACCCGGCCGGGCGTTTCAGCACCGCGCCTGGCTTCGCCAAGGTCGCGGCGACGATATCCGGATCGTCGGTCTCCTTGGCCGCTCCCTGATGGAAAAGATTGCTGCCGGCGCCCCACGCTTCGAGCGCGGCCTTCATGGACGGCGCAGCGATCGCGAGATCGTAAAATCCGAGCGAGGTCTGATAGGTCTTCAGCTTACGTGGCACGGGAGGTTACCTGCACGATCGTGAGACTTCAGCGTACCATGTGACGTAAGGCGTGTTCTTCGCCATGTGGCGGTTGAAATCGGGCGAGCCGTCCGTCCACCAGACCGGCCCCCGCTCCCCCAGCGCTCTCTTGGCCTGGTCCACGGCGCGGTGTGCCGCGGCTTCGTCGTTAGGGTCCTCCGCCATCTTGGCCGCTCGAACGGCGCGCCTGGCCGACATCAGCTGGCGCGTCAGATCGGAGCGCTCGGTCTCTCCAAGCCTCGGATCAGCCATTCGCCAAAGGCGCCCGCGGACCACGAAGTAGCGCCCGTCCGGAGTTACGGGATGCTTCAAGCGGATTTCCGTTGACGGCCGGCGGCTGGCTTTTTCGCCGGTGTCTCCTTGGCGGCAGCCTTCTTGCCGGCGATCGGCATCAACATCTCCTTCTGGCCGGCAGCAGCTTTCTTCGGCTTCTTCGCGGGCTTGGCCGCCTCCGAAGGCTGCGCTTGCTGCCCGACCGAGCGGCGCAGCGCCTCCATCAGATCGACCACGTTCTCCCCCTTCGGCCGGTCCTTCGGGCGGATCGTCTTGCCCGCACGCTTCTGGTTGATCAGGTCGACCAGCGCGGTTTCATAGTGGTCCTCGAACTTCTCCGGCGTGAACGTCCCGGCCTTCTGGTTCACGATGTGCCGGGCGAGGTCGAGCATGTCCTTCGTGATCTTCACGTCCTGAATCTCTTCGAAATACTCCTGCTCCGACCGCACCTCATAAGGGTATCGCAGCAGAGTGCCGACCAGGCCCTTGTCCATCGGCTCCAGCGCGATGATGTGCTCGCGGTTCGTGAGCACGATCCGGCCAATCGCGACCTTGTTCATCTCACGGATGGTCTCACGGATCACCGCGAAGGCGTCATGGCCGACCTTGCCATCCGGGCGCAGATAGTAGGGGCGGATCAGGTAGCGCGGGTCGATGTCGGTCTTGTCGACGAACTCGTCGATCTCGATCGTGCGCGTGGACTCCAGGGCGATCTCCTCGAGCTCTTCCTTCGAGACCTCGATGTACTGGCCCTTCTCGAGCTCATAGCCCTTGACGATGTCCTCGTTGGGGACCTCCTCACCGGTGTCGGCATCGACCTTGACGTACTTGATCCGGTGACCCGTCGTCCGGTTTAGCTGGTTGAAGCTGATCTTCTCGGACTCGGACGTGGCCGGGTAGAGGGCCACCGGGCAGGTGACGAGCGACAGGCGCAGGAAGCCTTTCCAGTTGGCGCGGGGGGCCATGTACGCGGAACTCCGGTTTCAACGGTCCAGATTCAAGACGAATGACGGCGCCGGGTTCCGACATGGCGGCCGATCAAAATCGGCAGATCAGGCGATCCTCTTCGCACAGCCCTTGCGGCGGGAGGTGGGCCGAAAATGGCCGTGAATCGCCTGACTCTCCGATACCTGGTGGTCATTTGCTTGGGTATGGTGGCGCGTCATGACTGCCGCGCCGCGATTCCACCGACACCATTTTGACGAGGCCGCCGACTTGGCGGCCATGGCAGATGCCCTCGCCCAATCGCCCGATTACCGGGTGCTGCGCAGGCTTGTCCCCCGAGCCCCCTCCCCTGCCGCCATCGGAGAGGAGGTCAGGACGGCCGTCCTGCTGGACACCGAGACCACCGGCCTCGACCACTCCCGGGACGAGATCATCGAACTCGGCATGTTGTCATTCGACTACACCCGGGAAGGTCGCATTGTCGGAGTCAGGAGCGTCTTCTCCGCCCTCCACGAACCCAGCTGCCCCATCTCCGCCGAGGTGACGGCGCTCACCGGCATCACCGACGAGATGGTCGCCGGACAGCGTATCGATCCGGACGCGGTATCGGCGTTCGTCGCCGGCGCGGCCATCGTCATTGCCCACAACGCGGCTTTCGACCGGCGGTTCGCCGAGCGCTACTGGCCGATTTTCGAGCGTAAGGCCTGGGGCTGCAGCGCGACCGAGGTCGACTGGCGCTCACACGGTTTCGCCGGCGCGCAGCTGGGATATCTTCTGCACGGCGCCGGATTCTTCCACCAGGCCCATCGCGCCGTTGACGACTGCCACGCTCTGCTCGAGGTCCTGGATTTCGTCCTGCCGACGACGGGGGCCCCGGCGTTGGCTGCCCTACTCCAGACGGCGCGCAAGCCGATCATGAGGGTGTGGGCGGAGCAGTCTCCCTTCGGCCTCAAGGATACCCTGAAGAAGCGCGGGTACCGGTGGGCCGACGGCACCGATGGCCGGCCGAAGTCCTGGTATATCGACATCCAGCAATCCGCCATCGAAGCCGAGATCGCCTTTCTCAGAGAGGAGGTCTATCTCTGCGACGTCGAACCCCGGCTGCAGCGCCTGACCGCATTTGAACGCTTTTCGAATCGTGGCTGAGAGGGGCAACCGCCGAACATTCGTCCCGAGAGTGCCCGCGCGTTGCCCTTTCCCTCCCTAATGATTTCGTCCGGATTTGACACGTTCTCTTCTAGTCTCCACACCACGTTCCCAGCGCGTCCACGAGACCAGCGTCGGTTCCGTCTCCGACCCAAGCGACATGACCGTCAGGACGGATGAGGACGGCGGACGGGGATGGGACTGTACCGATCACCGGCAGTTCGCACACACCTTCAAAACGTGCATCTATCAGCCGGACGCGGCCCCATCGACCAATTGAGAGCGAGCCTGGAGTCCCGAAGTTGACCAGCACCGGTCGGGCTTCGTGCAGGAGTTCGAATATGCGAGCGGGCCCCTGGCCGTCGCCAATGCTAATGTCCAGATCGGGCATGCGGCGACCAAGCAGAGGGTGAGTCCCCTCGTCACCATATCGGATGTCGAGGCCCGACATTGTCGCGGTGTACCATTTCCTTGGTTCATCCATCTGCATGACTTTGGCCATAAGCCCGCGGAGCGCGGTCGTGCGATCATCGCCTCGGTTCAGTGCGGTAAGCGCCAGCGTCTGCTCGAGCAGCGCCGCCCCGACGGGGTGCCGCTCCTCGTGATAGGTGGCCAGGAGGGCATCGGATGATATCCCCTTCACCACCTGCGCAAGCTTCCATCCGAGGTTGACGGCGTCTTGCATGCCAACGTTCAAGCCCTGCCCTCCCACGGGCGAGTGGACATGTGCGGCATCCCCTGCCAGTAGGACGCGTCCCTTTCGATAGGACTCTGCCTGCCGCGCCGCATCGGTAAACCGCGACACCCACGTGACGTCATTGACCCCTAGATCCGATCCATAGCCAGCCGCGAGCGCAATCTTGAGAGCCTCCTCGTCCGGGCTTTCACCCCGCTCCAGCTGTGTTTCTGTTGCGACGCCGCGCACGCGGGGGCCATCGTCGAACCGCCCAAGTGCATATAAGCCGCGCTCGCCATACCTGATACCGAGAGGCGGATCGGCCATGGCGGCCTCGAAGATGAGATAACTTGTCTGGGGATCCGATCCGGGAAATCGGATGCCGGCCATCTTCCGCACGCGGCTACGTCCACCATCACACCCGACCAGGTAGCTGCAGCGGAGCGCTCGCCCGTCGGCCATTTTGATTTCTACGTATTCTCCGCCATCGACGAAGGTCCGCAATTCGCAGCCGCGGTAAACCGTCACGGCAAGCTCGGAGATCCAGCCGGCGAGCCCGCGCTCAATTTTCTCTTGCCAAAGACCGAGCGTGTAATTGTGGCGGGTCGGACGATCGCTGGCATCGACGATCATGCCGGCGACCGCCACCGCGTAGTGTTTCTTCCCTTGCGCGAGGAACCTGTCCGCAATGCCTCGCTGGTCCAAAATCTCTATGGCGCGCGGGTGCAGGCCGCTGGCTCGGGAACCCTCGACATCTTGATTGAGTCGCCGTTCGATAATCGCAACATCCACCCCCGCCAGAGCCAACTCACCTGCCAGCATCATCCCGGTCGGCCCGGCGCCGGCGATGATCACTTCGTGTCCTTGTATCGACATTGCCACCTCAGAATAGACAGGGGCTGGTTCTACGGTGTGTCGGGGGACTTGAAGCAATTGGCTTGAAGGCCATATCTATGAATTGGAAGGGTAGTATGCGGCCTCGCGCCGCGCTTCCAAACACCGGTTCGTTTCGGAGCTTTGCGCTTTCCGTCCTGACATCGACGGAACCTCGCCGCGAACTGTGCCGGAGCAATAGTCCCACCAGCCAGGCCTGCCGCGACTGATCTGATTGGCCCTCAGGCTGACCCGGAGAAATTCTCGACCGAAGGGGAGGCGATGGTGGATCGCGGCCGATCAGGCAACAGACGAGACTGGCGCACGCGCCTTATCCAGCCAGAGGTTGAGCCGCCGAGTGACTTTGTCTCATTGGCGCCCGCCGTTCACCGGGGATCGACTGTGGTGTTCGAGCGCCTGGCGGACGTCCGGGACGATTGGCGATCTGGACGATACACCTACGGCCTTTACGGAACGCCGACCGTGCTCGAACTCGGCCTGCGGATCGCCGACCTCGAAGGCGCGCGGCATAGTTTTGTAGTCCCGGGCGGACAGGCGGCTCTCGTCCTTGTCTACCTCGCGTTTTGCACCGCTGAATCGCATGTTCTCGTGCCCGAGAGCGCTTATGGTCCGAACAAGGAGTTAGGCCCCGGGCTCCTGCAAGGTTTGGGCATCTCCGTCGAAACCTATCCACCGATGATCGGCGGCGACCTGGCGCATCTGATCCGGCCTGAAACCCGCCTTGTCTGGTGCGAGAGCCCTGGCTCGATCACGATGGAGGTCCAGGACGTGCCGGCCATTGTGGCGGCTGCTCGCGCACATGGCGTGCCCGTTGCGCTCGACAATACTTACGCCGCAGGCATACTGTTCGACGCCTTCGCCGCCGGCGTGGACGTGTCGGTCCAGGCACTGACTAAATATGTCGGCGGCCATAGCGACCTGCTGCTCGGCACGGTCTCCGTTCGGGACGAGGCAACCTACGAACGGGTAGGTTCGGTGAACCGGCTGCTCGGGCTTGCGGTGTCCCCTGACGACTGCGCCTTGGCGTTGCGCGGACTTGAAACACTGGCTGTCCGCCTCGATGCCCTCGAGCGCTCCACCCTAATTATCGCTCAGTGGCTGAAGGAACGGCCGGAAGTCGCCCTGGTTCTCCATCCGGCTTTTCCAGACTGCCCGGGGCACGAGATATGGAGAAACCAATTTACCGGCTCCGCGAGCGTGTTCTCGATCGTGTTCGCAGAGGATTGGCATGCGAGGCGCGTTGCCGGATTCGTCGACGCCCTCCGGCTCTTTCGTATTGGGTACAGTTGGGGCGGAACGACCAGTCTCGTCATGGCTTACCCGGAAGACGGTTCGAATTCGAGATCCTATGGAGCACGCTTGGTCCGCCTGAATATCGGGTTGGAGCAGACGCAAGATCTAATCGACGATCTCAGACAGGCGCTCGCGAGCTGAGCGCGACCTAGTGAGCGCTCGATCATCGTCGCAGCTAGCGCCGTTGCTCGACTAAGCTTCGCGCTCGGTCCTGTGTTTCAAGCTACTGAATAAGACCTCTCGCTCGCATACGCTTGTGTTCGCTATGCTACGATGAGTGCCACGAATAGCAATGATCTCGCAGGCAAAAATCGCAAACGCGGCACGCGCTACGACCGACCGGCACCGTTGAACACAAGCTATGTCAATAGCTTGCTGATCAACCGGCGAGCCGCTTTTATCTTGCCGGGAGTAATCGGGCGCTTCTCCGCGTTCTGCTCCGACATGATCGTCTCC